>DASPST010000054.1:0-23421 GCA_035623795.1 Terriglobales bacterium
TCGATGTATTCGCCTGAGTTGGTCGGTGGAGAAGTCGTTTTTACAGATTATGAGTTAATTTCCGGCAAGCCCACGCCGGAACAGTGGGCGCAATTGCAGGTCCTTTTCAAATCCTCAGCTGCAGTCAGTAAGGGATGAGACGAAATCTGTTTCCTTACCAGAATGGATGCTATCTCAGAGGAGGGGATGAGGGATGGAAAATGCAGGTGAAGTGCTCAGAAAATTCTATGCGGCTGCGGTGAAAAACAACAGCCGCGCTTGCCTCACCGACGACATGGTCTTCGAGGGCCTCTTTCCTACCGCAGCGGGGGACCAATACATGAAGACCTTTTGCAGGCCTCCTGCAGATTACGGTACGGCTCGATATAAATGAAGATTTATCGGCTCGTTGGCCGCCCCTACGCGGCAATGATTGTCGGATCCGGGAGCAGCGCAGCCGACAGACTAAGCCAAGGCACCTGTCGTAATGATTCACCACATCTGGCAGCGTGCTGAACTGGTACGGCGGGGGTCATTCCCCCGCTGCCCTTGAGGGCATAAGCAGAATCTTTCCACCCGTCATGTTGGCTGCGTACTGCTCCAGGCCGCGCGCAGCCTCTTCCAGGGGAAGTCTTGCCTGAATCTGGGTCTTCAGATCCCCCGCAAGCAATCGCTGGACCTGCCGGGAGACCTGGAGTTGGCTCAGCATGCTTTTTCGGCGCAGCCATGCGGTCAGCCAGAAGCCTTCCACACGTTTCCCTTCGAAGATCAGCGATGCGGGATCCAGCTGGCTGGCCTCCAGCGACAGGGCGCCATAAACAAGCAGGCGGCTCCCGCGGGGCTGCGCGCGTAGCACGCGTGCGGACATTTCTCCCGCCACTGCGTCGAAGCCTATAGTGGCCCCGAGCCTGTGGCAGAGGTCATCAAGACTGGCATCGAAATCTGCATCACCCGTGTTGAAAACGTATTCAGCGCCCATTTTGCGCAGGAGCTCCGCCTGCTCAACACGACGCACGACATTAATGACGGGAATAGAAAACCTTTGACCAAGGCGCACCAGCATGCGTCCCAGCGCGCTTGCGGCGGCCGTCTGAACGACCGCACGATGCCGGCCCAGCCGAGCTTCTTCCATCAGGGCCCATGCCGTTAGGGGGTTGACGAGCATCGTCGCGCCCTGCTCCATGTCCACCTGCCTGCTCAGGGGCACGCATAATTGCGCCGAGGTCACCAGGTATTCGGCCCACATGCCTCCGGCGATGTCCGGCGCGGCGGTAGCACAAGCCACGCGCCGTCCTTTGAGGAAGCGCCCCATCATCCCGCTCCCAGCTTCGAGGACCGTGCCACTACCTTCAAAGCCGGGTATCGCGGGAAGAGGTTTCTTGAAACCGTAAAGACCCCGAATGAACATCTGGTCCGACGGATTGATGGGTGAAGCGGCGACGCGGACTAGTACCTGTCCCGGGCCGGGGCGAGGGATGGGCGCCTCAACAACCGAGATACTTTCCGGCCTAGCGTCATACGCGCGAAGCTGCACGGCACGCATAGTGGTGGGGACCGGCGTCACAATGCAGAGATCTTAACATCCGCGAAATTCCCCGGCGGATGCCAACATTCACGCGAGCTTGGCCGGTGGTCTCCCAGCACCCGCCGTTGAACCTCAACCTACCTCCAACGGGCCTCTACACCAGCCTAGAACAAGAACAATCTCACCGGATGCCAAGTGAATAGGCGATTCTGCTCGTCGGCAATCACGACAGGTCGCGAGCACTCCTCGTCATCGTTGCCCACATGATGGACACGACTGCTCACGGCCAGCACTGCCTGACTCCGTGCAACCCACCGAATATCGGCTGGAATTGCATTTACACTGTTCTGTCGGATTCCATGTGACCCGGTTCTCCTCGCTGAGAGAGCACCGACCAAGGAAATGCTCAACGTGCCCCACGCGAAGGCTGCAGCAGCCATCTACTACGACGATCGCGGTCAGGGCGAACCTGCTCTGTTGTTTATTCCGGGCTGGTGCGCTACGCGCGAGGCCTACGGCCGTTTGCCCGAACTGTGCGCCGCGCATCGGCGGACGCTTGCGCTTGATTGGCGCGGCCATGGCAATTCGGGCCCCGCTTCGGACGATTTCGGCAGCGAACGGTTGGTCGAAGATGCGCTTGCGGTGATTGCCTCGAGCAAGGCCGAACAGGTGGTTCCGGTCGCGCTGGTGCATTCAGGATGGATTGCGATCGAACTGCGCCAGCGTTTGGCTCACCGAATTCCCAAGATTGTCCTATGCAACTGGATTGTGACTGATCCGCCGCCCGCATTCATGGCTGTGGTCAAGGGCCTTCAAGATCCAAACCAGTGGCAGCAAATGCGCGACCGCCTGTTTTCCCTGTGGCTTGAGGGCGTAGACAACCCTGAGGCGACTCATTTTCGTTCGCGGCATCATGGGATCGGCCAGCGGGGAAATGTGGCAGCGGTCGGGCCGCGAAATCGCGAAGGACTACGCGAAAGCGGGAAATCCTCTGCGGACGATGGCGGCGCTGTCGCCCGCACTTCCGGTGCTGCATCTCTGCCAGCTAACCTCAGGTGCCGGCTTGGACCCTGCAAGAAGAGTTCGCTGCCTCGCACCCGTGGTTTCATCCGCACCGCCGGCATGCCCACGGCCACTTCGCTGCCTTTGAGATTCCGGAGGAGATGGCCCGGCTGATCGAAACCTTCGTCGCTGTCTGACGCGGCATCTAGGCTCTACGCCTGAGTTGGAGGCGGAGCCGGTGTTAGGCCGTGGCGACGCATGATTTCCGCCAACTTTGCTCGGTCCGGCGGGCCACCGGCCGCCGCGTTGATTACCTCGGCAGCCTCGCGGAAATACTGCGGACCGATCGCGGCTGGCGTGATCACGCATAGCGCTTTCACGTCATGGATTCCATTGTTATCGAAGCGGTGAATGGCGCCACGCGGAATGCATAGTGCCTCTGCTGGCTCGACGTCGATTTTTCTTCCGTCGACAGTCCAAGTCAACACTCCGTCAATGCCGTAGATCGTCTCCTCGTAGTGGTCGTGGCTATGGGCCGGAGCAGTCAGGCGCTGCGCGCCCGGGACAAATAGTTCAAAGGCCGCGACGGTGCCACTCGAGTTCTCTGCGGTGATCAAGAAGCGTACAGCGAGCGGCCCAAGGCGGATGGTTTCTTCGCAAGGATTGACTTGCAGGTCGATGGTCTGCGCTTTTCTTTTCATTGGCCATTCCTTAGGTAAGTCAGAGCCCATGGTTAGTTCTATGGCCGGAGCCGTCCCTTAGTCCGGATTGGCTTTGGGCCCCATTACAGGCCACACTATCCACACCGTTCGGCAGCGTGTTGGAGTCGCGCCAACGCGTCGGCAACCCCGGCGTGTAATTGATTCGCGCCCCAATGCTTCAGTATCCAGCCCCACCATCCAGGCGAGAAGGAAAACTCTCACCCGAAGCTCACGCGGCAGGTGGTCGCGTCGAGCGGAACACAAGTGATGTGATTGTGAACCGTAATGCCGAACGGCAATCGGGTCGTCAAGTCAATCACGCGCCGCGCGTGGTCTATGTGCTTGACGGTGATACTCACGTTCCATTGTCTACCGAGCGCGGTGGTCTGTGCGTCAATACGCTGTCCCGGCTGGGCGGAACCCGCAGGCGTAACGGCACGCGTCTGAGCCTCCCACCATTGGGCGTAATTTGCGGGTTCGGCGAGCAAATCCCAGAGCCGCTCCGCGGATGCGTGAACCACCGCGATGGGACACATGCTAAATCCCACTGCCTGATCCTTTCTGTGGTCGCCTATCCGCGAACCCGTTGTAGGAGCTCATTGATCTGGGACACCCGAGCGCCGGGGCCCAGTTCACTACGAGCACTCCAAGAGAAACACATGCAAGTCCGTGGCCAGCGGCTCGGCGCCTAACTGCCGCATCATCAGCGAGATTTGGCCGCGATGATAGGTGGAATGATTCGCGAGATGTTGCATCAGGTGCATCAAGCTGAGCTGCGTCGTGCGAAAGGGAATCATTTTCCCCAAGGCTTCATCGGTCAAACGACCCACGAATTCAGCCTGTTCCTTCTCGACTTCCGCCCACTTTAGTCGCAACAGAGCGAGGTCGGGAAATGCATCTGGACGGAACAGAGCGTCGCGTCGCTTTCTCAAGTCTGTCAGCAAGGCGGCATTGTGGGGCGGCTCCTTCCAATACGCAAGCCAAATCCACGTGCCGCCGAGGATGTGAACGAGCGTGTCTCGCACGGAGGGAAAACTGCCGCCCAGATCGCGCGTGAACTGCTCGGCGCTGAGCGTGGAGACCGCCTGCAGAACCCTGCTGTTCGCCCAGCGGTCGTATTCGTAGAGAAGCTGAATATCACGTTTGGTCATAACGGTGGGCTTGCCATCCTGGGGAATCTTACCTTGGTTCGTGTATTCGGCGAGTCCTGCGACACCGTAGTTGGTGTAATCAGTGTGGATGTTGGCCGTAATTTGCCGAATTTCGGTGAATCTCGAAACAGAGATCCCTCGCCGTGCCTATGAACCTTACGAGGTCTGCGGCCGCAGAGGATGGCCACGACCTCGACGACTGGCTCCGTGCCGGAGCCGAAATCACCGGCACTGCTGTAAAAGCAGGGCCGCGTAATCTCGCGTTTTCCGTAGGCCCAGACCCCCGGAACTTCGCGGCTTTTCTCACGACCACTCCATGAACTTGACAGAGCGTCCATCGAGCCGGAACCGCACCGACCGTTCATCAGCCTTCCGTCCCGAGTAGCACTCCACCCGCACTCTCATTTCCAGTCGGCTACCTGTGAGCGTTATCATAAGTCCGATGCCGAAGCCTCATCACGCTACACCCATTCTTCCGGCGGGCGATGCCATTCTCCCTTTCAAGCAACGCAAGCCCGTTCCGCATGAATTCGTGCTCGACGCGATTGCTTCGCTCTCGCCGTATACTCGCCCGATGTTCGGCTGTCTCGCGGTCTATGTGAAGGACAAAATCGTCCTGATCCTACGGGATAAACGTGAGAAGACGGCAGACAACGGGCTGTGGCTTGCAACCACCGAAGAGCATCACGAGAGCCTGCACCGCGAGTTCCCAAACCTGCGATCCATTCAGGTGTTGGGCAAGCCGGTAACCGGCTGGCAGGTGCTTCCGGCTGATGCCCCGGATTTCGAGGAAGCGGCGCTGCGCGCTTGTGAACTCGTCCTCGCCGGAGACCCTCGAATCGGCAAAGTGCCGGGATCGCGTCGCCCCGTGCCGTCACGAGCGAAGGGCAGCGTAGCCAAACGGTCTCCGCGCTAGTCGTGTTGTTCCCAACGGTGCTGACACACTGCCGCCACGTCCGGCGGCCTTTTCCATTCCGCCAACGGGCAGGATAATTTCCCCCTAAGCTCCCACCGCCTCCGCCGCCCCGGGGCCCTTGACGATGTTGGCCACGCTTCGGCCTTAGCCGGAACAGAGGGGTTGAAATTTGGAATTTTTCTCCATTCCACCCCGTAAACCCCTTTTAAGAGCCGTGACGGACCCACGGATAAGGGGAAGGCGCCCGTCTTCCTGGTCATAGTTGGTCAAGAGGTTAATCCCCTGTTCGCAACAACTGAGGTTGTATAATCCTGGCCAACTGTGGGGCTTGCTCCTGGCCAAAAACTCGGCCCTTACGAGATTCAGTCACCCCTGGGCGCGGGTGGCATGGGAGAAGTGTACGGCGCTCGGGACACGAGGCTGGAGCGCAGGGTTGCAGTCAAAGTCCTGCCTCCTGCGCTGGCGAGCGACGGCGACCGCCTGAAGCGGTTCGAGCATGAAGCCCACATCCTCAGCTCACTGAACCACCCCAACCTGCTCACTATCTATGACGTGGGTTCGCAAGATGGTATCCAGTACTTCGTCTCAGAATTTCTCGAAGGCCAGACACTGCGTGAGCTTCTGAGGCACGACCGACTCGGAGTACGAAAGGCCACCGATTACGGACTGCAAATCGCCAAGGGCCTGGCAGCGGCGCACGAGAAAGGCATCGTCCATCGCGATCTGAAGCCGGAAAACATCTTCGTCACCAACGACGACCGGGTGAAGATCCTCGATTTCGGCCTGGCCAAATTGTCGCCCACCGAAAAGGAAGAGGCCTCGGGGATGACCATGACGGTGCAGACTGTGCCCGGCGTGGTGCTGGGTACGGTGGGCTACATGTCGCCCGAGCAGGTGCGTGGGCAGGCCACCGATGGACGTTCCGATCTGTTCGCTTTTGGGGCGATATTGTATGAGATGCTCTCGGGAAGGCGCGCTTTTCAGGGCGCGACCCCGGCGGACACAATGAGCACCATCCTGAAGGAGGATCCGCCAGAGGCGACCGAAACTGGCCGTCAGGTCCCGCCGGCCCTCGAAAGTATTGTTCGCCACTGCTTGGAGAAAAATCCTCAGCGGCGCTTCCAGTCTGCCCAAGACCTGTCCTTTCATCTCGAACAGTTGTCACATTCCTCGGGGAGCGGTACAGCCCTGGTTGCGACTCCATCCGCCAGGAACAGACCTGGACTGTGGCCGTTGCTGGCTGTTATCGCACTAATGGCGGTGGGTGCTGCTGCCGGCTTTTTCGCCGGACAACACACAACCCGAAAACCATCCTTCCGACAGCTCACGTTTCAGCGCGGATCGATCTCACAGGCTCGCTTTTCGCCCGATGGACAAACCATTCTCTACAGTGCCGCCTGGAACGACCAACCTTCGGACGTCTACTCTACCCGTGCCGACCGTCCGGGAGCGCGTTCCCTGGACTTGAAGGGCGATCAGGTAGCCGCTGTTTCCTGGGCTGGTGATCTTGCGGTGCTGACCAAAATCACCCCCACAGGGACCTTCGTGGACACGGGAACACTAGCCATCGTGCCATTGTCGGGGGGTGCGCCGCGCGAGGTGGCTGAGAGGGTCCAGTACGCCGACTTTTCGCCCGACGGAACTCAGTTGGCCATCGTGCGCGACCTTGGACCACGAAGTCGCCTGGAATATCCGGTGGGCACGTCGGTATATGAGGTCACCGGCTGGTTGAGCCATCCCCGGATCTCCCCGCGCGGGGACTGGATTGCCTTCGTCGAACACCCGCAGCAAAACGACGACTTTGGCTCGCTGGTGGTTACTGATACGCACGGCCACCGGAGAGTCCTGGAAAAAAACTGGTACGAACTCATGGACCTAGCTTGGAGCCCGAGGGGCGATGAAATTTGGTTCAGCGCGAATGAACCAGGCAGCCGGCGTTCCCTGTACGCAATCAGCCTCGACGGCAAAAGGAGGCCTCTCCTCGAATCACCCGGGAATCTGGTTTTGAAGGATGTCTACCGCGACGGCCGAATTTTGCTGGTCCAAGAGAACCAACGCCGGGAATTAAGCGGTATCCTGGCGGGCGAATCCAAGGAACAGAATTTTTCCTGGTTCGACTGGACCGTCCCGAACGACATCTCTCAAGACGGCAAAATCTTTCTCTTCCACGAAGCAGGCGCTGGAGGGGGACTAGATTATGCGCAATTTCTCCGTAAGACCGATGGATCCACACCCATATTACTGGGACCCGGCAATTCGGGGGCCCTCTCCCCCGACGGGAAATGGGTGTTGTGCCTCTCGGCACATAGCCCGGCCCAGGTCTTTCTGTATCCCACGGGCGCGGGAGAAAAGCGTGATGTCACCCACGACTCGATCGATCACTTGGAGTTGGTCTGGCTGCCCGACGGCAAGAGCTTCATCTCCCTCGGGGTGGAGCCGAACCACAACACGCGATTGTATTTGCAGGACCTAGCGGGCGGTCCCGCCAAGGCCATATCTCCTGAAGGCTACGGGGCATATGATGTGCCAGTCTCCGCCGATGGCAAATATTTCGTGGCCCAGTGCCTCGACTTGAGACCTTGCTTGCTTCCGTTGTCAGGGAGTGAACCTAGGGAAATACCGAATACCGATGTAACCGATATACCTATTCAGTGGGGGGAGGATGGGCGTTCGCTCTTCACCTATCGATTCGGCCCACTTCCAGCGACAATTGAACTCATTGATGTTTTCACTGGTAAACGCAGACCGTGGAAGACCGTGGCTCCCGCCGATCTCGCCGGCGTCCACGGCATCAGCTTGATCCTCATGACCCGCGATGCCCGCGTTTGTCTCTACAGTTACCTGCGCACTTTTTCGGATCTCTACATGGTGCAGGGGATCAAATAAGTATGAAAGAACCTGCTTCGCCATGATCGGCCAAACTGTCTCCACTACCGCATCATCGAGAAACTGGGTGGCGGAGGGATGGGTGTAGGCTACAAAGCCCAGGACCAGACGCTTTTGTGGCCCTGAAGTTCTTGCTGGAGGACGTGGCCAAAGACCCGCAGGCATTGTGCGGTTCCAGCGCAAAGCAAAAGCTGCATCGACTCTCAATCATCCAAACATCTGCACGATCCACGAGATCGACGACCGGCATGGGCAGGCGTTCATCGCCATGGACGGTGATCTCCTCGCGCCGATGCGAACAGCGATGCCTCGATGGTCACCGGACGGCAGGAGGATTGCCTGCATGGGTGGTTTGCCCCGACGGGCTATCATGTTGTCGGTAACGGCAAGATCGGAGGGCACCATGAGTCGAGGACGGGCCCTGAAGATTCTATCCTTGATGCTCGTCTGTTGTATCGCAGCATCGTCCTCAGCCACAGAACCAAAGAACTCCAACACTCTGCCACCTCCCGAAGCAAAGCAGCAGGTGCTCGACCTCGGAAAGGAATGGGTGGCTGCCGAGATCAAGCACGACGAGACGACGCTTCGGCGTATTCTTGACGACAAATTCGTTGCCAGCTTTGGTGCAAAGAAGCCATACGGTAAAGAGGCTTTTATCAAGGAAATAGTCAGCGGCGAAGTCGATCCTACAGGGTCTCAAACACTGACCGACGAGACCGTGATCATCGACCAAGACACGGCAGTTGTCGTTGGCACCGACACTGTGCGCGGGACAGACAACGGCGCGGCATACATGGTGGTCTACCGATACACGGTGACCTACGTCCGTCGCCACGGGCAATGGTTAGCGCTAGCCGAGCATCTCGTGCAAGTGCCGCAGGCAAAGTAGCGCTGTGCGGGCACCAGGGTCGTGACGCCTTAGAAAGACCCCGACTGCCGGCACCCCCATCCTCAAACAGGCCAAGGCGGAGTATGCGAAGTTGCAGTACAGGCGCCTTTCACGGCGCACGTTTTCGTCAACGACAGTGTTGCCTTAGAGCACAATCAATTCCCGACCGAGGAAAGCCTGCCGCCAAACTTTGTGCCTCTTATTGCGAAAGTCGGTTGACGTAAACAGCGTTCTCACCAGCTTGATCGCGATTTTGCACCAACACGGATCGTGAGAGGAGTCGAATGTCAATCCCGATATGCCGCTTTATTTCTCCGAATAACTCATCGGCCCCTACCTGTAATCTAGATATTTTGATCTTGTTACCACTTCGACCTCTCAACACTAACACGTCGCGGGACTTGGAAATCGATGCGATTTCTTCCCACCGCATCGACACCCTGGGGTGACACCATGCGTATTGGGAGATGTGCAACTCATCGATTGAGATCGTCTCAGGCCAACGCCAAACCGTGTAGGCCGGGCCGAGCGCGAAGAGAGCCGCTAACCAGTACATGCGCAGATCAAGCGGCGCGAAAAGAAGCATCATCCAGACTGCCAGCGAAGCCCAGACAATTAGCCTGGCACCAAGTGGTGGAGGAAAATCCGTTGTGGTGGCGAGTCGCTTCGGCTTTCCCAAGGCCGACGTAATTGCGACCAAGGTTCCCAATAGGGCAAAGAATAGGGCGGAAAGCGCGTGAGAATCTATTCGTTGGGCCAGTCGGTTCATCGGCGGGACAGGTTAACACGAGAATTGCTGACGAAAACCTGCTGCCATACGATTTGGCAGACGCAAGGCATTTCATCACATTCGCCGAGCGAATCATAGAGGTTCAGCTATGCTGCTTTCCCGACTTTTGGCACCGCTTGCTGAATCTCCAGCGGAAGGTGTGCGTCCATTAGCGAAGCGCCCCCATCCACGTCGATTAGCTGCCCCGTGATCCAGTTGGCTTCCTCGGAGCAGAGCAACGCCACCGCGTTCCCCACATCCGCTGGCGTTCCTAAGCGACCCATCGGGGTCCATCCGCCTTCATGCCAGTCTCGGATACCATCTTGAACTGCAGAAGGCAAGCTGTTGAGAACGCTGTCAAGGGCAGCCATACTGAACGCTTAGCTGCTGGCCTGTGATGAGTAGAACCAACTCTGTGAGTGCTGCGAGTCTCGTGAAGTATGCCCATCAGACTTTGCGCGAGCTTCCCATGTTCTACACCGCAGTTCTCGAACCGATCTTGATGAATTTGAGTCACTTCGCCACGCGAAGCAGAAATGAATAGCCGAGTCCCACAAACATTTCGGGGGCTGCCTTGGAGAGCCCGGCCGCTACGTGAAAGTCGATCTGATGTCGGGGAGCCAGTTTATAGGTGGTTCCAAAGTGCAGCAACTGTCGTGATCCACCATTCTGGGGGAAATCACCCGCATATTCGACAAAGGCATCCCATGGTTTGGTCAATTGACGGTCGAGTAGGAATGTAGCTTCGCCAGTAAAGTTGTGCTTGCCCTCTTGGCTGGGCCAGTAGAAGGCGACTTGACCGCCCGCTGTCCAATTCTTGGAGAGCTGGTGAGACCAAGGCAACTGGAGGCCGGGGTCGTAGCCGTGACTGGAGACAGCGTTGGCTCCGCTGGGAAGGCTCAGGAAAAGGATAAATGACAGGTTGAAGTTCCTGCTGGTCGGACCGAGCTGTTGTTTGACTCCGATTGTGATGTCACCAAAGCCAGAGGTCGCAGCAGCTTCCGTCGAGAGAGAGTGGAAGTAATTGGGGGCGGAGAGGCGGAATTCTGTCTTATCAAATAGACCGAATCGCAAGGCCGTTTCGGGGAAGTCAAAAATGTACTGGCCTTGGGTGTTGGTGATGAGTAGGCCGTTTTCCACTTGGAAGTTACCTTTCGAAACGACGACGCTCGAATTTGTGACGGAAGGCCGGTCGGTAGAAATAGACGCTTCCGCAGCGACTGTTTGCCCCCGAAGGCCAGCTGTTCCCAACAGGACGAATACTGAGAACGCGAGGGCAAGACAGCCTCGGGCAGAGAATGATTTGCGAGTTCGGATGTCTGCAAGCAGACGTTCCGGCTTGACTCCCACGTTTCACTTTCAAACTTGCAAAGTGGAATGAACGCCTGAATAGTCTAGCCGAGCAGACAGGATAAAGGAGACCGGACACTACGGGACGCAGCACTTTGCCAATTGCGACTATGCCTCCACCGAGATGGAGTGGAACAAGCTTGAAGGTCAACAGAAAGACCGCACAGGTCAGAGGCAACTCTTTGACAACTAGATTACAAGTGTGCTGAACCAAGTCGTATGCCCCCGAATCAATTGCTCCATATGACTCGGAAAGCCGGCTTGCCAGGCCATGGTCATTGACTGCGGTGACAGGAAGTAACGCAGAGCACATGGGAGTGAACCTGCTCCCGTGTAATGCGGCAGGCCGGTTGCAAGCCCGGGCGACGAAGCACACATTTTGAGACGGAAGGTAGTCGTGGCAAAGGTAATCGAGTTTTACATCCCCAACCGTTTCCACAGAAAAGTGGCGTGGGTTTCCGGGCAAGAACGCGGGAAGGTAATCGAGTTCTGTAAACAAGCAAGGACAAAGAAGTCGGCCTAGCCAGAACCTGTGCTGCCGCTAACTCTGCCCCAAACTGGAATTAATTCCGTGTCACCCACAGTCGGCGCCCCTACCAAACGTCCCTCCTCGGGCTGCCCTGTTCTTGCTGCATGGTATATTACGAAACCGACCTCATCGCCTGCCCGGTCTGCGGGTGCATCGAGAGAGTATCGCCAGCACACGGAAGCCCCACCGCGACGGCTAGTGCGGGTTTGTTCCTGTTTGCTCCGACTTCAAGCCAAGCTCACGCTCATTACTCCATTGCAGAACTTTCGAAAATGTGCCTGGGATGACCGCCTCGTCATTTTATGTCACTTCGCGTTGAAGAGGGCACGCCGTGATGATGCGGCCGCACCCGCATCACCGCCGCCATGCGCTGGAAGGCCGAACACCTGCAGTCCGCATCGCCAGACGAGATGGTGACAGCGGCGATTTCGCGGACACGGTCGTCGTTCCCTTCTCTCGTTGGCCACACGCTCGCCAGCGCTCCTCCTGAACTCGAGGCGATGGGGGACTTATTGAGGTTTCGTCGGCGAGGGAGCGGGAGGGCCACCCATGCCGCCGGGCCCCATCATGCCGGGACCCATGGATTCCATATGCTTCAACATCCCGTCCATGTGGCCAACCAGCGTTTCCCACATGTCCACGTTCGCCTGCCAGCGCGCTTTCTCGGCAGGGTCGCTGATCGCGGTCACGTTGCTTTTCATCTGCGCGAGAGAAGACTTCATCTTCTCCACGTCGGCTCTCATGGCCTCGACCTGCTGCTTGTGCGTCTCCATCATCTTCTGCTGGTGCTCCGCGCGGGTCTGGCTTTGGCCGGCGGAACCGCTCGCCGGTGCGGGCTCTTGCGCCCATGCTGCAGAGGCCAAGGTGAACATCGTGGCGAGTAGCAGGCTCTTGAGCTTCATGGGACCCCCTTCTTCGACTATTCCACCCAATGAGTATAGAACCCGCGCGCGGACTTGCAGGGGTTCGAATGAATTACCGGGTCACGTGAACGCGCGTTACATGGAGTTGTCAAAACTTCTTTCCGTCTTCGGTGTGGCCTTTGCGTTTGGGCAGTTAGCCCTGACACGCGCTGAATTCCACCTGATGTAGAGGGACCCAGATTCCGTCCGAATGGTACGACTCCGCCTTACACGAGCTCGAACTGCTGCTGACCTTATTGTTGGAGCGTCGTTCGCGGGTACGGGACCTTGTCCTTTTCGTTCAAGAATTCATCGCGCAATCTCTTTCCCAACCGGCCTTAGGTGGAGTTTTGCCTTACGGGTTGAACCCGGGAAGGTCCACCCGCCTCGTGATGTGGTCCTTAATCCAATGTGGATCCCACCATTCCTTCGGATCGATCTGAACGCCGTCGAGCTGCATCGCGAAATGAATGTGGTCGCCCCCGGCCATGCCGGTTTGGCCACTCAGGCCCATCACCTGGCCTTGCTTCACCGCGTCGCCTTCATGGACATCAATTCGGCTGAGATGGCCATAGATCGTCTGTAGCCCGTAGCCGTGGTCAAGGACGATACAGTTGCCGTAAATCCCCAGAGGAGCCGCATATACGACCTTGCCGTCATTCGAAGCTTCCACACCGACGTGCTGCGTAACCGCTAGGTCGTATCCCAGATGAACCTGCTGATCGATTTTCTGGCCGTGATAGACGTAATTGCGCACATCGGCAAAGTTCGCCTCAGCTTGGGAGTGCAGCTGCCTGATGAAAGGTTTCGACCACAGAAACCTGTCGGCGGTCTTGAACCGCAGGTCGGAGAGCATCTTGTTGTTGGCCTGACGCATCTCGCTGTTGATTTTTACGAAGCGTGCCACCGGGTCACCCGTGTCGTTCGGGTCGAGCTCGTTGGTCACCTTCTGCAGGAAAACGTCGCTCACCTGGAGATCGTGCACCGTGTATTTCGGCTGCTCTTTCTTCGGAAACACGACTACCAGAGGGCGGGTCACATCGTTTCCTGCACCGTTCGTGGCATAGACCAGCGGCGTAGTATCTGGAGGCATGTTCCAGGCGAACGCATAGAGTGAAAACAGACCCGGCTTGCCGCCCGGCATCGGCCACGCGCGAAACTTCTCATTGCCGACGCGCACTCCCGCTTCTGTCCAGCTCCCCGAGACATTAAACGTGGCGAGGTCTGCCATTCCCACATACAGGTAGTGCTGCTCAGAATCGACACGGATGGAGGGCGGTTGCGTAACGACTGTCACTCCGCGTTCAGCGCGGCCGGTCTTTCCAAGTAGGTCGTTCGAGGTCGCTTCGACAATCAACTTCGCCTTGCCCTCTTGCAATTGTGGGGTGGTTTTTACGCCAGCCGTGAAATTCCACACAGCATCGGTCGACTTCGATGGCTGCGCCATCTCGAAGACTTGGTATCGAGCACCATTTTGCTCGACGAATGCTTGCAGCCTGCGAATGCCACGGGGATCGCGTACGTGAACGGTGATGGGAGTGGCTTGGCCCAGCGAGGTGACCGCAGACGGTAGGTCCACAACGGGGGTCGCCGATCGTGCGACGAAGAACACGAGCAGCAGCACAACAAGCGCGATGGCGACAACAATAAGTTTTCTCACATCCCAGTGTAGCCCGAACTAACCAGATGGAAGTGAGGGACGAGATGTCGAATCAGGTTCCTGCTCCCCTGCTTCGAGTCCCAGGGTTCAGCGCTCGCGAATGCGGCGGTGTAATGCTCGGCACAGGTAGCACTTGGCGGGATACGCAGATTGCAGGGGCACCACCGTGCACGTGCAGTGCCGCCTTGGTGTCATTGCGAGCGCGAATTCATGTTGGCCTCGAGGCTCACTTGAGGCCGCGAACAACGTAGGCCTGGGAGAGGACTTGCCCGTACTCGTAAGCATAGGCTCGGCCGTCGCGGGAAAAATTGGCCCCCCCCACCCCGGCTACGCCCGCCGGCATGTCCGTTCCGAATGCCTTCCAGTAGTCCATCTGCCCGGTGGTGACATTCAGGCGAGAGACCTTGGCCACGCGACTTTCCTGCTGGTTGGGAATGACATACACTGCGGTGCCATCGGGCGTCCATCCGGTGGTATAGAAGTTGGCAGGACTGTTTGGAATTGGCCGAACGGCGGTGCCCCCGATCTCCCAGATTCCCAATTTGTTATCGGGCTGGTACACGACGATGCGCCGCTCGTCCGGCGAGAGATCGATGCCCACCAATCCCTCGGCAGTGAGGGGCTTGGAATCACCCGTCGCGACATCGATCAGGTAATCGCGCGCGCCATGGCCCGGCTCGATGCCGGTCGCTAACAAACGCTTTCCATCGGAAAAGTAACGAACACCCGTATAGCCGACGTTATCGTGCGTAAGCTGGCGGGCGTCGCCAGGCCCAGTGGGCACGAGGCGTAAGGGACCGCCTTGCGCGGAGCGCGTGATGACCCACTGGCTGTCGGGGGAGATGGCGAGGGCGACACCGTCACTGATGCGCACGGGGGGTGAGCCGTCGGTGTCGCGCATGAAGGCGGTGTAGTTGGGACCGCCACCGTCGGCCTCCTCATCGAATACGATCTTGGTGCCGTCGGCGCTGATGTCTCGAAGCAGGGACCAGCCGAGCCAGCCGAGTTCCCGCTCTTCCGTGCTGCCCGGAGCGGTTCCGCGGATGGCCTGCCGCTGCTGGTTGCTGACTACCAGCGCCCTTCCATTGCGCATGTCTTGCAGCCACATGCCGCCGGGCACGTTCGCGATATTGCGCTGCTTTCCTTCGAGCGTGACGCCATAAAGATTGTCGGAGCTACCTGCGAGCGAAGCTGTGAACCAGACCTCATCCCCAGCCGGCGACCATAAGACGCCCTCGACCGAGCTCCAGCCGCTTGAGAGAATCTTCTCCTTTCCATCGGGCCCAACCACGGCCACCGTTCCGCGATCGTCGCCCTCGGAGTTCTGGTGGTCGGAGAACGCCACCCACTTCCCATCGGGTGAAATTTTTGGATCGCTCAACCAGTTCGACCCATCGAGCAGCACCTTGCCAGCGGGATACTCGAGGCGCCAATGCGTCTTCTGCGGATCCCAGCGAATCAGGGCCATGGATTCGCCGTCGGCAGCCCAGTCGGCATCCTGTACGCGATCGACGACCTGGCGCGGCGTTCCACCGCTCAGCGGAACGCGAGCCAGAGTACCCATGCGAGCATAACCGCCGAAGTTAATCGAATTGAGGCGAATAGCGAGCTCGCTGTTCTTGGAGATGGAGAGCAGCTCCGCGTCTTTGAAACCAAGGATTCGGGCCCCATTGTCATCGGTGCGCGCGATATAGAGCTGCCGCTCGCCGCCGTCCCAGCTTGCCGAATACACGATGCTGCCATCGGGCGTGAAGCGCGCCTTGCCAATGGAGCCGGTGCGGAAGGTGATTTGCTGGTATTCGGGCGGCTTGGCGATCGCGGTCCGGCGGCCCCCCCACCAGGCCATAGCGAGTGCCGCAGCGAGGAGGGCCAAGCCGCCAGCCAGCACGGGCAGGCTCAGTCGTGCTGGGGTCGCCGCGGCAGCGTCGACTGGCCCGTCCGGGACCGCAACCTGCGATCCAGACTTGCTGGTCGCCGAGACATCGGACAACGCCTCAAGGTCGAAAGCCAGGTCGGTAGCCGACTGAAAGCGTTGCGTCGGATTCTTCTCGAGGCAGTGCCGCACAATGCGCTCGAGGCCGGGCGGAATGTTGCGACCGGTCTCGGCAAGCTCGGGCGGCTCTTCCTTCAGGATCGCGCTCATGGTGTCGGCCGGCGTCTCCCCGTGAAACGCCTTCTTGCCCGCGATCATTTCGAACAGGATCGAACCGAACGCAAAGATGTCGGATCGCGGATCGGCGACTTTGCCGCGCACCTGTTCTGGCGACATGTAGCCAACGGTGCCCAGGACCACGCCCGAGTTCGTCAAGGCCTGCACGGTGGGTGCATCGCCGCTGAGGCCCGCCCCGTCCGGGTGCATGAGCTTGGCGAGCCCGAAGTCCAGAATTTTCACACGCCCGTCATGCGTGATGAACAGGTTCTCGGGCTTTAGGTCACGATGCACGATACCCTTGCTGTGGGCAGCCGCAAGTCCTCGGGCAATCTGAACCGAATAGTCGATCGCCTTGCGCAGTGGCAGCGGGCCATTGCGCAGCACCTCGCGCAGCGTCTCGCCTTCCAGCAACTCCGAGACCACGTACGGGGCGCCCTGCTGATCGCCAATGTCAAAGATGGAAAGGATATTGGGATGGTTCAGCCCCGCCGCCGCCTTGGCTTCCTGCGCAAAGCGCTGCAGCCGATCCGGCTCAGCGGAAAAGGAAGCTGGCAAGACCTTGATGGCGACGGTGCGATCCAAGCGCGCATCGTGCGCGCGATACACCTCGCCCATCCCGCCCGCGCCCAGTGCGGACTGAATTTCGTACGGACCCAGTTTTGTTCCCGCGGCCAGTGGCATGAAAGGTCGCGGGCATTATACCCGAGTTTGGAGAAGGCGAAATACGAACGATACCAAAGAGGCATAGCCGGGAGGGCAATCCCTGAGGGCAGAAGCTTCATCGGCGGGAGCCAGTAGGGAGTCGAGACTTCCGGCGTTCTATCGAATTGCGAAGTGAACCTTGGTCATTTTCGCTCCTTCGCAGAGCGTTCTGGTGCGACCGTCGCAATCAATTGCTTTGCGAATTCGTTCCACGCCGGTTGCATTGGCTTGCCGAAGAACTGCTCCACGAAAGCTCGAAAGAAAGATGAGGACATGATCAGACTGGCTGCAAGGTTTGCGTCTACGTGAGAATCGATGCGCCTTAACTCTTGCTCGGAACGGATATATTCTGCGATTCCCCTCAGCGACAGGTGCGGGCCTTTGCCTTGACGGTTAAGAGAGTTGCGATACGCAATCAGGAGCTCCGGTTCGGCAAATAGCCCCGCAGTCGCAGGAACGACGCGCCGGTGAAACTTGAAGATGCCGTCAAGAGCTCGCATCAGATTCTCGTGTGGGGAACCCAGCCCGACTGATTCTTTGAGCGATTGCAGCGGCCCGAGCATAGTCGGTAAGCTCTCTTCCAGCACGGCCAGCAGCAGTTCCAGGCGCCCTTTGAAGTGCACGTAGAGAGCACCCTCTGAACAACCCACGGCTTCGGAGATCTTACGTGTCGTGACGCCCACAAGGCCTTGTCTGACCATAAGTTCCTCAGCCGCCTTAAGTATTTCGGAACGGCGATTCATTCTCTTGGACCGTTTTGTGGGCACTCGGTACAGCCTCCTTGGCGTGGGGGTTCGTGGTTTGTGACACGGAGGCTTACGAACCATGGAGCAATCACTTGACAAGTGTACTGCATCAGTGCTCTGATAGTGAGCACTCACTCAGTTATGTAGTCGCAAGAGTGAACGCCACCGTTCATCGACAATAGAACGATTAGAGAAAGAGAGACGTACCCATGCGTTTGGCATCCCTTCCACAACTATGAGGTCGTCCGTCTACACGGGCAACAAGCTTGGACAGCCCCGCGCGGGAACCGTGGTGTCGAACCGCGGAGGAGAGGCTTGGCGCCAGAGACGGACCTCTACGAGGTTGTCATTTGCTGGATAAGACTGATAAGCAGGTAGGTAAGCGACAATGCGATGCGATCTAACGGCGTTTTCAGTTCTCGCTTTCTCCCTGGTGGCAGCAGAACATTGTCTGCCACAGGCGCAGACTCCTCAAGGAAACGTCATCCACGTTGAAGTTGTGGGGCTGCGTAACAACAAAGGGCAAGTTTCTTGTGCCCTCTATTCGTCAGCGGACGGATTCCCAAAAGAAGGTCAGAAATCGGTAGCACATGTCCTTGCGCCGATCTTGGAGAAGAAGGCCGTCTGTCAGTTTCCGGGAATCGCGCCGGGCACCTATGCCGTCTCGGTGTTCCATGATGAGAACTCCAACAGCAAGCTGGATGCCAACTTTCTCGGGATCCCCCGCGAAGGTGTCGGAGCTTCGAACGATGCAAAGGGACATCTAGGCCCACCCAAATTCGATGCCGCGGCCTTTCGCTTCCCAGGAGGCACGATGAGCCTCAAGATCACAATCAACTACTTGTAGGAGGTACCTTGTGAGCAGAGATTTGAGTTCCAAACGGTCCCTTTGCATCCTTGGCGGGATTGCCGGCGCTGTTGGGGTCGTTCTCCTCGGGGTGTCGTTCGCCATCAACGCTGGGCCGCCTCCGAATCCGACTGTCCCGGAGCTGATGAAGTTCGGCCAAGACAACTACACGAAGATTCTCTGGGGTGCATGGCTGCAGGCGGTCGGACCACTTCTGATCGTGCTCTTTGCTTTCTCTCTCGTTCATCTGGCCGGAGCGACACAACGACTGGCAGGATGGATGACTTTCTTCGGAGCAACCATACTGATGACAGTGAGTCTAGTCGAGGTTACCTTCTACATCAGCGCTTTGCATGCTCACCCTACGGAAATGCCGCTCATCAGTCTTGTGCTCATTTCCGCGGTTCAGCATTTGTATTTCATGGTGGCTGCTCCGAGTCTGTTTTTCCCACTGGGCATTGTGCTTCTCCAGTCCGCCATTCTCCCACGACTGTTTGGGTATTTAGCACTCATGTTGGCCGCGGTTTTTGCGGTTCTCGGAGTCGCTTTTATGCTCCGGCTGACTTTGCCAGTGTTCGTAACGGCTTTTGGAGGAGTTCAGGCGCTCTGGTGGTTAGCCGCCTCCGTTGCCCTCATGGCTCGCAGGGCATCTATTTCGGCGTCGGAATCAAGGAATGCGACGATCTGAGGATCACAATCAGCATATTTCGTTTTCGGGCTCATCACACATTTTGTCCCACCCATCGCCGTCTCACTCCTTTTGACTTGCCGGCGACATAGCCCCTCTAAGGACGAGCAGGAAATACGCGCAAGCCCGCTCTGGATTCCAAGCCAAATAAGGGTAAAGGCATGATGGGCTTGGGGACTTTGCTTGTCTTCAGGATGGGATGTCGGGAGCGCACTTGCTAGAACCCGACTCGGCGTAGAAGGTCGGCAAAGCGCGGATCGGAGCGCATTTTGTCCAGTCTCGGGTCAACGTTTATATCGACAACTCCGATCCGATGGGCAAATGCCTTTTCGAGAGCGGCGAATGCCTCATCTTTCTTCCCCAGCATCGCGTAATCAGCAGCCGCACTTGGAGCCAAGCCTCCGCGATAGAAATCGCCTTCAGCTTCGTTATCCTTGGCATCTTTGCTGAGGTACCCCGTATACCCTGACCTCTCGAAAGTTCGCATGAGTTCTGTGGCTCGTGTTTGATGACCCTGTAAGCGTTGTATTTTCACCCACTGTTCCATCGCCTGCGCGTAATTCCCCATTTGCTCGTATGCAAGTCCAAGAACTGAAACCGCGTCAACGTCGTTCGGGTCGATCTCTAGTGTCCTGTTCGCCTGTTCTATGGCATGTGTGTAATCATGCGCGAAGTCATACTCCCACGCGAGAATCATGTTGTTTAATACAGAGAGTGGATCAAGCTCCACCGCTCGACGGCATTCAACCAGACCCTCCTGAGTTTTGTGCGTACCAACTTTGATCCAGCAGGAGACCTCATGGGCGTATGCGGAGTTGGGATCAAGTGCCAGCGCCTTCTGAATCTCATCGTCTGCTTCTGGGAAGTTCCAGAAATAGTTGAAATCGAGATTGGCTAAGGCGGTGTGGGACTCGGGAATCTGGTTATCGAGCGCCAGTGCCCGCTGTGCGGCGGATCGTGCCTTGTCCAATAGCTCCGGGTCGGAGACATAGCCCATGTAACCCTGTATCGCATAGACGTCTGCCAGTCCGGCGTAGGCTGCCGCATAGCCTGAATCTTTAGCAACCGCTTTGCCGAAAAACTCGGCAGCCGCACTCAAGTCTGGTGAAGTCCACGTCTTCTCGTAGTAGTGCCGCCCCTTCAAATAGAACTGATATGCCTCGGCGTCTTTGGTTCCTATTTTTGCTACGCTTTCCTGTTCACTTGTAGCCAATTCTGGTCGCAGGCGGGCTGCAACATCGCGCACGATAGAACTTTCTAGCAGTGACGCATCATTTCCGCTGCGGGTGTATCGTTCGCCCCATAACTGCGCCCCCGTTTCGACATTGACGAGTTCGGTCTCCACGTCGAGTTCACTTCCGTGTTCCATTACACGTCCCGTCAGTACCGCGTCCACGTGCAAGTCATGTCCAACGCCTTGGGGATCGTCTAGCCGCAACTTGTAGTGGGACACTGTGCTCCGAGCCATCACTTGCAGATTTGGAAGGCGGGAAAGAGAATTCGTGATCTCCTCAGAGAGACCGTCGCCAAGGTAGTCCAGTTCGGGGTCTTTGCTCGCGTTCGCGAACGGCAATACGGCCATCGAATGAATCGGTGCCCCATCGGAAGCGTGGGTGTGCAGCGAACGCCACCCCAGAAATGCAACAGTGGTGAGAGCGATAACCCCAGCCACGCCCCAGAGCAATCGCCTTGGTTGAACGAACGCTCCATATTGAGTTGTGGTCGCTGCGGTCTTACGGCTCTCTGTATCGCGTTTCAGCCGTTGGAGGTCAGATCGCATCTCCGCTGCGCTCTGACTACGCAGGTGGCGGTCCTTCTCCAGCGCTTTGTTGACGATTCGTTCTAGTTCGGCCGGCACCTCGGGGTTCAGCCGCACCGGAGCTACGGGAGCGCGTTCAAGGATAGCGTTGAAGATTAACGCCGACGTGTCGCCCCGGAACGGCAGCGTCCCAGTACACATCTCGTAGAGCACCGCGCCGAAAGAAAACAGGTCGGTGCGAGGGTCGAGTTCCTTCCCCCGCGCCTGCTCCGGTGACATATACGCGACAGTTCCGAGCGTGCTCCCGGGGCTAGTCAGAAGTTCTTCGGACTCGATGGTCGGGGCACTTAGGGCAATACTCTCCGGTTTGAGAGCGACCTTTGCCAACCCGAAGTCGAGAACCTTTGCCTGCCCCCTACTCGTGATGAAGATGTTCGCTGGCTTGATGTCTCGGTGAATGATCCCTTTGGAGTGTGCCGCATCCAAGGCGTCCGCGATCTGGATGCCAAGATCGAGCACCGTTTCAATCTCCAGTGGCTTGCCAGCGATGCGGTGCTTTAGCGTCATGCCATCCAGAAACTCCATGACAATGAACAAATGCCCCTCGTGCTTGCCGATTTCGTAGATCGTGCAAATGTTGAGGTGGTTTAGTGCTGACGCCGCACGCGCTTCGCGGCGAAAACGCTCGAGCGCCTGCGGGTCTTGGGCTAGGTCTTCTGGCAGGAATTTCAGGGCGACAAAGCGACCGAGTTCTGTGTCCTCAGCCTTGTACACCACTCCCATGCCGCCACCGCCCAACTTCTCGATGATGCGGTAGTGCGAGACAGTCTGCCCCACAAACTGGGGGGATGCGCCCATTGGCGGGAATCTTAGGACGCCAGCGCGCAAGGGTCAATATTCAGCTCTTCTGAAGTTGGCTATGCTATGTGGCTGGTTTGCAAATGATTGGTTCCACAGCGAGAATCTCGTGCATGCCATCGCTACATCAGCGCGATCTGGCGTCTGTTCAGGTGGCGGCATTGGCTTCGCCTCCGCAAGAACGGCATCGTTCCTCCGGCGAGCCACTAGGTCGGATAGCAGGCAAGGTCATTTAAGAGGACTTCAACAGTACGCGCACTTTAAGAAGATGAAAAACGCAGCCCTTGGTGTTCGCATGCATTCGGGTTGGGGGGTGCTTGTGTGCGTCTCCGGCGATCCTGCCACTCCAGAAATAGTTGACCGGAGACGAATTGTCATCATCGAACCCGCAATGGAAGGGGCGAAACAGCCATATCACTTTGTGGATGGTTTGGGGCTTGAAGAAGCCGAACGCCATCTTCAGAAATGTGAAGCGGTTTCGCAACGCCTAGCCATGCAGGCGATACGTGAAACGTTGGACGAGATAAGCGACCGGAATCATCGCGTGGTCGGTTGCGCGATGTTACTCCCTTCGGGTCGCGCCTTGCCTGCTCTCCCCAACATCCTAGCCTCACATGCTCTGGTGCATACAGCCGAAGGGGAGTTCTTTCGCAAGGTCGTTCGCGAAGCATGTGAACGTTGCCGCATCCCTGTTCTGGGTTTTCGCGAACGTGCACTGACTGAGCGAGCGAACGCGACCTTCGGGCAGGCGGCGGCTGGTGTGCGCCGACACATCGCCGCTCTCGGCAAAACTGTGGGTTCACCTTGGACGCAGGACGAGAAGACCGCCGCTCTTGCCGCTCTGATGCTTGTGAGCGATAGAGCCTTTAAATGGGACTAGTGGCCTATTCTCGATCAGACACGCGCATTCCAAAACGCTGCATTCACACCACGAATGTCCACGCGCTCGCAAGGAACTGATCGGGTCGGCTGTGCTTCTCGGAGTCGAGAACATGAAGATCGGCTCGATTGTCATTCGTTGCAATGAGTTCAACCAGATGTTGGCATTCTGGCACTGGCAGGCTCAAGGCTGGAGTGGAGAAGAAAAGACATTCCTTGAGAGGTACGCGGGATGCGGTGTGCTGAGCTGTCAAGCCCTTAGCTAAGAGAAACCAGGCCGCGAGCACGTAGCCAGCTACCTTTAGGAATATGCTCTGAGCAGGGAAGGCTAGCATCCATATTCTCTCAGTTCCTCGGTTCCACGATCTTCCAATAGGAATCTTTATGAATGATCTTGCCATCTCGGAATTCCAGAAGGTCACAACCACGAACAGTAATCTTCTTCCCGTCGTTGGTGGTGCCCGTCAGAGTCCATTGCGACACGCCGTGATTGCCCGAAACCCAGTGATGGTCATCTCCGTAGTGAACATC
>DASPST010000062.1:0-99417 GCA_035623795.1 Terriglobales bacterium
ATGCGACCCCTGTGGCTTCAAGAGGGTTGGTCTCCACTACATTGACCGTTGAGAATCCGCGATTGCAAGGAAACACACTTATCCGAACAGCGGGGTCTAAAATCGCTTGAATCACCCCAGTTGTGACGAACCTGGGTTAGGGTCGGACCGGCGACGGCTGAGAACCCTGCTTCGCTGTAAAGCCCAGCACGGCTTCCCTTGAGATGTCCGCCTAGATTACTGGTTTGCCCCGAAACAAGAAAATCAGGTCGATGATCAGGATGATCACGACCATCAGCTCCAGAACAAACGCACGGCTCTGGTGGAACTGCTCTACCATGAAGCTGTACAGCTCTTCGGCTGTCTGCAACTTCTGATTCACCAGAGTCTTGTAGTCGGGCACGCCCACCTTGGCGGCGGCGAGACGGTAGAGGCGCGCCGAAAACATGTCGCTCAGGAACTTGATGGCGTTGTCGGCGCGCTCAGCCAATTCGTTCACGTCCAGCCACACCGTGTGCAGGCGACTGGCGGCGCGAGCCAGCTTCCAGCGAGCAAACAGACCCGTACGACCCTGTTCCAGAAAGTCGTAGACGTCTTCGAGTTCGCGGGTGAGCAGTTCGTCGTAGTGGCGGAACTCGAGCAGCTGGGAATTGGCGTATTCGAGCAACTGGATACCGGTCTCGGCGCCGACGTTGCTGTCATACAGGAACGCTGCGTTCCAACCGATCACGGCCAGGTCGCTCGCGTAATACGAGATCCGGCCCTGCAGGATCTCCTGCCGCTCGCCTTCGGAAAGCGGCTGGGTCTCGCCGCGAACGATCTGCGCCACCTGGTCGCCGTAAGCCCCCAGCAGTTCCGCCGCAGTCGGCTGGGCGGCGATCTCACTCACGTGGAAGATGAAGTAGTCCTCGTGCAGCCAGTCGTCGTATGCCTTGACCAGCGCCGGGGCAGCGCGTTCCAGCTTCTGCTTTGCGATCTTGCAGGCGAGGTTAGTGAAGTCGGTGTCCCAGACCCAGCGGCTGGACAGCCGCACCAGCGTATCCCAGTCGCCCGAGAAGGGCAGTTCGAAGATGACGCTCAGGACGCCGTAGTCGTAATACTTGATCTGGCCTTCCAGGCGTTCGCCGCTGTCGAGGACCAAAGGTTCGATCGGTTCGACCACCGGCGGGCGCTGGTATTGTACGTAGCCCGGGGCCGGGTGCTTGAAGGTCGCCTCCAGCTTCCGAGCTCCCAAGAGCTTACGCAGTTCGTCGAGCCGAATCTCTTCGCAAACGTCGAACTGGATAAGCACCAGCACCGATCCGTGCAGAGAAGTGTCGGGCAGTCGGACGGTCCGAGCCGTTACCGGTGCCGTAGCGATTCCAGGGATCGTTTCATGTTCCATGGTTTTTCTCGCCTCCCGAATGGCCAGGCGGGAAGATGAGGTCTATACGAGACCTCTTAGGCTGGATATATCTATTGTCCCAGAAACCCTCACGTCTGGCGAGGGCAGGTAGTTCGCCGGCGGCTATTTCTGGTAAGTCCTTTTGAATCAATGTCGTCTGAATGCTGCCCGCAGCAGGCTGGCACCCGCAACCAGGCCCGCTACTGCCAGACCGGCATTCTGCATGGAGCGGCGCACAGCGGCCTCCCGCCTACGAACAAGCCCACGTTCCGGGTAGGCTTGCGCGGCTCCGCTGGGATCTTCATGGAGGGCCATCTGCACAATCTCGGCCAGATGAAAGGCTTGACGGTCCGTCCTGTGGGCGATCTGTTCCCGGCAGCTGAAGCCGTCGGCGATCACCAGCCAGTCCGGAGGGGCTTTGCGGACCGCGGGCAGAAGTTCCAGTTCGCCAATCGCGACCGAAAGGTCGTACTTGCCGTGCTCGAAGCCGAATGAACCGGCCATGCCGCAACAGCCCGGAGCGGGCGTAGAGACATCCAAGCCCATCCGCCGCAAGACTGACTCCTCGCTATTCATCTTGAGCACCGATTTGTGGTGACAATGCCCGTGCAGGATTGCCTTGCGTTCGAAGCGCGGCAGAGAAATATCTTGCGCATGATTTTCCAGGAACTCGCTCAGGAGGAAAGTCTGCCGGGAGAGCATCTGGGCGCGTTCGTCGCCAGGAAAAAGGTTGCAGAGTTCGTCGCGGAAGACGGCCACGCAGCTCGGCTCCAGGCCAACGATGGGAATACCGGCCGCGATCTCCGGGGAGAGGGCATCGAGGATCTGAAGCAGGAGGTGTTCGGCGCGGTCCAGCATGCCGAAATCGTACAAAGGGCGGCCGCAGCAAAGGTTAACCGCAGGGAGAAACACCCGGAAACCGGCATTCTCCAGTACCTCCACAGCCGCCTGGGCCGTGTGGGGCAGGAAGTAGTTGTTGAAGGTGTCGGGCCAGAGAAGTACGGGTGGACCATCTTGCTTGCCGGGCCCGCGGCGGCGGAACCAGTTCTTGAAGGACTCAGGTGCCAGCGCCGGGAGGCTGCGCTGCCGGGGCATCCCCGCCACCAGCTTGGCAATGTCCCGCAGGAGGGGCAACTGAGTGGCCAGGTTGACCAAGCCAGGGGCATGGGACGTGAGCCGGACCCATAGGTCGATGTTGCCGAAGGCATAATGGTTTAGAGGCCGACGCCGCCCGTCGTAGTAATGCGACAGGAACTCGGCTTTGTAGGTCGCCACATCGACCGCGACGGGGCAGTCCTTCTTACAGCCCTTACATGCGAGGCAGAGGTCCAGGGATTCCTTGACTTCGCGGCTCCGCCAGTTGCCCCGAATGATGTCTCCCTGGGTCATCTCCCAGAGCAGGTGGGCGCGGCCTCGGGTGGAGTGCTCTTCCTCGCGCGTCACCCGAAAGCTCGGGCACATGACGCCATCTTCGTAGCGGCGGCACTTGCCTACACCAACGCAGCGTAGCATGGCGTGGGCCAGGCTGCCGTGGTCCTGGGGGAACTGGAAGTGCGTCTCGGGAAGCCAGGGCTGGTAGCCGGGCCCGAGGCGGAGATTTTCGTCGAGCCGGTAAGGTTCGACCAGCTTGCCCGGGTTCATCCGCCACTCCGGATCCCACGCCGCTTTGAACTCCCGGAAAGCCTGGACCAGCTCCGGGCCGAACATTTTGGGCAACAGTTCAGCCCGCGCCTGGCCGTCGCCATGTTCGCCGGAGAGCGACCCGCCGTAGCGGACCACCAGGTCCGCTGCCTCGCCGACGAACTTGCGGAAGTGCACAATGCCGTCCGTGCTCAGCAGGTCGAAGTTGATCCGGGTGTGAACGCAGCCATGGCCGAAGTGCCCGTAAAGCACTCCTTTGTAGCCATAATCGGACATCAGGCGGCGGAGATCGCGGAGATATTTTCCGAGATTCTCGGGCGCGACCGCGGAGTCTTCCCAGCCTTCCCAACTCAGTGGCTCGCCGGGTACATGGGAGATCACGCCCAGGCTGGATTCGCGAACCGTCCAGACATGCTTGATCTGTTGT
Organism: Terriglobales bacterium; assembly: GCA_035623795.1. Lineage (GTDB taxonomy): Bacteria > Acidobacteriota > Terriglobia > Terriglobales > Acidobacteriaceae > DASPST01. The sequence goes on from DASPST010000062.1 coordinate 3,432, forward strand.
TTGTCGCGGAACAGGGCCATGCGGGGCGCCGACGCGGATTGTCCCAGTTCTGCCATCAGCCCGCGCGCCTGAGCTTCGGCCTCCGGCATTGTCTGTCCGCCGAACTCCACCAGCAGCCAACCACCGCCGGGCGGAAGCAGGGCCAGACCCTCGGAATTGATGCCCCGGCGACCGGTGTACTCCACCAGCATGTCATCCATGCCCTCGAGACCGATCGGCTTGTGCGACATCACGTCCGGCACGTGGTCTGCGCACTGGAAGATATCCCCATAGGCGACCACGAGCAGCACTCGTTCGGGCGGGCTCTCGACCAGGCGGCAGGTGGCCTCCAGAACCGTGGTACAGGTTCCCTCCGAGCCCACGAGCGCCCGCGCTACGTGGAAACCATTCTCCGGCAGCAGGTAGTTGAGGTTGTATCCGGAAACCCGCCGGGGAATGTTCGGGAAGCGCTGGCGGACGAGTTCGCCGTAGTTGTCAGCTATGGCTTTTAGTTGGGCGTAGATTTCCCCGCGCCGGCCGCCTTCGCGGATGATTTGCTCCAGTTCCTCTTGACCGGTCGCGCCCACCTTCATGCGCACGCCATCGTAAGTGAGGATCTCCAGTTCTTCGATGTTGTCGTCGGTCTTACCGGCCATCACCGAGTGCACGCCGCAGGAGTTGTTGCCGATCATGCCTCCCAAAGTACAGCGATCGTGAGTGGCGGGATCGGGAGCGAAGGTGAGGTGGCGCTCTTCGGCGGCCGTGCGTAAGTGGTCGAGGATCACTCCGGGCTGGACGCGCGCCGTTTTGCGGACGGGATCGATTTCGAGAATGCCCGTCATGTACTTGCTGAAGTCGAGGATGATGGCCACGTTACAGCATTGTCCGGCGAGCGAGGTTCCACCCCCGCGTGGCAACAGGGGCGCACCGAACTCGCGGCAGGCGGCGACGGTCGCGATCACGTCGTCGGCGTCCTGCGGAATCACAACCCCGATCGGGACTTGGCGGTAGTTCGAGCCATCGGCCGCGTAGAGCGCACGGCTTTTCGGATCGAAGCGGACTTCCCCGCGAACGCGGTCCCGTAGAACAACTTCGAGGGCAAGGGCGTCGAGGCGAGCTGACTTAGCCGCCTGGGCTCGCTCAACCAAGGCGTTGGCTTGCGGCGAGAGGATCGCTGGCAGGTCGGGCGGCATGCTCAGCCATCTTCAGGGAAAAGGCCGGCGCGGCGCAAGGGCGCGAGAGACAGAATGTTATGTGGGACGCGAACGGCGAGCCAGGCTTGTATTGGCCAGGCCAGCAGGGTCCGCTGGCTGTGTCCTAGGTCCAGAGCCGCGTCAGATAATCAGCCAGGCTGAGCGTAATCAGAATCAGGAAGAAGAAAATCGCGGTCACGATCGTCAACTTGGTCATCTTCTCGCTGGCATACTTCACATGCATGAAAAACAGGACCACCAGAGAGGCTTTGAACGTGGCGATAGCTAGGGCGGCGACCGCGTTGAACGGCCCGAGATCCTGAAAGGAGGCGAACACGGTAAGCCCGGTGCACAACAGCAGCGCCAACCAAATCCCGACGTACAGCTTGACGGAAGAAATGTGCTCCGACATGGCGGTCACCTGTGGCGCTCGATCAGGTAGAACAACGGGAACAAGTAGATCCAGATAATGTCGACGAAGTGCCAGTACAGCCCCCCATTTTCGATCGGCGTGTAATAACTGGGCGAATAGCGGCCGTTCCAGGCCTCGTAGGTGAGGAAGCTGAAAAGCCCGACTCCGATGACCATGTGCAGGGCATGCATGCCGGTCATCGCGAAATACAGGGAGAAATACATCTGGGCGTGCGCCTGGTTGACAGGAAGGTCGGGGTGAAGCGGGACGGAACCGGCCAGGTGGAAGTCCGCCTGTCCCGGTACGTGGTGTTCCTCGAACTTCGCTTTATACTCAACGCCCTTGATTCCCAGAAAGACCAGTCCCAGCACGATGGTCAGAAGCAGGAAGACCGCGATCGCTTTCCGTTTCCCGGTTTGCGCTGAGCGCACGGCCATGGCCACGGTGAAGCTGGAGCAGATCAGGACCGCGGTGTTGATGGTGCCCAGCCGAATGTCTAAGGTTTTGCTGGCGGCGCCAAAGTCGCCAAAGTACCAATAGCGATAAATCAGGTAGGCGCAAAACATGCCGCCAAAGAACATGATTTCCGTCGCCAGGAACAACCACATGCCGAAGCTGGCAGCATTTTTCTGCTGCTCGGCGCTCGCGAAGTGATGCAACAGGGCCGGGTTGTCATGCGTTTGGTTGGCCACCGCCGCTTCGCTACTGGGCAACCGGCACCTCCTCCTTGATTTCGTCGTAGTTGTACGCCTCCCAGGTCACAACCGGTTCTTCGTCGAAGTTGTAGGTGGGCGGCGGAGAGGACGTCATCCACTCCAAGCCAGCTGCATTCCAGGGATTATCCGGCGCCGGCTCGCCGTAGCGCATCGACCACAGGAAATAGGTCATGGGCAGCAGGTAGCCGACGGCCAGGATAGTGGCTCCGGCGGTCGAAAGCACGTTGAGAATCTGGAATTCCGGAGCCTTGGAGTAGTCCCAGTAGCGTCGCGGCATGCCCATGTAGCCCAGGATGAACTGCGGGAAAAACGTAAGGTTGAAGCCGAGAAAAACAATCAACGCCGCCAGCCGGCCCCAACCCTCCGGATACATGCGCCCGGAAATTTTGGGCCACCAGAAGTGCATTCCCCCCAGATACGCCATGACCATGCCGCCCACCATGATGTAGTGAAAGTGAGCGACCACGAAGTAGGTATCAGTGACGTGCACATCGATGCCGAGACAAGCCAGAAAAAGGCCGGTCAATCCCCCGATGGTGAACAGTCCGATAAACCCGAAAGCATAAAGCATGGGGGTCTGGTAGGTGATCGATCCCTTGTACAGGGTGGCCGTCCAGTTGAAAACCTTGATGGCGGAGGGCACGGCCACAAAATAGGACAGTATGGAAAAAACCAGGGCGGCATAAATCGAGATTCCGGCCACGAACATGTGGTGCGCCCACACCAGGAAGCCGACCACGGCGATGCCCAAAACTGCCAACGCCATCGCCGTGTAGCCAAAGATCCGTTTACGCGAAAAACAACAGACGATTTCGCTGATGATCCCCATCCCCGGCAGGATCATGATGTAAACCGCTGGGTGGGAGTAGAACCAGAACAGGTGCTGGAACAGCAGCGGATCGCCGCCCATGGCCGGGTTGAACACGCCCAGATGGAGCAGCCGCTCCAGCGCGACCAGCACGATCGCGATGGCTAGTACCGGGGTTCCCAACACCTGGATAAGGCTGGTGGCATAATGTGCCCACACAAACAGCGGCAGCCGGTCCCAGGTCATGCCCGGACAGCGCATGCGGTGAATGGTGACGATGAAGTTGAGACCGGTCAGGATGGAAGAGAATCCGGCCACGAAAACGGCCAGCGCTGCGGTGATGACCTGAGTTTTCAGGAACTCGGTGCTGAGAGGCGTATAGAAGGTCCAGCCGGTATCGACGCCTCCAGCCAGGATCGTGTACAGCATCAGGGTCCCCCCCAGGATGTACAGATACCAGCTGAGCAGGTTGATGTGGGGAAAGGCGAGGTCTTTGGCCCCGATCATCATCGGGATGAGGAAATTGCCGAGCACAGCGGGCACGGCCGGGATGAGGAAGAAGAAGATCATCACCTGCCCGTGCATAGTGAACAACTTGTTGTAGGTGTCGGCCTGCACCAGGTCCCCGGCCGGGGTCATCAATTCCAGCCGGATCAGCAGGGCGAAGAAGCCTCCGATGAAAAAGAAGAAGGTGATGCCGGCCAGATACAGGAGGGCGATGCGCTTGTGGTCCACGGTAAGCAGCCACGACTTGATACCATATTCCCGGTTCAGGTAGTTTTCGCGTTCGCCCAATTCACCCACTGCTGCGGTAGCCATGCTCGTCCTCTATGACTCTTACTTTGTTTGCGGGGTGGCCGTCGCCATCCCACGTGCTCCCGTCTGTTCCGATTGCGACTGGCCCAGCGACTTGACGTACGCCACCAGCGCACTGAGTTGCTCGTCACTGACCAGCCCCTGGAAGGTAGGCATAATCGGCTTGAAGCCATTCACGATCTTGGCGTTCGGGGAGAGGATCGATTCCCGAATGTAATTCTCATCTGCCATTACCGTGCGGCCGTCCTCGAGCAACACCGGCTTGCCATACACCCCGGTCAGGTTGGGTCCCCGGCCCTGGGTGTCGAAGCGGTGGCAGGTGCTGCACCCCAGTTCGGAGAACAACTTCTGTCCGGTCACGGCCAAGGGCTGGTTGCCTCCGCCGCTCAACCAGGCTTGGTAGTCACGCGGTTCCATCACCACCACCCACCCGATCATGCCGGAGTGCAGAGTGCCGCAGTACTCGGCGCAGAACAGGTGATAGGTGCCCGCTTTGGTGGCCCGGAACCAGATGGTGGTGTAGCGGCCGGGCAGCACGTCCTGCTTGATACGGAAGGCGGGCACGTAGAAGCTGTGAATCACATCCTGGGAGATCATGATCATCTTCATGTCCCGGCCCACCGGCACGTGCAATTCGTTCAGCTCGCGCTGCCCTTCCTGATGCTCGAACTTCCACATCCACTGCTTCGCAACGGTGTAGACTTCCGCCGCGTCGCGCGGCGGCGTGTGTTCCCGAAAGTAGACCGACGCCCCCCACACGAAGAAGACCATAAATACGCAAAACGGGATCACGGACCAGGTAATCTCCAGGGCAGCCGAACCTTCGACCTGCTCCGCGCACCGCCCGGCACGGCGCCGGAACCGGATCGCGAAAACGATCACCATGGTAAAGATCAACGTCACCATCAGCGCTGACACGACCACCAGGAAGATGTAGAGCGCGTCAACATTGCCGGCGGCTGCCGAAGCCCGTGCCGGCCAGAATGGCATGTTCTCGAGCATGAGTTATTTGTCCCGTCCCTCTGCCTGGAGGCTGCACGCCGGACCCCGCCGTAGCAGCACGAAAATGAAAGTCCCCAGGAACAGCATGGTTGCCACACCGGCCAGCCGCAGCACCCGCAGGATGGTGGCGCTGTACTTTCCCTGCCCCGGATCGTAGTGATAGCAGTACAGCAACAAGGCATCGACAACGTTGCCGATCTGGTTATGCGAAGCCTGCACCAGGCCCAGGCGCAAGTCGCGGGGAGGATATTCCACTCCATAGTAGTACTGCGCGATCTTGCCTTCCGGGGTCAGGATCATGATGGCGGTGGCGTGGGCGAACTGCCCAGTCTTCGGGTCATATTGGTATTGGAAGCCGGCGGCTTTGCTCAGCGCGTCCACGGATTTCGCCGGCCCAACCAGGAAATGCCAGCCCTGCTCCGCTCCTGATCGGTTATAGCGTTTCAAGAAGATGGCCTTCTTCGCCGCTGCCATGGCGGGCGTTTCTTTGGCATCGAAGCTCACGGTCAGCACATCGAATTGCTTGCCCACCTCGAGCTTCATCATGTGCAGCGAAGTTTCCAGGCCGCTGAGAACTTCCCCGCACAACATCGGGCAGTTGTAATACACCAAATTGAGTATCATCGGCTTTCGACCAAAGTAGTCCCCCAGCCGTACCTTCCGCCCCAGGTCATCGGTGAAGGTCAAGTCCGGTGGGATCTGTCCGTCCAGGTTCTGCTGGATGCCGACGTTCGTCAGCCCCGGAGGACGCATATTCGCCGGCGGCGACAGGATACCGTTTGTCATACCCTGGCCCGCCGCCATGCCGGACAGGAGAACCAGCATGACAGCGCTTTCCAGCGCAACATCGATCACATGCCCTAGACGACCCACTGCGCACATCCTTTATCTGGTTGCGGGAGCCGCCGGCTTAGCCCGTGGCAGGATTGCCTGATGGTTACCAGTCTTTGCCGCCGCTTGTGCCAATTCGGGCGGCAACACCGGTAAGCCGTTTTGCACAACGAGCTCCATCGCGCGCTCAATCGGAATCCGTACCACGCCTGCTTTCTCGTCTACCAACCCGTAGGTGGCCAGGGTCTGGTTCTGTGCTTGGACTACCTGGTTCAATTGGCGGATCTCGTTTTCTTCCAGCCGCGGCTGGGGGAATGCCAGCGTGTCAGTCCGGTTTAGTTGTCGAGTGTTGGGACTGGTCGTGACCAGCGGATTCAGCGGCGGTTGGTGAGCCTTGTCATAACGGTCGAGATAGCCATACATGCTGCTGATGATCAGGTGGATCGCCACCCCCAGCACGGCCAACCCTGCCATGAAGTAGAACACTCCCTTGGGGCTCAGATCCTGGTGCTCGTAGCCGCCATCGCCGGAGGCGTGCCCATGATTGTGCTTCTCGTCATTCATGTCCCGAGTCCAGCACCTCCTTCGCGTAAACGTCATAGACAGGCAGCAGGGGCAGGGAATTGAGATTGCGACAGTAGTACGCGAGCCACAGGCCGCCCATCGCGATGGGCACCAGGATATCGGCCCAGGTCACAGTGAGGGTCCGGGAAAAACTTGGCTCTATGATCCAGAACAGGTCTACGTAGTGCATGCACAGCAGCCACGCCGCCAGCCAGACCAGGCGGGTGATGTCGCGTTTGAAGGGCCGCGACAGCAGCATTGCGAAAGGCACGGCGAAGTGGAAGATTGCCAGGAACAGTCCGACTGCACCCCAGCCCCCATTCAGTCGCCGGTAATACCAGCTGATTTCCTCCGGCAGGTTGCCAGACCAGATGATGAGCAACTGCGAGAAGGCGAAGTAAGCCCACAGCATGATGAAGGTAAGCATGAAATTCCCGTGATCGTGCACGAAGTTCGGCCGCAGCAGCACCGACATCGGCTTGTAGTGGAATAGGATCCGTTCGAAAACCACTGCAATGCACAATCCGGTCAGCAGGGCTCCGGCCACGAACAGAAGTCCATAGATGGTCGAGATCCAACTGGGGTCGAGGGACATGACCCAGTCGATGGCGGCGAAGGAAAGCGTGAAGGCCAGGATGATCAGGCCCGGCCCGCTGAGCGCTTTGAAGCGCGTGCTGTGGTCGCGCACCGGGGGCTGATTCTGCTGGGAGGACCATTTCGAAAGCAGAAACACCATTACGTACCAGATAACGAAGTAGACTACTGCCCGGATAACGAACCCTCGGTAGTTCAGGTAGTCAGCGGTGATGAAACCGTGCTCCCCGAGATGCCGGCGGACGTGTTCCTCGGTCACCGAGGCCAGCGGCATGGCCCAGGGATAGAGACGGGGCACAGCCAACAGGATGGGAAGGAACAGGAGCGCCATCAGGGGCAAGGTCCGCATGGCCGCTCCGAGCACCCGGCGGATGACCATGCCCCAGCCGCCGCCGGTAAGGTGGCGGATCATCAGGATCGCCATCGCCCCCAGGCAGACTGTCAGCCAGTCCATGTAGGAGAGCAGGTAGCCGCGGAAGAAAACGGCGGGATTCGAGATTGCGAGAGCCACGACGATCACCGAGGCGACCAGTCCAATCACCAGCGACCGTCGCCCGATGATCCTAACCACGGGCGGCGCGGAAAGGTCTAGGTCGGTCCCCCCATGGGCCGCGCTCATGGCAACTCCTGTTCCGACGAAGGCGTCGGCTTCACCTGGGGCAGCGTCGCTCCCGTACCCGGTTCCTCAAACACTTGGGGCTGAGAGGGCACGACTTGCCCTTTGGGCACATCGGCCATGGTCGCGTTCTGGCTCAATTGCAGGGCCCGGATGTAGGCCACGATGCACCAGCGGTCACGTGGAGGAATCTGCGACGCGTAATCCGGCATGATCCCGAAACCATTGCTCATGATGTCGAAGAAGTATCCCAGCGGCGCCTTGCGCAGTCTCTCGATGTGGTACGAAGGGGGTTCGCGCCGGAAACCTCTCGAAGGCACGAATCCCCTGCCATCCCCCACCCGGGAATGGCAGGGCGCGCAGAAAATGTTGAACCGTTCGCGGCCGCGCTGCAGCACGGCCTCGTTCACCGGGAACGGCATGTAGTCGCCAGGATTGTCGCCGAGCTTGCCGGTGTAGAAGTAGATGTCTGCGCGCAGGTCGCCACGTGCCACCGTGCCTTCCACCAGCGGCCGCGCCGAACGCTGGTCGGGAAAAAAGTCGCTCTTGGTGAAGGGCAACTGCTTAGGCTGAACGTGCATATCGAGCCGGCAGCCCGCCATTCCGCCCAGGACCATCAGCGCCAGCCCGACAATGTGGCTTGATTTTGCCATGGGCTTAGCTGGGAACCTCCGAGATGGAACGTGGCCCCAGGCTTTCCAGGAACTGCCGCGTGCCGGCCGCGTCATACTTGGGATCGGTGGCGAACACGACAAGGAAAAACCGGTCCTTGCTGGCCATAGCGAAGCGCGGCACATTGAACACCGGGTGATAGGGCATGGGCAGGCCGTTCAGTGCCAGCATCCCGAACACGGCCGCGATACCTCCGAACAGAATCGTCATTTCAAACGTCACTACGATGAAAGACGGCCAGGAGTGATACGGTCTTCCTCCGACGTTAATGGGGTAACTGATCGTCGCAATCCAGTATTGCAGCAGGTAGCCGGAGAGCCCACCGGCAATGGCGCCAATCAGCGTTACCAGGGCCACCCGGTTACTGTGGAAACCGATCGCCTCCGCCAGGTCTTCCACCGGGAACGGGCTGTAGGCGTCAATCTTCCTGTAGCCGGCATCGTGGGTGCGCCGCGCTGCCTCCACCAATCCCTGGGGAGAATCGAACTCCGCCATGATGCCGTAGAGCCTCATTCCGCCTTGACCTCCGCCTCCGGCAACAGGGTACGCATCTCAAAGATGGAAATCATGGGCAGGATGCGCACGAACAGGAACATGGCGGTCAGGAACATTCCGATGGTTCCCATGAAGGTGGCCCAGTCCCAGCGCGTCGGATAGTACATGCCCCAGGACGAGGTCAGGAAATCGCGCTGCAGGCTGACTACCACGATGATGAACCGCTCCAGCCACATGCCGGTCAGAATGATAGCGGAAACCAGGAACAGCAGCCCCGGCTGGGTGCGGAACTTCCGGATCCAGAGCACTTGCGGAAAAAGGATATTGCAGCTCAGCAACGACCAATACCAGGGCGCGTACGGCCCGTGCAGGCGATTCCACAGGGTGAATGAGTCATAGGAATTGCCGCTGTACCAGCCCATGAAGGCTTCGATGGCGTAGCCGTAGGCGACGATCCATCCGGTCGCCAGCATGACCTTGGCGGAATTCTGCAGGTGGCGGTCAGTAATGAAGTCCTCCAGGCCATACACCTTGCGGATGGGGATGGCCAGCATTAATACCATGGCGAAGCCCGAGTAGATGGCACCGGCCACGAAATAGGGCGGAAAGATGGTGGTATGCCAGCCGGGAACGATGCCGATGGAGAAGTCGAAGCTGACCACGGTGTGCACCGAAAGCACGAGCGGCGTCGCCAGCCCCGCCAGGAGAAGGTACGCTGACTCGTAACGGTGCCAGTGCCGCGCCGATCCCCGCCAGCCCATGGCGAGAATCCCGTAGGTGATCCGGGCCCAGCGGTTCTCGGAGCGGTCGCGCAGCGTTCCCAGGTCCGGAATCAGTCCGATGAACCAGAACAGCAACGAAATGGTGAAGTAGGTCGAGACCGCGAAGACGTCCCAGACCAGCGGGCTGCGGAACTGGGGCCAGTACGTCATGGTGTTGGGATAAGGGAACAACCAATAAAAAAGCCACGGCCGGCCGAGGTGCAGCAATGGGAACGTGCCGGCGCAGGCCACGGCAAACAGAGTCATGGCCTCAGCGAAGCGGTTGATGGAGTTGCGCCACGACTGGCGCAACAGCAGCAGGATAGCGGAGATGAGCGTGCCCGCATGGCCGATGCCGATCCACCACACAAAGTTGACAATGGCAAAGCCCCAACCAATCGGAATATTGACGCCCCAGATCCCAATGCCACGCACGAACAGGTAGCCCGCGGCATACAGCAGCAGCATCAGAAGTAGGAAGGAGATCCCGAAACCCACAAACCAGCCGTTCGACGTCGGCCGGGTCAGTACGATGGAGCTGATCTTATCCGTGACCGTGCCGAAGGTGTACCCGGGTGAGATCACCGGGGCTTGCCGGTTCGCGGCTTGATCGGTCTGCTCTGCCATGATCTCGGTTTGGCCCCCTAGGTTTCCAGTTCCGGGTTCGGATTGCGAATTTCGGCCAGGTGCGTGGTGCGAGGCCGCGTGTTCAGTTCCGCCAGCAGCCCGTAATTGCGGTCCTTAGCCTTCCACTTCGAGACCCGGCTGTTCGGGTCATTGATGTTGCCGAACACGATGGCGTCCGCAGGACACGACTGCTGGCAGGCGGTCTGCAACCTCCCGTCCGCGATCTGGCCGCCCGTCTCGCGTTCGGCGTCGACCCGGTGTTCGCTGATGCGCTGGATGCAATACGTGCACTTCTCCATCACCCCGCGGCTGCGCACCGTTACATCGGGATTGCGCATCATCTTGTACTGCGGAGTCTCCCAATCCTGGAAGAGCAGAAAATTGAACCGGCGCACTTTGTACGGACAGTTGTTCGAGCAGTAGCGCGTCCCGACGCAGCGGTTGTAGACCATGTCATTCAGGCCTTCCGTGCTGTGCAGGGTTGCGCCCACCGGGCACACCAGTTCGCACGGCGCATTCTCGCACTGCATGCAGGGCACGGGCTGGAAGTACGCCTTGGGATTGTCGCGGTCCCCCTGGTAGTAGGCATCTACCCGCAGCCAGTGCATGTGGCGTCCGCGGACGACCTGCTCCTTGCCGACGATGGCGATGTTGTTCTCCGACTGACAGGCCACGATGCAGTTGTTGCAGCCCACGCAGGCGGTCATGTCGATGGCCATCCCCCAGGCATACTCCTGTCTCTGGTAGTCATAACCGGGATACAAGGTGAGTTCGGGCGGCGGCGTGCCTTCCTGCGCAAACTTGGGTTCGTGGCGGTATTCTTCGAGAGTCGCCCGCCGCACGTTCGGACGGGATGCGCCGTTGGGCGTGTCCATCGTCTGGTAACCCTGCGTCGAGGCCAGCTTGTAGGTGCGGCCTGTCTTCGTGAGCTTGCCACCGGTGGCGAACCACATCGCCCCGGTGGTGCGCAGGGGGGAAGCGTCAAATCCGGCGCCGGTGCCGGCTCGCCCCGCCTTGCGGCGGCCATAGCCGAGGTGCACGGTTACGGAATAGTCGGGATGGCCCGCCTGGATCCATACCGGCCCCGTGATCTGGCGGCCAGCGAGCTCGAGCGTAACCACGTCCTCGGTCTTCAGCCCTTCGCGCCCGGCCATCTTTGGCCCGACCAGGACCGCATTGTCCCAGGTCAGCTTCGTCAGGGGCTTGGGTAATTCCTGCAGCCAGCCATTGTTGGAGAAGCGACCGTCGTAAATCGAGGGATCACAGCGGAAATTGATCTCCAGAGTTCTTGCCTCCGAAGTGGGGGCAGCCGGGAGGGAGCCGAGCTTGGCCGAGAGCGTCCTCGGCGCATACGCCGACCCCTCGATCCATCCATCGTGCAAAGCCTTGCGCCACCATGCTTCGAAGTCGCCACCGGAGTGCTGTCCTTTCCAGTAGGCGCGCAGGACGTCGTAACCCGTGGCGTCGCTGACCCCGGACAACGCCGAGACCAGCTCGTACGCGCTCTTCCCCGCATATAGCGGCGCAATCAGCGGCTGGATGATGCTTACGGTTCCGTCGTAGGCGCGCGCGTCTCCCCACATCTCCAGGTAATGGGTGTCGTTCACGTGCCAGTGGCACAGTTCCGCGGTCTCGTTCTGATAGAGCCCGTGGTGGATGCGCAGCCCAACGTTGGAATTCTTGAGCGCATCGGCAAACCCCAGGTCGGCGGGGGCGTCGTAAACCGGGTTCCCGCCCATGATGACAAGCAGGTCGACTTTCCCGCCACGCATATCGCTGACCAACTCGCGCAGCGATTCGGTCTGATTCACCGGGTTCGCGCTCACCGGATCGGTATAGACCACGGTTTTTCCCACGTTGCCGAGCGCGACGTTGATGGCATGGGCCAGAGCATGGACCGAAGGCGGCTGGTGGTCACCGGGAATGATCAGACTGGAACCGTGGTGCGGGGCCAGGTCCGCGGCCACCACCTGGACAAACTTTGCGTACTCGGCAGTTGTCCCCGCCTCTGGAGAATTCGCGGTCACAGCAACCAGCAGGGCTCGCGCAAGCCCTTCGATCTCCACCGCCCGCAGGGGCAGCCGGTGATCCGACTTCGCGCCAGTCGATGACGGCGTGCACTCCGCCACATACAACCGGCTCATAACCCCGTCCGGATTGCGCCGCTTGGCGAAGTCGCGGATGTAGCGCACGTTCCCGGGGAATCCCGCGTAGAGGAAATCAGCGTCCAGCGAGACGATCACATCTGCATTCTCGAGCCGGTACTGCGTCGCGACGGGGCGCCCGAATGCGAGCTTCGCGCCCTCCACCACGTTGTCGCGGTTCACCGGCTCATACACGTGCCACTTGGCCTGCGGATACATTTTCAGCAAGGCGCGCAGCTGGTCCGCCAGCGTCGGCGAGGAAATGGTCTGGGTAAGGATGCGAATGCCCGCCCCGCCTAGGCCTTTTTGCACCGCGAGAGGGCCTTTGATCTCCTGGACGAAGCTGCTCCAGGAGTTCACATCCCCGAGCTTGGTGATGGTTTGGGAGCGGTCAGGATCATACATTCCGAGGATGGAAGCCTGGGCGAAAACATCGGTGCCTCCGAGGCTCGCCGGATGCAGGTCGTTACCTTCGATCTTGGTCGGACGGCCAAGGTGGCTCTCCACCAGCAACGGACTGGCGTACCCGGACAGCGGCATCGCCGTTGCGAAAAACATGGGCCGACCGGGCACGACCCCCTCGGGCTGGCGCACGTAGGGGACAATCGGCTCGAGCGGTAGCTTGGTGCAGCCGCTCATGCCCGCGAGCGCAAGCGACGCACCCATGAGCTTCAGGAATCCGCGCCGCGAGACTTCATCTACCCAGTCTGCAGCCCCCTTGGGAAACTCGCGGTGCAGCATCTGCTGGAACTCGGGTGACCCCGCCAGCTCTTCTAAGCTGCGCCAGAACTCGGGTCCTTGCGCGCGTTCGATCTGCAATCGGACTTCGCCTAGCTCCCGCTGCTTGGAGGGACAAACGTCTTCGCGCTTCGGATTAGCCGGTGCTTCTTGCATCTTCGTTTAGCGGTGACAGGTATCGCAGCTCGTGATATCCGCCACATTGCGCACCTTGTACTTCGCCATCAACGCTTTCCCCAGCGACGCCTGATCGTAGTAACTTTCACCCGCCACCAGCACCGGTGCCGCGGACGTCGGTTGCTGGTAGCGCATGTTGAATACCCCGTCCCGCGGCCGGAGGTATTTCTCCGGAGCGCGGTGGCAGTTCAAACACCACTCCATCTGAAGCGAGGCGTATTGGTACATCAGCGGCATCTGGTCGATGGGCCCGTGGCAGGTATTGCAGCCCACGCCCTTGGCGATATGAATGCTGTGGTTGAAGTACACAAAGTCAGGGAGCTGGTTTACCCGTGTCCACTCGAGCGACTCGCCGCTACGGTAACTCGCCCGCAACGGTTCCAGCATTTGGGCGTTGGTCCAGATCTGCGAGTGGCAGTTCATGCAAGTCTTGGTGGGTGGAATGCCGGCAAAGCTCGATTGCTCGACCGACGTGTGGCAATAGCGGCAGTCGATCCCGAGTCCGGTGACGTGATGTTGGTGGCTGAAGGGAACGGGCTGCGGTTTCACCACGCCCGCATAAGTGATGTAAGGAGATCGCTGCAGCTCCATCAGCGCCCAGCCTAGGCCCGCGATGACGAAAACGGCTCCAAAGATCGTCGCTCGGGACAGCGTGTTGGTGCTGCGGTGGAAGATCTGCATCGAGCGCCAAGTTTTCAGAACGGGAAGCGTCGCCGTCTTCCCGGAATATCACAGCAGCTTGGGTTGCGGATCACGGATCTTGGTGACGCCGGAAGTTGAAAGGGGGAATTATAGCAGCTAGGGCGGGTCGAGAACCTACTCTCGCCTTCGGTTGGGGAAAATTCTTTGTGGGGATGATCTGTGGCCGCGAGCCCGCCGCACGAGGGGAAACCACAAGCGACATCGCGGCGGAAAATCCCACAGGACATCTGCATGCCGAGGGGTTTCCTAGCGCAGGTTCATCACTAACAGCTTGGGCTCGGTCATCTCTTCGATGGCATAACGCAGGCCCTCGCGCCCCAGTCCCGATTCCTTGATGCCCCCGTAGGGCATATGATCGATGCGGAACGTGGGCACATCGCCCGCCATCAGTCCACCGACTTCCAGTTCGTCGAATGCCTGGAACATGAGCTTGGCATCGCGCGTGAAGATGCCCGCCTGCAAGCCGTAGGGCGAGCTGTTGATCTGGCGCAGGGCCGCCTCGAAGTCGGTGTAGGGTTCAACCGTGACGACCGGCGCAAATACTTCCTGGCAGTTGACCTTCATGTCGGGCCGGGTGCCGGTCAGCACCGTGGGCTCCAGGATGGATCCCTTGCGCTGGCCGCCCCACAACAGGCGGGCGCCGCCCCGCACCGCTTCCTGGACCCAGTCAGCAGCGCGGATGGCGTCGCTCTCGCGGATCAGCGGGCCCACATCGGTAGAGTCGTCGAGAGGATCGCCAACCTTTAACTTCTTCACTCCAGCCAGCAGGTGATCCGTGAACTTTCCGTACACCGATTGTTCCACCAGAATGCGCTGTACCGAGATGCAGGTCTGCCCGGCGTAGGAAAAGCCACCGGCCACGCAACGCTCGGCGGCGTAGGCCACATCCGCGTCGCTGTGGACGAGCACGCCGGCGTTGCCGCCCAGCTCCAGCAACACTTTCTTCTTGCCGGCATTTCTCTTGATCTGCCAGCCCACCGGCGCACTGCCGGTGAAGCTGATGAGCTTGATGCGGTCGTCAGTGACGAGCACGCCGGCGTCTTCGTTGGAGAGCGGGAGCACATTGAGACCACCATCGGGCCATCCCGCCTGCTGCACCGCTTCTGCCAGCAGCAGGGAGGACAGCGGGGTCTGGGGTGCGGGCTTGAGTACCATGGAACAGCCCGCCGCAATGGCCGGAGCCACCTTGTGCGCCACCAGGTTCAGGGGGAAGTTGAAGGGGGTAATGCCGGCAATCGGACCCAGGGGAAAGCGCTTGACGATGCCCCAGCGTCCCGCGGTGGACTCCTGCCAGTCCAGGGGCAGGTACTCGCCGTACATGCGGGTGCTTTCCTCCGCCGCCACGGTGAAGGTAAAAACCGCCCGATCCACTTCGGTGCGAGCCGCCTTGATCGGCTTGCCCGCCTCCTGCGACAGGGTGCGCGAGAACTCGTCCTTTCTCTGCGCGATGCTTTGGGCGACACGCCGCAGCACGCGCTGGCGCTCGAAAGCAGGCAAGCGGCGGGTGGTGCCGAACGCCTTCACTGCGGCCGCGATCGCCGCCTCGGCGTGCCGGCGGGTTCCCTGGTAGACGCGCGCGATCACCGCGCCATCGTAGGGCCCCGTAATTTCCACCAGGCCCCCTTCCTCCATCCACCTCCCATCCACGAAGAATCCGCGGGTTGTGACTTGCGCGAGCGTCATCTCTGCCATTGTGCTCTCACCCCGTGACTGGAAAGACTTCGGCTTATGATTATAGGCTCCGCCCAAGGTCCTGGGGCGGCGTGGGCCGATAATAGGCCGGGGAAGCAGAATCGACTTGCACACCATTCTCGAACTGAGCGATGCCCTACAGGCGCGGCGCGTCAGCGCCCTGGAGTTGACCCGTGGCTGCCTGGCGCGCATCGAAAAGCTCAACCCTGTCCTGAACGCTTTTATTACTGTCACAGCGGAGCCGGCCCTCGCCCAGGCCCGCCGCGCCGACCAGGAGATCGCGCGCGGAAACTGGCGCGGACCGCTGCACGGCATCCCGCTCGGGCTGAAGGATCTGATCGACACCGCCGGCATCCCCACCACCGCCGCCAGCCTGGTGTACAAATATCGCATTCCGATGCAAAGTGCGCCGGTGGCACAGGCGTTGGAAGAGGCCGGCGCCATCCTGCTGGGCAAACATAACCTCCACGAGTTTGCTTACGGCGGCAGTTCGATGGTCAGCGCCTTCGGAGCAGTTCACAACCCCTGGGATCCGGCGCATATCGCAGGCGGCTCGTCGGGCGGGTCGGCGGCTGCGGTCGCCTCCGGCCTGGGCTACGCCGCCATCGGAACCGATACCGCCGGATCGATCCGCGAGCCCGCCGCCTTGTGCGGCCTCGTCGGGTTGAAACCCACTTACGGACGGGTGAGCGCTGCAGGGGTGATTCCGCTGTCGCGGTCGCTGGATCATGTCGGACCCATCACAACCAGAGTGCTGGATGCCGCTTTGCTTCTGCAGGTTCTGTGCCGGACGTCCGCCGGCGGTGCTGACCAGGCTGCGCCCTGGCCGGAGGATTTCCTGGCGCAAGTGCAGCAGAGCCCGCGGGCACTGCGTGGGGGCATCCCGCGATCCTTTTTCTTCGACGAACTCGACTCCGGGGTGGCAACCGCGATCGAACAGGCCTTGGGCGTGGTGCGCACTCTCGTGGCAGATCTGAGGGAGGTTGCCCTTGAGCCCGATACCGACCGCACCCTGCAGGCGCTGGAATCGTACCGAGTTCATCGAGATACGGTGCAAGCCTCTCCAGACCTCTACCAGCCGGAAACCCTGCGTCGCATCCGCAGCGGGGAGAACATCACCCCGGCGGACTACCAGGAGGCGCTCGCCCGGTTGCAAGCGGCGCGGCAGAATATTGGCAGATGGTTTGCCGACATGGACTTTCTCATCACTCCCACGACCCCGATTCCCGCTCCGGCCATCGCTGAATTGAAGGAGCATCCGGAGAACCTGCGGCCCCGTGAACTGTTACTGCTGCGGAACACGCGTCCGTTCAACGTCTGGGGGTTGCCGGCCGTCTCTGTGCCCTGTGGATTCTCCGAGCGAGGATTGCCCATCGGCTTGCAGATTGCGGGGCCTCCAGGGCGGGAAGATCTCGTGCTTCGCCTGGCGCACGCCTACGAGCGGGCTACGGTCTGGCACAGGAGAAGGCCAGCGCTCAGGCTCGATGGAACCCGCACCCTGGGGACGGCTGGCGTGGAGCAGCCCGGGGCAAGCGGCTGACCGGTCGTCACTCCCCCCGAGCGTGCGGGTTCTTATTCCCGTTCGGGGCTGCTTCCAGTTGGAATTGTTCTCCCAGAATCCTGGCCAGGGAATTCAGCCCGCTGGCCAGCGTGTGCCGCCAGCTATCCACTGACTGTTGTGCCAGTTCGTTCATGGAATGCTCGAAGCCCTGCAGAGCTTCGGTCACCTGTCCCCGCAGGGTCGAGGAAGCCGAGGATTCGATCCCCTTCTGGATGATGCGCAGGTGTTCGCAGGCGTCATCGACCTGCTTTCCCAGTTCCTTACCGCTGCGCGTGGCCAACTCGGTGAGGATGAGATCGACGGCGCCCTCCAGCTGGGAGCGGGCGCTGTTGACAGTCTCGTGGGCCATCTGGGTCAGCCGCCGGTCCAGACCCGACTCCAGGGTGCGGGCGGACTCGTCCAGTTTCGCGATGCGCCCGTCGAGATCTGCCACCTGGGACTGCAAGCGCGAGGAATCGGAAGCAATCTCAGCTTGCAGGCCCCGCATCTCCCCGAGGCTCGCCTGGTGTTCCTGCGTGAGGTTGCGCTGCAGGCCCTGGGAAAGATCTTCACTGCGGCGTTCGAGCCGATGTCCCGCGTCCACCACATGTCCGTGCAACTCGTCCAGTCCGCTCTGAAACTGCTGGCGCACTTTCTCGGCCAGCTCTTCGGAGATCCCCTGGGCGCGTTTCTCCACCGATTGCAGCTTGGAGGTGACTTTCTCGAGAAAGGCATCGTGGGTTCGCGTGGTCTTCTCGTCGATGGCCTGTTTCGCGGCTTCGAGCAGCTGCGCCGACTGCGCCCGGGTTTGCTCCAGAACTCGCGACCCCAGATCCTTCCGTAGGCGTTGTTCCAGTTGCTCTTCGAGTTCGGGTGGGATTTGCGAGAGCGACACCTCAAACCGGCTGCGCTTGGG
Organism: Terriglobales bacterium; assembly: GCA_035623795.1. Lineage (GTDB taxonomy): Bacteria > Acidobacteriota > Terriglobia > Terriglobales > Acidobacteriaceae > DASPST01. Next base: position 21,427 of record DASPST010000062.1, read on the forward strand.
TTCCCCGTGACCCAGTTTTTCCCGCAACTCCACCACCTCGTCTTGCAGCGGCTTCACCAGTTCAGCCATGATCTGCCGCAGTTGCCCCTCCGCCTGCCCGCTGGCCTCCCCGCCCCTGCCTGTCTTGACCAGAGCTCGCTCCCGGTTCCCGGCCAATCGCGTCCAGTCTGCGGGACAGGTTTTCAGCCCCCAGAAGTTGTCCGGCCAATCCAGGCTGGCACCCAGCTTCCAGCCTTCCCTCCCGGCTTCCATCGGCTGGCAGTAAACCACCTGTGCCGTCGTCTGCCGGCCCTCTTTGCTGTGCAAGTGCACCGGAACTCCGGCATCCAGCTTGACGGGAGAGCGCATGGAGCAACCATGCGCGCTGACCACTAGAGTTTCACAGATCTCCGAGAAGTGGGCTCCCGGTCCCAGGCTCGTAACCAGGATCGGGAGGGCCGCTGGTATCCGCGAACTGCGCCTATCGGCTGCGTTAGATCGCTGCATAGTCACGCCTTAACACGAGGAATCGGCACTGCCACACCCGGTACGGGGCTGCAGCGTCGTGTAGTAGTACGTTAACGCCGAGTTCTTCTGCGGGGACCAACCCAATGGTGTTTTCTCGGACAGTCAAACGGACAAGGGTGACATGGTCTTCCGTAACCTGGCGGCGGACGGGAGGCAGGCAGCCGAGCCTTCGGGTCGGAAGCAGGGTTGATTTCTGGAGGAAGGGTTCGGCCGCTTCTCCTGCTGGGGGAGCGTTACTCCAGCCAATGCACCGTTGTTCCTCGAGGGTGGCAGGACAGGCCCGGCCCGCAGGAGCCTGCCCGTGCTCAGGTCGCTAATCCACGGATCTCACATCGTCGGGCAGCAAAAGTACCAATGTGCAATCGTCGCTTGCGCTGCAGGATACAACTCCGCGGCGCAGGATTTTCGTAGGGGTATCATCAGGGAAAGCGCTTCGGAACGCTACCTGTCGCAGGACATCCGCCAGGCGGCGCAGCTTGTCATCTCCACTGACGAACTTCACCCCCTCCACTGTGGGGCGACTGTTGCCGGGCGCCAGCAGAGCAAAGAACTCCGCGCTTCCCGCCGCAGCCTGATGTTGCTTGCCCAGAGCGAAAGTCCGCGATTGTTGCAGTTCGTCGCGATACTTGGCCACACTGGCGGCCACTTTGTCGTCCCCGCCCAGCAGTCCGGCGAGCCTTCCCCGCGTCTCCGGGATCGGACGCAAGCCATTCAAGGCCAAGGCGTAGGTGTGAATGGCTTTTTCCTTCTCGCCCTGCTTTTCATAGATTTGTCCCAAGTGGTCACCCACCTCTCCGTGCTGGCCGAGTTGCCAGGCGGCGCCAACATACTTTTCGGCTTTATCCAGATTGCCTTCGGCAAAATACACCCAGCCCAGCGTGTCCCAGTAGGCGATCAGCGAAGGCACCAGCGCCAGGTCCCGTTGGTTCAGTTGGTCGAGAGACAAGTTTCGCAGAGCCGCCGCCGTCGCCGCGACCGCTGACTCGGCGTATTGTTGTGCCCGGTCCAGGTGTGCATTCTTGAGCGACAGTTGGTAGGCGATGTTGTTCCACACCATGGGTGTCGCCGAGAGGTCCAGAGCTCGATCGAACGCGGCCAGTGCTTTATCGTCCTGGCCTAGGTTCAGGTAAGCGTCCCCCAGGCTCACCTGCAGGCCGGCGTCGTCCGGGGTCAGGGAAGCTGCCTTTTCCAGCTCCGGAGCCGCCAAGTTGTACTTGTGCCACTCGGCATACATCGCGCCCAGGTTGGCATGGGCAAACTTGTCAAGCGGATTTACTTCCAGCTGCTTGTTGAAGGCCTGGGCGGCTTCCTCGTACTTGCGCTCCTGCCAGTAGGCGCGCCCCAGATTGTTGTTGGCAAACTCGTCGTACGGGTTGACCTCCAGGGCCTGCTTGAACGCGGCGATGGCCTGGTCATTCTGGCGCAGAGCCAGTTGCGCCAGCCCCAGGTTATTCCATGCGTACTTGTCCTTGGGATCGACTTCGACGGCACGTTTCAGCAGTTCGATCGCCAGCGGGAAGTTACCGCTCTGCATGGCGGCGCGCCCGCTTTCGTTCAGTTCATCCCCCTTCATCCCGGGAGGCGGCGTGGGCGCGCCCGCGGTGGTGTTCTCGATCGACAAACGCTGGCCTAAGTCGGACAGGACCGCCCGGCGGAAAGCCAGGTAATCACTGGTGCGCGGCGCCGGGAGTTCCCGCTCCTTCATGACCAGTGTGCGCTCCGCCGTAAACACGCTGCCCTCGAGCTGGTAGCTGGCGTTATATTCTGCGTAATCACGCTTCATGGCGAAGGGCAGCGGCGCGTGGGCCACATACTTGGGAGGAAGCACCAGCTTGACCTGATATCGGTAAAGGCCCGGCGGTCCGAACTTGATCGGATCCGCGTCGGCGCTGGTGTCATCTTCGTCGGCGTCCACCAGGCTGAACTGGGCCAGGGGCAAATCCAGATCCAGCTTCTTTTTCGACCAATCGAGAAAGTTTGCCTTGCCGACCACATAGGAAAACTGGAAGGGCTCGCGGGTTGCCGCGGGATCTCCTACTTTGACATTTGACACGTCCCCGTCCAGCCCGCCCATGGCATTGATGTTCTCCACCAGGTGCTGCCACTGTGCAGTCGGCACCCGGCGGAAGATCATGCGCATGAGCAGTTCGGCGTCTCCCCGCACGGTGTAGCTCACCTGGGCGTTCAACTTCCCTAGCTCGTTGATCGTGCCCTCGATCGTCTGCACCTGCAGGTCTGGAAACGGCGGGTCGGCAGGGGTTTCCTCCAGGTGGGGCAAACCCTCCTCCGGAACCACCAGCGCCACTTTCTTGCGAATATTGAACGAGAGCAGGCGGAAGGGCGCGACCTCTGTGGTCGTGTCCATCCAGACTTCCTCTTTCCCCAGAGGCAAGAGGGTGATGACGTGGTCGAACTGGGAAGGCGAGGGCACATCGGGATCGAGCTTGCGACTGGAGTTGATCAGCACCGATGACGCGTGCAGGCCCTCGGCATCCAGCAGCGAGGCCAGCAAGGTGTGCTTGTCTTTGCAATCGCCGTACTGGTTGTGCAGAACGTCAGACGCGGCGTGCGGTTGATAGCGCCCCAGCCCCAGCGAAAGGCTCACGTAGCGAAAGTTCTTGGCTACGTAGTCGTAGAGCGCTTCGGTTTTTTGCAGGTCTGTCGCCTGGCCCTTGGTCAATTCCTCCGCTTTGGCCCGAATCTCAGCTGTGGGCTGACGCCGCTCCCTTTCCAGCCCCGCGTACCAGCGGCCGACTTCTTCCCAGCTCGTGAACGTTGTCATCTCGACCGCTGGGGTCTCATCCTCGGACTTCTTCTGGCTCGTCTTCCTATCTTTCGCCTTGTCCTCATTCTCGCGTTCGGTGTGGGCGCTGACCCAGTGGTAGATGCGGCGACCATTCTCATCGCTGACCCTGGCGTCGAACCCCGGCTTGGTTTTCAGCTTGACCGTCCGGCCCGCTGGGATGTCGATCTCGAGTTCGTCATCGAGAACGATGTTGCTCTTGTCGAAGTCGTATTCCGTCCAGAACTGGCCCGGCGCCAGTGGCGTGTGGGTCACGGTGACCAGGTCATACTCGAGTATCTCCCCCGGCCGCAGTCCGGGAACCGTGATGTGTTTCTGGCGATAGTCGGTGTAGACCGGGGCTTCGCGTTCCACCGGCGCGCTCAGGTCCTGCACCGAGTCGGGCGGGGCGGTCACGACGGCACCATCCTTCTTGCGCACCCGGACGTAGGGAATTTCCACCCGTTCGTTCGCCGAGTTGTAGCCCACCAGCACCTGCCCCCATTGCTGCACCCCAGCCTCACTCTGCACACGAATGCGGGCCGTGGTCTCCTTCCGGCCAGTACCGTCGTTTTCAAAGCGATAACGCGTCACCGCCTGCTCAATGACAAACGCTTCCTGGGAGAAATCCCGGTTGGCGGCCGTGTCCACGGCCTTGTCGAAGTGCTTGCCATCGGCGGTTTGCCCAACCGCGGGAGGAAACAGGCTGGAGAGGAGCAATGCGAAGAAAACAAAACGGCGCATGGATTCAGTCGGTCCTGGGCCGTTTGTACCGTAAGCGGGCAATGCGCGCAAGTGCGACCGGGCAGAGCGGCGGTACGACAGTCACGCCGCGTCAGACTTCCAGTTCTGCCCGCACCGTCCCCTCCTCCAGGTCGGCTTCCATGCGGAAACCCAGCTTCTTGCACAGCGCCCGCATCTCCCGGTTCTCGGCGAGGATGGTAGACTCGACGCGGCGCAACTTTTCATCGCGCGCCACCTCGATCAAACGCCGGTAGAGCTCGGTTCCCAGCCCTTGCCCCTGGTGCCGATCGTCGATCAGGACTGCCAGTTCGGCCTCGTTATTGCCCCCGCGCAGCTTGCTCAAGCGCCCGATCCCGATAATCTCTGACCCGCCCTCTTCTCTTCTGTGCTCCGCCACCAGCACCATCTCGCGGTCGTAATCGATGAAGCAGATCCGGGTCAGCCTTTCGTGGGCCGTGCGCTGGCTGAGCTTCAGGGGCTGAAAGTAGCGCATGTACACGGTGCGTTCAGACAGGAACTCGTGCAGCCGGATGAGCAAGGGCTCGTCCTCGGAGCGAATCGGACGGATGGTGACCGGCTCGCCGTTCTTCAGCTTCCAGGGTTTCACGTACTGCACGGGGTAGGGGCGGATCGCCAGCCGGGGCAACTGGTTTTCCTGCACCTCCGGCCCATAGACCACCACGCGCGCGTCCAGAGCCACGATGCGCTCCGGCGAGGCCAACACCGGGTTGATGTCGAGCTCCCGTATCCAGTGCTGTTCCACGACGAGGTAACTGAAGCGCACCAGGAATTCTTCGAGCGCGGCCAAGTCCACCGCCTTGCGTCCACGGACGCCCTCTAGTGCCTTGAACACCCGCGTCTGCTCCATCAGGCGGCGGGCCAAGGTTGTGTTCAACGGCGGGAGGGTCAGGGCCCGGTCCTGAAATACCTCCACCAACTGGCCGCCGGTGCCGAACAGCAGCACGGGGCCGAACTGCGGATCCACGCTGCTGCCTACGATCAGTTCGTATCCATCCAGTTTCACCATGGGCTGTACGCTGACGCCCAGGAAATGTCCCGGCCCTGCCTTCTCCCGCACCGAGGACTCGATAGCCCGGTAAGCGCGGCGCACCGCGTCGGCGTCGCGCAGGTTCAGCTGCACCCCGCCCACGTCGGTTTTGTGGGTGATGGTCTCGGCATGCAGCTTGACGACCACCGGGTAGCCCAGCGTGTCCGCCCGCCGCACGGCCTCCTCCTCGCCGCTGGCCAGCTCGGTGGGCACGGTGGGCAACCCATACGTCGCCAGCACCTGCTTGGATTCCACCTCGGTCAGCAGCGTGCGCCCCTCCTGCCGAGCCTGGGCCACGATCGCGGCCGCCCGCCGCGCGCGGTCCGGGCCTTCCTCGCCGTCGCCCCGCAGCACCGGCGTCTCGTACAGGCCGCGCAACACGTAGCTGTAGCGCCACATGTAGGAGAAGACACGCGCGGCCGTGTCCGGAAAGGAGAAGGTCGGGATCCCTGCGCTGTTCAGAATGTCGGTACCTGCCGCCACCGCGGATCCGCCCATCCACGCCGCCAGCACCGGCTTGCCCGTGCTCTTGGCGTAGTCCTTCAGATTTTCTGCGGTTCGCGTGGGGTCGGCCATACCTTGGGGGCAGGTGATCACGAGCAGGCCGTCAATATTGGGATCCTTGCTCGCGATCTCCACCACCTTGGCAAAGCGGTCCGGCAGCGCGTCGCCCAGCACGTCGATGGGGTTGTTATGGCTCCAGTGGGGCGGCAGCAGCCGGTTCAGCTCCTCCATCGTCTGCGCGGAGAGTTCCGCCAGCTGGCCGCCGCTGGAGAGCAGGCCGTCGGCAGCCAACACCCCCGGGCCACCCGCATTGGTGACTACCGCCAGTCGCGGCCCCCTGGGCCGAGGCTGCTTGGCCAGGACTTCGGCCATATAAAAGAGGTCGGCGATCGTCTGCACCCGCAGCACGCCCGAGCGGCGGAAGGCTGCTTCCAAAACTTCGTCACTGCCGGTGAGCGATCCCGTATGCGACGCTGCCGCTTTGGCCGCCACCTCGGTCCGTCCCGCCTTGATCACGATGATCGGCTTGTTGAGCGAGACCTCCCGGGCCGCCGACAGGAACGACCGCGCGTCCCCCACCGACTCCATGTACATCACGATGCTCTGCGTGCGCGGGTCGTTCCCCAGATAGTCGATCAGGTCGCCCCAGCCCACGTCGAGCATCGACCCAACGGAGACAAAGGCGCTGAAGCCCACCATCTCCTTCTGCGCCCAGTCGAGGATTGCCGTGCACAGCGCCCCGCTCTGGCTGATGAAGCCCACGTTGCCCGCGCGCGCGCTGTTCGAGGCAAAGGTGGCGTTGAGGCCGCTGATCGGATTCATCACCCCCAGGCAGTTCGGCCCGATCAAACGCAAACCGGTCCCCTGGATTTTCTCCAGGATCTCGCGCTCCAGGTCCTGGCCTCGCTCACCGTGCTCCCGGAAGCCGGCTGAGATCACGATCGCTCCCCGCACTCCCGCCTCGACGCATTCCCCGATTACCCCAGGCACCGTTGCCGCCGGAGTCACCACCACCGCCAGGTCGACAATCTCGGGAATGTCAGCTATGCGCCGGTGTGCCCTGATGCCGAGGACGCTCGCGCGCTTGTCGCTCACGGGGTAGACCGTGCCCCCGAACGGACTGCTCACCAAGCTCCACAGAACCGCCCGCCCGATGCTGCCAGGACGCTCGGTCGCTCCGATTACCGCTACACTGTGGGGCGTGAAAATGGCATCCAGCGGATGCCCCACCGACCGCAGCACGTCATGGGCGCGATCCTGCTTGCCCAGCCGACTTTTGTTCGCTTTGCCCGACTTCAGCGTGCTCATCACCCGCGTAGTCTACCCCCTGCGAAAAGTACCGTCTGTGACGGAAAACCACTGGGCCGCGCCACCGGCCTCGCGGTGCCCAACTCCTTTCAAATATTTGAGGCCGGACGTGGCGATACCCGTAGTAAAATTGCCCAGCAAAACCTGCTGCACGGGCACGGTGTGGGGAAAGCATAACGCGATGTCCGTCGCCCGGCGATGATTCCGCAAGGAGGTTCGCATGGAACATCAGGCCCCTGAAGGTTCTTCTGCCTCTACCACTCTCACGCAATCCACTGTCAAAGCTCATCCCCGGGAAGGCCGCAACTTCTGGGTTCTGACTGCATACGGGATCTCCGGCCTGGTCGTGTTCGGCATCCTCGCTTACTACTTCAGCGAGTTCCTCGCGAAGTAGCCATCTCCCCCTACCGCTGGCTGCCGCGGCAGAGCCTAAGTCCGCCTCCTCGCTGCTCTCCGTAAGAACGCAATGCCGCAACGTGCTACAATGAGCCGCGTTTCCGCCGTTGCTTGCAGCTGCATATCGAGTCGGCGAGCCCACCCACTTGCGATCGGACTGCTGGTTTGACCCAGGAACCCACAAAGAACGCGCCCATCACCTACGCGGACGCCGGCGTCAACCTCGATCGTGCCAGTCGCACCAAGCAGCGCATTAAGTATCTGGCGCACAAGACCTTTACCAAGGGCGTGCTCAGCGAGATCGGGGGTTTTGGCGGCCTGTTTTCGATCGCCAGGACCTTTACCGAGCCGGTCCTGGTCTCCAGCGTCGATGGAGTCGGCACCAAGCTGAAAATCGCCTTTGACATGAAGGTTCACCACACGGTAGGCGCCGACCTGGTCAATCATTGCGTCAACGACATCATCGTGCAGGGCGCTGCCCCTATGTTCTTCATGGACTACCTGGCCACCGGCAAACTCGACCCCGAGGTGGCGGAAAAGATCGTGGAGGGCATCGCTGAGGCTTGCAAGCACAATGGCTGCGCGCTGATCGGCGGCGAAACCGCCGAGATGCCCGGCTTCTATCCCGAGGGCGAATACGACCTGGCGGGCTTCATCCTGGGCGTGGTCGAGCAGGAACGCATCATCACTGGCAAGAAAGTCGAGATCGGCGACATCATCCTCGGCTTGCCGTCCAACGGCCTGCACACCAATGGGTACTCGCTCGCGCGCAAGCTCTTATTCGATGTCGCCAGGTATTCGCCTGAAACCTACGTGAACGAGATCAAGAACAAGGTCGGCAATGAGCTCATGCGCACCCACAAGAGCTACTGGCCCGCGCTCAAGAAGCTGATCGACGCCGACTGCCTGTCCGCCATGGCCCACATCACTGGCGGCGGCATCAGCGAGAACCTGCCCCGCGTCCTCCCCCGCGGCACCGCCGCCGTCATCGAACTCGGCAGCTGGCCAGCGCTGCCCATCTTCGATCACCTGCAGAAGCTCGGCAACGTCCCTCAGGACGAGATGCTCCGCACCTTCAATATGGGCCTCGGTATGCTGCTCGTGGTCAACCCCAAGAAGTTCAAGAAGGCTCAGACCCTGCTCGAACGCGCCGGCGAGAAGTTCTACAACGTCGGCCGCATCACTAAGGGCGAACGCAAGGTGATGTACACCTAGCAAATTGTCAACGGTCGACTGCCGAGCGGTCATCTCTGCGCGCCATCATCGGCAGGCCAGTTTCAATCGACGTTGGCATTGCCTAAATCACGACGAACACCCTCAGCGTCAGCGCGACCCCCTTCAGCCCCGGAAGCAGCTGGTTCCTCGTCGGAGGCCGCCCGCGTAACCGCAGTGTAGAAAAACGACGAAGAGCCATCAACCCGCGGTGATGCTGCTCACGGAAAAGGTATGAGGACCCCCGGCAGTGCCTCAGCTTTTCGATTCTTAATGCTCGATTTTCGCATCGTCAGTTGAAGGCCCCATCCCTCCGAGGCCACGACGCATGCCATTCGACGCACAGCCGCCAGCAACATCAGCAACATAATGTTCATGAACGGGCGATAGAAGATTGCTTCCCCTGTCACCGTGGTCGAATTCCTGACCGTGGTGAATAATATAGTGGTCGGCTGACAACCGACGGCCAACGATGGACGCTAAGAAATGCACAACCTCGGCATCCTCCTCTCCGGGCGTGGCACCAACTTCCAGGCCATCGCTCGCAATATCGCCGCTGGCAAGATCCCGAACGCCCGCATCGCCCTTGTCATTTCCAATAAGCCGGAAGCCGGGGGCATCGACGCGGCCCGCCGCCTCGGCCTCACCGCGCGGGTCATCCCCTCGAAGGGTAAGGCGCGCGAAGAACACGACCGCGAGGTGGTCGCGGCGCTTCACGCGTGCCAGGTCGGTCTGGTCTGCCTCGCCGGATACATGCGCCTGCTTTCGCCCTGGTTCGTGCAGCAGTTTCCCCACCGTATTTTGAACATCCACCCCTCGCTCCTGCCCGCCTTCCCCGGCCTCGAAGCCCAACAGCAGGCCTTCGCCTACGGCGTCAGAGTCTCCGGATGCACCGTCCACTTCGTGGATGAGGAGCTTGATCACGGCGCCATCATCGTGCAGAAGCCAGTCTGCGTGCTCGACACCGACAACGAGAACACCCTCGCCTCCCGCATACTCGAACAGGAACACATTGCGTATACCGAGGCGATTAACCTCGTCCTCGAAGGCAATTATCAGATCGTGGGTCGGAGAATGGTGCGGAAAACACCGTCCAAGCTGGGATGAGGCTCACGATACGCGGTTGCCCTTGGGATGGGGGTTGGTCGGCACTGACGGCTAGACCTTCGCCTTCGCCTTCAGCCGGACCTGCCCGTCATGCAGTTCGACCGAATATTCCACCGCGTGGCAGCCATACTGTTTACGAATCTGGTCGGTCTTCCTCTTCACGAACGTGTTAAACGACTGCAGGTTTCCGGAGACTTCTTCCCCTGACTTCTTCTTGGCCGCGACCAGCGCGTTGTAAAGCCGCTCCACTTGCTCGCGCTCGGCCATCGGATTGGAACACTCTACGGTAAATGGTCTTTGCTCAGCGGCGGCCCGCTTGGTTCCGTAGACCGGGGGGGGGGAGTCAGGCTCCTCCCGGTGGCGCACTCCCTGCACCGAGAGCAACGCGTCCTGTGGGCGGCGGTATCCCTCCTCGCGGATCCGGCTCTTCTTACGCCACAGGTCGCTCTGGATGGCATAGCGTTGTGCCATCTCGTTGTACCGGAAGCGCTGGGCAAAGCTCATGCGCCCACCGTCGGAATGTTTGCGGAGCAAGGCGAGCACCTTCCATTCCAGGTCCCCGGGCGGTCGCTTGCTGGGATTGTTGAAGAAAATCTCGTATTCAATCTTCAGGCGGCGCAGCAGGGAGTCAAGATGGTTCAGCTCCTCATCAACCGTCACAAGACAGACCCTCCCCTGACGCCAGTTTAGGCCGGCTGCTACCTTTCAGGCAGATACCTCCGGGTCACGAAAGGAGGGGTACGAAAGTACCGAGGAGGCAGCGCGCTCCTTGAGCCCTTTCCCGCCGCCCACGTTTGCAAGAGCAATCAAGCGAAGCCGCCGTCATGCAGGGAATTCTGGCCGTGGGAGCGACCAGCAAGCGGCTAACAGCCCGCCGCTACCTTGCCGCGCTCGACGCCATCTTCTTCACCATGGCCAGCACCAGCTTGCGGTCACTGTCATTGAGGCCGGCGGAGTAGCGTCGGATCTGGCTGAGAAAGCGGACCTCGTCTTCAGAGAGCTGCGGCAGTCCCTTGGACCCGTTGGTGTGGCCGGAATCGGAAAAGAACTGCGAGAGCGGGAGTTCCATGGCACCGGCGATCTTGGCCAGCGTGTCCAGCGAGGGCACGGTATGCCCGTTCTCCACTCGCGAGAGATAACAGCGCAACAGCCCGGTGCGTTTTTCGATGTCTCCTTGCGACATGCCTTTCTGCAGCCGGTAATTGCGGATCGTCTCGCCGATGTTCATACGGAAATTACATCCAGGTTAACCGAAGTTGCACTGCATAGTAACCACAGAGGAAGGGTCTGGCAAGAGGAATTTGTCGTCCTCCAAAATCGTTTCCGCGGAAGCGTTTGCCCCCAGCCAAGGTTAGCGTCGCCATGTGGCGTCTCTATTTTTTCAAGGTCCGGTCGAAGAAGCTCACCGTGCGCTGCCATGCGTCGGCGGAATCTTCGGCCCGGTAGCCGGTCTTGTTGTTGGGATTCTGAAATGCGTGCCCCGCGTCGGGGTAGATCTTGATGTCGACGGACTTGCCTTCATCCTTCAGGGCTTTCTCGAACTTCTCCACGTCGGCCGGCGGGATGCCGTGGTCCTGTGCTCCGAAATTGCCCAGCATCGCCGCATGAATCTTTCGGATGGCTACAGGATCGGTCGCCAGGTGTCCGTAGTTGATGACGCACGCCGCCAGCGTCGGCTCCTCGAGCGCCACCTCCAGCGAGTAGCCCCCGCCCATGCACCAGCCGATGGAGCCGATCCGGTCTTTTCTCACGTTCGGCTGCGATTCGAGAAACCCCACCGCCGCATGCAGGTCCCGCGCCGCGCGGTCCGGCGCCAGCGCCCGCATCAGTTCATGCGCCATGTCGGGATTGTCTGTCACCTTGCCCCGGTACAGGTCGACCGCCAGAGTGACATAGCCCTGGTCGGCCAGCTTCGTGGCCTGCTCCTTGACCCAGTCGTTCAGCCCCCAATACTCGTGGATGACCACGATGCCCGGAAAAGGCCCCTGGCCGCCAGGGGTGTAGAGAATTCCCTGCACCGTGTCGTCGCCGCTCTTGTAGGAGACTTGCGTGGCGGTGGCGCCGGAGGCAGCTGCGGTCAACCCCAAAAGCAGAACACTGACGAGAATACCTTTCATACTGAGCCTCCCAGTGCGCCGGCTAAACCGGCAAGCTGTAGTGAATGCAAAAGTCACTCCCATGCGAATTAGCGACCCACATCGGCCCGAGTCATGCGAGCGGTTCACAAGACAACCGGGAGCGGCGTGGAGATGACAAGCCGGAGACGTTCAACTTCTTGGGCTTTCCTGCATAAAACTAAAGAAGGAATGGACAGTTTACGGGAAGCAGGCGGTCGCGTTCGGCCAGCACGGTCCCCCGAAGCTAAAGCCGCAGTTCCATGTATAGCGCCCCTTCTATCGGATTGCGGCAGTACGGTGGAATCTCCCGGAACCCCAGCCGCCGATACAACCTGATGGCATCTTGCATCAGCGGTTCCACGGTATCGAGCCGCATGTGACGGTAGCCCAGGCTACGCGCTTCGGCGATCACCCGCTCGGCCAGCGCCCCGCCCAGGCCTCGGCCTCGAAACTGCGGCCGCACATACAGCCGCTTCATTTCGCACACCTGCTCTTCCAGTCGGTGCAGCGCAATGCACCCTGCCAGCTGTCCCTCGTACTCGGCCAGCAGCAGCCTCCCCTCCGGGGAAGCGTAGCTCCCCGGCAACCCCGCGAGTTCCTGATCGAAATTCTGAAAGCAGAGACTGAAGCCGAGAGAATGCGCGTATTCGAGAAACAGCTCCCGCGCCTGCTCCACCTGGGGTGGGCTTTCCGCCGGCGTCAGCACCAGCCCGGGCACGCTGCGCGCTACCCCATCAGCATACCTCCGTTGACGTTGAGCACGTGCCCGGTGATGTAGCTGGCTTCTTCAGAAGCTAGAAAGCAAACTGCGTTGGCCACGTCCTCGGGCACGCCCAGCCGCGCCAGCGGGATGGTCTTCAGCGCGCTTTGCTTCAACTCTTCCGGAAGAACAGCCGTCATGGCGGTTTCGATGAAGCCCGGAGCCACGGCGTTGCAAGTAATGCTGCGCGATCCGACTTCGCGCGCCACTGCCATGGTCAGCCCGATCAGGCCCGACTTCGAGGCCGCGTAGTTGGATTGCCCGGCTTGTCCGGTCTGCCCAAACACGCTGGTGATGTTGATGATGCGCCCCCAGCGCTGTTTCAGCATCGAGCCAATCACCTGCTGAATCAGGAGATACGCGGATGTGAGGTTCGTGTTCAGCACCGCATCCCAGTCGGAGCGCTTCATGCGCATGATTAGTTGGTCGCGCGTGATGCCCGCGTTGTTCACCAGGATATCGATCTTGCCGAATTGCTCGATTGTCGCCTTGCAGGCGATCTTGATCTGTTCTCCGTCGGCGACGTCCATGGGAAAAGCCGAGGCTTTGCCGCCTGCGGCAGTAATTTGGGTAACCAGTTCGGCGAGTTTCTGCTGGTTGCGCGCGGCGGCCGCGACGGCAGCGCCGTTCCGGGCGAGCTTCACCGCACAAGCGTGCCCAATGCCCTGTGACGCGCCCGTCACCAGTGCAACCCGTCCCGTCAGGGTCATGAAGTGTGCTCCTGGGTGTGGAAAAGCCACAGATTATACCGTGGGGCACGGGCACTCCTACCCGCGACCCGCCACATCCCATGTTCCCCGGCCTGACGATGGGTGTCAGACCAGGTCTTCACCGGCGACGAAAGCCGAGGGCATGGCCTTAGGCATGCCGCACTGGCAGCTTTATCCGCTCGAAGGTTCCCCCATCACCTTCGCGGACACGAAGAGGACGAACATCTCAAACAACAGGGCGTCGTGTTGGTGCACGGCTGGCAGAATAGAAGGGAAAGACGCCAAGCTGCAAGCGCCGGATCGCGACGCAGGGATGTGGACTGAGCACGCGCGGGGAACGAACCGAGTCCGGGTGGAACACACACCTGGTCGCGCCCCAGGCGCTTCAGCCCCTGAGGTGGCCAGAACGCATTTCTTCCGCAGCCTGTTCTGCCGGCGGGGCGCAACCCCTGCGTGGGGCGAGGAACTTTTACTTGCGATTACAGGCTGGGGAGAATGCCCGGTGTTGCCGGCACCGGTTGGTAGTCCCGGTGAATGATATCGACAATCGTGCGACCCACGATCCGTGCGCGCGCTTGGGAATGCATGTGCACCGGCAGGGTGAAGGAATCGAAGTCTGCGTAATCTTGCACGAACTCGATATTCTTCACGAAGAAAGACGGAGACTTCACCGCGCGGCCTTCCACCCGCACCAGCGCCCCGGTGTGTGTGTCCAAGTAGATCCGCCCCTTGAACAGCCCCAGGCGCTTCTTGCGCGGCTTGACGTGGAACACCTGCACTGGCCGGTCGCCTACCTCGCTCTCCCCCTTGTAGGAGAACTTGTAGTTCGCCGGACTGATCGCCGTCCGTGCCGGGTCGTCCTTCTCCACGTGGTCGACCTCGGACTGCAGCAACTTCACAATCACGTTACTCTTCACAAATTTGTCGCCCACAAACCGGATCGGCTTGAACAGCAACGTGTGCGGCGCTGCATAATGGCGCTGCAACACGTATTCGCCTTCCTGCGCGCTATCCGGCAACGCGGCCTTGATGATCGTGACCGCTGAATACGAAGCCAACTGCAAAGCCTGCGCCGCCGTCCGCCGTTCGAAAGTCGCCAGCGCCAGCTCTGGCGACATGATGGGGATGGGTGCAACCGCCGGCGCCAGAGGCTGGGTCTCCGGCGAAGTCGCGGGCATCTTGTCCGCGGCAAAGAGATAGCCTGGTGGGGAAGCGTCCACCAGCAGATCGCGCTCCACCGGCTGTGACTGTCCAAGAACCCGGTTGGGTAAGAACATACCCCCAACTAACCATAGGAGAAGAAAGCGTTTCATGGGATAAAAAGGAATCTTATCTTAAGTATATGATTCTCTCACCAATGAAAAGCAACAGCTGGGGATTCGGCATCCCGAAGGTAACCGGCAACGTCCATCGCGGGTGTTGGGCCGCCGACTGGCTGGCGACTAGCCCGCCGTTCCGGGCGCACTTTGGCTATGTGGCCTGATGGCTTGATCACCCGGATTTCTAAAAATCAAAGTCCCCATCAATCCGCCACAACCTCCCCACCGAGTTATAGAACTTCCCGTAATTCGGCGAGCCCGTGTACTGCTGCACTTCGCGCGGATTGAAATAGTTCAGCACATTCAGAATGCTCAGCCCGCCGCGGAACTGGATGTGATGTCCACGGTAGGTGAAATCGAACGGATACTGCACCTTCGTATCCAGCCCCACGAACGTCGGCAAACGCCCCGCCGTATTGCGCTGCCCGATGTAGTACCAGTCCTGGTCGAGCTGGGAAAAGGGAAACCCGCTGTGCACATCCAGGATGGGGATAAAGTCCAGCTTGTGCGGCAATCCGAACACCCCCCAGGTCAGCACCCGGTTGGGCGCATCCGAGGGCATCAGGCCGAACTGGTTGGTGCGAATCAACGGGTATGGAAAATTCCCGAAGAACTGGTTGTAATCGTTCAGGTCGCCCTTTGCTTGCGAGCGCACGTAGCTGGCGTAGACGGTCGTCCGCTCCGTCGGCTTCCAGCGCAGCATCCACAGGAACTCCCGGTAGGTCTGCTCGCCCGAGTTCAACAGCAGCAGCTGCGGCGGTCCGCTTGCGGGCTGGTAGGGATCCACATAAAAGTCGCGCATTCCCTTCCGCCCCTCGTAGCCAAAGCGGAACATCAGCCCCCGCCACAGCTCGCGGTCGATCTGCAGCGTCCAGCCCAGGCTGTAGGGAGTGCGCAGCCGGCCGTCAGCCGTTGCCACGACGTGTGTGTAGGTCGCCGGATCGTCCACGATGGTGGCCCCGTCAGCCGCGTAGCGCGTAATGGTCTGCGCCGGGAATTGGGGAAAGATCGCCACATTGACCGGAATCTTGTCGAAGAAGAGGCCGACCCCGCCACGGATGGCGGTGCGGTTGTCGCGCGTCGGCGCGAATACGAAACCCGCCCGCGGAGCCAGGTCAAAGCTTTCTGCCGACAGGCTGTCGCTGTCCAGCCGCAGCCCCAGGTCCAGGGTGAGGCGCGGACGAATCTGCCAGTTGTCCTGCGCGAAAAATGCTGCCTCGTTGGTCGGCGTGGCGGAGCCGATCCCCGGGCCATAGTCAATCCGGCTGCTCAGGGTGCGGTTCTCGCGCAGCACGCTGACCGGCAGGTTGCTGATCATGCCCTGGTAATCGGAACGCAGGTAGGAATAGCCAAACGTCAGCAGGTGCCGCCCCGCCGCCTCGAGCGGCCGCACGTGCAGCGTCTGGGACCACTGGTAGAGCCGGGTGCGCCGGCTCTGCATCTCGAAGTAACTGCCGTAGTTCTGCTCGGGGAAAAGCGTCATCTGCCCGGAACTTGCATCCGCCGGATAGACATTGGCATCCAGCCGCTTGGCCGCAAACAGGGATTGCAGGAACCCACCGTTGGACAGAATCCAGCGATAGGTAGCGGAAACGAAGAAGCTACGCTGGTGGTAGTCCGCTGTCACCGGCTGCGGGTTGAAGTTGTCGATGTTGGCATAGTCGGTCTTCTGCGGGTCCACCGTCAGGTTCGCCGTGAATTGATGGTTGGCCGCCAGCATCCAGTCGAACTGCGTGTAGGTGGTCACGTTCTCCACCACCCGCACATTGTTGGGATCAGGCAGCGATGGCACCCGCACCGTGTCGTAGCCGTAGGCCAGCGACTGGAACACGTAGAGTTTTCCGCGCTCGATCGGTCCGGCGAAGGTCAGGTGAGGTGACGCGCTCTCTACCCCGTGCGTGTGGTAATTGATCCATCGGAAGCGCGGGATCGGGTCCTCGAACAACCACTTCCAGTCGTCGCTGCCGCCCCGCGTGCTCACCTCGACCACGCCGCTTGAAAACTTGCCGTACTCGGCTGAAAAGGGATTCGAAAGCACCCGCACCGACTGCACTGCCACCACCGGCACCCGCAGTGCCGCCTGTCCGGTGAAGGGATCGACCACGCTGGCCGTGTTGACCAGCGTGTTGGTCTGGTTCGTCCGCCCGCCCTTGATGCGGATTCCTCCGTCGAACCCGCGCAGAACCCCGGGCAGCAGCGGCAGGGCCTCCTGAAAATCCGCGCCCAGGCTGCTGGCTGATTTCAACACGTCCTGAGTGAGCGTCGGCGTGCTGCCGGAACTCGAACTCAGGTCCACACCCGGCGCCTCCGCCGTTACCCGCACCGTTTCCCTTGCTTTCTTGATGACCAGTTCGAAGTCCAGCTTCCCCGCATCTTTCCCGTCCAGCGTGATCTGTTTCGTGATCGTCTCAAATCCCGCAAGCGAAACCGTGACCTCGTAGTCGCCCGTCGGAAAACCGGAGAAGGAATACGCCCCCAGCTCGCTCGAAACCGTCGCCAGTTCCTGTTGGGTCTTCAGATTCTTCAGTGTGACCCGAGCATTGGGCCACACCACCTGGACCTGGTTCGGTCCGATCGTGTAGATCACGCCACCCAGCTTCCCCGTCCTCGCACCCGCCAGCGGCGCCAGCGCCAGCACCACCACCAGCGCCGCGCAAACCTCACCGACACAAGAACTCAGGCGCAAACGCGTGTGCTTCCCCCGGCGCACTATCCCACCCCCAGGATCACAAGGCTGACCCGGCACAATCTTCCCTTAGGATGGAGGCAACTCGGCGCAGGTTGCAAGGAGTCGTGGGGCGGTAGGCTCGTCCACTCCGTGTGACACACCCGCCTGCTCCCGATGGCGCTGGCCGGCGGTTCCGAGGCCGTCTCGGCCTCGGATTCTCAATCTGCAGCATCCAAGGGCGGTGGGCCTCCTTCGGCAGGCGTCCGGGCAGCGCATTGGAGTCCTGGATTTCAGTTTTCGGCGCGACGCTTCTGACTTGTACGGTACGGTTTGAGCGATGGTCGTTCGAGTTGCCCCTTGTGTTGGGGTTCTATGATGTTCCAACCAATTTCGTCTCAGAGCGAACGTACAGATAGAGGAGCTCCCGAAGGTCGCAGTGGCACGGGGCCGATGATGGCTCCCCAGATTCGTTTCGGGAGCGATTGGGGTAGCGCTGACTTCAGGGCACGGCACTGCGACGGTTAGGAATTCTTGAAGGTTCAGCTTGCCTGTTTTTGATCAGAAGTACCCAGTCGCGACCTGCATGTCAGTTTGGCGGCCGCCTCAAGAATGTCAAGGACAAGAATGGGTAGAGAAAGCGCAAGGCGAAGTCCACCAACGACGACCGCATTGCACATCCCTCTCCCAGCAAGTAACATTTCTCTACTCCCATGTCGGAAGTGATGACCAATCCCCCTGCCCCCGCCGCCTCTGTTCCCTCCCCGGATGAATCCGCCGTCGAAGTCTTTGCCGTCTATGGCGTCGAGCCCGAAGTCCAGGCCTACGCCATGGCCAGGTATTCGCGCTCCGCCCTGTCGATGAAGGAAGCGCTCAAGGAAATCACCCGGCAGAAAGCGGAAAAGTTCCTCAACACCTTCTACTTCCAGTACGGGCACCGCTCCATCGCCGACCTGGCCCACATCGCGCTCGCCATCGAGAAGCTTTCCATCCTCGCGGCCATCGCCGTGGCCGATGAGCAGCGCTGGGATGGCCAGGAACGTTCCACCCGCTACCAGGACTTCCGGCAGAGTGGTTACACCACACCTGCCTTCGACGGCGACCAGCAGGCGCGCGAGTTATATCGTGACACGATAGAAGTTCTGTTCGAAGCCTACCAGGTTATTTCCCAGCGCACCTTCGAATACCTCGCCGGCATCACCCCCCGCCCTGGCGACATGAAGCCCGAGGTCTACGAACGCACCTTGCGCGCGCGCGCCTTCGACATCTCCCGTTATCTGTTGCCCCTGGCCACCAACACCTCGCTGGGTGAAATCGTCAACGCCCGCACCCTCGAGTCGCAGGTCTCGCACTTGCTCTCCCACACCCACCGCGAGGTCCGCCGCCTGGGCGAGCTGCTCAAGCAAGCCGCCACTTCGCCGGCTTACGACGCCAATCGCGAGTCGCTGGCCGCGCTGGTCGAGGAGATCCGGGCTCTCTCCCCCGATCTTGCCGCCCGCGCCGCCGCGGAACTGCTGCGCGAGGTGTGTGTCGCCCCCACGCTGGTCAAATACGCCGACCCCAGTCGCTACGAGATCGAATCCCGCCGCGCCCTGCGCCAGGCCGCCGCCCAGCTGCTGCGGGGCACGCCCATCGCCCCCGCCAAGCCCGTCGACTTGATCGACGACGAACCCATGGAGGTGGAACTGGCCTCCACCCTTCTCTATGAACACTGCCACCATTCCTACCGCCAGGTACGCCAGGCAGTGCAGGCCGCGGGAGAGAAGCTGCGCCGCGAGATCATCGACCTCGGCTTGTGCCAGCGCGGCCCCCATGACGACGTGCTGCGCGCGTTTAGCGCCGGCCAGCAATTCCGCTTCGACATCCTCATGGACATCGGCGGCTTCCGTGACCTGCACCGCCACCGCCGCTGCATTCAGATCGGCCAGGGCTTCACCACCCGCCACGGCTACGACACGCCTCCCGAGCTCGAGGCGGCGGGCGCGCGCCATCGTTACGACGCTGCCATGAAAGGCGCCGCCGCCGCCGTCGAGCAACTGGCGTGCCGTCCCGGCGAGGAGACCGTCGAAAATTCCCAATACGCCATCCCCCTCGGCTATCGCAAACGCACGCTGTTCAAGATGGATCTTGCCCAGGTGGTCTACATCACGGAGCTGCGCACCGGGCCCGGGGGCCACATCTCCTACCGCAGCGTGGCCTACGCGATGTACGAAGCGGTAGCGCGGAGGTACCCGGCGCTGGCCCGGTATTTTCGCGTGCAGGATGTGCGCGAGCCGGTGGACCTGCTTAAGCGCTGAAGGCTCCACCCGAGCTTGGCGGGTCGTCAACCTAACTCATGGTGGT
Source organism: Terriglobales bacterium (assembly GCA_035623795.1). Lineage (GTDB taxonomy): Bacteria > Acidobacteriota > Terriglobia > Terriglobales > Acidobacteriaceae > DASPST01. Next base: position 40,949 of record DASPST010000062.1, read on the forward strand.
TATTGCGTGGGAGCCAGTTGGCCCGCCCGCTCGCTTGGCGGCGGGCTGCGGCTTGAGACAGGCGGTTGGTCTTCGCTTTTTATTCGCTCCATGGTAGACTGATCTCAATTGCTGTGGCGAGCAACACTTACGACCTTCCAGCCGGAGTTGTAAGGGGGGTTCGCATCCCCACATTTCTCGAAGGAGCCATCATGGCGGATGAACGGACGAAAGCAATTGATCTGGCGTTGAGTCAGATCGAGAAACAGTTTGGCAAGGGTTCGATTATGCGGCTGGGGTCGAAGGAAGTGGTGCCGATCTCGGTGATCTCCACGGGGTCGATTTCCTTCGATGCGGCGCTGGGCGTGGGGGGCTTTCCGCGGGGGCGGGTGGTGGAGATCTTTGGGCCGGAGTCCTCGGGCAAGACGACGATCGCGCTGCAGGTAATCGCGGAGGCGCAGAAGAACGGTGGGATGGCGGCGTTTGTGGACGCCGAGCACGCGCTCGATCCGCAGTATGCCAAGAAGCTGGGCGTGGACGTGGACAACTTGCTAGTGTCGCAGCCGGACTATGGCGAGCAGGCGCTGGAAATAGCCGAGGCGCTAGTGCGCTCGGGGGCAATCGACGTGCTGGTGGTGGACTCGGTGGCAGCGCTGGTGCCCAAAGCGGAACTGGATGGCGAGATGGGCGACAGCCACGTAGGGCTGCAGGCGCGGCTGATGTCGCAAGCGTTGCGCAAGCTGACGGGCATCGTCGCCAAGTCGCGGACCTGCCTGATCTTCATCAACCAGATCCGGGAGAAGATCGGCGTAATGTTCGGCAACCCCGAGACCACGACCGGCGGGCGGGCGCTGAAATTTTACTCCTCGGTGCGCATTGACATCCGACGCATTGCCGCCATCAAAGAAGGCGACATGGTCACCGGCTCACGCACCCGGGTGAAGGTGGTGAAGAACAAAGTGGCGGCGCCGTTCCGCGAGGCCGAGTTCGACATCCTTTACGGTGAGGGCATTTCGCGTGAAGGCGATCTGCTCGACCTGGCAGTGAACCACAACCTGCTGGAAAAATCGGGTGCGTGGTTCAGCTACAAGAACGAACGCATTGGGCAGGGCCGGGAGAACGCGCGCCAGTTTCTGAAAGACAACAAGGACACGCTGGCCAAACTGGAAACGGAGGTGCGCAAGGTGCTGGGACTGATCCCGGCTTTGACGACGCCGGCCGCAGCCCCAGGCACCACGGGAACGGCGGCCGCTGCTGGCGCGCGCGTGACCACCATGCCGACAGCGGCGGGGGAGAAGGTTGGGACGGCTCGGCGGTAGCCAGGACGCGACGACACATGCCCACAAGGGGCAGCCCCGGCGAAGTCAGCGTGGTCGCGCGTCACCGGTTCGCTATTGGTGCCTGCCCGCGACAGGAGTGTCCGCCTTACGGTGAAGCCTGGGCGCAGCGAATCAACTGGCTAGGCGGATGTGGCACCAGAGACGGGAGTCTCGGTGCGGAGGCGGATGGTGGGGACGTCGGCCCCCACTACCCGCAGTTTCGGTTCCTTTTCCAGGGCGCGGAGGATTTCGCGGGTGACGCGGTCGTCGATTTCCTCGGCTTTCTGCAACTCTACGGGGAAGCGGAGAAGGACCTCGAGCCCGGCGGGAGTGAGCCGGAGCCTGATTCTGGGCGCCAGCGAGCCGACTGAGACCGAACTCAGGTTGCTTTCCAGCTGACGGCGTTGACGTTCGAAACCCGCTTTATAGTCTTTGAAGGCGACATCAACCGCAGACAAGATACGCTGTTCGATGGAGTGATAGTCGTTGTCGGGAGCCAGGGTAAGGCTGAGTTCGTGCCAAACAAAGCTGGTGCCCGGCACCTGCTTGAAGAGGCCAGGAGTGGGTTGAAACACAATGGAGTTGGAGAACGCCACCACCCGCCCGGTGGGTTGAGCATCCGCGCCGGTACCCGCCAGCTCCATGACCTGCAGGCGAATCAAGCCGACCTCCACCACTTCGCCCGTGACCCCCGAGACCTGCACCCGGTCTCCGACCCGTACCCCGAACTTCCCGATCAGCAGGAAGTAGCCCACGACGGCTAGGATCACGTTCTGCAGGGCGACGGCGACGCCGGCGGTCAGCAAGCCCGCGAAGGTCGCGACCGACCCGAGTTCGCTGGCCAATCCGAAAGCGACAATCAGGATGATGGCCAACCAAAGCGCAATGCGGCGCAAGAGCAGGAATTGATAGCGGCGGCGTGCGTCCTGGATGTAGCGGAGAATCGTCCGCCGCCACAGCTCGAACACCGCCAAAACGATGCCCAGCAGCACACCCACAGCGAGGAGCCGAGCCAGAAGATTCTTGATTTCCGCCGAGTACTGGCTTCTTATGAAGCTGCTCCAGTTCACCAGATTCTTCCTGCAGAGATCCAGCAGAATCGATTCTTTGCTCAGTGGCAGCAGGGCGGCGGAGAGGAGTTTGAACTGGGCGGTCATGGCATCCAGCGTCGTTTTCTGCTGGGCGAGAACCGCGGGATCCTGGGAGTCGGGCTGGTTCAGGATGGCGTCACTCTGGCGCAACATTTCTTTGAGGCTGCTGCGCAGGGGAGCCTGCAGTTGCTCCACGTTTTTGGTCAGGTCGTCGGTCAGCTGGGTAGCCTGCTCGATGGTGCGCAATTTCTGCGTGAGGCTGAAGATCTCGCGGAGGATTCCCCAGATGCCCGCCGATTCCAGCCGCTGGGCGGAGGCGGCCAGCGCGGCGGACTCGGCGGTGTGGGAGGTGCCGGCATTGGCAGCCGTTTCGCCGGCGGGGTTGAGGGGGACGGAGCTTTCGAGGGTGTCAATCTGCGATGCGAAACTGCCGGGCTCGCCTGCTCCACCTAGGAACCGCAACATGCCGCGCAGGGCGTCGCGCCGAGCTTCGAGGAGAGCCAGTTCGCTTTGCGTCTCGGCGATGGTCGATTCGACGGTCTTGCGCTGGCGCGGGGAAGCTGTCTCCAGTCTCTGGCGGAGCGAGGCCAGGTCGGCCTGCGTCTGCTTGACCTGATCGTCCAGCTTCGAGGCCGACTGGGCCAGCGCCTGGTAGTGTGAATCAGCGGGCACAGCAGCGTTTGCGCGGGGATTCGGATTGGTGCTCAGCAGTTGGGCGCCGGCTCGAGCAAAGTCGAAGGAGAGGTGGACGATCTGCTCGGCCACAGGCCGATTGTCATTGGCGAAGAGAATTTCCCCGGGGCTGGTCGCTATTTGCCGCTCGACGATCAGGCGCTGGTACCAGGTAATGGTCTGGTTCAGAAAGTGGATGATCTGCTGCTGGTCCAGGGCGATGGTGTGCTCACCCTGGGGGAAGCCGTGGTGCGGCGCGGCCAGGACGAGAAGCAGGAGGCAGGCACGCGTCAGGTCCCCGGCGCAACCACGGTGTCGAGCCGAACGGAGGGAACGCTTTCCCCGGATTCTCATGATGTCAGGCTACCACGGGTATGAGGAGAGCATGGGGTATGAGGAGATCATGCCGCAGAGGCGAGTATGCTGAGTCGGAAATGAGGCCGCACAGCCAATCAGCCCGCGTCCGAGGGGACCAATCTCAATAGACAGGCGTGGTTTCCCGGAGAGCGCCCCGGTTCTCTGGGCAGGGAGGAAGCACCTTCACCAGCGCCGACAAAATGAGGAAGGGCAGGATGGTCAGGGCGATAGCCGCCAGCAGACCTTCGCGCGAGACCAAACCCATTTTGTAGGTCGTGTACCCGAGAAAACTCTTGGAGAAGAGCTGGCCGCCCATCACCACGTTCCAGCGCATGGCAAAGATGCCGATCAGGGTCAGGCTCCCGGCCACTGCGTACAGGCGCTTGCGGGCGCTTTCGCTCAGGCGAACAATTTGAGTTCCGGCCAGCAAGGCGAGTGGAGTGAGCGTTCCCAGAACAATCTGGACCACGATGTGCGAGAAGTAGAGCCTGGTATGGACCATGAAATCCAGGCTGCGGAAGGATTCATCCGATTCGTAGATGCGGTGGACGAGGTCCAGCATCTCCAGGCTGAAATCGATGATGAAAGTGCAAGAGATAGCGGGCGACGGTGTCGACGCAGCGCGTGTCGATGGCCTGGCCGCGATAACGCATGAGGAGCATGTAGAGCAGAAGAACCACCGCGATGCCTGACACCATGGCGGAGAACAGAAAGACGACAGGCATGAGCGGTCTCGACCACCACGGGTTGGCCTTAATCGATCCAAAGATGAACCCGACGTAGCCGTGGAGAAGAAATGCGGAGGGGATGCCGATCACGGTGATCAGCCAGCCAGCGCGTTCATCGATGCGTAGAGCGGACTCACTGAGGTTGTCTGAGTCCAGGGTCAGGAGGCGATACAGCCAGCGTTTCCCGCCGGGCGCCGATTGCGACAGCAGCACGATGTCGCGGCGGTAATCCAGCCAGATCTCGAGTAGCAGGACCACCATGAGGTACCAAAGGTAGACGAAGGCGAACATGGCCATCGCCGAACTGCGGTGCGGGGTCAGGTACATTTCGTAGGACCGGGCTTCCCGGCCAGGACGTGTTCCCAGGCCACAGCGGCAGCAGGCAGAAGGAGGAGCAAATGACGCGGGGTGATGTTCACTGCGAGCCTCCGGCAGGGATGGCCGGGCTGTGCCGCTGGTGGCAGGTATCGCAAGGGAGGCCGGTGGAATGGTCGGCCGAAACCACTTGCGGAAAGTCTCTTGGCTTGGCGACGTTGGCCTCGTGACAGCGGACACAGAGCGCGGCGGTGTCGAGCTTGGCGGGCTCGAGCGCACTGGGGTCGTCGGCGTGGCGGGCCAGAGGCCCGTGGCAGGCTTCACAGTTGACCCGGGCGTGCTTGCTGTTCTTTTTTGTGTCGAGAACATCGGTGCGACAGGTTTCACAGGCCTGGTGACCGGCAAAGGCGGCCGGTCGGTCGGCAATTTCAGTGAGGGCATCGCCGCGGTAGTGCCCGTACTCTCCGAAGCTGTGCGGGACCATGAAGCCGCGAGCGACGAAAAACAAGACCAGGCCGATGGCGAAAACCGCCGCCAAGCGGAACAGGTGGCCGGCATCCCGAGCCAGTTCATACAGAGGCGGGACACTGCGCACTCCCACAGATAACTGAGGATGGACCCCAGGCGCTGTATCCCAGGTCAGAGGCAGGTGATAGAAGGCCGGTCGCCGGTACCAGTGCGCGCTTGGCGGGGAAACCTACGGTTGTATGCCCGCCAGAACTCCACCGGGTGCCTCGTCACCCTTGCGGCGCCGCTGCGCTCTCAAGGGCGATTGCCGGCAAACCCAAACGACGCCGCGCGTCGTCGAGAATGGCGGCGGTGCGCGTGGCTCCGCAGCGGGTCACACCGAGCGCACGCACCCGCAGCAGGGTGTCCAGGTCGCGAATCCCGCCCGCTGCCTTTACCTGAACAAAGGGTGGGGAGTGCCTGCGCATGAGGATCAGATCGGCGTCGGTGGCCCCCGATGGCGCGTAGCCGGTGGAGGTCTTCACCCAATCCGCGCGCAGCTCGGCGCTGATCTCGCACAGGCGAATCTTCTGATCGTCGTCCAGATAGGCGTTTTCGAAGATGACCTTCACCTTCTGACCGGCGGCGTGGGTTGGCTCGACCACGGCGCGAATGTCGTCCGTCACATACTGCCAGTCGCCGCTCAGGACCTTGCTGATATTAACGACCATGTCGAGTTCCTGGCCGCCGTCCGCCAGCGCCCGGCGCGCCTCCGCCAGCTTGATCGCCGTTGTGTGACCACCGTGGGGAAATCCGATGGTGGTGCTGGCGCGGACCTGGCTGCCCGCCAGTTGTCGGGCGCAGTACTGGAGCGCGTAGGGCATGATGCAGACGCTGGCCACATCGTAGGCCAGAGCCAGCCGAATGCCGTGTTCCAAGTCCTCCCAGGTCAAGGTGGGATGCAGCAGGGAGTGATCAATCGTCTTGGCTATGTCGGAATAGGAATAGGTCAAGGACATAGTGTTTCCGCCTGACGTAAGAGTAATCCATGCGCGCAAAAACTGGGGCGCCTGCCAATTGTGCTTTCCGGGAACGGGACGGTCCAGGATAATTCTGTTGACTAATCGGTGGCCCGGGGCGTCCAAGGGAGCAGTGCCGTTTGCCGTGTGGGAGGTTGCCATGAAACGCAGAGAATTCGTCCGGCATGCCGTGTGCGGCCTGGGTGCGGCGTGGCTCGCCTCCTCGGGATTGGCTCGCCGTGAGTGGGCGTTGCCCGGTTTGTCGCGGAAGTTCTCCGCGTCCGATACGATCGTGCTGGGTAAGACGGGAATCCAAACCAGCCGGCTGGCGATGGGAACCGGAACAGTGGGATCGGGGCATCACTCGCACCAGAGCGCGCTCGGCGTCAAGGGACTGTCGGAGTTATTGCTGAACGGATACGACCACGGGCTGCGCTTCTTCGACGCCGCCGACTCCTACGGCACGCATCCCCACGCGGCCGCGGCCTTAAAGCAGGTACCGCGCGACAAAGTGACGGTGCTGACCAAGACATGGGCGCGGGATCCGGCGACGGCGCGGGCCGATCTGGACCGGTTCCGCACTGAGTTGGGCACAGACTACCTCGATGTGTGCCTGATGCATTGCCTGACCGAGGGAGACTGGACGGAGCGCTACCGCGGGGTGATGGATGTAATGTCGGAGGCGAAGGCGAAGGGGATCATCCGGGCGCATGGGTGTTCCTGCCACTCCATTGAGGCGTTGAGGGCGGCGGCGAAGTCGCCGTGGGTGGAGGTTGACCTGGCGCGGATTAACCCGATTGGATCGCACATGGATGACAGCCCCGAGGCGGTGGTCAGCGTGCTGCGCGAGATGAAGGCTGCCGGCAAGGCTGTGGTGGGGATGAAGATCCTGGGGCAGGGGGATCTCCGCACGCGACCGGATGAGGCCTTGCGGTATGCCCTGTCACTGGGTGTGCTGGACGCGTTCACCATCGGCGCAGAGAGCGAGGCGGAGCAGGAAGATCTAATCCGAAGGATCGCGGCAGCGTAGGGTGTAGTGAATCATGTGGCCGCGGCCAGAAGCGAACGTTCCCCCTCAAGGGCCAAGTGTAGGTGGCTCGAAATTACCGAGCAAACGTTCACGCGCGCCAGGACGCCCGTCCCATACCGGCAGAAAGAGAGGCCACGCTGGGGTGGCGTGGCCTGTTCGTCTAGCGCTCTGACTGGTTGTTCGTTTTTGGCGGTTTGCTGAGCTCCGGCTGCGGTTGGGTGGCCTCTCCGGCAGCGACTTCGGGTTTCTGGGCGAGGGACTGGAGCCGGACCGTGGCCAGAATCTTGTCCAGCTTGTTGTAAACGCGCGTGCCATCCACCGGCGCCAGGCCGTCAGCGGGATTGTGGCGGCTGATGCCTTCCGCGAATTCGTAACACATTCCATTTTCGAAAATGTGGTAGTACTTCACGTCGGCGGGCTTGGCTGGGCCCTCGAAGTGATCCATTTCCTCGAAGACGCGGCCGCCGATTTTGGCTTCGCTGCGCGCAAGAGCCTCGTCGCTGCGCTCGTCGGTATCGGGTTGGGCGAACTGTCCGCACTGCTCGGCGGTGAGGGCGCGGTGCACGCCGACCTGGAACATGGCGGAAGCGAAGTCGGTGCCGGGATACGAATTCTGCGGCAGCGTGACGGCTGCGACAACCACCCCTCCGGACTCGACGAAGTTCATGGGAATGCTGCCGGTATCCTTCGAAGCTTCGGATTCTCCGGTCTCAATCTTGTACTTGCGGGGATAGCGGAAGGAGACACCATAGCTGGAATCTGCGAAGCTTGCGTCCACCGGGCGCCGCCTCGCGACTTTCTTTTTTTCCGGAGCAGGGTTCAGCGGCACTGGTGAGGGAGGAACCGCAAAGGTTGATGGATTCTGGACCGCGGCCTGGCTTGAGGCCGGTGGGCCGCTCCGCTTCGAACAGGCAATGCCAAGGACGAGCGCCCCGATAAGAAGCGCCAAGGGGACCACGACGTGTCTGCCGCGAACGCCCGGGCGCAGGCTGGCGACGCCTTGCGCCGCCGGATGCGAGTCGAACAGCCGATTTCTTGCCATGTTGATTTTCCTCCCTGCTGAACGCAGTCGTAGGTCAGAGTGGCACGTCGGAGTCCAACACGGAGCCGCTGATTTCAGGGAAGTTACGCTGGGCGGCGCGCTGCCGGCCGTGGCTGGGAAGACACGCCGTGTGTGCCTTCGGCGAAGCCCATGGCGCCAACGGGGCGAAACTGGCCGGTCTTAGCGATTCCCGCTAGCTGGTTCGAATGCGGGGCCGCGGCTTTCTGAAGCTCAGGTAGCCGGGAGATTGCCGGTGACTCGGCATGAGCAAGAGGCTGAAAGCTGGGTCCGGGTTTCGGTGAGCACCTCGTCGAATCGCCGCTCGTATTGCAGGAGCGATGTCGGGGTTAGGGGATTCAGCACCGAGGCACCAAGTGGCGTTGATACCCCGAATTCGTATCCGGAGAGCCCTCTGGCACGTTAGGAGCCTGCCTTGAGTCCTTCCGGGAGCGGGCGCGGCTCGCGGGTCGTGCCTGATTTGCTATCCGGCGGGCGCGGCTTTATATTCGTCCCGCAACCCCGAGGACTGCGATGAGGATGTTGATTCACTGGGCGCTGAGCGCGTTGGCTATCTGGATCGTTTCCCGCCTCGTCCCCGGCTTTGAAGTGAGCGGGCCATTTGCGGCTGTCATCGCGGCGCTGGTGATCGGCTTCGTCAACGCAACCCTGGGGCTCTTTCTGAAGATTGTGACCTTTCCGCTGACCCTGCTGACGCTGGGGCTGTTCTGGCTGGTAATCAATGCGGTGATGATTGAACTGGCGGCCGCGATTGTTCCCGGCTTCCACGTGCGGAGTTTCAGCACTGCGTTCTGGGGCGCGATTGTCCTGAGCCTGGTAAACATGGCGTTGAAGTGGCTGGTGCCGCCGGGGAAGCCGAGGAGGTAGGCAGTAGCTGGCAGTTGAGCACCAATCGGCACCTGCCTAGCCCTTGGATCCCGCCACACGTTCCGGGCGTCACTTCGCTGGGCCCTTCTTCGGCTTCATTGCCTCCCACTCTTTCTCGGTCAGCATGCGACCCAGTGTGCTGAATTCGCCGGCACCCTGGAGCCACTCTCCGCCATCCATGGTCACGATCTCGCCGTTGATATAGCCGGCACCGTCACTGACCAAGAAGGCGGCCAGGTTGGCGAACTCTTCTGCGGTGCCAAAACGCCCCAGCGGATTGCGCTGCTTGGCGAGGGTTTCCAATTCCGGCCGCGGCAATAGGCGGGAGAAGGCACCCTCGGTGGGGATGGGGCCGGGAGCGATGGCGTTCATGCGAATCCCGCGATTGCCCCACTCGACCGCTAGGCTGCGAGTGAGGGCCTCGACTCCAGCCTTGGAAACTGCCGAGGGGACGACGTAAGCCGAGCCGGTGGTCGTGTAGGTGGTCGTGACATTGAGCACCACGCCCCGGTGCCCGCTCCTCAGCCAGTGCTTCCCGCAGGCGAGGGTGGTGTGCAGAGTGCCCAGCAGCACGATACCGATGACAGACTCGAAGGCGCGGAGCGAGAGCTCCTCCGTGCGCGCCAGAAAGTTGCCGGCCGCGTTGTTGACGAGTATGTCAAGCGGTCCGTCCTTCCAGATGGTGTCGATCATCTCGTCGACCGCGGGGGCGTCACGAACGTCGCAACGGCGGACGTGGATTGCGCCGCCAGTCGCCTGGCGAAGCTGAGCTTCGGTGGCGGCCAGCACTTCCTGACGGCGCCCGCAGATGTAGACCACCGCGCCCAGTTCCAGAAAACGCTGCGCGGTTGCCTTGCCGAGGCCCGTGCCGCCGCCGGTGATAAGGACTCGCTTGTTCTGCAGCAGATCTGTTTGAAACATGATCCATCCCGGTTCCAGCGCAAACTCACCGATTCTAAACGCTGTGGCCAGCAGGAGCATTGGGAAAGAACGGGACGGCTCCGCGAATGCTCTGATCAGGTAACGATTCATACCGCGGAGATGGGCGACTCGCCCCTCCGGCCAGAAGCGGCCCGGCGCTCCATCGGAGAGGGAAAATTGGCCAGGGCACGACGGTCCCTGTGCTAGCAGGCGACGCGGAAGCCGTAATCGGCGTAATGAAACTCGGGCGGAATGCTGGAGCGGGCCGCGCAGCGGGAAATCTTGAAGTGGTGCCGCCAGGAGCCACCGCGGGAGGCGCGCCGCCGCCCGGTCTCGGGGCCGCGCGGGTTGCGATCGGGCGAGGCGGCGTAGTAGGCGGGATCGTACCAGTCGTGGCACCACTCATGGACGTTGGCACACATGTCGAAGAGCCCGAAGGCATTCGGAGCGGAACCGCCGACCGGTTCCGGACCGTCGCGCCAGAGGTGAGCGTAGTTGGGCAAGGACTGTAACGGGGCATCTCCCCAGGGAAAAAGCGCTCCTTCAACCCCGCCGCGCGCGGCCCGCTCCCACTCCGCTTCGGTCGGGAGGCGATAGGGTTCGCCGGTGGCCTCTGTGAGCCATGCGCAGTAGCGGGCTGCGTCTAACCAGGAGACGCCGACGACAGGTTGCTGTGGCCGGCTGAAGTGAGGATCGTGCCAGAACGGTGGCGGCAGGGCTCGCGTGGCGCGCAGGAAGCGCACGTACTCCGCATTCGTGATCTGGCAGGCGGCCAACTGAAACCCGTCGACCCAAACGCGGTGAATCGGGCGCTCATTGTCTTGTCCAGCTTCCGATCCCATCAGGAACCAGCCGGAAGGGATGGATACCAGCAGCGGTGCGACCGTCGAATTGGGGATCGCCGACATCCTGGATGACGGCAGCCTAGCATACCCTCGGTTGATGTTCTGCCACCGGTTGTGTTGGTTGGGAGATCAGAGCCGCTGACAGGAGGTTCTGTAAGACGGGAGGCAGGAGCCTGCACTAAGTTCTGCGCAACGCGCTGGCTACGCGGGCTATGTCGTTCTCCTGAAAGAGCCGGATGGCAGCGATGCCGGCCGCTCCGGCCTCCAGGCAGGAGGCAGCGTTTTCCAGTGTGATACCTCCCAGCGCCAACACCGGGATTGACGCCCGTGTCGCATCGCGCAGCGCGGCGAGACCGGCTGGCTGAGCGTCGGACGCACTTTTTTCAAACACCGGGGCGAAGACGGCGAAGTCCGCGCCATGAACTTGCGCGAGGCGCACCTGCGCCGTGGTGTGGCACGAGACGGCGACGGTCATGCGGGCTGCCGCGCCCGCGCGGCCCGCCGCCGCGCACGAACTCCATATCTGCCGCGCTGCATCTGCAGACACATCGTGTGAGCGCAGGTGCACTCCGTCGGCACCGACCGCCAAGGCTACATCGGTGCGCGAGTTGATGAGCAACTGCGGGCGCGGTTTTCCGGGTTGCACCGCTGCCCGCCGAATCGCGAGTAGCACTTCGGTTGCCAGATCCTCCAGGTCACCGCCGGTCAGATCCCTTTCCCGAAGCTGGATATAGTCGACGCCGGCATGGGCGGCTTCCGCAATTTTGGCCAGCAGGTGATGGCGTTTGGTCCGAGCATCGCCCGGGAACTGCCCGCGGTCGGTGATGTAGTAGAGGAGCAAGTCTGGGTGCCCGGAGAAGGGCCGAGTTCAGAAGTTAGGGCCTCGTCCTGGCAATCTCCGGCAGAATCTCGACTGCCTTCTTCGTCTCCCCACCCAAGTGGTACTTGGTTAGCCCGTCGCGCAGGTATTCAAAGCCCTCTTCCGGGGAGTCGACCATCTTGAACAAATCGGGATCCTCCGCAGAGATAGTGCCCGCGTCGACCAGGGCTTCGAAATTGATGACCTTGTGCCAGTATTCGCTCCCATAGATGATCACCAGGATCTTCTTGGCCAGCTTGTCGGTCTGCGCCAGGGTCAGAATCTCGAAAAGTTCGTCGAGGGTGCCAAAGCCGCCGGGAAAAATGACCAGTGCCTTGGCCAGGTACGCGAACCAGAACTTGCGCATGAAGAAATAATGAAATTCGAAGTTCAGAGACGGGGTGACGTAAGGGTTCGGGAACTGCTCAAAGGGCAGGTTGATGTTCAGGCCAATGGTCTTCCCCCCGGCTTGCTGAGCTCCCAGGTTGGCCGCTTCCATGATGCCCGGCCCTCCCCCGGTGGTAACGACAAAACGGTGGCGACGGGCGGGAATGGTGATGGACCACTGCGTGAGCAGGTAGGCCAGCTTGCGGGCTTCTTCGTAATACCGGGCGGTGTCGACGGCGGCCAGCGCGCCTTTCAGGTGCTGCCGGCTTGCACCCGGTCCGCCCTCGGCGCCTTTCTTCTCGGCGCGGGCGAGGCCGTTCTGGGCATCCACCCGGCTCTGGAAACGCGCCGAGCCGAAGAAAACCACGGTGTCCTGGATCTGCTCCCGGCGAAAGCGGGCCAGCGGCTCCGCGTACTCGGAAAGAATACGTAAGATGCGCCCGTCCGGACTGCTGAGGAAAGGCTCGTTCTGGTACGCCAGGGGCGCGGGCTTCATTTTCTGATCAGTCATAACCTGTAGCTCGCCTGGGATTCATCGAGGCGAGCCCCCAGGCCATCGCCGGCCCTCAGGCGCAACTCCGCGCCTCGCCCCGCAGGCTATGCCTTCTTCTCTTCGTGGTAGTGGATCGCTTCCGAGAAGCCGATCCAGATGTCGAGCAAGCCGAACCCGCTGCACAAGCCGCGCACGAAACCGTTGGACACTACAGTCTGTAGCGCGGGGTAGCGGAATAACCACACGTTGTCGCTCCATTGCTGGGTCCAGGGCAGGATCACCAGCAGAACCCCGGCAGCCGCACACACAAAGACAAACAGAAGCACGGACAAGCGATGCAGCCAGACTTTCCCCGGCGAGAGGCGCTCTGGAGGAGACGGCGCATCGCCCTGGGGCGCCGAGTCCGGGGTGGCCAGCCCCGTCTTCGCAAGACCCGGGTCCTGGCTCTCCTGCAGATCGGGATCTGGCATCAGGCTGCCGCCCGTCTTCCCAGTCGCACGACCCGCGGGGACAACCCGGCGCCGGAAATCCTGTGAGGACGCATTGCGACATTTTACGACTTCAGGGCTCGAATGCGCTCGCCTACGTCACGATAGTCGATGTTACTGCCGTAGACCTGCATGAAGTGGTGTAGGGCCGCATTCCGGTTCTGCGCGGACTCGAAAGCGGAGGCTAACTCGTAATGCAGGGCGGTACGGGTTTCTTCGTCGAGATTGGGCAACTTGAGCGCCCTTTCGTACCAGCGAATGGCAGCTTCGGGCACCCCTTTATCCAGGAAGCATTGGGCGAGCCAGGTGTAGGTCTGCATGACGTAGAGAAAGGGATGGCCGCGGTCGACGGACTGGCAGACTTTCTGCAATTCTCCGATGGCCTCATCCAGCAGCCCCATCTCGCGAAAGGCGACCCCCAGGTTGTAGTGGGTTTCCGGATCCTCGTCGGCCTTAGCGACATCTTCTTCTAGTTCGTGCTTGAGTTCGCCGAACATGTCCGCCAGGTCGACGCCAGCGTCGGACGGTTTGGCTGTCCCAGCGCCTGCAGGGCGCACGGAAGTACGGAAGGGGCCTGCCTTGGCAGGCGCCGCGGCAGCCGCCGCGCTCGCCGCCATCTGGAGTTCGGACCGCGCCGCGGCGGGCTCGGGTTCCGGGCCTGCGGAAGGCGTGACGCGAGACTTCCCGGCTTTGTTTTCTTCCACCTGCTCTGCCCGCATGAAGCCGTCGCCCAGCGAATCTTCCAAATCTCTGACGAACTCATTCAGGCTGCCGGTTTTGGCCTGGTGTGCCATAGGTGCGGGCGCGGGGGCAGCGGGGGGCGGCTCGACAGTGGACATGAAGTCCAGGTGCCCAACCAGTCCCGAATCGGTGCCGGCGTGGGCGACAATCTCGGCCTCATGTTCGATTTCAGTTGCCGGCGGCGTGGGCAGGAACTCCTCATCCAGTGAAGATTCCAGGTCGGAGACGAATTCAGCCATGGTACCGGTGGCTGCCGGCTGTGGTTCGGGCTCCCGCGGGACTTCTGTCTCCTCGATTTCTGTCGCGGCGCCAGTGTCTTCCTCCACGGCTGCCGGCTCTTCTTCGGGTTGCGCGGCTGGCGGCGCTGATGCATCGGCCTCTTCGATCTCGGCCAACAGCGTGGCCAGCAGCCTGGAATCGTGGCTGAGTTCTTCCAGTCGGGCAAACGCACTGCGTGCCTGCCCAACCATGGAGTGGTCGAGGTAAAAGCGGATTTCTGCGACCGTCTCCGACACCGGGTCTTCGGTGGTTGCTGGGATCTCTGTGGCGGTTTCCGCCTCAGCCTCCGGTGCTTCCGAACTGAGAGCGTCATCCCACTCTTCGGAGAGATCAATCTCGCTCCCAGCCGCGGCCAGCCCTGTTTCCTCAGGCTCCGCAGTCTGCTCCCGAAGTTGAACGTCGAAGGCCGGAGTCTCCTCTACCGCCGGCTCCATCGCCGGGGCCGTAGGCCAGGGGGCGACCTCCATTTCCTCCACATCGGCGGAGTCCGCAACCCGCTTCTGGGGTGCGGCGGAAGCCCTCTCCTCACAACGCTTGGCCAACTCTCCGTAGCGGCAGGCTTCCTCGGCCAGCCCCGCTTCTGCGTAGACCGCCTCCAGCGTGCGGCAACAGCCCGCAGCGTCAGAAAAGCGCTCGGCGCGGGTATGCAGAGCGGCCAGACGCTGGTTCAGCCGTACGTCCTGCGGAGCGATCGGCAAGGCTGCCATCAGGGGTCCGATCGCTTTCTCCGGCATGTTGTAGGAAACGAACAGCTCTGCGTCAGTCAGGGCAGCCCGCAGCGCAAGGGAGATTTCGGGAGCATAACGCTGGTTGACAGGAGGGGTCGTCGCCTCCAGTTCCTCGATCAGAACGATTCCTTCTTCCGCTGTGATCAGCCGCGATCCCGTCGAGCCTCCCATCATGCCGACTACCTGCTGGTAGTTCTGCAGGTGCATGGGGTTCTGCGGCTCCTGCTGGGCCAGCAACTGGTAGAGATCGCGCGCTTTAGCCAGGTCGCCGCCCTGCACATAGGCGTGAGCCAGCAACTCGTTCGTTTCATTGATGTGCGAGGTGTCGCCCGACTTCTGCAGCAACTCCAGAACCTTTTCCAGCGCCGCCGGATTCTCGCGCAAGGGGCCAATCAGCGAGTGCAGGGTTTCCTGGACTTTGGCAGAATTTTCCGCCAGCAGACGCTCCGAGTTCTGGCTGATGGCGTGCAGGGCTTCCTCGTGCATTCCGCCCTGCAGCAGTGCGGTGATATACGTGAAGATGGGATCGAGATCATTGTGCGCGGTGAAGAGCCGGGTGGCGATGCGGCCGGCATCATCGATCCGTCCGACTTGCAGATATGCCTTGAAGAGGTCACGCAAGCCGTCTGGCTGTGCCTCCAGGTCACCGGCTTTTTCAAAATACTGGATGGCCGCCCCGGCATCGCCCGACTCGAGCGCGTTCCGGCCCCGCAGCAGCAGAGCAAAGCTGTTGCCGGGATCGAGCGTGAGCATACGTTGCAGGATTTCTTCGGCTCCGCTCAGCGACCCGCGGCTGCGCAAGCTCTCGGCGGCAGCGGCAAAGATCTGCCAGGCCTCATTCTTCTTGCCCAGGCGGACATAGACCTCGGCCAGCCGGACCCGCATGGCCACATTCTCCGGATCCATCTCCAGGATCTTCTGGAAGATGCGGACCGCCTGTTCCAGTTCGCCTGCCCGCAGGAATTCCTCGGCCACCTGCAGATATTGCGCCCGAGCATCATTGAACAATCCCTGCTGGGTGTAGAGTTCGGCCAGCTTCAACACGCTGTCCAGAGAGGACCTGAGCTTGCTGATCTTCTTGTACATGGCGATGGCTTTGACGGTAAAGCCCTGGGCGGCATAGGCATCGCCAACATTCTTGAAACACTCCGTGGCCCGGTCGTTCTCGCCGAGGCGGGCGTAAAGATCGCCGACCGTATTGGTGACGGTCAGGTCCTTAGGGTCGTTTTTTAGGATCTTTTCGTATTCGGCAATGGCGTTTTGCAGCTTGCCTTGCTGGACGTACTTCTCTGCGGCGCTGAGAACCTTTTGTTTGTTGAAGCCGAAACCAAACGCCATATCGGTGAGGACTCCAGCTCTCTGTAACCCGCCGAAGACTCTGGTCGCAAAAGCCTGGGAGCGGTCGTCCGCAGCCGGGTCCGGCCGCCACAGCCAGCCCAAACCCATCCCTCGGAGGGTCCCGCGGACAAGCTCATTGTACGGCGGGTAACCGCGAATCGTATGGTTACCAAGGGTTACCGAAAGGGAGTGTACGTCCGGGTTACGGAAGGAACCTGCAAAGCAACCGCACTCGCAAGCAGTCGTCGGGCCGCTCAGGGAAGCGCACAGCCGCCGTGTCTGGCAGCTGAGATCCGACAGCACGCTTGACGGCCGCTGCCCCCGGCCGCATAATGCAGCCGCCTGCCGGTAAGCAACGAAGGTTTGTGCGGGACGTACAGTCTTGGCGCCTTGCGTCGCCACTCTCTAAGAGCCCGGGCTCTCTGTTAGACTGGCTCTTCTTCTCCGATGGCGGCGAAGGATCCGCTATGTCCAACGTCCCTCCTACCGCGAAAAGAGAAAAGTGGCATGAGCCGGTGGTTGATCTGGAGCCCCGATGATCTTCGGAAGGGCTGGGCCTGTTCACAATGTGACTGGCTGTATTCCGTACCCGCTCTGCTGACAAACCCCGATGCCAAGGCCGCATACGATCGCCTGGCGGCGGTGAAGTTTGAGGAACACGACTGCGCGCAACACCCGAAGAAAGTGCGGCCGTATAACGGTCAGTCCTTCGATGAGAGAGTACAGAAGCTGCTGAAACGAGGATTCAAGCCGAAAGATGCTGTCGATATCACACTACAGGAAATTACGCTCGAGCACCGTGACAAGCCGAAGCTCATCGAACAGGCACGCGAGGACGCGGAAGACTTCCTCCGCCGCCTGAGGAGCGGGCTCTTTTAGCCAGTCGCCTGGCCTGCTCTAGGCGCGAGCCAGCGCGCTCAAAAGAAAGATCAACAAACCCAATAGTACTGGCCGAGGTAGACGGCGCAGGACGTGCCATACCATGACGCTCATCGACTCGATCCTCCGCGCGGGGGAGCCCGCGAATGAATCTGCCGGCAAACGCCCCCAGGGGACCTCCACCTACACGGACACGTCTGATGGTGGTGTACTGGAGCGGGCCAATTGTAAGTCAGACAACCTTGGGCAAGGCAAGAGTTTTTTGCAATTTCCCGGGCAGCAAGACGGAAAACGGGTTGTCGAAGTACATCCGTCAACTGGGGCCGGCTCAAGGACGAGCGAACTCACGGAACGTGCTTGAGACGGTCTCCAGGTCGGTTTCTTCCAGCAGGCTGCTGCTGCCCAGGCGCTCGGTCAGGGCCCTGTTGATGGCCTCAAGCGACCATCCCCTGGTCTGGGTGAGGAAGCGGGCCCACTCGTCTGCCACCAGCCTGCGTTCGTCCGGAGCCGCATCTTCGCAGAACTGGCGGACCGCTTTGGCCACGGAGCCGGATTCATCGGCCATATCTTGGTGAAGATATCCGCGCAGGAAGTTGCGCAGGGCGGGAAACGCCGCGGGCGAAATCGAGTCGAGGTTGCCTCGGTTGGGGCTATGGCTCATCCGTGACACTCCGGATACGCAGTCAGGACATAGTAGTCAGACCCGCCAACCCATTTCAGCACGACGACTGCATGCGAACACAGCTCGGACCGGCTCGCGCCTCGTGGCAAGGTTCGGCCGATTGGGCGGGACGGATCGCCCGCGTAATCGATCACCAGGTTGGAATGGCCTCCCGGACGCGCCAGCCAGCGCTCGATCTTGGGTTGATTTTCCTGCAGGGCAAGACCGACCGCTCGTTCCGCCGTCGGACGGTCGGTCCAGGTCGACGCGGCGGAGATGTGCCGCTCGTGAGCGAGACGTTCGCTGAGTTGTTCGTCGCTCTGACCCACGTGCTTGCGCAGCGTGTGGCCGCCCATCTCCTCGTCGCGCGCCAGATCTCGCCTAGGTCCGGCCGCTGCCACCTCCGCGCTTTGCCGGGGCGAGCTATGATCGCGGGCGTCCTGTGGTGCCTGGCACGCCAGCCCGGAGAGCAGGAGGAAAAAGACGAGCACACCCGGACGGAGCATCGGTTTCCCATCTCCCATCCGCAGTTCGCGGGGTGCCCCGCCGCCGGCTGACAATTTCGCCGCCATCCCTTGCAGCCCTCGAGGTCCCGATATCAGCCTTCCTGGGGCGAATCCGCTGGCCCAGGCCCCGTCCGGGGCAGCCTACAGCTTCTTCCTGGGCTTGACAACCACCACGGTGAAGTACTGGAGTCGGTTTCCATTTCCAGTCGGCCGGGCGCTGCTGGCCTGGCGGGCGCGGGTGAGCGCAAGGGCCGACTCGCGCTACAGTGATTGTCATGGAGAGCGCCTCCGTCAGCCGGTTTCTGGATAACTTCCTCGCCCACGGGTCGGAGTGCGCTTACGTTCAGCGGCGCGGATACCGCAGCGAGCGATGGAGTTACGCACAAGTGGCGTGCGCCGCCTTTCAATGCGCGCGCGAACTCGAGTCCCGCGACCTCCGTAAGGGCGATCGCGTGATGATCTGGGGCGCGAACAGCGCGGAATGGGTCGCCGTGTTCTTCGGTTGCGCCCTGCATGGAATCGTGGCCGTGCCCATGGACGACGCAGCCCCTCCGGATTTCGCGCAGCGCGTGTGTGCCCAAGTGGACGCCAAGCTGGTCGTCTGTTCGCGCCGCCACGCCCGCGATGTGTCGACATCGTCCCTCATTCTGGAAGATCTGCGGGTGAACATCGGGCGACATTCTGCCGCACCCTTGCCGGCGTTCGCCATCGAACAGAACGATCCCCTCGAGATCATCTTCACCTCGGGAACAACCGCCGAGCCCAAGGGCGTCGTCATTTCCCATGGGAATGTGCTTGCCAACCTGCTGCCCTTCGAAGACGAAATTCGGAACTATCGGAAATACGAGCGCTGGGCCCATCCCGTCCGTTTTCTGAATCTGCTGCCCCTCAGCCATGTCTTTGGCCAGTTCCTGGGCATCTTTATTCCTCCCCTGCTGGCGGGCACGACGGTTTTCCAGGACTCGCTCAATCCTTCGGAAGTGATGGAGACGATTCGCCGGGAGCGGGTGTCAGTGCTGGTGGCCGTGCCGCGCATGTTGCAATCACTCAGAGAAAAGATCGAACGCGCGCTCGCCGACCCAGGTGAACGCGCTACCTGGGACGCCAATATCGGTCGCTTGGAGGGCAAGCACTTCCTCTGGCGCTGGTGGAGGTTTCGCCGCATTCATCGCCAGTTCGGATGGAAGTTCTGGGCGTTCATTTCGGGGGGAGCCGCCCTCGATCACGAGACCGAACAATTCTGGGGACATCTCGGCTTCGCCGTCATTCAGGGCTATGGTCTTACCGAGACCACGTCCCTAATCAGTGTGAACCACCCTTTCCGTCTGGGCCGGGGCTCGATCGGGAAAGTCCTGCCGGGCCGCGAAGTGAAGCTGGCGGAGGATGGCGAAATTCTCGTGCGTGGCGGCGGAGTGGCAACCGCATACTGGGGCGCAGGCGCGTTGCAGCCGGTTGCGGGCGAGGACGGCTGGTACCGCACCGGCGACCTTGGCCACCTCGATTCCGCGGGCAACCTGTATTTCAAGGGCCGCAAAAAGGATGTTCTGGTTACGCCCGCAGGGATGAATATCTATCCCGAGGACCTGGAGTCCGCCTTGCGCCGCCAGCCAGAGGTGCGCGATTGTGCGATCGTCGGCATCGACCGGGGCGGGAACGCCGAGCCGTGTGCGGTGCTGATCTTGCGGGACGGGCAAGGGGATGCAAGCGCTATCGTGCGTAGAGCAAACGATTCACTGGCCGAATACCAGCGCCTGCGGCATTGGCTGGTGTGGCCGGAGAGCGATTTCCCCCGGACCTCGACGCAAAAGCAGCGCAGCAGCATCATCCGCGAATTCGTGCGGGCGAGGATGAAAGACGGTGGGGATAGACCTGTGCAGGCGAGTCCCCTGGCGGAACTGGTCACCCGGGTGACGGGACGCACGATTACCCGGCTACACCCGGAGGCGAGGCTCGACGACGACCTGCAGCTAAGTTCGCTGGAACGCGTCGAACTGCTCGGAGCCCTGGAGGATCGTTTCCAGATCGATCTCAGTGAGGCAGGCTTCAGCGCGACTCGCACGGTCGGCGACCTGGAGAAGATGCTGGCCGGCGACGGGGGGAGGCGTGCCGTTTACCACTACCCGTACTGGGCGTTGCGCTGGCCCCTCCCCTGGGTTCGGTTCGCCGCCTATTACCTGCTGGTCCGCCCCGCCATCATGCTGCTGGGCTGGCCGCGCATCGAGGGTCGCGAGAACCTCGAGGGAGTGAACGGTCCGGTCCTGGTGATCGCGAATCACGTGGACGATGTGGATGTCGGATTCATCCAAACCGCATTGCCCGCGCGCCTGCGGCACCGCCTGGCCACGGGGACCGGCGGTGAAGCCCTCCAGGCTCTGCGCACTCCTCCACCGGAGCGCCGGCCGATCCAGCGTCTTTACGACCGGGTGAAGTGGGCGCTCGGCGTTGCCTTGCTCAACCTGTTTCCCTTGCCTCGGGAAGCCGCCTTCCTCAAGAGCTTCGCCTATGCCGGCCATTGTGTAGATCGGGGCTACAGCGTCCTGCTCTTTCCAGAAGGACATCACACTACCGACGGGAAATTGCTCCCCTTCCGGGCGGGCGCAGGACTGCTGGCGGCTCGGCTGGCAATTCCCGTGGTCCCCATGAGGATTGACGGCTTGTTCGAAGTGAAGCAGGCAGGCAGGAAGTTCGCCGCTCCGGGACGCATTCGCGTGCGTATCGGCGAGCCGGTCCAGTTCGAACCGGATGCCGATCCCCGTGCCGCCGCCCAGGAATTACGGAAGAGAGTGGAGAACCTGTAAGTGCTCCACGTGGGGACCTCCCTCGGCGAAGAACAAGACTATAATGAAGGGTCATGAGAAACAGACTGCTGTTCTTGGCTGTGCTTACCTTTGCGTGGGCGCCGTCGCTACCAGCTGCGAGCAAGAGCACCGAAGTTGAGCTGAAGAACGCCAACGGTGAGAGCGTCGGAACGGCCACTCTTGAGGAAGCGTTAGGTGGGGGGATCAAAATTCATCTCGACCTGAAGAATCTGCCGCCGGGTGAACACGCCATCCACATCCACCAGACCGCCAAGTGCGATCCTCCCGACTTCAAGTCCGCAGGATCCCACTTCAATCCGGATGGCAGGAAACATGGCCTCGCCAGTCCGGAAGGTCATCATGCCGGAGATATGCAGAACTTCACCGTTGGGGCAAACGGAACGGCAAAGGTCACCCTGGCAAACCAAGACGTAAACCTTGGCGGTGATAGCCACTCGCTGTTCAGCAACGGGGGTACCGCTTTGGTGATTCACGCCAAGGCGGATGACATGAAGAGCGATCCAGCCGGCAATGCCGGGGATCGCATTGCCTGTGGCGTCATCACACCCTAGGGAACCGGCTAAGGAAGGGCGTCCCCATCCCCAGGTACGCCCCTCCCAGTGCAGATGAGCTCGGCGCATAGCGGTTTGCGCCCCGCCGGGCTCGTCGGCATCCTTCCAGAACCAGATCCGTCCGGACTGAACCCACCGTCAGTGGATCAGGAACCGACGTCTCGGGTTCGCACAGGATCCAAACCCGGGGTGGGCGGGAAAGTTGCCGTGCCAAATTTCGGCAGCAGGCAGAGCTGACAGCCCCTTGAGGAAGCTGGGGTTACTGCCCACCTCTCCGCCGGGCAGGTAGGGATTCCCCTCGAGCAGCGGGGGTGGTTGGGTGGGTCGCATGCGAGGCATCTAAGCGGCACCGCGCTGCGGATACCTCCCGGTGAGTCTGCGAATAAACCCGTGCAGCCGGTGAATCGTTCCTGCATTGGGCAGAAACATCAAGGGACATTGTCCGGGCACAACCCGAATTCCCTGCTCATGGCAGAACGCGACGGCCCTTTGACTGACTGAGCCTCGACCTCCGGCTCGATACATCCAGACCCGTGGGATTCCGATCGCCGCGCAGTCGCGCACGATCGTCTCGGTCACATTGGGAGAAGTCATGAGCAAAACTGCATCGACGGGCGGACGGATGTCCTGAACCCGAGCGAAGCACCTCCGTCCGCCTATCTGCTGAACGCCGGGATTGACAGGGATCACGTCGTAGCCGCGGCGACACAATTCCTCAAAAAGTTTCACGCTGAAGTCTGCGGGATTCCGCGAGATCCCGATGATGGCGATGCGTTTTTGAGCCAGAAAGTCCTCGACGTTTTCGAGTGAGTGTCGTTCCACCGTCATGGTTCCCCCTCGCGCTAGAAGCGCGCTTCCGACCCGGCCGGGACCCAGGAAGCCAGTTGCTATGCATCCATGGTTCTGTGGCGCGGAGCCTTCACAAAATCATGTTGAATGCAATCCCGGGAAAAGTCAGTGACGATGACGGTTTAGTGACTGTCCTTCCCTATGGCCGGCGCCTCTGCCACGCCAACGTACTTATCGGCCCCTCCGTAATAAAGCAGATAGCGCTGGCCCTGGCGCACCATGCCCTCGACAAACACCACGTTCGGCACCTGGCCCGTCCTTTCCCATGCCTGTTCCGGGGCGAACACCGGCCGCTCGCTGCGCCAGATAACTCTGCGGGGATCCTTGCGGTCAAACACCGCGATACCGGTGCGATAAACGAGGTGGTCGTCGGCTCCGTTGTAGATGAGCACGACCCCATCGTCGGTCAGCACGGGCGAGGGGCCGGGCTCGACGACCCGCGAGTCGAACCTTTCCGGCCGGGCGGGCAGCACCGGGGTCGCGGTGGCTTCCTTCCAGTGCAGCAGGTCCGATGACCAGGCCAGGCCCATCTGGTCGATCTTTCCGGCGCTGGTCCCGAGAAAATACATCCAGTATTTGCCGGCTATCCGAGAGGGAACAACCGCGCCGGATTTGGTCCAGCCTACATTCCAGCGGCCTTTGTACGCCGGCAGGATGATGCCTTCCCGTTTCCAGTGAACGAGATCTGTGGACGTGGCCAGGCACAGCTGGGCGTCTTTCTTGTTGTAGCCGGTGTAGGTCAGATAGTACGTGCTCCCGAACTCGACCAGTCGCGGGTCTTCCACGCCTCCGTTCTGCTCGTAGGGGGCTTCCGGCGTGAATACGGGCTGGTTGCGGCGCGTGAAGTGGATGCCGTCCGTGCTCTCGGCGTAACCGAGCCGCGAAATGCCGAGGGTGTCCTGGGCGCGGTAGAGCATGACGAACTGGCCGCCACGCCGTATGACGGCGGGATTGAAGGTGCCCGCCGCTTCCCAACCATCACCCTGCGGCGAGACGATGGGATCGTTGGAGATGCGATGCCATAGCCCAATCCGGGGTTCGGAGGACGCGGCGAAGGCAACCATCGCACATAAGGCGATGAACCAAGCGGCTCGCCCACTGTAGCCTGCGGTTCTGCAGTGCTGGATTCGCATCCTCCTCCCGCCACCCGCCGGATGGTGACGGCCGGCTCTGATCCATGACTCTCGGCGGAGAAGCCCGGTCGATGTGGGTCTGACCGTCAGGATAATTCGATTGCAGGTTCGCTGCCAGGCGCAGCCTGGTCATGCCTCAACGCGCTGGAGAAGCGTCTGAGGGGGAGGCCTGAGGAGTGCTTTCTTCCTCCTCACCATGGATCAATCCAAACTTCTTCAACTTATAGCGCAAAGCGTCGCGGCTGATGTCCAACAGTCGCGCCGCTTGGGTTTGATTACCGTTGGCCTGCCGCATCGCCAGCTCCACCATGGAGTGTTCAACTTCTTCCAGCGACGTTCCTCCCTCCGGAATGTAAAGGCGGGGGAGCACACGCCCGTTGGCCAGCACCGGTCCGTCCCCGCTCGAGGCGCGCTCGAAGGCGGTAAGCCCGCCCGCTTCCGAGACCGCGAAGGGCAAGTAGGTGGATCGGAGAAGGGGCTCTTCCTCCAGGATCATGGCCCGTTCGATGGCGTTCCTTAGCTCCCGCACATTGCCTGGCCAATTGTGGTTCAGCAGCAGGCGGCGGGTGTCCTCGCCAAGCCCGCGCACCGATTTCTTGAACCTGCGGTTGTAGTGGTCGACGAAGAAGTCCACCAGTGGAAGAATGTCCTCCTTGCGCTCCCGCAGCGGTGGAATGAAGATGGCGATGATGGCCAGACGGTAGTAAAGATCCTGCCGGAACTGCCCGTCTCGCACGGCTTTTTCCAGGTCCCGGTTGGAGGCCGCGATGACGCGCACGTCCACCTGCATGTCGCGCACGCCGCCCACCCGCCGGATCATCTGGTCCTCCAGCACGCGCAGCAACTTGGCCTGCAACAGCGGCGAGAGCTCGCCGATCTCATCGAGGAAAAGGGTGCCGCCGTCAGCCGTTTCGAACAGCCCCTTCTTCATCTGCTTGGCATCGGTAAAGGCACCCCTCTCGTGACCAAACAGTTCCGCCTCCATCAACGTCTCGGGGATGGCCGAGCAGTTGATGGCGACAAAGGGTTTTTCCTGGCGCCCGCTCTCATAGTGGATAGCCTTGGCGATAAGGTCCTTGCCGGTTCCGCTTTCCCCCTGGATAAGAATGGTGGTGGCTTCGCTGGCCGCCACCTTGCGAACAAAGTTCAGTAATTCAGTCATCTTGGCGGACACAGCCACCACATTGTGATAGCCGGCCCGCTGGCGCATTTCGCCGCGCAAGGATTGCACTTCGGAGCGCAAGCGAGTGGTCTCCAGCGCATTCTTGACGGTGACGCGCAGTTCGTCGAAATCGAGCGGCTTGCCCACAAAGTCGTAAGCCCCGAGCTTGAGCGCCGCCTTCACATCGTCGAGCTGGGGATCCGCCGTGATCATGATGACGGCTCGAGCGTCGCCGTTTTTCCTCAGTTGCTCCAGGACCGCGAGACCGCTTATGTCCGGCAGACGCACGTCGAGGAGAACCAGATCCGGCGACTCGTGCTGCGCCACCTTCAGCCCAGGTTCGCCCGCTTCCGCCTCCACCACGTGATATCCCCATTCCTCACACTTCTGGCGCAGAGACCAGCGGACAAGGCGTTCGTCATCCACGATGAGGATCTTCTCGGCAGGCATTCCAGGTGAGATTTTACCCTACTTACGGGGCTCCTCCGGTGGTCCCCAGAACCCGCCCGGCTCCGAGTCCCTGGAGGCTGGTTACGCTCCGTCTGCCGATTTGCTCGGCTGTACCGGCCCGGACGCAGCGCCTGCCCCACGCCACCCACCATGCTGCCCACCCCATGTGGGGCCTGCGGTGTCGCCGTCAGGATGGCGAGCAGGCCGAAAACACTGTATCTAACCGCGAAAAACTGGAGAGTCGAGCACTTGGAGTACCCGGTCGGTCTGCGGGCGATCACCGGCTGCGGCTATTACGAAGGGCCAGCAACTCGACGGTGCAGTTCTGCCGGACTTGCCACGGCGGCAAATCGAAAGAAATGCAGGGCGCGACGCTTCTTACGTTTTGAATGCTGGGCTCGGCTTTATGAAACCGCGCGCAAGCTTGTCTGTTTGAGCGGTAGGTACACGCTGAAGCAAGTTCCCTGCCCGAGTTCGCTGCTCACTTCGATGCGGCCGTTGTGCTCCTCCACGATCCTTCGGGCCAGGGACAGGCCCAAACCCGTTCCATTCCCCTTAGTCGTGAAGAAAGGACGGAAGATGTTGGGCAGGTGCTCGGGAGGGATGCCCGCCCCGGTATCCGTGACCGTAACCACGGCATACTCTTCCTCGGTTTTCACTTGCACCCGGACCACGCCCGCGCCCTCGATGGCCTGCACCGCGTTCAGAAGCAGGTTGAGCAGAACCTGGTGGATCTGATCGCTGTCATGGCCGATCTCCGGCGCCTCGGGTGCCTTGACCAATTCAATCTTGATGGGCCTCGAGAGGACCTGTTGGCGGGCCAGCATGATCGCGTGCTCGACCGTCAAGTTGAGATCGCTGCTGCGCATTTCAGGAGCCCGCGGTCGCGCGGTCCCAAGCAGGTCGGTGAGAATCCGGTTTATCTGGGCGATTTCCTGCCGCACGTCCTTGACCACGGCCCGTGCCGGGCTGGTAACCGGCAGGTCGCGGCTTACAATTTCGATGACTCCGGCAATTCCAGCCAGCGGGTTGCGGATTTCATGTGCCAGCCCAGCCGCCAGCTCCCCCAGCGTCGCCAGGTGCTCCGCCCGCGACATCTGGGTGCGGTGCAGCCGCTCGATCTCTTCGCGGCTCTCCCGCAGCTGCCGGACCATGCGGTTGAAATTGCGCCCCAGATCTCCGATTTCGTCATTCCGCTTGGCGAAGCTCACCGCGACCGTCAGGTCGCCGCGCCCCAGCCGCTCGATCTTGTCCTGGAGTTCCACCATGGGGCGTTGCACGATGTAGACCAGGGCCAGGATCACGGCGGCACAGATGGCTACGGCCCCGGCTCCAGCGACGACCAGGACTCGATGGCGCTCGGGATCCTGAAGCGAGACCGTGGCCAGCAGGAATAGCAGGAGCCCGCTTAGGAGGACGAAGACCACCGGCATCAAGGTCTTTAGCTGCCAGTTCACGCGCACCGAGGGCAGAGCCAAGTCGTGGCGTCCGGATTGGTTCTCAGGCCTCGTCATTCCCTCCTCGACAGTGATCGGGGGGTGCGATCAGGCATACGCGTGCAACCCCGGCAGGAGATAGGTAACGCCGAAGAAGGTGAACATGACCACCGCAAAACCAAGAATCGCGAAGTACGCGGCACGACGCCCGCGCCAGCCACGGGTGATTCGCATGTGCAGGTAGCCGGCGTAGACCAGCCAGGTGATAGCGGCCCAGGTTTCCTTCGGGTCCCAGCTCCAATAGGAGCCCCAGGTCCGGTTGGCCCAGTATGCACCGGCGGCGATCATCAGAGTGAGCAAGGGAAATGCAATGCAGATCGTCTTGTAGGTGATGCGATCCAAAGCCTCAGCTGCCGGCAACAGGCGCTCGAGATCCGGCCGCCGCCAGAGCAGGAGCAGGTACAGCAGCGAGACGAAGATTCCCCCGACTAGTCCTGACAGAATGAAGGGGCTGGCTGCGAGGCTTGTGGCATAGAGACCTTCGGCGTCCAAGGATCCGTACTGGCCATCGCGGGCGCGCAGGATGAAAGTCGCCAGCGCCACCACCTGCAACAGGATGCTCAGGAACACGGCGCGGTTCGCCATGAGCAGCAAGCTCTCGTCCTTCCGCCCGCGCGAGAGGCCGTAGAGCACAACCGGCGACGCCACCGCCGTCAGCACCAGCAGCATGAGCCAGCCCAGGTCCGGAATGGTCACGAATAAACGCACGCCCCGCTGCAGGAACACCTCAGACTTCTCCTCGATGTTCCACGCCACTACGTTCAGGCCGCCCCATTTTTGGAAGCGGGTGAGAATGCCGGCATAAATCCCCACGGTAAACATGCTGGTGGCTGCCAGGAACGTCTCCGTTTTCATTCCGTCCTGGATCAGGAACATCATGGCCAGGGCGAAACTCAGGGCACAGGCCGCATACGCCAGCATGGCGAGCGTGACGTGGACATGCAGCCAGGTGGACTGTAGCGCCGGGACCAGCGGCTTCACGTCCGTCCTCAGCAACTGCATCAAGACCACGCCCACAATCGCAACCGGTATGGTCACCGTCCCGATCGCTTTCACCTTGTATTTCTTCTCGGCAACCAGCGTGAGGACGGCTAGGGTCCAGACGAAACTCAGGAGCATTTCATAGATGCTTGCGAAGGGCGGATGCCCGGCTTCATACCAGCGGTGGGCCACCGCACCCGTCGTGGCCAGCAATCCGGCCCAAGTCGCCAGGGAGGCAACCCGCATATAAAGCTCCGTGCCGGTCACCCCGAAGCCGAGATACAGGGCGGCCGCGCCCACGTAAAAAATAAGCGCTCCGAAAAGCAGGTTCGATTCATTCAGCAGGTTGCCGTTCTTCACTACGTTCAGAAAAGCCATGAACAGCAGGAAAGCGACCCCTAGCCCGACCATCACCACCAGCGTGGTTCCACTGCTGGCAGGCTGCTGTTCGACCTTCACGCGCGCCATAGGTCCTCCGTTGAAGTGTCAATCCCCAGCCAGGGAGGCGGCACGTTCCTGGGCCGACCTCTCTTCCGCCCGGACCTGGAATTCGATCCGCCCGGCGAGCCGCTGGAAGCGTTTTTCAAACACGTCCCGGTTCTTGTTGGCGGCCCCACCGACCCACAGCGACCACTGCCCGCGACGCGGATCACGGACGGGAACGATCCAGATTCGCTCGTGCACCAGGTAGAACACCAGGCCTAGACCAATGCCCATGAGGATGACTCCGCTCCACACCGCCCATTGGCCGGGCTCGTGCGACACCTGCAGACCGGTGTAGTGAACCATCCGCAAATCCTGAGCTTCAAAACGATAGGGCGAGCGGGCATTCTCCTCGAAACCGGGAATTGGGGGCAGCCAGACGTTTACCGTCTTGCCGCCGGATTCAACCAGCAGGTGCACCGCCGGATTCTCCACTTTGTTGCTTCGAGTGTAGACGTGTCCGTCTCCTACGACATAGTCGGGAATAAACTCCGCCAGTTGCACCGTGGCGCCGGCGTCGAGCGCCACTTTTTCGTTTAGGCCTAACACAATCTGGGTTGCGCTCCCTTTGTCTTCGGCGGGCGTTGCGGTCAGTACGAGCTTGTCCACCTTGCCGGTCGACCCGTAGCTGGACTGGTAGAACCGTACCCCGCCATAGACCAGTGGATCGTTGACTGCGATTTCCTTCCGCTGCAGATCTTTGCCGTCCTCGACTACCGCCAGGTTCGACCACCAGCGTTTGGGGGTACCGTCCGGGTAGTTCTCCTGGCCGGTGCCGTCGCAGCGGATGGCAAAGGGAAGAGGTCGCGAGGCGCCATTCCGCAGAGCAACCTGGTTGGTTTGCTCGCCGGCAGTGAGCGAGACAGACCCCCGCCAGCCATTGAGCGCGTCGATGATGCCGCCGAGGAAAATGAGCAGCAGGCTGGCATGCACGATGTAAACCGCCATCTCCGAGACTCGGTTGCGCTCCGCGAATAGCGAAGTGCGGCCATGGCCCACCACTCGTTCCGGGTAATAGCCGAATTCGTGACAGGCGTGCTCGGCAGCGTCGAGGGCGTCCTCTTCGTTCGGTATGGAGATCTTCGTCTGCACAGGCAGGGCCTTGCGGAAGCTGTCATCGGGGCTCTTGTAGGGACGTGCGTAATAGCGCCAGGAATTGGGGAAACGTTCAATGGATGCCGCCACGATGCACACGCTGACCAGTACCAGCAACAGCACAAACCACCAGGCGTGATACACATCGGTCAAGCCCAGCGCATCAAAGAAGCGCAAAACTTGCGGAGAATAAGCACTCTCGAGTTCGTCGGGATCGGTCGCCGGGCGCTGCAGCACCACCGTGCCCGCAGCGGAGGCGATCAGGACGACAATCAGCAGGATCACGCCGGTCTTGGTAGAACTGATAGTTTGCCAGCTCTTACGGGCCCATTTGGGCAAGTTGCTTCCCATGCGAATCGCCTCATCGTCTCCTTCAAGTGCACGCGCTCGGCCATTGGCGGACCTGTACGGAACCTCCTTTCTTTGTTGGACTTGGCAGCCCACGGCTGGGTGACGTCGGCGACGGTTGGGCCAAATCACACTAGGCCCGGTGTTGGAGCCAGGATTTTCACCCTGTCAGGTGCGAACGGTCGCAGATCACACGGCGTCGTGATGGGGGTAGTTCCCAAGAAAACAAGCGGTTCTCCAGGGCCGCGGATAACTTGCGTCATTTCACCAGCGCGGCCGAGGGAGAGGGCCCATTCGCTGGGTAACTGGGATCGGCTGAGCCTTGCTTCCGCCCGAGAGGTCCGCATTCAATCTGCGTTGCTTCAATACGACCCCAAGACGCCCAGGAGGCCCTGCTCATCGGCGAAGATCGTGCACAAGGGGTTGCAGGCGGTGGCGAAAGGTGCCTGTCTGTAGCAAGAATTCGCAAGCAACAGTCGTGGCTATTCGCGCGACTTTCATCGGCTTAGTCCTGGTCTTTCGCCGGCGACCCAGCCGTTATGTTCCGCAACCCACCCCGTCCCGCTGGACAAGAATCGCGATTCTGCAAAATGCACCGAGTGCCATGCCGACAAAACCAAGGGCAAGGCCGTCCACTCCGCTATCGTGATGGGGTGTGCATGAGTTATCGTGAGATCCGAGTCAACAAGGACGTGACCCGGGTCAAACTGATCAAGGCGACGCCCTCCGCGCTCTGTTTCACTGGTCATGCCGATAAGAATCCCGCCGACATCCAGGGCACAGTACACAGCCCGGCGGTTCGCGATTGCCTCAAGTGTCATGACCCGCACGCGGCGGAGAATCGGCTATGGTCTGGATCGAAGGTAGATGGGCTTCAAAGAGTGACCAAGGCGTGCCTTTCGGCGACGCAGGGCCGAACGGCGTCCCACACCGCGGGCCTAATCGCGGCATGCGATCCATGCGGCCCTGCTGATTCCATGGCTCTTCGGGATAGCTTGGGAGCAGATCCGTTGGCCAGGGAAACCCCGCCTCAGCAGTCCCCGTTGAGCGAACCCTGGGACGAGGCACGGGACCAATACCACGCCCCATCCAACTCGTGCACTGGGCGTGCCAAATGTCGCTTCGCCACGGAGTTGCTCAAATGCTTCAAATCACGCCAGTTATACGCGAAGGGCCAGGGCTGGTTTGGGCGAACGACGGGCCTTGTTGTGAGACTTCCCCCCGCACCGCGGGTCTTTTCCCGCTGACTTTATCTCTGAGCATCGCACCGAACGGGCCGCCAAAAGCGAAGCGGAAGTGACCGTTGGATTGCTGCCCTATGCTTGGGGGCACGATCGCCAGTCGTGGCTGCATTCCAAACCATGCGCGGGGCTGGGCCAGCAGCTCAGCGGCCGTCTATTGCCGACATCCCGCTCAGAGGAGGGACCGGCCGGCCGGATGAAACTGGCTGGGTTTTGCTTGCAGCAACCTACCATCTCGTGGATAAGCATTTGTTTTGAACTAATCTATCGAGCCAACATTGCAGTTGGCTATGCACGGCGAGAGTACGAGTCGACCGCGGGTGTGGGTAAGCTCATGGCTACGAACGCCACCCTGGCGTTGAGCTTCAGTGCAGTGGAGGATCGTTGGCCCGTTTCCTATTTCAGCGTGGTTTTTATTGCATTGCTGACCGCTGACACGGTGCCGTCTGCGTTATGCGCCACTTGGTGACAGGTAAGGGTGCAGGTGCCAGAGCTGCGATTGTAGGCAATCGGCAGACTGTTGTTTGCTCCGACAACTTTAACATCGAAGTTGACCAAACGCTCGCCGGTGAGATTCGAAGACATTGCTCCCACGCCGTGCGCCGTGTGACAGACGGAGCAACTAAATCCATCCGTGCCCACGTGGCTACTGTGCTTCGCCCAACTGGTATTCGCCAAGACCTGACTCAGGTCGTGGCACTTGGCGCACACGGAATACGGGCCATTCACGCTGAGGTCTGGATTGGGAAAGGTGTTGGTTACCGGTCCACCCGGGACCGAGGCTTGGCTGAATTGATAATTTCGCTCTAGAAGATGTGCTTTTGACGATCCATGTGGTCCATTGGCACCGTTACCTCCGAATTCGCGATTGTCATCGCTATTGTGGCAGTCCGTGCAGAAGATGCGCGGACTGACTGGACGCGAGGACATTGTGCCGTTCAGATTCAGCATGTTTAGCAGCAGACTGGGTTGTGGCAGCGTGCTGCTGCGATCATGCGTAACGGGATGACTCGAGCTCGCCGTTGAGCTGAATACGGGTATCTCATTCAAGGGGTCGGCAGGCGTAACGGCCCGCGTCGGGGCATAACCGTATACCAGAAGCGTTTGTTTGCCCGGACCGGTGCCGTGGCAGCGGAAGCAGTTTTCGAATTGATTCACCGCGGGCGTGAGGGGTGTAGTGCCATCGCTGGCGCTTACCCCAAGCACGCCAGTTTGCGGTGGCCGAATGGCAGGGGGCAATCCGAAGCTGGCGCCTTGCTGCGCGGCATGCGGGTTGTGGCAATCGACGCACGTCGCGTGTCGGTTATTGATCAGCACAGCTGGTTCCGCAGCATCGTGCCCATTATTACCCGCCGGCAGCAGGTGAGAAATCTTGGCATATTCCGCCATGACGTTGGGCGCAGCCGGCGAAACGAGGTTCCCACCGTTATGGCAGGTGATACAACTCTGCGTCGTCGTATCCAAGTTTGGCGCTGCAGGATTCGCCGCGCGCAAAAGCCGTGCGGCCGAAACGGATTTGTGATCCTGATGGCACGACTCGCACGCGTTGAGTGCAACGGTGGCGTAAGGTCCTACTTGTGCATCTGGCGTAACCTGGTTAGTTGCAGTTTGATGGCTGCTGCCGACCCATCCCGCAAGTGGATTGACTTGTCCCTGCATCACGCGGTTCGGGTCGTGACAGGCAAGGCACATTTGCCCAGCGGAGCTGTCACGCACCAGGAACTGCTGCGCAACTCGATCTATATTCTGCACATGTGGATCATGGCAGCTGGTGCACTCGATATTTCCATTCACCAGCTTCACCGCTCCGGCAGGGTCTGCTGTCTTGCCTTGCTGGGTCAGAGAAGCGGAGAGGCTGGATGCATCTTTGATGGGCAACACCAGACTGAAGGGATGCGAACCGACCAGCTTCGTGCCAAACGAATCGGCATCAGCTAAGACGCCGTTTGTTGGAACTTGTCCATAGGTCGCAGTCTGACCCACGCCCACGGTTCCATCGTGACAGCTAAGGCACAGGCTGCTTGTGACGCCCAGTGTCGGCTGAGCATTGCCCGTTTGGTGGTACGTGGTGCTGGTGTATGGCTCATAGTTGGCCTTCGACAGCGTTTGGTTCCACAGAGGAGTGTTCCCGCCGATTCCGGAATGAGGCGCGTGGCACAAAGTGCAGCCCATGGTTGCTTGAGTCGTGACCTGTGCACCGGTGCCGGGGCTCAGGTTGTGCATTCCAAGCGCGTCCACAGTTTGGGCCTGGGATGCACTTCCGCTTACCAGCAGCACAGCAATCCATCGGAAGAAGTCCTTCACTGCTTTATCTCATTGCCCTGTCTAGAGCCGTAGTAGTGAAAAATCTGCACTCGCCGGTTAAAAGAATCGACCACATAGATGCGGTCGTTGTGATCGATCTGCAATCCCGCGGGCAGTTGGAACTCTCCTAGCTCGGTACCTTTCTGACCGAAGTAATAGAGAAGGCGTCCCTGTTCATCGAACACCTGCACTACTCCCCACAAACCGTCCACAACGTAAAGGTGTCCTTCGGAGTCGAATCCGATTCCCTTGGGACGGAACAACGTGCCCACCCCGTCGCCCAGCTTGCCGATCGCGTACTTGAATTCACCCGACAGGGTTAGCACCTGTACCCGAGAATTCATTGCGTCGACCACCACCAATTCTTGGTTCTTTAATCGCAGCTCTGTCGGATAGTTGAATTCAACCTCACCCGTGCCCCTTTTCCCGATCATCTTTAGAACGCTGCCTCGCATGTCCATCATAAAGATTTTGTCCCGCAGCGTATCGGTGACGTAGATGTGTTCGGTCGACGAGTCCACCGCAATCCCTGTCGGACGCTTGAACATTCCTTCGCCGCCCTTCAGGCTGCCGATCGCCCTCTGGTATTTGCCGCTCGGCTCGAACACAAAAATCTTCCCAGCTTCCGAATCAGTGACGTAGATATTGTCGTGTGCATCGACGGCGACACACTGCGGCAACAGCATCGGGTCATGATCTTTGTCTTTGCGCGTCAGGAACTTGTACTTGTGCTGGGTGAAGTCAAAGATATGCACTCCCACCGCACCCGGGTCGGTGATAATGATCCTTCCACGCGAATCGATTGCAATGCTGTAGGGATTCACCAAGTACCGATAGTCCGGTTCTCCGGCGACGACGTCCACGATTTTGGCAAACAGGCTCCGCTTCGGCTTGACCTCGCGCTCCAGACTGAAGCTATTCTCGAAGCTAAGCTTGCGACCGCCATCCAGCAGGAGGTCTGGAGGCGGCTGCAATGTTACAGCCGTATCCTTCGATCTCTTCGGCGCCGAAGCACTGGCAGCACTCAGCAGCACGACCGTTACCAATAGCCAAATTGCTTTGCGGCCCATGCACTTTCGCCTTAGAACAAGTCGAACCATCGTGAAACTCCAGCAAAATACGAGGTCACCGTCCCCGGTGGCGCCCCCGATGCGCTGATGCCCTGGGTCAGCATGTAATAACCTGCTTGCAATTGGATCTTGCGGAACCGGTACTGCAATTGCCCGGTGAGAAGATCCATGTTGTTACGTGAGGGTATCAGGTTCGAAACCGTGTTGCTGAGCGAACGGTTGTATGTTGTCGATACGGTCATACGCCGGAGAGGGGTAAAGGATACCGACCCTCCGTAGCTGGTTCCTGAAAAATACACCAGGTTGGGATTGGGCTGCCCGGGCACGGGTGGTAACGGCACCAGACCGCCACTACCGAAAAGTGAGACGCCCGTGTTGTTGGAATAGACTCCGCTCAGGCCAATTCGCTTGTAATAAAGCGACGTACTGTAGCTCTCTCCGTGGTTCGCGGTGTTCGGTTCCTGAGTGAACCCGCTGTGGGAGCCCGAAAACGCTGCCGTCCACTGCACTCGGTTGCTGAAGCGCCGGTGTATGTTGGCATTGTATGCGTAAGTCGAAACGGTATAGGTGATCAGCTGCGACTGTACATTTTGGATGTAGCTGAATGCTCCGTTTAACTCCCAACCTCGAATGCGGCGCGCTGCGTTTACCGTGCCTACTAATCCCACGGAATTATGGTACTCCCCGTTAATGCTCGCGCCCGTAGCACTCGTGCCCTGGCCAGTAGCATAGTCGATAAAGCCCGCAGAGAACGAAAACGTGTTCCATAACCTTCGCCAGTAGTTCAGGGTTCCACTCAGAAACGTGCCGGTATGGGTGGCGCCGAAGTAGCTCTGATCGTAGTAGGTTGCTTGGGCACTTCCGAAAAGGTACCGAGTGATCTGGTATCCAGCGCCACCGCCCACGGTGAAGGAGTTGGAAGAGGAACCGAAATTGACTGGCGGAGGGATCACGCCAGCGGTCTCTGAATTCTGCAGCAGATATCCTGAGAGGTTGTCCGCGTACGATTCATTGACGGAGAGTGTCAGTTTGATCGTAGGGTGAAAGCTTGCGGCCGCCGTCTCGTTGTTCGTCGTATAGCTTGAGTTGCTAACGCTTTCCGGGACCTCGTAGTCGTTCGCAAACGAGCTCCATGTATAGTTCACGAACATCTGCCCGTTCCAAGGCAAGTTGTGACTGGCGCCGAGTCCAATTGTGTCACCATGGTTGTCCGAGTTAGAAGCCGGCCCGCCCAGATAATTTGGAAGTTTCAGGTGCAGGCTCTGCCGCAGGTAGCTGGCATTCAGGTTAAAACCTTCCCATTGATAATTCGATCGTACGCCGAAGGTACGAGAACTGGATTGGGTCGACTCGTGGGTGCCATAGATCTCGCCGTTGCCGCTGCCCTGTGAGTAATTCACCGACAGGGTAGGCCATCCAGGAAGAAGCGCGCTCCAGCCGATCCCGAAACCTTGTGACGTGCCCACCGAAGTGAACGCAGGCGCGTTTGGGAGCCCGATGTTCTGTGAGCTGTTGTAGCTGTAGTTGTAGCTTACGGAACCAGGAAAATGGCTGCCGGTGAAGAAGTTCGCTGTTGCGTTGACGCCGCTGCTGTTGCTCAACGACGCGGAACTTGAGTTGGCCTGTGATTGGTTGTAGTAGGGGAGTACACTGAAGTTCAGGAAATTGGGATTATAGTAGAATCCGTTGAAGATGCCGCTGAACCCAAACTGCAGTGAATGGTTGGACTGCACAAAATCTCCATTGCTTCCGGCATAGCCCATCGTCCCCAAGACGCTGCCTGTCATCTCAACATCCTTGGGGAGTTTAAGCTGGGCCGAAACCAGTGTCGTCATCGCCAGCAGGAGCCCACCCATCGTCTTTGTCAGCCTGATCAACCCGGCTCCTCTTGAGGGTGGTGGCGGCGCCCCCCACGCCATTCAGTAACCTTGCTTTGAGGCACGAAGTGTGCCATTCCAGGGATATCTAAGTTGCACTTAAAACCATTCATATGAGTGAGTTGTAGCTGCTCTCGAAAGGTGGGAGGAGCACCACACAGCCTGACATGGGCCATATCGCTCAAGGGGAGCGGAGAAATCCACTAGTCCGTGGGGCGTTGACCCTTTGAAGGCGGAACTTCTGTGCAGACAGAAAACCCTCGGCCAAGTGTGACCGAGGGAGCCAATTGAGAAGGTGGAACCTTGAAGCCTTCGCACTAAACGATCTCGATTTTAGCCTTGGCGCGCAACTGCTTGTCGAGGTTGGCTCGCAGCGTCTCGTATTTTTCCTTTTGTAGCTCTACCCTGAGCGGGCTTTTGACCTCTTCGAAGCTCTTCTTCGTGGGAACGCTGTGGCTATTCAGCCGAATGATGGTGTACGCGCCCTCTACCGGAATGAGACCGCTTAGTGTCCCTGGCTTCATGCCGGCCAGTATCGTCAGCATCTCAGGCGACAGGTCCGCGGCCTGCACTGCTTTATGCAAGCCCATGTTCACGCGGTAATCGTCCTCTGAGATCCTTTCTGCAAGCAACCCGAATTGCTCGTAGCTCTGAGCATTCTTCGCCTGGCGAAGCGCGTCATCGGCCCGCCTTTGGACGTCGGCCTTCTGCTGAGCTGTGAGCTTAGTCGGATCGGCGTCTTTTGGCGGCAGGATGGAGATGGTCTGAATGCTGTACGACTCCGGCGTGGTAAAACGCTGCGGATGCTTGTTGTAGTATTCACGAGCTTCGGCTAGGGTTACGTTCGACTTGTCGTCCACATCGGTCTTCAGCACCTCCTCGATCATCATGGAACGACGGATCTTCAGCCGCATGAGCTCGGGATTACCCTGCATCTCGACTCTCAGGTACTCCTGATATCGGTCAGGCGAGCCAAACTGCGCCTCAAAAGCGGCTTCACCCTGCTTCACCTGCTGCAGGGGGATCGTCACCTTCCGCCGCACAGCTTCCTGGTACACCAGCTCCTCGAAAATGATCATTTCCAGCGCGCCCTGGCGAATCGCTGCCTCCTGCGCTTTAGGAAAGCCATCATGTTGCTGCGCATACGGGAAGATCGAATACATCTCGCGCAGCAAGTCACGGTCCGTCAGCACTGCGCCATTGACCCTAGCCACGGGTTTGTCACTGACCTGTATGGCAGACGGCTTCGGAGAGTTCGCCGGCGCTGTCGTGGCCGAGGTGGTGGGCGCGTGCGACGCCACTTGGGCGGAGAGGCCCATCCAACTGATGATCAGGAGTGCGCAGATATACGTTTGGTACTTCATAACGCTCCTTGCGATTAAGAAAGGGGGAAAGCTTGGCTCTCCCCCTTGGAACAACCGCCAGATTTATTGGAATACGGTCGTGATGCCGGTGGTGTTGTTGGCTTCGTTCGACTCGCCAAAGTGGCACTGCCGGCAGAATTGAGTCGTGGATGCTGCCTTGGTTCCGTTCGCCAGGCTTGCATTCGTCACGTTCGGGTTGTAAGGACCGTTGATGAAGAACAGCTTGGTATAGAACTTGCCGCCACCGTCCTTCTGGATCCCGCCCCACATCTTGTTGCCAATATAGGAGGCGTAAACCGTCATGACGTGCTGGTCGTGGCAGGTCGTGCAGGTAACATACGGGACCCCCGCGAGGATGCCGTACTGCGGACCCCACTTCCCGGGCTGAATAGCCGGGGCGCCGTAGTTCGCAAGGAATGTATCGTACTGCGAGCCCGCCGCAACCTGGAAGTACGTGCCGTCGAAGGTCACGCCGCTGGTCGCGCCCATAATGGGTGAGCCGAAGCTGACTAGGGTGGCCTTGGTGCCCACCGGGTGGTCGTTGTTGTAGTTACTGTTGATGCTGCTGCCCAATCCTGTCGTTTTGTCGTTGCCGAGCAGGGTGGGAATCGGGTTGGCGCCGTACGCCGGGTTCTTGAGAAGACCGATGGTCTGCTCGTACAACGAACCCGCCATCATGTTGGTGTTGGTGACGGTGCCATCATGGCAGCTGAGGCAGAGCATGATGCCGCCCACATCAGCAGTTCCGGCGGTCAGGGTGGCGGGGAGAACCTCGGCGTAATTTCCGCCATCGCCGAAAGCAAGGGTCTGGCCATAGAGGGGGCTCGCGTCCTGACCCCACAGAGCGTAGTTACCGGTATCCGTACCAGTCTTTACTGTATGGCCAGAGCCGTAAGCGCCGCTGTGCGGCTGGTGACAACCCGCGCAGCCGCGGCCGTTGTTGTTGTGCGCGCCCAGCACATCGACTGGCGACGTTGCATTCTGCGCCATCACAAAGCCCGCGAAGGCCAGGATGACGAAAGAAATGAGAAGTGACTTTTTCATGTTTGAGTAAAACCTCCAGAGTGTTTTGCAACACCTTCTGAGACCGTGTTCCAGAGGCTTAGGCCGGGGTGACGCAGCTTACGAAGTGCTTTACCACCGCCTCCACCTAGGGAATTAGCACGAACCAGACCAAATGCAGGAGCCGCCAGAGCAATCCCGTGACTGCATTAAGATATTGAAAAATATGCATTTGCCATTAATTGCCCGGGCAAGAGCTGAGAAGCATCTCGAGCAAGAGTGTGTGAAAAGAGCCACCTAGATGTTTCAGTAAGTCAAATTCCGCAATCATTTACCGGAGAACCTGCTTTTCGCGTAACCCCTGTTGTGAAACGCAACAGGAGAGATGACCCTGTTTTTGACGAAACGGGGTCAATCCTACTTGGGTTGCGTCGAATCGGCAGGTTCAGAAGGGGTGGTTGTCGGTGCGGTTGCCGACGCGTTGGCGCTTGCGCGCTCGGCCATTCGCTTGTCCTGTCGCTCCTTGCGAAGCTGCTCGGCCTCCGCGTCAGTGACGTAGCGGAACTCCTGCATTCGTCCAGGGTATATCTCCGTGGTGTACATCCGGTTGCGTTTGGTGTCGCTGGCAATGCTCATCAGGCCGGAGAACTGTCCCGGCGCCAAGCCATGTCCCCCGATCGAAATCAGGAGCTGCCATTGCTTGTTAAATACCGACACCCGGTCTTGAACGCCGTCGGCGACCCAGATGTGCCCGTCGCTGTCGATAGCCACGCCCTTGGGACGGGCGAAGTTCGGAGGCGCATCCCCGTTCTTGCCGTACGCCTCAAGGAAGGTCCCGTCTGCATCGAAGACTTCGATGCGGTTATTCATCGTATCGCACACATAGAGGTTGCCCTCCTGGTCCACGGTCAAACCAGTTGGCTTGGAGAAGTCCCCTGGCGTCGTGAGCTCGTGATTGTGCCCGGTGGTGCCCAGTTTGCGCACCAGCTTGAAACTGTCGGCATCATAGACCAGCACCTGATCGAGCTCGGTATCGGCAACATAAAGGAGACGGTTCTTAGTGTCGATTGCCAGCCCCGTTGGACGAACCATGCCCTCGGTGATGACATCCTCGGGTTTGTGGTTGGCATCCAGGACCAGCACGTGCTTCAGGATGGGATCAGAGATAAACAGCCGGTCGTTATCGTCCATAGCCACGTCAATAATGTGGGTGAAGTTGCCGTTCACCCCGTGCTTGAGCAGTTCGCTATCCCTGGTTTCCGGGTCGATGATAAAAACCGCTCCCACCTTCGAATCCGGGATATAAACGCGTCCCTTGGAATCGATCGCCATTCCACCAGGCTGGACAAGGGAGAACGGCAGGTTGAACACCTCTTCCTGTGTCTGCGTGCCGGCCAGGCGGTCCATCCACTTTGACTTTTTTTGTACGTTGCCCTGTTGGTTTCGTTGTTGCTTCTCCGAGGCCCACCAGTTGACATAGCGAATGCGGGCGATTGCCGGCGGATTGGGCCAGACGATGTTTGAGTAGTCAATGGCTTTCGGAGGGTTGCCTTTATGGCCCTTGCTGTGTTTCTTGTCTGTGGCTGATGCACCTTGTGCTGAAACCAGCCCGAAGGCGAGCAGAAGTAGGAAAGATATAACGCCCCTACAACTACGGACCCCTTTGTTGCGAATTTTGGACATCTCAATTCTCCTCATCCGACCTGTCACTGCCGGTTCAGGTTCTTGTGACAGGTGGCGCAGAATGCTGTGTTATTGGCCTGGTCGTTCACCAGTAGGCCGGGCTGCGCCGATGCGTGCGGCTGGTGACAGGTCAGGCAATTGATCTTCTGGTAGACCTTGGTGACGTCCGTCGGGTCCATGACATCCTTGACCGGGTGGCCCGCGATCGGATGCCCGATTCCTGATTTCACCGGGATCACTACCACCCGGTTCTTGGCGAAGTAATCGTCAGGCAGCTTCACCTTGCCATCGAAGATGGTGTAAAGCTGCTCCTCTTCCACCTTCTTCGGTACCGAGTCGGGCCCGTGGCACTCCAGGCAGAGCGAATCCGCGGTCTTGGTTCGCAACAGGTGCTCATTGTCTCCGCCATGCGGATCGTGGCAGATCGCGCACGATTGGTTGAAGGCTGGCTGGTGCAGGTGGGCCTTCTTGAACTGGTCGGCCTGCTCGGAGTGGCAGCCGAGGCAGGCTTCTACAGGGTTAGGCTGCACGAAGCCAGGGGTCGGTCCGGCATGCGGATTGTGGCACGTTGTGCAGTCGCCTTGCGCTCCGGGATGCTGAACCTTGGCCTTCTCGATCTGCTCGGCCTGATCGCTGTGACAGGTAACGCAGATAGCCTTGGGTTCACCCTGCGTCAAGACAACCTTGCCATCCTTGGGCGCGGCGTGACAGGTATCGCAGGATCCGCTCTGGAAGGGTGCATGCACGAACTTCTGCATCAGATGTGCCTGGTTAGACTGGTGCGGGTTATGACACTGAACGCAGTTGGCAGTGGCGAAGGGCTGTCCCTGATGCGCCTTCTGCAGGTCCGCTGCTTTGGGGTCATGACAATCAAGGCAGAGCGCAGGCGTTGCCTTCGTCAGGTGATCGTCAAATTCCTGGTTGCCTCTTTCGCCGGTCTTGTGCGTGACGTGGCATGTCTCGCATCCCATGTCGAGCGCGGCGTGACGGCTGCCTTCCTTGGGAACGTTCAATCCGGTCCTGTGACAGCTCAGGCAGAGATTTTCCTTTGCATCACCGGAGGTTGCCTTCAGGAGTTGGTACTTGTTGTCCGACACATGCGGGTCGTGACACTTGGCACAATCGCGCACTGCTGGTGGATGCACAGTCCCCTTGATCGATGAGGGGTTCTTGTCTGCATGACAGCCAAAACACAGACTTGAGACCGTGGCAGTCGTGAGCTTGACGCGAGTGACGTCCTTGTTCACGCGCACTTCGTGACAGGCTGTGCAGCCCATCGCAATCGCGGAGTGGACGTTCTTGCCTTTGCTCTTGTCCGCGTGACATTCCAGGCACTTCGCCACATCGCCGTTTTTCTCGAGCGGCACCGGATGTTGCCCGGCAAAGAGCCGGGGCGCGCACAGGCACACCGTCATCGCAAGGGGCAGCAGAACTTCCCGCAGAAGGTTCTGCTTAACGAAGTGGAGCTTCGTGTCGAATCGTTCTGCGTCCACTTTGCGGATTCCTCCGGCAAACACCATGCACGGAGCTCGCCGTTCGGTGACCGGGACTTGCAACTTCTTGTGATTCATCCCTAACTACCTGCAAGCGAACTCTTTAGCACAACGGCAGTGGAAATCGGAACTCTGCCCTTCACGGACACCAAAGCAAAGAATGGGCTTTCTCCCACACCGCTGTCGTGAAATCACGCTCGCGTGTGACGCACACCCCTCGAAGCCTGGTTCGCCCTTTGCATTCAGTTGACTGGGGGAATTTCCGGATCTGTCGGTTCCTTCTGAGTGTTTTAGCCCAAAACACAACGTGATCCCGCCCCGAGCCTCTGGTTTAAGTCCAACAAAGCACGACGCTTGGTTCGATTGGGCACCGATGGCCGCACACTTGCATTAACAGTGTGGGGCAGATATTGAATTATAGCTGCTGAACTCCTGAAGCTCCGCCGACAAATTTGGCTCACGCTAGCTCTATTAAGACCGGCGTCAATCGTGCAGGAACACGATGGCCGCATCTAGGTGACCAGTGAGTGGGGGAAGGGGACGCGCTTCGTGCTGACGTTGCCGCTTGA
This sequence comes from Terriglobales bacterium, assembly GCA_035623795.1. Taxonomy (GTDB): domain Bacteria; phylum Acidobacteriota; class Terriglobia; order Terriglobales; family Acidobacteriaceae; genus DASPST01. The sequence goes on from DASPST010000062.1 coordinate 82,928, forward strand.
GCGGTCGTCGTCAAACTCCGTCGATGCTCAGTCAGCGGCGGTCTGAGCTAAGCTACGGCCCACTTATAAGGAGAACGTGGGTGCCGATCTTGAGCCAAATCGTAGCCGAGGCAACTGCAACGGGACAGCACAGCGACGACGACAAAGCCAAATCCACAAACCTCAAGAACGACCGTCGCCGAGCTTGGACCGAATGGCTCCTGCCGGTGACTTCGACCATCCTCATTCCCGTCCTGCTGCTGGGAACTCTCGAAACAGCGCTCCGCCTATTCAACGTCGGATTCCCAACCGGACTGACCCAGCCTTGTACGGTGAAAGGCCAACCTGCGAACTGCTACAACCTCTTTTTTGTCGCACCGTTCTTCCCGCCCGGCATGATCAAGGAACCCCAGATGTATGCGATCCCCACCGCCAAGCCCAAGGGGACGTATCGGATCTTTGTTCTGGGTGAATCCGCCGCCATGGGCGACCCCGACCCGGCTTATGCTTTCAGTCGTTACCTCGAAGTCATGCTGAAGGAACGCTACCCCGGCATGAACTTTGAGGTCGCCAACACAGGCAGCGTCGCGATTAATTCGCATGTATTGCTTCCGATTGCCGAAGGATTGTCGAAACTCCAACCCGACCTATTCATCATTTATTCCGGCAACAATGAAGTCGTCGGCCCCTACGGGCCCGGCACCGCTCTGACGTCTTCGGGAATGATGCTGCCAGTCATCCGCGCCAGCATCTTCGCGCGCTCCACTCGTACGGGGCAACTCCTCACCAAGCTGGGAACTCCGCGAAAGGAGTGGGGTGGGATGGAGATGTTCCTCGGCAAGCAGGTTCCGGGCAGTTCCCCATTGCTCAGGCAAACTTACGACAATTTTGAAAGCAATCTACGCGGTACCGTAAAGGTTGGGCAGCGGGTGGGCGCCAGGGTGCTCATCAGCACTGTGGCTACGAACTTGAAAGACTGCGCGCCCTTCGCATCTTCGCATCGCCAAGGCCTGAGCGCACAAGACCTGCGGTCCTGGGAATCCCTGGTCGAGCAGGGGGTCGCACAGGAAAGTGCTCGAGCCTACGGGGATGCTCTGGAATTGTATCGATCCGCGTTGAAAATTGATGATCATTATGCGGAACTCGAGTTTCGGATTGCCCGCTGTCTATGGATGGTAGAGGACTTTCGAGGGGCCAAGGAACACTTTCAACGGGCGCGTGACCTGGACACGCTCCGGTTTCGGGCGGACAGCAGGATCAATGAAATTAACCGCTCGGTGGCCTCCCGGATCGCAGGAGTGGAACTGGTGGATGCCGATACGATCTTCTCTCAGGCGAGCCCTCACGGAACGACCGGCAGCGAACTGGTCTACGAGCATGTACACCTGACCCCGGAAGGAAACTACCTGCTGGCGAAGTCCATGTTTCTGCAGATCGGAAGCAAACTGGCAGCGCAACGTGGCCGTCCACCACTCAACGACGATGTGCTTCCCGAGGTTGAGTGCGAGAGGCGGCTGGCATTTACGAATCATGACCGCTTGCGAATCGCCGGGGAGATGTTCCAGCGCATGCACCGACCGCCGTTCACCAATCAGATCAATCATGCGGACCAGGCGTTGAGACTGGCAATCCGCGCGCAAGCCCCAGAAGAGAATCCGCAGGATACCGCTCTTGAGTATCAATGGGCCCTCGCCCGACGACCGGATGATCGCGTACTGCACTACAACTATGGGCTCTTTCTCTTCAGCTACAACCGCCAAGCCGCGGCTGAGCAGTTGAAGATGGCGCAACCGTGGGATGGTTTTCCGGTGTTTGCCCCCGATGGTACACGGCTCGAATAGGCAGCGCGAAATGTTTCCCAACCTCTGCCCGCGCCTCAGAAGGACCGATACATGAACTGCGCGCTGCTGGCGCCTTGGGTAGAGTTCACGACTAGAACGGCTAAAAGTGTTAATGCGTAAAGGGGTGGGACCCAGATCCAGCGGTTGCGAGCCAGAGTGGACACAACCGCTGTAATAGCCGGCGGAATGGTTTCGGATGGGTCAGAGTAGCGGGTGAGGGCGGTGCTGGCCAGGAGCACCGCCGCATACCCGGCGGCCAATGCGAAGACCAGCAGGTAGAGACTGATGCTGAGGTTGTGAGACCCGTAGCTGGTGGCCGACACGACGGCTGAGAGCATTTGGCCAGCCCGAGTCAGGGATGGCGCGCGAAAGAAAATCCAGCCCAGACTGATGAGTGTGATGGTGGCTGTCCAGGAAAGGCAATTCCACAAGCGCGCTGGCGGCTGCCACTCCGTGGCCCGCTGCACTCGTTCGACCTGACGATGCAAAACAAGCAGCAGGCCGTGATAGAAGCCCCAGAGTACAAACAAGAGGTTTGCTCTGTGCCACAAGCCGAACGCAACCATAGAAATGACAAGCACCAGGCTTCGCCACCAGAGATCGCGGCGCAGCATCGCCAAGGGGAGAAAAATATAGTCGCGGATCCAAAACGAGAGCGACATGTGCCATCGGGTCCAGAAGATCGATGGACTGGTCGAGGCAAAGGGGCGTGCGAAGTTTTCCGGGATGGTGATCCCGAGCATGCTCGCAGCGCCGATTGCGATATGGGAGTAGCCAGCGAAATCGAAGAAAAGCTGCAACCCATATCCGAAGGCCAGACACCAGGCGTCCAACCCGCTCCAATGGGCGAGATGGTCGAAGCCGCTGGTGATGCCGTCGCCGGCGAGAATTCCGTGACCCAGCAGCTTGGCCAGTTGCATCATCAGCACTCCCATGGCAACCCGGCTGAAACCACGCTCCATTCCACCCCAGCGAACGGGATTCTCGGAGCGGAACTGGGGCAGCATCTCCGTCATACGGCAAACGGGACCGGAGATTGTCACAGGGAAGAAAACCATGTACAACGCAAACTCGAACAACGTCGGGTCCAGGTCCTCGCTACGGTAGAGGTCAAACAAGTAGCTCAGCGCCTGGAACGTCCAGAATGAAATACCGAGGGGAAGCACCAGATGCGAGATTTGTTGGAATGAGGCGAAGGGCAGGTTACCTGCAAGTTCGGGAAGGTATTTGAAGCCCCCGAGCAGCCCGAGGTTCAGCAGGATTCCGACCCACAGGGCTGGCCAGGAAGGTTTGCGGCGAAGCCACTCACCCAGCAGATAATTCATCACCGTCGAAGCCAGCAGGACAGCCGAAAACCAGGCCCCCCACGTGAAGTAGAGCACATAGCTTCCTGCCAGAAGGGCTGCTTGACGCACGTTTCGCGTGCGGACCTTGGCGAAGACGGCAATCTCAATCAGGAACACCAGAAGGTAGAGAATACCCTGCACCAAAATGGCTAACCCCGAACGCTGAGGATGAAAATCACTCGCCGATGGGGGAAGGTTGTCCCGAGCCGGGCACATCCTTCCCTAATTACCAGTTGCTCAGTCTACCGAATACAATGGGCACACCGTGAAACGATTTCACACTCTCCTCGACGCACTCCATGCGGCTCCGGGAGAGCAGCCATTTGTGACTTCCTGGGTTGACCAAGACGACAACCAGGACGTCACCTTCGCCGAATTTCGCCATCGCGCCCGGGTGCAGGCAAAGCTTCTCCGGGCCCAGGACGTGGACAGCGGAGATCGCGTGGTTATCATCATGCCGCAGGGCATTGCGGCGATGACCACGTTTGTTGGCGCGATGATGCTGGGCGCGGTGCCCACGATCCTGGCTTACCCGAATTTCAAGATCGAGCCTGCTAAATATCGCTCCGGCTTGGCGGGAGTGACCGCTAATCTTGCGGCAAAGACCGTGGTGATCGATCAAGAATTTCCCGACGACCTCCTCGGTTACGTTGCTCTTCCGAACACCTCGAGATTGCTTCGAGCAGGCGGCGCCACCCAGCCCGACAGTTCCGGGCCACTGCCCGATCTCGAGAATCGGTCCAACAGCCTGGCGTTCATCCAGCACTCCGCCGGCACGACGGGACTGCAGAAGGGAGTGGCCCTGACCCATGCCGCCGTGCTTAGCCAAATCGCCCATCTCGAGCAAGCGCTGCATATTGACGCGGTGACCGACCGCATTTACAGCTGGCTGCCTCTGTATCACGACATGGGGTTGATCGCCTGCTTCATGCTGCCGATGGTGTGCCACTTGCCGGTCGTGATACAGTCGCCGCTCGACTGGGTGATGTATCCCGAAACGATGCTTCAGGTGATTAGCAAGTACAAGTGCACCTTGTCATGGCTGCCGAATTTTGCCTTCCAGTTCGCTCCGCGCCGGATCCCGGCAAGCCGATGGAGAGACTACGATCTGTCCTGCGTGCGCGCCTTCGTCAATTGCTCAGAACCGGTTCGGGCCACGAGCCTGCGTGAATTCCGGAACGCCTTCGCTTCCATTGGCTTGAGGCCGAACGCACTGCAATCCTGCTACGCCATGGCGGAGAATGTGTTTGCCGTGACTCAGTCGGATTTGCGCAGCGCCGATGGGCCTCCGTGCATCTGGGCGGACGGCCCACGATTCCGCAGCGAACACTTCGTCGCCACAGTGGCAGAAGGCACGCCGGGTGCAATCGTATTCATTTCTTCAGGTCAGTTGCTGCCAAGGCACCAGGTGCGCATTGCCTCCGAAACCTGCACAAGCCTGCCTGACGGCTTTGTGGGGGAGATTCTCGTGCGGAGCGATTGCCTGTTTCAGGGCTACTACAATCGTCCGGACCTCACCGCCGAGGCATTGGTGGATGGTTGGTACCGCACGGGCGATCTTGGATTTCAATGGGAGGGCGAGTTGTACGTCGTGGGCCGCAAGAAAGATCTCATCATTGTGGGCGGCGAGAACCTCTACCCGCAGGACATCGAAGAGATTGCTGCCAGCCATCCCGATATCCATGACGGTCGAGTCGTCGCGCTGGGCGTGTACAATCCCGAGCTTGGGACGCAAGACATCGTCATCGTGGCGGAAGTGGAGCATGAAGAGCAGCTCTGCTATGCACCCGAGATCGAGTGCGAGATCCGCAGTCGCGTTGTTGCCGGCCTCGGCGTGGCGGTTCGTGCGATCTTCCTGAAGCCACCAAAGTGGATCGTGAAGAGCACCGCCGGGAAGCCGGCCCGCTCCAGCACACGCGAGAAATTGTTCCGCGACCATCCGGAACTTGTGGGGCCTGAGGGGGACCAATTCGCATGACGCCAGAAGCGCAGCAAATGTGCGAACACATCGCTCAAGTGATTCGAAAACCGAGTCTCACGGTAGACGAGAATACGCCCCTGGTTTCCTCGGGCCTTATCGACTCGATGGCACTTGTGGATCTCCTGGTGAAACTTGAAGACATCACCCACATGCGCATCCCGCCGGGGAAGCTACAGCCTAAGGACATGGACACGATTGCCCTCATGTTGGCTACCGCCCAGCGGGTTGGCAGACCCCGGAGGTAAACATCCTGCTTATCTCGATCTGGCCTGGCGCTTCGACGAGAAGGCTGGAACGCAATATCACAGCCGGCGGTGCCAGTTCTCTATGCTTGGCCAGTTCTCTTCCTGGTGAGGCCCCGGCGACGGTTTGGTGAGGGCTACTCCGGCAAGGTTTTGGTTTGGGTTCCGGGCTTGAGACTGGAGTGTTTTTTCACTTGCGCCATCAACTCCAGCAACTTGTCTTTATTTTGGTAATTGGGATTGGTGTCCAGAAGCTTCTGCCAGGTGGCCAGCGCTCCCTTGACGTCCATCTTGCCCTGCCATAGGACAACCCCCAGATTGAACAGCGCGTTAGCCGTGTGGGGATCGTACGAAAGCGCTGTCTTGAACTCGGCAATGGCCGTATCCGCATCCCCCATGTACCAGTATGCGGTGGCCATGTCCGTTCTCACCGACACGTTGTCCGGCGCTACCTTCAGGGCTTGCCGGTAGAAGTCGACGGCGCTGGGGAACTGCTGTGTATCGTAGTAGATGTTCCCGATATTTGCCAGCAGCGCGGGACTGTCGGGAGAGGACTTCAACTCCGCCAGCAGAGGTTCCGCCTGTTTATCGGCCATGTGTCTCATCTGCTCCGGCGTGGGCTTCGCGCTCGTGCCTGCGGTGCCGGTCTGAACCGGGGAAGCGCTGTCGATGGGCGTGCTCGCGGGAGACTGCGATCCGCGCACAAACCAGCCGCCGGCAATTCCCACCAACAAGCACACGACCGCGAGCGTGTAGGCCTGAATGCTGGTCCAGTTATCCGCCTTTTTCTCTCTTACCGTCATGGTCGGATGCTCCTTTGTTACTCTCTGCCTCGCCCTCGTCAGTTGGCGCGCGGTTGTCGCGCCTCGGCGATCATTTTTTCCACGATGGCTTTCTTGTCGAGATTTGGATTCGTCTTGAGCAGCTGTTGCCAGGCTGCGATGGCTCCTGCGGCATCGTTCTTGCCCTTCCACCGGATCATGCCCAGGTTGAACAGGGAATTGGCATCCCTGGGGTCGTACTTCAGCGACTGCTGCAACTGGTCGAGCGCTCCATTCACATCCCCGCTGTAATACAGGCAAGACGCCATCTCGGTGCGAATGGCTACGTTTCTGGCATCGACGTTGAGTGCCTTCCCGTAGTAGTCCGCGGCCTGCTTGAATTGATGAGCGGCTTTGTAAATGTTGCCGATCTGGATCAGCAACCCGGCGTTCTTCGGGTCCGTGGCCAGCTTCGTCAGCAAAGGCTCCGCCTGACTGTCCGCCACCTGCTTCATCTGATCGAGCGCGGTCATCTGCGCAGGGGCGCCGCCGTTCATTCCCGCAGGTGAGTCCGCGGTTGCCGCGCTGTTCAAGATTGCCCCCGCAGGTTTCGCCGAGCCTCGCAGCAAGTATCCGACGAGCAGACCCACGGCCAAGCAAACCGCTGCCATCACATAGACTTGGCGGGGCTGCCAGGACAATTGCTTCGGTCTCGACTCAGTCGCCTGGTTGGTCATGGCTGTGCTCCACGGTGCTCCCCACGAGCCTCTGCAGTGGATGAGAAAGCACCCGACGTGCCAAGACATCTTCCCGCAGCCGAGTCTGGTTGGTTCTTCTTTTCAACAATTTGCCACCATTCCCGCGGCTTGGCTGTTGTCAATCGGGCGGCGTGAGGGGGTTTCCCCCCACCTGGCCGCGTCACCTGACCCGATGGCCAACGACCAGAAGTCGGACACTAGCATGTGGTGCACATCGGTCTACATCTGATCGTGCTGGGTATGATAGCTCCCGGGCAGCAAACCCTCCCCTGATCCGAACCCGGTCAGCGAGGCGAGGCTCACCCGAGTGGCAACGGAATGGCGGCGGCCGTCCCCTGCCAGACAACAAAGCATCTGCCCGAATTTCGACCTACAGGCACCGCTCCGCCTGCTGCATGAGCCGAACGGGACTATTGCCCGCACTGCCTGATTACGCAATCCGCTGGGAAATCCATCTTCGCGAACCAGGTCCCGATGCTAGCCGAATGCGGAAATTGCGGGAGAACCCGAAGATCACCTCGTGGCGCCCTGCAGCAATTCCGACTCTCGACTATCATCGTTGCGAATGAATACGGATTTCCGCGCGGCCAGAAATTTGAATTCCAGCGAGTTCCCAGACTTTCAAGCCGTCATTCTGGCCGGTGGCCTCGGCACGCGCATGCTTCCGATCACCACCGCGGTTCCCAAGCCCATGATCCCGGTGAACGGAAAGCCGTTCCTGCACTATCAACTCGAGCTGCTGGCTCGCTTCGGGCTGCGCCGGGTGCTCTTGTTGGTGGCCTATCTGGGCGAACAGATCGAGGCCTACTTCGGTAAAGGTGCCGCCCTTGGCCTGGACCTCGCTTACAGCTACGAACCGGAGCCGCTCGGTACCGGTGGCGCCCTCAAGAATGCCGCCCTTCAACTCGATCCCCAATTCGTCGTACTGAATGGCGACACCTATCTGCCGATCGACTATTGTGCTCTGTTGCAATCCTTTCGCGCGAAGAATAATTCCGCCATGATCGTCGCCTACCGTCCTGCGGCGGAAGCATCCGTGGACCTGCTTCGCCGCCTTCCGAAGAACCTGGCTGTATCTCCCGACGGGAGAGTCACTGCCTACCGAAAGCGAGAGCCCGGAGGACTGACCCACATCGATGCCGGAGTTCTCGTTCTGCGCAAGGAGATCCTCGACATGATTTCTCCGCGGCGCAAATGCTCTCTTGAGGAGGAAATCTTTCCGCAACTGGTCGCTCAACACCGAATGGAAGCGTGGGCCACCACCGAGGCCTTTTACGACATGGGGACGCCCGCCGGCCTGGAAGCTCTGAGTGCGAGGTTGAGATGATCCTGACGCGTACGCCGTTTCGCATCAGCTTTGCGGGCGGAGGCAGCGATCTCCGTAGTTTCTACTCGCGCCGTCCCGGCGCTGTCGTCAGCACTACCATCGACAAAGCCATGTACGTGGCCATCCATCCCTACTTCCACGACAAAATCCGCATCAAATATTCCCGCACGGAGGACGTGGCCAGTGCGGCTGATGTTCAACATCCCCTGGTTCGGGAGTGTCTCCGCATGGTCGGCATCGAACGTGGCATGGAGATCGCCAGCTTTGCGGATGTTCCCGCCGGAACAGGGATGGGCTCGAGCAGTGCTTTCACGGTCGGCCTGTTGCACGCGCTCCTGGCACGCGCCCGGCGGGAACTGACACCCGAAAGCCTCGCCGTCGCCGCCTGCAAGATCGAAATCGACGAACTGGCCGAGCCGATTGGGAAACAGGACCAGTACGCAACCGCGTACGGCGGTCTCAACTACATCCGCTTTCTGCCCGACGAGCGCGTGGAGATCACGCCCATTCAGTGCTCGCCGTCTACCTGCAAGACACTGAACTCGCGGTTGATGCTTTTCTATACTGGGCAGGAGCGTCCGGCCAACACTATTCTGGCAGAGCAAGCTCGCAACATGGCCGACTCCGAGAAATTCCGGCGCGTCAGCCGTATGGCCGAACTGGCGGAGGAACTTCGTCGGACCCTCGAGAATGACGACGTCGACTCCTTCGGCGAATTCCTGCATCAGGGTTGGCTCATGAAATCGGGTGTGGCCGCAGGCATCACCAACGAGGTGATTGAATCCAGCTACCGACTGGGACGGGAGGCCGGTGCCGATGGAGGAAAGCTACTGGGCGCTGGAGGCGGTGGCTTCCTCCTTCTATACTGCCGAGAGTCGAAACAATCCCAGGTACGGACCGCCCTTGCCCATCTTCGCGAGATGCCCTTTCGCATGTCCTTCGAGGGGACCCGGCTTCTGTTCGACGATGGCCAGAATGGCCCCACCCTGGGCCCGTTCTAGCCCGTATCTCTCAAAGGGAAAAACTCCCAAGTCCCTCTCGCTCAGGACTATATGGTGACTGGGGCTAAGGCCGAGCCTTGCCCAGCGACCGCCCTTCCTGTATCTTTAACAGTTGTGCTGTAATCCCCCAATCGATTGAAAACGCGTACCAACAGCGCAGTCCAAGCCCCCCCTGTGATTGAGTCCCGGGAATACCTCTCGCAGCTTCGCACCGTCATTGAGCGGCTCGACACAGCGACGGTCGACCGCATGGCCGAGACAATTTGGCAAGGATACCAGCAATTGCGGACGTTGTTTGTCTTCGGAAACGGGGGAAGTGCCGCCCTGGCCTCGCATTTTGCCTGTGATCTGGGTAAGGGAACCATCCGCGCCGACCGGCGGAGGCTTCGCGCGATTTGCGTCAGCGACAACGTCCCGCTCCTGACTGCCTGGGCGAACGATTTGAGTTACCAGGAGATTTTCGCCGAGCAGCTACGCAATCTTATCGAACCCGGTGACATGGCCTTTGCCATCTCAGCCAGCGGAAACTCGATGAACGTGATCCGCGGCCTCGAGGTAGCCCGCGACGCTGGCGCCAGGACCATGGTTCTCACTGGCTACGATGGTGGCCGAGTCAAATCCATCGCCGACATCTGTCTGATCGTGCCCTCGGATAACATGCAGCACATCGAAGACGCCCATTTGTGTGCGGCGCATGCGATTTTCACTTCCGTCCTGCACCGCATGCGACAAGCCGATGAGGCCACTGACTCCTGCACTTCCACTGCATAAATCGATGATTCGAGGTGTCATTTTCGATCTGGACGGTGTCGTTGCCGATAGCCATCCCCTGCATGAGGAGGCGTGGCGATTGTTGTTGAGTGAGGCGGGCCTGGATCATTCGTTCGACCCAGGCTTTATCTACAGCGGTCTCTCGCGTCGCGAGATTCTGGAACGCTACCTTGGGCCTCTGAGTGAGCCCGAGATTCAGAGATTAGGCCAACGCAAAGACGAGATCTTTTCCGGTTTGTTGCACCAGGTCGATGTCCAGCCCGGTCTGCTCCGAGTTCTGCACCAGCTTCGCGCCGCGGGCCTCGTCTGCGCTGTGGCCACGTCCGCTAGCCCCGGGCGCACGCACGAACTCCTTGGCAAGTTGGGGATAGCCCAACGCTTCCAGGCGGTCGTCACCAGCCATGATGTGAGGAAACCCAAGCCGGCACCCGACGTCTTTGTCGAAGCCGCAGCTCGCCTTGGGGTAATCCCGCAAGAAGCCGTCGTAATCGAAGACTCGGTCGCGGGAGTGCAGGCCGCGCGAGCCGCGGATATGATTTGCGTCGGCTACGACCGCGGCGGGCAAGCGCAAGCCCTGCGCAAAGCGGGTGCGAGCGATGTGATTTCTGATTTCCCCGGCGACATGATCAGCTATCTGCAACAGGTCGCTGACAGCATCGCGATTTCACAGAGAAGAGATTAGCGTTGGTCTGGATTCTTATTGCGATCGCCACCTGTGGCACGGTCTCGTCCGCGATCTTCCTGGTTCTTGCCCTCCTGGGTGCCGCTAAGTTTCACCGCCAGGCGCGCGAGCAGGCGCAGTTCGCCAGTCAGGTCCCGCAGCTTCCTCCGGTTTCACTGTTGAAACCCGTGCACGGACTCGAACCCCGGCTGAAGGAAAACATCGAAAGTTTCTTTCAACAAGACTACCCGCAGTACGAAGTGCTGTTCGCCGCTGACACCGAAGATGATGCTGCCCTCCCGGTGATCCGCGAGGTCTGCACACGCTACCCACAGATCCCGAGCCGCGTGCTGATCAATGGGCGCCCTCCCTGGCCCAACCCACCTGCATTCTCGTTCCACTGCATGACCGAGGTGGCGGCCCACGACATCCTGGTCACCAGCGATAGCGATGTGCAGGTTGACGCCAACTATCTGCGCGAAGTTGTCCCACCCTTGCTGGATCCGGCAGTGGGCCTGGTGACCTGCGTCTATCGCGGTGCCAACGCCGGGGGATTCTGGTCGGCGCTCGATGCCATCGGCATGTCCGTCGAAATGACGGCTGGCGTGGTTACAGCCAACCTGCTTGAAGGCATGCGATTCGCGCTCGGGCCCACCATTGTGGTGCGCAAGGACGTCCTGGAGAAAATCGGCGGCTACCAAGTCCTTGGGGAATACTTCTCGAACGACTTTGTGATTGGCAACTTTGTGGAGAAGGCCGGCTATCGCGTGCTGCTGTCACGCCACATCATCGACCACGTGGTGCCGCCCATGACCTTCAAGCGAATGTGGGAACGCCAGGTTCGCTGGGCCCGAGGTACGCGCTGGTCCCGCCCGAAGGGCCACATCGGAACCGGCCTCATCTTCGCAATGCCCTACGGGATTCTCGGTGGTGGGGCCGCGCTGGCGGCAGGTCGTGCCGGAATCTGTGCCGCTTTCTTGGCCGCGGCCATTCTGAATCGCGTGATTGAGGGCTGGTTTATCGGCTGGGGAGTGGTCCGCGACCGGGTTGTGCCCAAAGCTCCGTGGCTCACCCCCCTGCGTGATCTTCTGGGCTTCTTCGTTTGGTGCGCGAGCTACTTAAGCAAGCGCTCGGTCTGGCGCGAGAGTCGCTATGAGTTGGTGGCTGGCGGCCGCATCGTTCTCCGGCAAAGCTCCGTAAGCGCGCATTCGGAGAAATAGTAACTACCCTCGCTCTCAGATCTCTTCACGGATCGACACGCACCAGTTTCCCGTCTTTTAGCCGGAAATAGTCTCCACGCCAGGCGATGCGATTTCCGGCGAAACTCGCCAGCCAAACCAGCACGGCCGCGAAATCGCGCAGCGGCAACAGGATCAAGAGAAAACCGAGCTGGCCGTCCTGCAACACGCTGCGGCCCACGGTCCAGGCCATCCATAGCCTCAACAACGCGACCCCTGCCGCCACAGCCCATACCCAGGAAGCCCCGCCAGCAGCGATTAGCGCCAGCAATGCCCACGGCACGCCGAATGTGAACAACAAGCCCGCATAGCCCCACGGGCGCGAGTCGCGCACGCTCCGCGCCCAGCGCAGCTGGTGCTCCAGAAACCCCCTCAGATCGTACGCGGGTAGCACCGTCTCGACCACCAGGTCCGACAGTCGCACCTCGAGGCCAAGTGCCGCAATACTCTTGCCGAGTTCGTAGTCATCGGCCAGATAGTCAACCAAGGCTTCGAATCCTCCGATGGCCTGTAGCTCCCTCCGCCGCAGCGCCAGCGTCGATCCCAATCCAAACGTCATTCCTCCCTCGATACACTTCGCCACCACAACACCAGCCGAGAAATCCGTACTGATCCCGATCGATTCCAACTTCGAGCCCAGGGTGCGGCCAGCAATACCCCGATAGAGGCAGGTCACCATGCCGACCCGCTCCTCCGAGAGCGGCGCAAGCACCCGCTTCACATAGTCGCTCTCCACCCGGATGTCGCTATCGTTCACGATCAGGTGGTCGTAACGAGCCACGCGCAACATCTGAACCAAGTTGCTGACCTTAGTGTTCGCTCCCAACCTCTGCGAGCACACCACCAGTTGGATGGCGCATTGCGGAAACTCCTGTTGCAGGCGCTGCACCGTCCGCACCGCGGGATCGTCGGCTTCGCTCACGCCAAAAATGATTTCGTACCGAGGATAGTCCTGGAAACAATGGCTGCGAAGACATTCATAAATCTCCGGATCAACACCTTTCAGAGGCTTCAGGAGCGAGACCGGTGGAATCTCAAGTTGGACATCGTTCGCCTTCCTTGCATTGCGCCGATAACGTAGATACGCCCTGGCACTCCACAAGCTCAGCAAGTAGTAGCTGACGCCGGCGCCTGTCCCAAGCAGTGTGACGATCTCGATGAGTTCTGAGATGACGTGAATCATGAGCCAGGCTTCTGCGTCCGGACACGAGCCTCTGGCTGGGCGAGAAGAGTCTGCCGCAAGAAAGAGAAATTCCCCACTTTTAAGTCTAGCAGAGCGTCATACGATCCCCCGCCCGCGCTGCATCTGATAGTTACGCACCTCGGCTATAATGAAGAGGTTGGCAGCCGGATCGGACGGTCGCTCCCGGCAACGGGAGAGGAAAGTCCGAACTCCGCAGAGCAGTGTGCCGGATAACGTCCGGGAGGCCGGGTTCAAGCCCGGCCGACGGAAAGTGCCACAGAAAACATACCGCCTCGTCGTCGTTGTGGGTCCCCCGGTGCACCGGCAGCGGGCTCAGAACGACGGCGAGGTAAGGGTGAAAAGGTGCGGTAAGAGCGCACCGCCGCGACAGCGATGGCGCGGGCAGGGCAAACCCCACACGGAGCAAGACCAAATAGGGAGGAAGTTCCGGTTTCGGCTGGGACACGTGCTGGCTCGGTGCGTCACCACCTCCGGGTAGGTCGCTCGAGCCGCGCAGTAATGCGCGGCCCAGAGGAATGACCGTCCTGCCGGATCCGTCCGGCAGACAGAATTCGGCTTACAGGTCCGGCTGCCACAACTTTCCTGTTTTCAGTATCTTGTTGATCCCAATCCGCCTTGGTGTCCATAATGGTGTCCATTTTTTCCCGAGGCACCACTGTGGCGCACGAGTGAATATTGTTCAGCGCGTTAAGACGGTGAAGGGGTGGATTAACGCCCCGCTTGCGCGCACAACGAAAAGTCGTATCCGCTGGCCTAGTGGGGGCCGGTTCTTCATTGAGTGGCGTGAGCACGGCACGCGGTTGCGTCGACACACCAGCCGAAGCTCTGAAGGCCCAGAAGCGAAAACGCCTGCAGCTTGAAGCTAGCCAGAATGGCTTCGAAGTGAAAGATCTCAGCGTCACCGGTAATCGTCCTTGATCACCAAGGCCGTTGACCAATTCCTCAGCGACATCAAGACTTTTCGGAAGCCTCTTACCTATCAAAAGTACGCGCACATCCTTGAGCTGTTCACTGAATTCGTAGCTCCAAAGTCCGACGCACTGCAGATCACGGGAAACGATGTCAAGGATTTCGTGGCCTGGAGGAAATCGAAGGGGCTCGATCTCGGCACTACTCTCTACACTGATCGAGTCATACTGCACAATTTCTTCAGCAAGCTTGGGATTGACAATCCCGTCAAAGAGGTCCCACGTCTCACCCGGCTTCGCAAAAAGCCAGCAGCCTATGCCAACGCCCACGGCCATTGAGGCGCGAGACACAGTAACCGACGTTTGTTACGTGAGTAATTCGATTGTAGCAGCCCGGAGCGTTACCATAAGGCGACCTCGGGTTCTTCTTTAAGGGTGAATTATGCTCCGAGTTTCCGGCCGCAACCTCCGACAGGTTGGAGTTCCGATCACGACACTCATTCTTTTGGCGAGCGTGACGGTTTACGGGCAATCGCTTGGTGATGTTGCACGTGAGAATCGTGAGAAGAAGGCGGAGGCAGCCGCAACCGCACCGCCGAAAGTGATCACGGATGGTGACCTGGCGAAAGATGCGCCGGGACCGGAGGACGCCGGCGCGTCCAGCAACGCGCAGACTGCGTCTTCGGGGAAAACTGGAACAAGAAACGCGGCGGCCACAAGCCCACTGGACCCGCGGGCCACGGAGCAATGGCGCAGACAGATTTTGGCGCAGAAGAGAACCGTAGCGACTCTAGAGAAACGACTTGCCCGGTTCCAGGCGTCGCTTTCCTCTGTGGACGCGAGTGCGATTTCCCGCGGCGAAATTTTGAGCCGGAGCCAAGCTTTGGAGCAAGAACGAATGGCCCAGGTGCAGGAGCAACTTGAAGAACAAAGAGCAAAGCTTCTGGAGATGCAGGAAGAAGCTCGGCGGGCTGGGATGCACACGCAGGTTTACGACCCGTAGCAGTTCCCGAAACTCAGCTAAACTTCGGTCAGCAGCAGCCCCCTTCTATGCGAAGGCCCGCTGAAAGCGAGGAGGTTGAAGCAACTCCGCCGTCCCACGGTCAGTAAATGCAATCGGAATTATCAACAACTGACCATCAGTTCACGACCCTTCTATTGGCGAAAAGGAAGAAACCCGCCAGGCTCAACAGAGCCGCGAGGATTCCGTCGACATAGAATCGCAGGTCGATTCCACATCTGGGGTCGGAGCTTGCATCTGGCCTCGATTTTCGACAGTGATTCAGCAATCTCTTACGACGACACCAAATGCCCTATCGCAGCTCAGAGTGCTTTTTCGGACCTCCCAACCGAACATCGAGTCCAAACGTCGGCCCAACAACATTGATACCGTAGTTCCGAATTCCCCAATTCCCGGGTGGCCCTTGAGAGAGATTTGCATTTGAGACATGCATCCAGCTAAAACCCGCTGAAACCGCGTATCTAGGATTGAAGTTGTACCGCACACCGCTACCCAGGCTGAGCGTGAAAGTGAAGTCTTGTCCTTGCGCATACTTCACTCCGTACGGTCCCTTAGCGTCGATGTTTCCTAATCCGGCCCGCCAATCGAAATAGGGCGCCGCCTTCCAGTTTCGTTGCACAAAGTTACGTCGCATCGCCATCATGTAGGCAAAGTACCGCGTTTCAGGACCCCGCGGAATCGCAGTAACAGATCCGCTAAACGTAAGATCCCAATTCCCGCGAAACGCCCAGGGCCCCCTCGGGTTGCCCAGATGCCATCGCAGAGAACCGGTGACGGGTACCAATGTGTAGTTGAGCGGATATGTGTTATAGCTATCGCCCATCATGAAATCAAAAGGGAAAGGAATATTGATGGGAAGCCATCCTACGTCAAAACCAAATTCCAACTTATTCTTGTAATAAATATCTCGATTGCCGTCGACAGTTGCGGAGCGTAAAAGCCTTTGCTCCAACGCCGGGCTTGTCGAACCTTCCCCAGAAACGTATTTCGCGCGCGTTCGTGAATCTACGATATTTGAACCCGCCATTCCGTCGACGCCTGGCTGTGTGGACTGATCGATGGATGAAGGAATGCTCTGAGGAAACCCCAAAGAAGCGAGCAGAAGCAGATTAGATCCAAGAACGACTTGGAGCGGCTTTGTGCGCATGAAATAAGGATTGCGTCGTGCTGAAGGGCAATCATTATCTGTCCCTGCAGAAGGGGAGTCAACCTAAAAGATCGTGGGTGAAGTTCATTGTATGAATTTCAACCGTAACTGAGCGTGACAATACGATGGGCGCTCTTTGTCGGAGGAGCGCCCACGGTCAGAGCAGAACTCAGTCTTCGGGAACGGTGACTTTCACGATCGTGCCCAGTCCGACAGGCGGAGGACCGAAGCCCCAGGTGGACACATAGAGATTTCCATCTGGACCGAATGTCATGGCGGTGGGCAGGTTCAATCCAGTTGTGAT
>DASPST010000066.1:0-87694 GCA_035623795.1 Terriglobales bacterium
CCTTTGTACTCCTTCTATTTGCCCCGTCAACCAAAAAGCGCACGCCCCTATCTGCCGCAGAATCAACGGAGTGCAGCCCGTGCACAGGGCCATGCCGCAATTTGGTGCAGCTCCGGACCCAGCCGAAAGGCGGAAAACCACCCCGGGCGCGTGGTTGCATCTCCCCGAGTGCAGCAACCCTGCGGCTTGGCCCGGCGAGGGTGACCATTTCCTGTGTGGAAAATGCGTCACAATGCAGGAACGATGCGATGCCAGCTCGCGAAATCGCCTTAATCGAGGAGCGCCGGTTGAGACCTTTTCGCAGCCGGCGCCAGGAAGAACGCAAGCACTTCATCCAAGCGCAAGTGACTTAGTCCGATCGGATTCTTGAGCTCAGGGCTTCCACCTTGCTTCGGTTCCCGTTGCGCATGTGCCAAGGCGTCGGGGTGGTGGTCAGGTCTCAGGAGGGGTTATCGAGCCGGCTCAGGCATGGGGAGAGCGAGATACGTGTCGCTTCGACGGGGTCGGCCAACTGGATTGATTGTGATCGGGTCGGTCCACGAAACGGACGAACACGGTCAACGCCTCCGCGGAATGCGGAAGAGGATCCGGTTGGCATGGCTACCGCAATTTGAACGATCGCCTGCCACACCGTTGAAGACGTCTCCTGTCGCTTCCTTTTCCAGGGAGCTTGGCTTCAGGAAAGTTCTCCTAAACGGGGTACAATGCGCCTTTTCCTTTCGAAGGAGGAAAGGCGCGCGTGGGCGGTAAGGGGTGGTGCGTGGCTGTCCTTGCGAAAGTGATCGGTGTGAGCATTGCAGCGATGGGGGTCGCCATGGCGCAGACTGGCGAAAGCAAGGCGGCCAAGCGCCTGGACGCGGGGCGGGCACAGCCGTTATTGTTGCTCGATTTTCTGCGCGGAATTGCATGATTTTCACTCGGCCAGAGTATTCAGTTCGGCCGGGTCGTTCGCGGGAGCCAGCATGGCCAGACATCGAACGCTGATCCCTTCGCCCTTGGAATGGCAGCAGATGGCGACGCCGGTCGCGCCGCCGCTGCGGCCGGTGATTGCAGAGCGGGGCGGCACCCAGATCAAGACTCCGAAGCCGGTCGTCGTGGTGGACACGCGGGAGAAGTCCCCATTTGCTTTCGGGCCTTTTCGCGGATGGTTTGCCGGCATCGAACACCGTGCCTTGGCGCTGGGCGACTACACGGTAAAAGGAATGGAACAGTTATGCGTGGTGGAGCGCAAGGATCTGGGCGACCTGGTGAACTCCTTGTCAACCGAACGCAAGGTCTTTGTAAACCGCCTCCGGCGCATGCAGGAAGTGCCTCACCGCTTGCTGGTCATCACCTCCCCGTTGAGCCAAGTAAAGAGCCGTTATGCCTACTCCGGGGTCAATCCTAACCAGGTCACCCAGTCG
Organism: Terriglobales bacterium; assembly: GCA_035623795.1. Classification (GTDB taxonomy): domain Bacteria; phylum Acidobacteriota; class Terriglobia; order Terriglobales; family Acidobacteriaceae; genus DASPST01. The sequence continues at coordinate 1,404 of DASPST010000066.1, forward strand.
CTAATCGCGATCCTGGCGGGGTTACGCGTGCCATTTCTGTGTACGGAAACTCACGAATTGGGGGCGGAAATTGTCGCCTCCTATCTGTACCAGGTTCATCTGTATCGCTGGCTTGAAGGCAACGGGTACGGATGCTACCTGGCGGATGATGATTTGTGAACAAGCTGCAGGCGGGGAGCCCGGGAGCATCCCGCAAGTGGGTCGCGACCCTTGACCATGGAAGAAGTCAGGTGACAGCCAGAGATTCATGACGGGCTACGATTCATGGTCTGCGGAGATCGCGACGACTTTTGGAAAATCAACAACTCGAAACAGAAAGCGGACAGCTGACCATGGATGAGTTCACGCGGGCGGAGTCAGCGGCGCAGTTTGTGCTGGAGCAGACGCGGTTGCGCCCACGGATCGGGCTGGTGCTGGGATCGGGGCTGGGGGCCTTTGCTGATGCACTGAGCGAAGCAGCGCGAGTGCCGTATGGGCAGATTCCGTCATTCCCCCGGTCGACGGCCGTGGGACACGCGGGGCAGATGGTGATCGGGAAGGCGGGAGACCTGGCGGTCGCTGCCATGCAGGGGCGAGTGCATCTCTACGAGGGGTATTCGGCCAAGGACGTCACCTTCCCCGTGCGAGTGTTCGGGCGGATGGGAATCCAGGCCGTGGTGCTGACCAATGCGGCGGGAGGAATCAACCTTAAGTATCAGCAGGGGGCCCTGGTGGTGCTTTGCGACCACATCAATCTGCAGGGGCAAAATCCGCTGATCGGGGCGAACGAGGAAAAGTTCGGGCCGCGGTTTCCGGACATGACGCAGGCGTATTGGAAGCCGTACCGGGCCTTTGCGCTGGAGGAGGCGGCCAAGCTGGGGATCACGCTGCACGAAGGCGTGTACGCGGCGCTGACGGGGCCGAGTTACGAAACCCCGGTGGAGATCCGGTACCTGCGTACGATCGGGGCGGACCTGGTAGGGATGTCGACCGTGCCCGAGGTGATCGCGGCACGGCATATGGGGATCAAGGTGCTGGCGATCTCGTGCGTGACCAACATGGCGGCGGGAATCCTGGACCAAGTGATCAACCACGAAGAGGTGCTGGAGACTGGGAAAAGGGTGCGGGCCATGTTCGAGGCGCTGCTGCGCTCCGTGTTGCCGAGGATGGAAAAAGAGTTACTCGCGGCGGGCTCCTAGTCGCGGCCTGTCGCCCGCTTCACATCCCTGCGTCTATCTCGCGCGGGGGATGAAAAAGGCTAGGGGCGGCTTGATGCCATAGGTAGCGGCAAAGCTTCCCTGGTTTACCGCCAAGGCTAAGCGTCCGCGGGAATCGATGTAGAAGAGGGGTGTCTGGAGCGGCACGTCGTTGAAGGTCTTGACGAAGGGGATCGCCATCCTGGCAGTCCCCAAAGTGACAGGCACGGCCTGGCCAGGCTGGTACCCCAACTTGAGAAACTCATCGGCGTTCACATTGGTGACCAGGTTGCCGAAGGGACCATCGGTCGCGATGACCTGTCCTTGCAGGCCGTGGTCGTCCACGGAGGCAAGTTTCCACTCGACGCGGACGAGCCGGGCGAGGTCGAGTTCCGGGCCAACCCGCGTCCAGTCGTCCCCGCGTGCCAGGTGAGCGGCCGTGGGGGAAAAGATGTCGCGGCCGTGAAAAGTGGAGGAGAGAGCCTGGCCGATCATCCATTGCGGGCTGGTGATCTCGCGGGCGGATTCGAGTCCGTCACGATCGGCGACAAGCGTAATCAGTCCGTTGTCGGGAAGCACGAAGTACTGCGCCCGCTTCGACTTGATGATCACGGCTTTGCGCGTGCTGCCAACGGTGGGATCAATGACCACGAGGAAAACGGTCCCGGCGGCATAGTAGGGTGTCGCGCCGTAAAGGAAACGTGCTCCGTCGAGAATGGAAAACGGGGTGACCTCGTGGGAGAGGTCGACGATGCGCGCGTCGGGGGCGATCGACCACATCACGCCCTTGCAGATGGGCACCGAGTCATCGCCTGTGCCGAAGTCTGTCATGAAGACGATGGTCTGGGGATACCTGGGGGTTTCTTGGGCGCAGACCGCGGGCACGAGCGCAGTCAATAACAACCAGCCGCGCAGCAAGCGGAACAGCAAACGGCGTCGAACCGGGATTTCAGTCACGTACGACTCCTAGGTAGGGCGAGGTTCCCCGAAGGGCACTTCCCGGGCGAGGCCACGCGGAAACCTATCGAAGTAAGGCCCGAAATTGTACAGGCGGACGGGGGAAGTTGAAAGCAAGGAAAGGGCTCAAGTCCCCGGGGGGCTAGCTGCACGGTTAAACGGATCTGCGGCGTAGGTTGAGCGACTTCGGTAGTTCCAGGTGCCGCTCCGCCTTCGCAGAACCGTCCGGGTCCGCGCAAGGGTTAGAGGCGTCTATAATCCAGTGTTCCGTGAGAAGGAGGAGTGTTACCCATGTCCAACCCCATTCCTGAGAAGTATCGCGATCTTTTCCAGAAACGGGCGTTTGCCAGCTTGGGAACGTTGATGCCGGACGGGCGTCCGCAGGTGACGCCGGTGTGGTGCGACTACGACGGAGAGCACGTGATCTTCAACTCAGCCAAAGGGCGTCAGAAGGACCGCAACGTGAGGCGTGACCCGCGCGTGGCGATGGCCATCGTCGATCCCGACAACCCGTACCGCTATCTCGAAATCCGTGGCCGGGTCGCGGAGATCACCGAGCAGGGAGCGGACGAACATATCAACAAGATGGCCAAGAAATATCTCGGGGTGGACAAGTATCCATATGCGCAGCCGGGCGAGGTGCGGGTGATGTACAAAGTGAAGCCCGAGCATACGTCGATGATGGGGTAGAGCGAGGCGTAGGAGCGGACAAGCCGGGGTCGTAGCTTGGATCTGCGCAGTGCTCGAGTCACGGAGAAGAAAGCCAAGCGCCTGTTTGCAGCGACGGTGATGGACTTTGCGGATCCCGAACGGGCGACGGATGGGACGTGGTGTGAAAGTCGGTTGACTGCGCTGCAAGGAGAGCGGTCCGGTGGGTGATCGCGCTGGCCTGCCGAAGGAACTTGGTCGATGCTTTGCCCGGAGATTTTTCCGGACCTGACAGTCACCGAGGAGAGTAGGTCCAATGCAGGCCGCGGAAGACGGCATCGCTATGAAGCTGGATCTGGGCTGGATCCGTTCCCAGTTTCCCGCTCTTGCCGAGGCGGTACATGGGCGGCCGGCGGCTTTCCTGGATGGGCCGGGAGGCACGCAGGTGCCGCAGCGCGTCCTGGACGCAATCCGCGACTACCTGGCGCACTCCAACGCCAATACGCGCGGAGCCTATGCGACCAGCGCCCGCACGGACAAGACGATCGCAGCGGCGCGCTCCGCGATGGCGGATTTTTTCCATTGCGCCGCCGATGAGGTGGTGTTCGGCCCGAACATGACTTCACTGACGTTCGCCATGAGCCGGGCCCTGGGACGGGAATTGGGGCCGGGGGACGAGATTGTGGTCACGCTCCTCGACCACGATGCAAACTTCTCTCCTTGGCAGGCGCTGGAGGAGAAGGGCGTGACCCTGCGGCCGGTCGGGATCCGCGAAAGCGACTGCACGCTCGACCTGGACGACATGGCGCGCAAGATCGACCAGCGCACCCGGGTGGTGGCTGTGGGGTACGCGTCCAATGCGGTGGGGACGATCAACCCAGTAAAGCAAATCGTGCGCATGGCGCACCGCGTGGGGGCGCTGGCCTACATCGATGCGGTGCACTATGCGCCGCACGGGCTGATTGATGTCGAGTCGCTGGATTGTGATTTTCTGGTGTGTTCGACCTACAAATTCTTTGGTCCACACATGGGCGTGCTCTTCGGGAAACGAGAACATTTGAAACGGCTGATCCCCTACAAGGTTCGTGCCAACACCAACGAGATCCCCTATTGCTGGGAGCAGGGGACGCTGAATCACGAGTGCATCGCAGGGATCACGGCCTGTGTGGAGTACCTGGCGGAGATCGGACGCCGATTGAGACCGCAGGTGAGTTCGCGGCGGACAGCGCTGGAGGCGGCATTTGAGGCGATCATGCCCTATGAGAGGGGGCTCTGTGAACGGTTGGTGCGGGGGCTTGGGATGATTCCCGGCCTGAAGCTATACGGGATCGCACAGCCGGCACGCTTCGAGGAAAGGTGCCCGACCATTGCCCTTCGTATCGAAGGGCACACACCTCTGGAATTGGCACGTGCACTGGGGGAACGCGGGTTCTTCACTTGGGATGGGAATTATTACGCCCTGCAGCTGACCGAGCGGCTGGATGTGGAGAAAGATGGCGGGTTCCTGCGCATTGGACTCTGTCACTACAATACGGTCGACGAAGTGGACGGACTGCTCGGCGCCCTGCGGGAGATCAGCGCTTAGTTTTGGGACTCTGGTTCTTCGTGGTCCCCCTGACCACGTGAAGATTCGTAGGGGAGAGACCGGCGTTTCGCACATCCGGCCGAGCGGGGGACAGGGGCCGTCCAGCGATCAACCGTAATCTCACTTTCTTCGCAGTTCCAAAACCGCGTCGCCTTTGGCGATCAACACCACATCTGCCATGCCGACGAACAGACCGTGCTCGACGATGCCAGGCATGTCACTGAGCTTGCGGGCGAGGGCCGCAGGATCGTCGATGCGGCCGAAATGGCAGTCGAGAATGTGATTGCCCTCGTCGGTGACGAAAGGCTTGCCCCCGGCGATGGTGCGAAGGGTAACCACAGCGCCCAGCGCTGCGATTCTCTTTTCGACCAGAGGCTGGGCAAACCGTATGACCTCCACGGGCAGAGGAAACGAGCCTAACGCCGGAACCTGCTTGGAGGAGTCGGTCACGACGATGAACTGGCGGGAAGCCGAGGCCACGACTTTCTCGCGCAAGAGTGCTCCGCCGCCGCCTTTGATGAGGTTGAGGGCAGGGTCGAATTCGTCGGCGCCGTCGATGGTGACGTCGATTTCCTGACACTGATCGAAAGTGGTGAGGGGGATGCCCAGACTGGAGGCCAGGTCGCGGGAGTGGATCGAGGATGGGATACCCACGATCTTCAGCCCGGCTCTAACTCGCTCTCCCAGGAAATGGATCATGCAGGTGGCGGTGGAACCGCTGCCCAGGCCCACGACCTGGCCGTGCTGAACGAACTTGAGGCTGACGCGGGCTACAAGCTCTTTCTCCTCGATTTGGTCGGTGGCCATGGAACCTCACACAATCGAAGATTCGCCAACCGATTATTCCACAGGCTTTCCTATCATGCCCGGGTCGACCGAAACCACCGGCGTTGGTACGCGGTTCGGACCTTGCTGGTCAAGCCTTTGCTTGCCGGGATTTACCGCAAATTCAAATTCCCTTCATGTTCTTGTAAAACGACACGCTCAGAATAATTCTGCGGCTGTTCCGCAAGTGATATTTGGTTTGTCATCGGTGTGTCATACGAGGAGGCCGCGGCTAGTACCCTTTCCGTCGACCGATCGAAGGCCGACGCCTTCCAGCTGTTGTGGGGCGTCGGCCTTCGTCGTTAGCCGATTTTCATTTGCGGGCAAAGATTACCGGCAGGGGAGAAGGGATACACGCGCCCAGACGTAACCTAGGAGGCGCCCGGCGCTCTTGTCTTCCAGGTCCTCCTTCCACGCTCTACGGACATCGGCACTCGGTGATCATCTTGCCGAGGAGTTCTTTCAGGATTTTGCCGGCGACTGCGGCAGTGAGCTCAGACACATCGCGGCTGGGGTTATATTCCACCATATCGGCGCCCACGATCGTCGCCGTGATGGAATGCAGATGGTCGAGGACCTCACGTACGGTCATGCCGCCGGGCTCGCGGTGGGAGACGCCAGGGGCGAAGGCGGGATCGAGCACATCCATGTCGAACGAGACATAGACCGGGCACCAGGTCTTGACCTCCTCCAGGGCGCGCTTGTGGCCGATGTTGAAGATCTCCACGTGGAAGCGTTCGGCCTGCTTGCGCTGATGCGGGTTAAGGGTGCGGATGCCGACCTGGATGAGGCGTTTGGCGAGTTTTTCCTCCATGATGCGGGCAAACGGCGAAGCGTGGGAATAACGATTCCCCTGAAATTCTTCGTACAGGTCGGGGTGTGCGTCAAAATGGATGATGGTGAGGTCGTGGAAGATCCTGCCGAAGGCGCGGACCACGGGGTACGTGATGGAGTGGTCACCTCCCAAGATGACCGGGCGCCGGCGTACCTCCAGTAGCCCGCTAACCGCATGTTCGATGGCCGCAAACGTGCCCTCCAGCGGCAGGTTCAGATCGCCCGCGTCGGCGAAGGCGGCCGGGGCGCCGATGTCTACTCCCAACTCCGTCCACATGTTGGAAGACTCACAGGTCAGCGCATCCCGGATCAAGGGTGGCGCCCCGGCTGCCCCCCGCTGATACGAGGAGTTGGCATCGAAGGGGACGCCCAGGAGTGTGGGCGGTCCCCACGGACCTTTTCCAGTTAATGGGGCGGTCATGGCGAGAGCCTGAGCGTCCCTACGTTACACCGCGAGGAGGAAAAACGCGACTTGGGATAGACTTTGGCCTCGTTTGTACGGCCGGGACCGCTGGTTCATTTCAGGATCGTAGTTTCCCGGCCCGACGCCTTCGCCCCCTGGATGGGGTGGCGTGGGTATTCCGCTGTTCATGGCGGGTGGCGGTTACGATGACCGTAGGACTGACTCAGGTCGGTGCGCCCAAGGAGATGGAGAACCAGCAGAGCTCTTGACCGCGGGCTCGGTACGAAGAGAGTCTGCGCGGTTGAATCTGTCGTTGCAGGGGTCGCATCCCTTATCTTGGTAACGATTTCTATGGCTGCTGGCAATTTGAAACCGCCCACCGCGAACCGGCCTACCGCGGTTCTGGAACCGCTGAGCGCAGAACGGGAACGGGTGTTTGGCCTGTTTCGCCGATGGGGGTACCTCGAGGCGGACCTGGACCCATTGGGGCTGCTCCGGCCGCTGGCTCACCCTGAACTGAAGATCGAAGGCGAGTACGCGCGCGAGGCGCGAAACATCTACTGCGGGACCATCGGCGTGGAGTTCTCGCATCTTACGCAGCCGGAACGGCGGCATTGGATCCAGGATCAGATGGAGGGAGGATCCGCTCCCGTGGACCAGGGACAGGTGCTGGATTTGCTGATCCGGGCGGACGCCTTCGAGCAAGTTCTGCAGCAGCGCTACCTGGGGACGAAGCGATTCTCGCTGGAGGGTAACACGGCGCTGCTGCCGCTGCTCGATGGGATTCTGAACGAGGCGGCGCAACGCGGCGCCGTGAACCTGGTGATGGGCATGAGCCACCGGGGCCGGCTGAACGTGATCCTTCACGTGGCCCGTCGGGCGATTGAAGAAATCTTCGCCAGCTTCGAGGATGTCGATCCGCGCAGCGTGCTGGGTGGGGGCGACGTGAAGTATCACCTGGGCGCAACGGGCGAGTACGTAACGCGGAGCGGCGGGAAGGTCAATATCCACCTGGTGTCGAACCCGAGCCACCTCGAGGCGGTCGACCCCGTCACGGTGGGCCGCACGCGCGCGAAGCAGGACCGTGCTGGAGAAGGGGGGCGGGAGAAATACCTGCCCGTGCTGGTGCATGGAGATGCGGCTTTCGCGGGGCAGGGCATCACGGCGGAGACGATCAACTACGCCGACCTCCCGGGATATAGCGTCGGGGGCACGATCCACATCATCGTGAACAACCTGGTGGGCTTCACAACGGGCTACTGCGAGGAGCACTCGGAGCGCTTCTCCGCGGACCTGGCGCGGCGGCAGTCGATCCCGATCTTCCACGTGAACGCGGAAGATGTGGACGCGGTGGTGCGGGTGGGGCGGATGGCGCTCGAGTACCGCTATACCTTCGGGACCGACGTGGTGATTGACATGATCGGCTACCGCCGTCACGGGCACAGCGAGGTCGATGACCCGACGGTGACGCAACCGCTGCTCTACCGGGCGATCAGGGACCATCCGCCACTGTGGGAGGTGTATGCCGAGGACAATGCTTTCGAAGACGCGCAGGCCCAGTATGCACAGGTGAAATCTGAGTACGAAGAGGGACAGAAGCGAGCGGGCAGTATCACCAAGAAACCAACCCTGCGCGATCTGCCGACATACTGGGACCGCTATGTGGGCGGCCGCTACAAGCCGGAGTACGAAGTCGAAACCGGGGTTCCGCCGCAGGAACTGCAGGCGCTGACCAAGAAGCTGACCCGCTACCCGGAGCCGTTTCACATCCATCCCAAGGTGAAGAAGCTGTTGGAGCAAAGGGCAGAGATGGGCGAAGGTACGCGATCCGTGGATTATGGCATGGCCGAGGCGCTGGCCTTTGCTAGCCTGGTAAAGCAGGGCATTCCGATTCGCATGAGTGGACAGGACTCGCGGCGCGGAACGTTCAACCAGCGCCATTCAGTGCTGCTCGACATCGAGAACGAGCAGGAATATGTACCGCTACGGCACATCGATCCGGGCCAGGCGCGATGCGACATCTACAACTCCACCCTCTCGGAAGCCGGGGTCATGGGCTTCGAGTACGGTTACAGCCGCGATTACCCCGAGGCCCTGGTGCTGTGGGAGGCGCAGTTCGGCGACTTCGCCAACGTGGCACAAGCGGTCATCGACCAGTTCGTCTGCGCCGGGGAAGACAAGTGGGGACTGCTCTCGGGTCTAGTGCTGTTACTGCCGCACGGCTACGAGGGGCAGGGACCGGAACACTCCAGCGCGCGCATCGAGCGCTTCCTGCAGCTGGCGGCGCGCGACAACTTCCAGATCTGCCAGCCTTCCAACGCTGCACAGTACTTCCACTTGCTGCGGCGCCAGGCGCTTCGGCGCTGGCGCAAGCCGCTGGTCGTGTTCACGCCCAAGAGCATGTTGCGGCACCCCGATGCCTGTTCCCCGATTGAAGATTTTGCTCACGACCGTTTTCTGCTGGTCCGGCCTGATGAGGAAGCAAGGGATGTGAAGCGGATCCTCATTTGCACGGGGAAGATCGGGCACGAATTGCGGTTGGAGCGGCAAAAAAGGAAGGATTGGCGGACTGCGATCGTCTTTTTGGACCAGCTGTACCCGTTTCCCGAAGAGGAACTGAAGACAGCGATCCAAATGCACCCGGAAGCGCGCGAGCTGGTGTGGGTGCAGGAGGAGCCTGCCAATATGGGAGCCCTGTTCTACATGCTGCCGCGGTTGCGGCACATTGCGGGGCAGCGCGCGGTCTTGTCGGTGAAACGCTCGGCCAGTCCGAGTCCTTCGACCGGTTCGGCCGGGGCGCATGAGATGGAGCAGAAGACACTGATTGCCTTGGCATTTCCTGACGGTAAGGAGTGACGGAACCAGAGCTTCGGTTTTTCGTCCGCCTCCCAGTTCCCTGCGATGAAGAGCGGTCCTGGTTCGGGCTCCCGAACGGCAGTTCTGGGAGCCTCCGAAGAACGGGAGCGTGCTGGCTCCCCATGAGCGGTGGTAGTCTAGCCTTCCGCCCGGAACGGCTATGCCACATCGGGAAACATCCCTTCTTCGCATTGCCATCGACACCGGAGGCACCTTCACGGACTGCGTATGGGTAGAGCGCGGGCAGGAGCGGATCCTGAAGGTCTTCTCCACGCCCTCCGATCCGTCGATGGCCATCGCCGAGGCGGTGGAGCGGATTGCCCCTGGCCGCGGGGCGGTGCTCCTGCATGGCACCACGGTCGGGACCAATGCACTGCTGCAGCGGAAAGGAGCGCGGGTAGCGCTGGTGACCACCGCAGGATTTGAGGACGCGATCGAGATCGGGCGGCAGGCCCGGCCGAGACTGTATGACTTCTTCTTTGACCGGGTGGAACCACTGGTAACCCGCGAACTCCGGTTCGGCGTGAAGGAGCGGACCGACTCCGAGGGAAATATTCTGGAAGCGGCAGCCTCCGCGGAGCTTGGGGAACTCGCGAAGCAGGTCAGCGCGCAGCGGCCGGAGTCTGTGGCGGTCTCGCTGCTGTTTTCGTTCGCCAACCCAGCGAATGAGCGCGCCGTGGTTACCGCCCTCCAGGGTCTGGGAGTGCCGATCTCGGCGTCCCATGAGATTCTGCCGGAGTTCCGGGAGTACGAGCGGACGAGTACCGTGGTGGTGAATGCATACCTCCAACCGGTTATGCAGCGCTACCTGCAAAGCCTCGAGCGCCGCGTGACCGTGGACCGCGGCGTGCGGCGCAGGATCTTCGTGATGCAATCGAGCGGGGGGATTGCCACGCTGGACGCGGCTGCACGTGAACCGGTGCGCACCGTGCTTTCCGGGCCTGTCGGCGGCGTGGTCGGAGCCGCGGAGAGCACCCGGCGTGGCGGGGTAAAGCGGGTGATTTCGTTCGACATGGGGGGGACCTCGACGGACGTTGCCCTGGTGGATGGCGAACCTCAGGCCAGCAGTCAGTCGGAAGTAGCGGGGCTGCCGGTGGGCGTGCCGATGCTCGACATTCACACGGTGGGTGCCGGGGGAGGCTCGCTGGCTCGTTTCGACGCGGCGGGTGCGCTGCGCGTGGGGCCAGAGTCTGCGGGAGCTGATCCCGGCCCCGTCTGCTACGGGCGGGGCATGGTGCCCACGGTCACCGACGCGAACCTGTTGCTGGGCCGGTTGCAGCCGGACCGCTTCCTGGGGGGAGAGTTCCGCCTCGACCTTGAACGTACCCGCCATGTGGTTGCAGAGTGGCTGAAGGTACACCATCGGCGGATGTCGCTGGAGGAGTTCGCGGCAGGGGTGATTCGAGTGGTTAACGCCACCATGGAAAAAGCCATCAGGGTGGTGTCGGTGGAGCGAGGCTACGATCCCCGGGAATTCGCCCTGCTGGCGTTCGGTGGTGCCGGCGGGATGCATGCCTGCGAACTGGCCCAAGCCCTCGGGATCGAGCGAGTCATCGTGCCGGCCCGGCCAGGAGCGCTTTCGGCGTTCGGCATCCTGGTAAGCGACGTCGTCAAGGACCATTCGCAGACGGTGCTGTGGCGAGTCCAGGGCAAAGTTCCTCTGGACCAGCTGGAGAGAGAATTTGTGCGGCTGCGCCGGGCGGCGGAAACGCAACTGCGCTCGGAAGGGTGGGAGGGACCGATTCGCGAAAAGCGGAGCGTAGACGTGCGCTACTCGGGCCAGGGATATGAGCTCAACCTGCCATTCTCCCGCCATCTGCTCGCCGCGTTTCATCGAGCTCATACCCAGCATTACGGATACAGTGATCCTCAGCGGGACGTAGAACTGGTAACGCTCCGCTTGCGCGCGGTCGTGCGTTCTCGTGGCGTGGCTCGGACAGGCCACCTGCGGCAGTCGGCGACGGCCGCACCTGGGCTAGGCCCAGCCCGCAAGCTGACCAAGGCTCAGCTGATATTTGACGGTAAGCATATTGCCGCCGACGTGCTCGAGAGACAGAATCTGCAGCCGGGGGCCAAGCGTCGCGGGCCGGCCGTGATTGCTGAGTACAGTGCGACCTCGGTGGTCCCACCGGAAACAGAGTTCTGGGTGGATCGTGTGGGTAATCTCATAATTGAACCTGCACGCTGAGTCTCCGGGGCAGAAAGCAGAGGTTGGCGCGCCGCAGTCCACTCGGCCGCTAATGTTAAAGGAATGTTGCAAAGCTGCGAGAAACTAGTTGCGGGCCGCTAGCACAGCTACAATGTGGGTTGTGAAACCCAACATTTTCGTGGTGGAGGACGATCCAGATATTTCCCGCCTGGTGCGGCACCACCTGGACGGCGCGGGCTTTTCCGTGAAGCTCTATCCCACCGGCCACGCAGTGCTCGCGGACGCGGAGCGCGGCCGTCCCACGCTGTTCATTCTCGACATCATGGTTCCAGGCAAAGATGGCCTGGAACTCTGTCGTCAGATCCGCCAGACGCAGTCTCTGGCTTCGATCCCGGTGATCTTCCTTACGGCGCGCAGCAGTGAGGCAGACCGCGTGCTCGGCCTGGAACTGGGCGCGGACGATTATATTCCCAAGCCGTTCAGTCCGCGGGAACTGGTGGCACGCGTGAAGGCCGTATTGCGGCGCTTCGAGCGGCCGCTGGAGCTGGGGCCGGTGCGGGTCGGCGAGATCGAAATCGATCCGGTAGCCATGACCCTGACGGTAAACGGCAAGCCGGTGACGACGACGGCCACCGAGTTTCGCTTGCTCGATTACTTCGCCCGGCACCAGGGACGGGTGTTCACGCGCGACCACCTGCTGGATTCGGTGTGGCGGGATACGTCGTACGTGACGCCTCGCTCGGTCGACGTCTACGTACGGCGGATCCGGGAGAAGATTGAGCCCGATCCGGAAAATCCGCGATACCTCAAGACTGTGCGCGGAGCCGGGTACCGCTTTGAGGCGCCGAAGTGAAAAAGCGCGTCTTTTTCAAACTACTGGCCGCTTTCGCGCTCGTCATCCTGGTGACGGCCCTGACCCTGGACGTTGCCGTGCGCCGGATCTGGGAGGGTTCGCTGCGCGACGAAATCCGTGGCAGCCTTATGCAGAAGGCGCGCATGCTGGCGAACCGGGTGCAGACCGATCGGGCGCATGCGCCGGCGGAGATCGCCAGCGAGGAGGCGCAAGCGGCTGGCGCCAGAATCACCATCATTGATGCTTCCGGAAAGGTGCTCGCCGAATCGCAGGGGGAGGGCGCGGCGAAGGACGATCCCGGCGCCGCCAAGGAAGTCATAACGGCACTTGGGGGACAGATGGGCGCAGACGAGCGCCGCACCCTTGCCTCGGGAATTCCCTCCCTGTATGTAGCGGCACCTATTCCCGGGGGCGCCGTGCGCCTGGCGTATCCCCTGGCGGAGCTGGAGGCATCTACGCGAAAGGTGCATCGCGCCCTGCTGACCGGCTCTGCAATTGCCTTCGCCGTCGGGATGGTGCTGGCGGCTTTCGCGGCGCACTACACCAGCCGGCGCCTGCACCGCATCGTGAGGTTTGCCGAGCACATCGCGGCGGGAGACCTGACGGCTCGGATCGCCTCCGGATCGGTTGACGAAATCGGCCAGGTCGCCTCATCGCTGGATAAGACGGCGCGCAAGCTGGAAGACAGCTTTGTGGCTTTGCGAAACAGCCAGCGGCAGTTGGAGACCCTGCTCAATTCGATGCAGGACGCGGTCGTCGCCGTCGGCGCCGACGGGCGCGTGCAATGGGCCAACCACGGCATGGAACGGCTGGTGCCACAGGGTACGCGGCTGAAAGCGCCGGTGGTCGAGACCGTGCGGGACCCGCAGTTCCTCGCGGCGGTGCAGGAAGCCACGGAAAAACGGAAAGTGGCCTCGGCGCGCGCGATCTCGATTGTTCCCGGGCGCAGCTTCGACGTGACCGCGGCGCCGCTGCCGGATGGGGGAGCAGTGGCGGTGTTGCGTGATCTCACCGAGACCGAGCGGGTTGAAAAGACGCGCCGGGACTTCATTGCCAACGTGTCCCATGAGTTGCGAACACCATTGACCTCAATTCAGGGATACGCCGAAACCCTGCTCGACACCGCTCACGAGAACGGACACGCCCAGGAATTTCTGGAGATCATCCGCAAGAATGCCGCGCGTATGTCCCGGCTGACGGAAGACTTATTAACACTGGCGCGCGTGGAATCCGGCGAACACCGCTTCGATGTGCAGCCCGTATCCCCCAGTGAACTCCTCGACGACGCGGTGGAGAGCTTCCTGGACATCGCCCGGCGCCAGGGGATCGAACTGGCCGTGGAAGAGGTGATACCGCCGCCGGTGATGGCCGACCGCGAAGCTGTCCACCAGGTGTTTACCAATCTCATCGACAACGCGATGAAATACGGCGGTCGGGGAGGTCGCATCGTGCTGGGTGCACGCGGCGCGGATCGCAAAGTCGAGTTTTACGTCCGGGACTTCGGTCCTGGCATTCCCTCCGAGCACTTGCCACGCCTGTTCGAGCGCTTCTATCGGGTGGACAAAGCGCGCTCCCGGGAGTCGGGCGGGACCGGTCTGGGCCTGGCCATTGCCAAGCACATCGTGCTGGCGCATGGGGGAACGATTCGGGCGGAAAGCGAATTGAATCACGGCGCTGCCTTCTTGTTCACACTGCCACGGGCTGGCGGAGCCTGAGAGGCCTTCACCTTCCCTTGCGCGCAATCCCTTACGTCCCCCGCCCGAGGAGTGATTTTCCGAATGCACCGTTTTCGTGGCAAAATTCACACCCTGTTAACCAAGCCGCAAAGAAAACCATCTATGCTGACGACTTGGGCGTCGATCGACAGCAACGGCGGGCATCGCCGGGGGGAAATCAGCCTTCCGCCGGCCGCATGCGGAGGACAGGGCGCATGAACATGCCCAGTGTGAACGGTCCGGCGCGCAAGCCGCCGTTCAGCCACCTCGTGGAGCTAACGGTGCAGGCCTGCCAGCTCGCGAAGGATGCTGCCGCCGCAGCCGCCGAGGGGATCGCCACTGGGTCGAACGTGACGCTCAGCTCCCTGCGACAAAGGGAAAAAGAGCTGGACCTGCTGGATCGCGAGATCGACGAAGGCGTTACCGAGACGATCACTCAGGTCAGCGCGGCCCAGGCCCGCGAACTGTTGGCCTGTATGAAGTTCATGATCGGCTTGGAGCGCATTGGGGATCTGCTGCTCAGCTTTTCTAACAGCGCTCAGGCTGCTGACGGGCGCCTGGAGCCCCAGGATACCCGCGAGCTCACGCAGATGGCCACGCTGCTGGAGAAGATGCTGACTGATGTCGGTGACTCGTTTTCCGCACGTGACGTGAAGAAGGCCGTCGAGGTGCTGCGCGCCGACGCAGAGATGGACCGGCTGCGGAACTTGATCTTCCTGCGCCACATCGAAAACCCGGAGAACATGGCCAGGCAGGCCAGCCTGCAGGTCATCTTCATGACCCAGTGCCTGGAACGCGCGGGTGATCACGCCAAGAATCTTGCCGAAGAAGTGTGCCACTTTGTCAGCGGGCGAACGGTTCGGCACGTGCTGATGGCCTACGACAAGCCGATTGAACAGATGTTCATTGACTGGCTGCGAACCCGCGACCAGAAATAGCGAGTCCTGCCACCACCACTCCGCGCGTCCTCCAGCACCCGTATCGCCTGCCGCTTTCAGACTCTTCGTTTAGCGGAAAGGCCTGGTTCCAACTCCCCCTGGGTTGGGTGCTCTTTTTACTCTCCCGGCTCGCCTCCGGGCGAAGAGGGAGTTACCGGCCTGGCCTACCCTGCGCCTGCCGAATGATCGAGCCCACGATGATGCATCCGTCGCAAGTCGACATTGACGCCGCAGGCGGGTCAGCCTGTGCGAGGTCGAGAAATCAGTGCCTGCAGGTGATGGTCACCCGGAACAATCAGACGCGGGCGGCGCGGATTCTGGGGATGCATACAACGTCCCTCCTGCTGCGACGTTTGAAGAAGCAAAGCAGCCAGGGGCTAGTAGCTTGGGGTCCCAAAGTCAGCTATCCGAGCTGGGTCGGGACCGGGAGCTTGGGCACAATCGAACCTCAGGGCAGAGCCATTCCACAATTCGCTGCGGGTTTCCCGCTACAATGCAGCCGATGGCTGCAACCTTCCGGTTGGCGTGCCCGAAGGACTCGGAGAACATTGCCCGCCTGGTCAACCTGGCTTTCCTGGTGGAACGGCCTCTTCTCGAAGGCGAGCGCACCCATCCGGCCGGGATTCTGGAGCTGCTCGGGAAGGGGGAATTCCTGCTGTTGGAAGCGGAGGGAGCACTGATCGGCTGCGTGTATCTGGAGCCGCGGGGCGAGAGAAGCTACCTGGGACTGCTGGCAGTTCATCCCCAGCGCCAGAATGCAGGTTTGGGTTCGCGATTGATGGCTGCAGCCGAGGAACACTCGTGGAAAGCCGGCCGTCACACCATGGAGTTGACCGTCGTCAATCTGCGGACCGACCTTCTGCGCTTCTACTCCGGGCTGGGTTACGTCGAGACCGGGGCGGAGCCCTTCCCGGCACCGGGGCGGATGAAAGTACCGATTCACTTGATCAAGATGGGTAAAGACCTTCACCGTCGTCGCGGTGAGTGAAGCCGCCCTCGAGGCCGTTGGCCACAGCGGGCGGGATTCGCCCGGGCGCAGAAAGAACCAACTGCAGGCCACTGGGTTTTCTTGGTGCTTGCTTTTTGTCGGCTTTGCGGTGAAAACGTGGTTCGGCAGGGCAGGAAGGGCACCTGCCGGGCCAATCTCAGCCGCATCGCCGTTCTTCTGCGCACTCTCGGTAGCTCGGTCCCGATACGCTAAAATGTCGGATTACGACCATGTTTGAGAATCTCCAAGAAAAGCTCCAACGTGCCTTCAAGACCCTGCGTGGTCAGGCCACCCTGACGGAAGAAAACATTCAGGAGGCGCTGCGGCAGATCCGGCTGGCGCTGCTCGAGGCCGACGTCAACTTCAAAGTCGTCAAGCAACTGATCGACCAGATCCAGGCCAGGGCGGTCGGCCAGGAAGTGATGACTGCGTTGTCACCGGGTGAGCAGGTCATCAAGATTGTGCGCGACGAACTCGTGGCCGTTCTGGGCAAAGATACGGCCAAGCTCAAGTTTGCCTCGCAGCCTCCGACCGTTGTCCTGATGGCCGGGTTGCAGGGCTCCGGCAAGACAACCACTTCAGGGAAACTGGCGAACTGGCTGAAGCAGGGCGGGCACCGGCCGTTGCTGGTTTCGGTGGACGTGTACCGTCCGGCAGCGCGGCAACAGCTGAAAGTGGTCGCCCAGGCGATCAGGGCGAACCTCTACGAAGGGCAGGTGGACGAGGCGAACACCGCTACGGTGGAGCGGCTGGCCAAGGAGGCACGGCGGGAGGCGATCAACTCCGGCTGCGACGTGCTGATCGTCGATACCGCAGGCCGGCTGCACATCGACGAACAGTTGATGGAGGAAATGCAGTCGCTGAAGCGGATCCTAAACCCACCGGAGATCCTCTTTGTTGCCGACGCGATGACCGGCCAGGATGCGGTGCGCTCGGCCGACGAGTTCCACAAGAAGCTGACCCTAACGGGCGTGGTCCTCACCAAGATGGACGGGGACGCCCGTGGCGGGGCGGCGCTCTCGATTCGCAGCGTGACAGGACAGCCCATCAAGTTCATCGGCGTAGGGGAAAAGTACGACGCGCTCGAAGCGTTTCATCCCGACCGCGTCGTGTCGCGCATCCTGGGCATGGGCGACATCCTGTCGCTGATCGAAAAGGCCGAAGCGCAGATTGACAGGAAGAAAGCCGCGGAGATCGCAAGCAAAGCGCTTGCCGGCGATGGTTTCTCGCTTGAAGATTTCCGTGACCAGCTCCGGCAGGTGAAGAAGATGGGTTCGATCCAGAGCCTGATGGGAATGCTGCCTTCGATTGGGCCATTCTCCGGGCTGCAGAAAGCGGCCGACAAGGTCGACGAGAAGCAGATCAACCGGGTAGAAGCCATCATCAACTCGATGACCGCCTATGAGCGCAACCACCACGAGGTGATCAACGGCAGCCGGCGGAAGCGCATTGCCCGCGGCTCCGGGACCAGCGTGCAGGAGGTCAACAACCTGCTCCGCCAGTACGCCCAGATGAAGAAGATGTTCAAGCAGATGGGCAAGGCGAGCTTTGCACGCCGACTGGCGGGGATGAGAATGCAGTGAAGGGGGAATTGGTCGTCAGTCGTTAGTCGTCAGCAAGAGACAGTCCTCCGTGGAACCAACCGCTTTTTATGAAATGGCGCTCTCTCGAAGAATCGACTCCCGGGGCCGATACCCGCTCACTGGGGAAGATTCTTGCCGAGAGGAAGAAATTGATCGAGCAGTACGTACCGGCGGAAACGCAGGCCGTGCATGCCCGAGTCGTCTCGGAGCTCCGAGCTCGCGCGCTGGCCTTGAATTCCCTGCCCGTAGGTACCAAGGCTCCCAGGTTCACACTGTTGGATCACAGCGGCCATACCATTTCATCCTCCGACTTGCTGGCGCGCGGCCGCCTGGTGTTGTGCTTTTTCCGCGGACGTTGGGATCCCTTCTGTTGCGGGCAGCTGGAAGCCCTGAACCGCATTCTGCCCCAGATCGAGACATCTCTGGCCTCTCTGGTGGCGCTCTCGCCGCAAACGGTGAAGCAATCCTTCTTCATGGCAGACCAACATCGGCTACAGTTCCGCCTGCTGAACGATGCCGGAAACCGCGTTGCGCGGCAGTTTGGACTCGTCTACCGCGTGCCGGAGGAACAGCAGACCATCTACCGGCGAGCCTTCATCAACCTACCCCTTGTGAATGGGGACGAGAGCTGGGAGCTGCCAGTTCCGGCAACCTACATCTTCGAGCGTGATGGCACGGTGCTTTACGCCTCGGTGCATGAGGACTACACCGAGCGGCCGGAACCGGCGGAGATTCTCGAGGCGCTGCGGTGCGGAAGGCCTCCGCTGTGATTCTGTTCCCGGAGTGGTGGTTCTCGGCTCATTTAGGGCGGGAGGCAGGGCAACGCTGTCAAGCAGCTCCCCGGGGTGGATCGCTCGTCGTCGAGGTTACCAGGATTCAAGGGGAGTTCGTGACTATCGGGCCCTAACCTCTCTTCAAGAAGCCGCTACCCCATTCCATTCGGCGCTCGGGAGTTCGCGAGAGGACACACGTCCGCTGGGGGCGCAACCAACTTGCCATTCCACCTAACTTCCGCGATAATAATGGTTTCCCTCATCCCTCCCGGAAGGACTAGGAAAGGAAGCAATTTCTGTGCTCATGATTCGTCTGGCGCGCACGGGTGCGCGCAAACAGCCGCAATATCGTGTGGTGGTGATCGAGAAAGGGCGGGCCCGCAACGGCCGGTCACTCGAAGTGGTCGGAACCTACAATCCGCGGGGCGCGGCCGCGCATGTGAACCTCCGGCGCGACCGGATCGAGTATTGGGTATCGAAGGGCGCCCAGATGTCCGAGCGGGTCAGCAAGTTGATGGCGCAGCCGGTTGCAGCGGCCGCTGGGCCGGCCGCGTAACCTGGCGGAAGCAGACGGCCAACCCACCGTACAGGTCAGGAGTTGCCTATGAGCGAACAGTGCGGAGATGTGCGGGCTCTGGTTGAACACGTTGCCCGGGCGCTCGTGGACGCTCCGGACCAGGTCTCGGTGAACGTGGTCGAAGAGAACGGGGACAGCGTGGTCGAACTGGAAGTAGCGGAAAACGACCTGGGTAAGGTGATCGGCAAGCAGGGGCGCACGGCGCGGGCCATGCGTGCACTGCTGGGCGCCGCCGGCATCAAAGCCGACAAGCGCTACTCCCTAGAAATTCTCGAGTAGGCTAGGGTCCGGGAAACGGGTGCAGATGGGCGACGATTTCATCACCCTGGCCCGCGTGGTCAAAACGCAGGGTCGGCGGGGCGAGGTCGCAGTCGAACCCCACACGGTGATCCCGGACCGGTTTGCTGTGGGGATGCGGCTGTTCGTGCTCGGCGAAACCAACCGGCGGCGCGAACTGGAGATCGAAGATGCCTGGCCCCACAAGGGCCTGCTGGTCCTGAAGTTCCGCGGCGTCGATTCCATCTCGGACGCGGAACCGCTGCTGCGCTGCGAGTTGCAGGTGCCGCTCCAGGAGCGGGCTCCACTCGAGGCCGGCTGGACCTACATCAGCGAACTGAATGGTTGCACGGTTTTCGACGGCCCGCGCAAGATCGGCAGCGTTGAAGACGTGAAGTTCGGGGCGGGAGAAGCGCCGCTGCTGATTGTGCGTGGTGCGGGCAGGATGCTCTACGAGATCCCGTATGCCGAAGCTTACCTGGCAGGCGTGGACCTCGATGGCAAGCAGATCCGCATGCGATTGCCGGAAGGCATGCTGGAGATCAACGCCCCGCTGACGGACCAGGAAAAGCGGGAGAAGCAGTAGTTAGTCGCTAGTAGCTGGTAGCGTCCTGATGGAAAATCTCGGGTGCTCTCCAACTCCTAATTCCTAACTACCAGCTACTGTTTCCGCCATGAAAGTCGATATCGTCACGATTTTCCCCGACTTCTTTCGCGGGCCGCTGGACTACGGCATTCTGCGCCGGGCCCGGGAAGCGGGACTGGTGGAAGTTAACATCCACGATTTGCGGCAGTTTGCGCACGGCCGGTACCGCGCCGTGGATGACCGCCCGTTCGGCGGGGGCGAGGGCATGGTGCTCAAGCCGGAACCGATCTTTGAATGTATCGAAAGGCTGGGCGTGACCCCGCGCCCGGATCGCATGGCGGGAAAGGCCCGGGACACGGTCATTCTGCTCTCCGCGCAGGGCCGGAAGCTGGAGCAGAGCCAGGCCCAGGAACTGGCCGGACTGAGCCGGCTGGTACTGATCTGCGGGCGCTACGAGGGCGTCGATGAGCGGGTCAGTCAGTTCCTGGCGGACCGCGAGGTCTCCGTCGGCGACTATGTTCTCAGCGGAGGGGAATTGGGTGCAGCGGTGATCGTGGACGTGGTAGCGCGATTGATCCCGGGCGCGCTGGGCAACGAAGCTTCGACCCGCCAGGAATCGTTCACGGCCCCGGCCGAGATGGAGAGCGAGGAGCCGAAGTCGACCTGCACCTCGGGCGGGCTGCTCGATTACCCGCACTACACGCGGCCGGCGGAGTTTCGCGGCATGACAGTGCCGGAAGTGCTGGTGAACGGCAATCACGAACAGATCCGCCGCTGGCGCCGTAGTGCGGCGCTGGAGAAGACGCGGCGCAACCGCCCAGACCTGCTCGATCCGGCAAGGCTAAGTGCTGAGGACCGGACGCTACTGGCCGAGATCGAGCGAGAGTCTTAAATTTCAGGTGTCCAAAGTTTTTCAAGTTTTCCAGCGCGCCCGAATCCTCGGACACGGCGCGAGAGAAGGAAGAGATTATGTCGAATCTTATTATCGAGAAGCTGCTGGCCAAGACCCAGCGGACGGACATCCCGGGTTTTGTCCCAGGCGACACGATCCGGGTTCACGTAAAGATCAAGGAAGGCGACAAGGAACGTTTACAGGCCTTCGAGGGAGTGGTGATTGCTCGGACACGCGGCCCGCAAGCCAGCTTCACCGTGCGCAAGATCAGCTTCGGGCACGGCGTGGAGCGCATCTTTCCCCTGAACTCCAAGGTTATCGACAAGGTGGAACTCATCCGTTCCTCTCGTGTCCGACGCGCCAAGCTGTATTACTTGCGCGCACTGAGAGGCAAGGCGGCACGTCTGAAAGACGTGGAGAAAGAGCGCGCCGAGACCGCTGCGGCAAAGTAGGAAGCAGGGCCGGCTATTGCGAGAAGGCCGCCGCCGCAGCCTGAACTGTGCTCCGGCTACTGCCCTCTTTCTCGGTCTCCGCCAGTTTGCGCAGTACGTGCAGCAGAACCGCTCGGTCGCCCTTGCGGACCTCGCGAAACTCGATTCCCAGGCCCAGGCCCTCGGCCGCGTGTCGCACTTCCCCTTTAAAGCCCAAATCGAACCTCTCGATCTTGAGCACCAGCTTCAGACTGGTACCGGGTGGCAGGAGGTCCTTCACGCCTACCAGGCAGCCGCATTCCGACACATCCTTGAGAGTCGCTGCCAGGTAGGTCGTTTCCGGGGCACTCTGTACCAGGTCGACCAGGCCCTGGACGCTGAAACGGGGTTGGCGCCGCCGGTTGCCATTGTGGGATCCGCCCGCGGAATTCATACGATAAAGAATCCCATCCCGAGCAATCGGATCGTAGACCTCGCGCATATCGCGCAGTTCAGCCTCCCATAGAGTGCGCCCCGATTCCACCGACTGGATGCCGACCTGCCCCTGCAGGGGCGAATCCGGGGCGCCAATCCACGCCACTCTACAGTAAGCCTTGTTCCGGCCCCGCTCCACCACCAGAATCTCGCCTTCTCTGACTTCAGAACGCAGTCCGGTAATGCGGGCCCCATGGGCAGAAATGTCGTAGGTGCAGGCCATCTCGAGGCGGGGCTGAGCCTGTTCGTTAAAGCATGTGATACGGATCGGTATAGCCACGTGAATCCGTTTTTCGTCACGCTCGTGGGTCGGCATGGCTGGTTCCCGGCTCAGAAAAGGCTCCTTAACTGGGGTACTCTTACCGCCACAGTACCAACGTGTGGATGGACGCTCAATTTACCGATGTACCCAAACGCCGGGTTACGGACGAGCCATGACATGCTTGCCACGCGGCGCCGACGGTCCTCCCCTTGCACGTACACAGGCTCCTCGGCGAAGATGCAGATATCTCCGGATTCCGTGCCCACCAGGTCCCAACCCGCAGGATCCCGCGTCTCCACCAGCGCTGCCAAGCTGCGCCTGCTGAAAAAACTGCGCTGCACGCTGCGCTACGAAAAGAAAGCCTGGGAAGCAGGCGCGCTTCTGATTGCTGGCGTTGATGAAGTTGGCCGGGGCTCGCTCTTCGGGCCCGTGGTTGCCGGAGCTGTGATCCTTGACCGCGCCTACCGCATCCGCGGTCTGCGCGACTCCAAGCTCTTGCCCAGAGAACGCCGGGCCGTGCTGGCCGAACGCATTCGCGAACACGCCATCGCCTGGGCAGTGGCGGCAGTGGACGCAGCCCGCATCGATCAGATCAATATTTATGAGGCGTCGCGGGTAGCCATGCGGGACGCGGTGCTCCAGTTGCAGCCGCGGGCCGACTACCTTTTGGTAGACGCGGTGCGATTGGACTGCGATGTGTCCCAGAAAGCCGTCGTTCACGGCGATGCAGTTTCAGCCTCGATCGCCGCCGCCTCGATCCTGGCGAAGGTCGAACGGGACCGCATGGTGTCTGCCTGGGACCCCGTTTTCCCCGTATACGGACTGGCTTCCAACAAAGGCTACAGCACGCCCCAGCATCTCGCCGCCTTGCGCGAGTACGGCCCGTCGCCGCTGCACCGGCAGTCGTTCGCGCCGGTGTGGAACGCCCCCATTCCCCAGGACGAGTTCGAGTTCATGCTGGAGGAGGAAGCGGCGGATCTGAACGGTGCGTTCGACCTTGAGGCGGGCTAGCGATTTTTTCTTGGGAGTGAGCAATCAACCTGATGTCGCGCCTGCTCTGCATCACCGCCCACCCGGACGACGAAGCCGCCGCCTTCGGCGGCACCCTGCGCGTGTATCACGAGCGCGGCGTCGAGACCTCGGTGGTTTGCCTGACACCAGGGCAAGCTGCCTCCCATCGGGGCCAGGCGCGGACCGATCAGGAACTTGCCGCGGTGCGCCGCCAGGAATTCGCTCGTGCGTGCGAGATCCTGGGCGTAGACCGGGGCGTAGTGCTCGATTACACGGATGGCAAGCTGCACCGCGCGGACCTATACAGAGTGGTGGAGGACTTGACGCGATACGTCCGCACCTTCCGTCCCCAGGTGTTGCTAACGTTCGGACCCGAGGGGTCGGTGACTGGGCATACCGATCACTCGATGGCATCCGTGTTTGCAACGCTGGCCTACGAGTGGGCAGGGCGCAGCAATCGGTTTCCGGACCAGGTCAGCAACGGCTTACAGCCGCACCGGATCCAGAAGCTTTACTATGCGACGACGGACTTCACCCTGCCCGAGCGCCCACTTATCTCCCCGTCGCCCACCACAACCGTCATTACGATCGGGCGGCACAGGGAGACGAAGGTGCGCGCCTTCGAAGCGCATGGCACACAATCGCCAGTATTCCCCTCCGTGCGGGAGCATATTCTGGCGCGAGGTCGGGAAGAGAGGTTTCATCTCGCCGCCACGTCGCAACCGGCGGTCGCGACCCGGGAAACGGACTTGTTCGAAGGCATTGCTAGCTCAGACTGATCCTGGGCGGTCGTCGGTTTGCCTCCGTCAATGCAGAGGAAGGCAGCGGGCCGGTCTGGCGGGCGGCGACGAAGTGCGGGTACCGGCTACTTCGTCCGGATTATCTCCCCCAACAGATCGGCCTTCGATTGGACCCGCACCAGGTGCGGATACTTCTCGCCATCGTGATAGTCAACTTTGAACGTCTTATAGTAATCGGTGTTTTCCACCAGCAGTTCGATAGGTTCTGAGCCGCCCTTTGCCGCCCTGATCGCCGCATGCAGGACTTCGGGCGAGAAACGGTGTCCGTTCACGGCTAGGACCTTCATGCCGGGGCCAATGCCCGCCTTCGCGCCGGCCATGCCCTCGATGGTGTCAATCACCTCGCCATCGTCGCGCAGCAGCAAACCGATGGTGTAGGTTTCGCGCACCTCGCCTTCGCCCCGCTCGGTACTGCGGAACATGTCTGACGGCGTCTCATCGTAGACGAGTCTCCAGCCGCTGCCTTCCACCCCGACCAGGGGCGCGCGCCCATGATTCGTCAGACGCTCGGAAAGGAATCCGCGCCAGTCGTAGGGGGCGATTTGGTTAAGCGCGTTCACGACGTCGTCGAAGGTGTAGGTCTTGAGCTCCGGAGGCCCGCTTGGCGCGCCGTGGAAGAGCTTGCAGAAATCGTCCAGGTTCTTCGTGTCCCTGGTCTGCTGCCGGATGATCACGTCCACCCACAGCCAGTTAAGTACGTCTTCCTCGTAGAAGTCGGCGCCTCGCCGCCAGGAGTACCAGGCGCCGGGTGCGAAGTAGAGCTGGGGAGCGGCGTCAGCCGTGTCCTGCAGGTTGCGCCAGGTGCGTCCGGGAAGATGGTCCAGTTCGGCGGCAAGGCCAGCGAGGTGATCACGGAATTGCTCTGGCGTCCAGAGGCCGCTGCGGGCGGCCAGGACGTCGCCCAGATACGTCGTCAGGCCCTCATACACCCATAGCAGATCGGTCTGCATGACCTGCTGGTAGTCGGGTGTGGCCAGGTCGGCCGGCCGGCGGAATTTGCCGTTCCAGGAATGCACGTACTCATGAGGCAGCAGGTCGGCGTCGAGCTTGCGGCTGGTTTCGTCCACCAGTCCGCGTTCCTCGACGCGGCTGTCGTCGGATTCGTGATGTTCGAGCCCAAAATGCGCTACGTGATCACTGAGCGTCAACAGGAAATGGTAGTCGCGGTAGTGCTGAGCTCCGAAAAGCGCTCCCGCCTGGGCAACCAGGTTCTTGTACTGATCCCATACCTCCTGGGGCGGTTCAAGCGCCGCGGCACTGTCGGCAGCCACGTCCAATTCGGCTGCGAAGGTCTGGCCGGGATTCAGCGGCACGACCTTCATATATTGCCCGGTAAGCACAGGGGAATCGATCAGCAGGGTCAGCGAGGTTGAAGCAAAGTGAATGTCTTGCCCGTTGACACTAGATACGGGCAGGGAAGTGGCAAATTTCCATCCCGCTGGGATCCTCAGCGAGGCAGACACACTGATGTCATCAGAGCGCCAGCCTTTGGGATAAAGCAGCACCTGGTTCCAGCTCACGACCGCCAGCTTGTCGGTGGCGGAGGAACCCTCCGAAAACCCACCTTCCAGCGCAGCCGGGGAAAGATAGTCCAAGTTGGCATCCACCTCATTTTCGCCGCCCGGCACCTCCACGTGAATGGTCCAGCCGTCCTGCAAATCGCGGCGCCAGTCGAGCGTTTTGCCGCCAGCTGTAAACTTCAACCCGGCCAGATCGACGACCGGACCGGTCGGCGCATGTTCTCCGGGGATCCACTTCGGATAGTAGAGAGTTAACCTGCCCGGGGGGGCGGGGATCTTCATCCGCGCGTGAAAAATTTTCCGGGGAGCGTCGCTGGCATCCACCACTAGGGAAAGACTTGGTCCTTGCGCGGCCCATGCTCCGGACACACAGGCCAGCAGACACACCCCTGCCCACAACCGGGAAGGCGTCATCCGTCCACTCCTTGTTGGCGTCTGAAGTCCCACAATTGAGGAACCCTGCAATATATCAGTGCCTTAGCGGCTGACACAAAGTGCGGTGATTCGGGATTCGCTAAGCGCCGAAGGTGCCGGGGATTGCTGCTATGATCCTGCCATGTGGCGTCCTAAAAGATCGTTGTTCCAATAGGTGCAAGTGTTGTTCGATTCGGCTGGGCCGAGCGGAGTGTCAAATGTTTTTGATCACGAGGGGCAAACCTGCGGGTTGCAACAAAGTGAGTGCGATAGCCTCAACAGATAATCAGCCTCAAGGTGTTCGGCGTTGAGACGCGGGAGAGTGCGCTTCGTATGCCTGGGATGCACGATTGGCAAGCAGATGCACGATTGGCAAGAAGAGGAGCATCCAGCGCAAGCCACGGCGGCATTCTATTCAGCGATGGCGAAGCCCGAAGGCCACGAAACTCTGGGGCCGCCTACGACAGCTCACCCGCGGGCGGCAAAGCGGGAATGAGGTCGAACAGATCGTCAACGCCGGTAGTTCGCGGCTGGCCCGCGATACGGGATACAGACAGGGATGGAACGGTCGAATACCGGACGCACGCCGACCGCGAAGATCATCGTTAAGCCGTGTGCCGGAAAACGGCGTGCACGGTTGTGTGTCCAGAGAATAAAGCTAGTGTGTTTAGTGGGAGACAATCCCACCAAGGTAAAGAGTCAGAGCCTTGTAGCTTGGATAGCGGGGAGGAGGGAAACCGAATCACTGAAGCCTATCGACAAAGCCATCTTTAAGGATGGTGAGCGAGTCATCGGGCCGCAACGCAAGTGAATGCAGATATGGCCTCGAAAATGCCTAGTCCCAGAAGGCCGAGCTTACAACCGTGGAGCGAAGGCAGCATGGAAAGGCGCAAACTGGCTGACGCGACATTCCACTCTGGCGGGGTTATAGCAGCAGCACGATGACAAAGACACATCAAGCGACTGGAGAGACCCTCCTCGCCCCACTCCAGAAATGGGGGTGGAGCAGGAAGCTGTATAACCGGAAACACCGGGAAAGCGGTGGAAGGCGAGAGGGAGTCGGAGGGGTCAACAGTAGCGACGAAGCGGAGTAATGTCCGTGGAGCGAAGAGGCCCTGCTGGTGGCAAGGTTCGAACAAAATGGGAGGCAAGGGTGAATGATAAAAACACCCGTTAGTTTGCAGGACCTGAGGAAGAACCTATACATCAAGGCGAAGGCTGAACCAACCTGGCGATTCTGGGGGCTGTACACCCACGTTATGGAGACTCTTCAGAAAGCCTACGAGGTGGCGAAGAAAAATGACGGGGCGCCAGGTGTTGACGGAGTCACGTTTGAAGCCATTGAAGAGGGCGGAGTGGAAAGTTTTCCTCGAGCAGATCAGGGAAGAACTAACCACCAACACGTATCAACCCATGCCGGTTCGGAAGAAGGAAATTCCTAAAGACGGAGGAACCAAAGTGCGTGTTCTCTCCATTCCTTCGATCCGAGACCGTGTGGTCCAGGGGGCGCTGAAGCTCATTCTGGAGCCGATTTTCGAAGCTGACTTCCAACCGGGATCGTACGGATACCGACCGAAACGAACAGCTCATGAAGCGATTAACCGTGTGGCCCAAGGGATCGTGGAGACCAAGACCAAAATCATCGATCTTGACTTGCGAGCCTACTTTGACAGGGTTCAGCACTCTCTGTTGCTGGACAAGGTGGCGAAGCGAGTCCGGGATGATCAGGTAATGCGACTCCTGAAGATGATCCTCAAGGCAACGGGAAAGAAAGGGGTCCCGCAAGGCGGGGTGATCTCGCCTGTACTCAGTAACCTCTACCTCAACGAGGTCGATCGGATGCTGGAACGGGCGATCAAGGCCACCCGCTTTAAACAGTACACGGCCGTCCAATATGCACGATGTGCGGACGACCTGGTGATACTGCTGGATGCCCATCCGCGGTATGACTGGCTCGTAGCGGCGGTGACCAAACGATGGCGAGAAGAGGTAGGCAAACTCCGAGTCGAGATCAACGAAGAAAAGAGCCGAATCGTGGACCTAAGGAAGAACGAAAGCTTTAGCTTCCTGGGTTTCGAATTTCGCCTCGTTCGCAGCCTGAAAGGAACGTGGCGATCGCAGTACACACCCAAACTGAAAAAGCGGACGGCGTTACTGGCGAAACTCCGGGAGATCTTCCAGTGGAACGCGAGCCAACCCGTGGGTAAGGTCATCGAGCTGATCAATCCGATCCTACCCGGCTGGGTGAACTACTTTGCGGTAGGGCACTCCAGTCGGTGCATCTCGTTTGTCCAGGACTGGGTGGAAAAGAAAACTCGGCGACATATGATGCGTGCAAGAAAACGCAAGGGATTCGGCTGGAAGCGATGGAGTCGGGAATGGCTGTATCAAGTGCTCGGGCTGTTCAATGGCTACCGAGTGCGGCAGTACGGGTCCATCCCGACAGTGGCTCCAGTACGATAGGTCTCATAACCCTGATGAGAAAATCACCAGGAAAGCCGAGTGCTCGAAATGGGCACGCTCGGTTTGACGTGGCGGGGTCCGGAAACCGGTCTACGGTTCGGCTAGTGAGTCCACTCCCAGAGGAAACGGGGAGGCCCGGGTAGGCGGAACCTAAGGGATGCGGCGCGCCAGACCTCGACCCTACTGAAAGGGGATGCGATGGAAACGGATCGGCCATGCTGACCCCCGAACCATCATCTACCAATGTCACCCCGGGGCAGATTCATCACCTTCGAAGGTCTGGACGGCACAGGCAAGAGTACCCAAATCGAGAAACTGGCGAAGGCTCTGCGCGGGCGAGGAGTACCGGTCGTGGTCACGCGCGAACCGGGCGGCACGGCCGCCGGCGAGACGATCCGGCACATTATCCTCGATTCTGCCACGAGCGGGCTCTCGCCTCTGGCGGAAATGGCTCTGATGTTCGCGTCGCGGGCTCAGCATATCCAGGAAGTGATCGAACCGGCGATGACCGAAGGAAAAACAGTGCTGTGTGACCGCTTCACGGATTCGACCGAAGCATATCAAGGTGGTGGACGAAGATTAGGCGGTGAGACCGTTCTCGAATTGCACCGCATCCTATGCGGCGATCTGCGGCCCGACCTCACCATCTTGTTGGATTCCGACGTCGCCGCCAGCGTCGAACGGGCAAGGCGGCGCAACCTCAAGCGTTCCAGTCGGAATGAAAACCGCTTCGAACAGGAAAGTCGCAACTTTTTTGCGCGTGTGCGCAGCGCCTACCTGGCCATTGCCCGGCGGGAACCGGAGCGGGTGGTCGTCGTGGATGCGCGCGGCACTCCGGCGGCGACACACGCCCAGATCGTGGATGCAGTGTTCCGCAAATTGCGGCTTAGGGCACGCTAGCGCTCCGACCGGGTGAACATTTCCGCTGCGCGCGGTAGCGTAGCGCCGCCATCTGGCCGGCTGTCCCGAGGGCGGGAGCCTTAACTCCGCTCAGGGCGAGCTAAGCGCCGGGCCTCTGCGTTCTTCAACGGTCGCCGGTTAGCTGCGGCGCGGTCCCCGGAGGCTCGGGGCGGCATCGTGATAGTCTGAATCGTGCCTTTCTCCGCCTTTCACGGCAACGCCGAAATTGTCCATCGCCTGCGCGACATGTTGCGGCGCCAACACTTTCCGCATGCCGTGATCCTGGCCGGTGCGTCAGGTGCTGGCAAGTACACACTGGCCCTCATGCTGGCCCGCGCCATCAACTGCCTCGAACCGCCCGTCCCCGACGGTTTGCCGGACTTTTGCGGCCACTGTGCCAACTGCCTCCGGATCGCCCAGGCCGAGGACCTCAGCGCCCGCCTCGCCGAGGCGGTGGAAGCGCGGGAGAACCTGCGCGAGATCGACAAGAAAGAAACCCGCATCTTCGTGCAAACTCATCCCGATGTGCTGGTGATTCCTCCCGATCCCCCGCAGATGATGATCAAGGTCGACCAGGTACGGCGGGTCATCGAGGGCATGTATTTTCGTCCTGCCGAGGCGCGGGAGCGGGTTTACATTTTCACCGACGGCCGCTTCATGAAAGAAGCCGCGAATTCACTGTTGAAGGTCCTCGAAGAACCGCCCGAGTTTGCCACCATTTTCCTGCTCACGGAAAATCCCGGAGAACTCCTGCCCACCATTCGCTCGCGAGCGATGATCTTCACCCTGGCCGCGCTGCCCTCGGATGAAGTCGAGCGCTATCTCGCCAAGCACCGTCCGGAATGGAACGCGAAGCAGCGCTCGCTGGTCGCACGCTTGGCGGAAGGCGCGGTCGGGCGAGCGTCCTCGTTTGATCTCGCGGCTTACACGTCGGCCCGCGACCAGGCGCTTACCATTCTCACCACCGCGCTCGGCACCCGCGACCACAGCGAATTGTTTCGAGTGACCGAGAGCTTCCGCCCTGGGCCGGAGGGGCGGGAGAAGATCGAACATCTGCTGGGGACGCTCTATGCGTTGCTCCAGGACCTCGTGTTTCTCAACTCGGGAGTGCCCGACCTGGTGCGCAACACAGACGTCCAGGGAGAATTAGCCAAGCTGTCCCAAGACGCAGATTTTGACTGGATTGCCGCCGCCGCGGACCGGTTGGGGGAAGTTGAGCGCGGCCTGCGCCGGAACCTTCTTCGTTCGCTGTCGCTCGATGCCTTTACGTTGGCACTCGAAAAGGGCTAGTGGGTCTTGCCCCCGCAGGCGGTGTGCCAGATCAATTCGTTTTGAAACCTCGCACCGAAGCGAAAGGCACAATCACCGTTTTACTGTCTTCCTTCCACAGCGCCACTTTGGAGCCAAGGTCGCCCGCCGCCCACTTGTTTGCCTCGAAATTCATGCGCCATCCGGAATCGGTTGCGTGCGCGATGGCATAGTCCTCGATGGCAAAGGTACCGGTTTCGACCTTGTGCCACACCCCGTCCGGCAGCAGCACCTGTTCAATACGCGTAATGTCGATCATGAGAGCCATCTCCGATGAAACCCTCTCTGCCATGAACTAGATGTGACAGCAGGGGAGAAGATTCAGGTTCGGCGGCGGGGTGCTATCGCAGTTGAGCTCCGGAGGCGCTGTCAGCTAGGCTGGTTTCACGTTTCCTCTAGCCGGGTCCTCACTTGGCGAAGTATGGCGGCGGCTCCGGCTCGGCGGAGCCATCGGCCCGCGCGTCGGAGGCTCCATAGTTGATGCCCGTCGTGGAATTGTGGAGCACCGCCTGCCCGCGCCCCATACGGGTCGAGTACTCGCGTTGCACGTCCAGAAGGTGCCCCATCGAGCTGAGCTGGTTTCGCACTTCCGGCTTGATCCGAGACTCGATAAGAATGTGACAACCGCCTTGGCTGCTCACCGTGAAACGGGCATTTTCCAATGCGGCCTGGATGTCCATGCCGTAATCCACTACATTGGATACGAATTGCGCATGCGCCAGCGGCTGGTTCGGGCCTCCCATGATGCCAAAGCCGATATGCTGGTCTCCGCGCTCCATGAAAGCGGGAATGATGGTGTGAAAGGGACGCTTCCTTGGCGCCAGCACGTTGGGAGAGGCGGAATCAAGCGAGAAAAGTGCCCCGCGGTTCTGTAGGACGAACCCCATCCCGCGCACCGTGACGCCCGATCCAAATTCTGAGTAATTGCTCTGGATCAGCGAAGCGATGTTGCCTTCGCGGTCCACGACCGACAGGTAGGTTGTCTCACCCGCAGGGGGTTTGCCGGCAGAGGGCTGGCAATTGGCTTTGGCCGGATCAATCAACCGAGCCCTCTGGCGGGCATAATCCTTCGACAGCAGGCCCGGCACCGGCACTTCGGCAAAACGCGGATCGGCGTTGTAGCGATAAAGATCCGCATAGGCCAGCTTCATCGCTTCGATCTTTTTGTGAAGTTCGGCGACACCGAGAGGCCCGTCGGGCGAAGCCGGCGAGATCTCCATGAGATTCAGCATCTCCAGCGCCGCCATACCCTGCCCGTTGGGAGGCAGTTCGTAGACGATCCAGCCGCGGTAGGTGGTCGAGATGGGCTCGACCCATTCCGGCGTGAACTCGGCCAGGTCGTCGCCGGCCATGGTACCGTGTAATTCCTGCGAGGTGCGGAGAATGGCGCGCGCGATATCTCCCTTGTAGTAGGCTTCGGCGCCCCCCTGGGCCACCAGTCGCAAGGCCTTGGCTAAGTCGGAATTCCGGAAGATTTCTCCCACCGCGGGCGGACGCCCATTGGGCAGAAAAACGCGCGCGCTTTCAGGGTCGCTCGAGAGAGGGGCATCTTCGCCCTCCCAGAAGCCGTGGACCAGTTCGGGAACCGGGTAGCCGTTCTCAGCATAGAAGATCGCCGGCTGAAAAAGTTGCCCCCATGCCAGCTTTCCGAAACGATGGTGAAGAGCGTTCCAGCCCGCTACCGCCCCGGGGATAGTCACCGTGTCTATGCCGGCGGCCGGCATGGTGGTGGTGCCTTTGCCGCGAAGGTGTTCGAGGGTAAGTCCCTGAGGCGCCCACCCACTGGAGTTCAGACCATACAGCTTGCCACTCTTGGCCTCCCAGTAAATGGCGAACAAGTCGCCCCCCATGCCGTTCATCATTGGCTCGGTCACGCCCAGGACTGCGTTGGCAGCGATGGCGGCATCGACCGCGGATCCGCCCCGGGCCAGGACCTGGGCGCCGGCGATCGACGCCTGCACGTGGCTGGTGGCCACAATCCCGTCCGGAGTGATCACCATCGACCGGGCGTAGGAGCGATCTTGGGCGCTCATGGCAATCGGCAGCACGACCAGGGTCAGCGCAATGCGCAACCGGCAAGGCATAAAAAATCCCGCCGCTAGCAGGAT
The DNA here is from genome assembly GCA_035623795.1 of Terriglobales bacterium. Taxonomy (GTDB): domain Bacteria; phylum Acidobacteriota; class Terriglobia; order Terriglobales; family Acidobacteriaceae; genus DASPST01. Next base: position 33,708 of record DASPST010000066.1, read on the forward strand.
GGAAAGGCTCGCGCATTCTCCGGCTTGCGGGCCGGGACTGTCAAGCCGCACTTACCGCGGCCAGAAGTGTCCCCCCACAAGAAGGATGACCTCGATCGCAAAAACCGCGATGAGCAGACGTTCCCGCAGCCGGGAGTGGTGCAGGTCGCGGCGCAGATCGCTCTCCAAAATGTGCACGAATTCCATCTGGGCTGGATCGGGCGCAGGCGCCGGCATCGCCGGAAGCACCAAACCAGGTGACGCCGGCGTAAGCACAGGTGTGGCCGAATCGGGGAGGAAAACCTTCGGGGTTGCGATCACGTTGGACCAACAGGTGAGCAGCAATGCCTGCGACGGCACCACCGGGTTGGCAGGCGCGGAGGTCAGTTCGAGCGGAGGCAGTCGCTCCGGTGCAACACGGTCGGCCAAGTTTCGCAACAGGGAAGTCCACCAGGGACGGCTGATCTGGTCCCCGATCAGTTCGCCCACGTCAACCGGCCTGGACTCCAGTTGCAGGGGCGGCCGAGTCTCGGGCGAAATGACATCCCCCAAGTTGGTGAAGACGGTCCGGTACCAGGGAAGGTCGAGATAGTCCCCCAGCAGCAGGCCCAGGCTGACAGGACGCGAGGTAAGCTTGAGGGGCGGAAGCTTCTCGGGCGCAATCCGATCACGCAGATTACGAGCCAGTGACCTCCAGAGAGGAAGGGTTACGCCCTCGGGCGGGGAAAAATCCACTTCCAAATCGATCAAATCATCGTGCATAGGAGCGAATCCACTCCTCCCGCGATAGCACCTCGCTTCTAGACTACCACCGCAACCGTATCTTGCGGATAGCCCAAGACAAAAACCGTCTGCCGGATAAGTACTGGCGTAAGGGGGAACAGCGGCCAGTCATCGCCCAGAAATCCGCCGCCGAAGCGGTATCCGGTGGAAAACTTACTTTTCTTCCGTCCCGAATTCTGCGCTACAATTCGGCCACAAGTTTGACGCGCGCCACGAATCTCCCGGTTTCTCTGAGGAAGCTGTGGTTGCGCGGCGCCCTTCCCCAGGAGGTACCTGCGATGTATCGGCCGTACACCAGCCCAGCCGGGAACACCCCTTCTTCCCATGACGTAGAAGCAACGATTCGCTCCTTAAGCCAGGATTTTTGTACTGCCTTCAACACGGGAAACTACGATCAGGGGGCCGTGTTGTTTGGCCCCGACGGAGTCTTCATGGCTCCGCACCTGGAACCTGTGATCGGGCCCAAGGCCATCGAGCGCAAGCTGCGGGAGTTCGGCGAGGCCGGGTACCAGGATCTGCGCGTGGAAACCCTGCGTGTGGACTGCTCTGGCGATATGGCCATGGAGCTGGGTCGCTACCACGTGACGATTCTCAGTGCGCACGGCGCCAAGCAGATCGATCGCGGCAAGTTTCTAAAGGTTTGGCGGCGGATTGGCGCCTGGCGCATGATGGCGGATTGCTGGTCGAGCAACCTGCCCGCTTCCTTGCCGAGCAGCGTTGATCAAAAACCCATTTCCGTGACCGAGAAGATCACCATCATTAACAATGACGTGCCCAAGTCCGCCTAAGACCGGGTGGCCTTCGGAACCCGCCCCGGCAGATGGGACGGGCACGGCCGCCACCGACCTGTCCCGCTACTGCCCGAATTGTTGCAGTCGACTCATCGAGCATGGCTGCAAGCTCAATTGTCCTACCTGCGGTTTTTATCTGAGCTGCTCGGATTTCTACTGATGAGGCTTCACAGTCCCGCAGAAGCGGAGGTAGCGCCGGGCATTCCCACGCCTTGCCCTAAGAGCCGTCGGACGCGCGGACATCTGATCGCCCGCAGTCACTGGTTGCTCCCGGTGTCTGTACTCAGATCTCCGTGAACAGCCGGCAGGCCCACCGGGCGGAGAGCTAACGGGTGAATCCTGCGGCGGATGCGAAACCCCGCCCGTGCGTAAGTACCGTCTTCCGTCTACAATGGCCCGGCGGAATTCGAGCCACATTTCAAGAGCGAGGAGAGAACTCATGCAGCGCAAGGCGAGTGCGGTTTGGAAGGGCGGTCTGAAGGACGGAAAAGGAACCATCTCCGCTCCCGGCGGAGTATTAGCGAACACGCCATATTCGTTCACCACGCGCTTTGAAAATGCGCCCGGCACGAACCCGGAGGAACTGATTGCGGCCGCCCACGCAGCGTGTTTTTCGATGGCCCTCTCAGCGCAATTGGGTGGCGCCAACCTCACCCCGGAGAGCATCAGTACGAACGTTACGCTTAGCTTGGAAAAGCTGGATTCGGGATGGACCATCACGTCCAGTCATATCGATGTTGTGGGCCGCGTTCCCAATGCCGATGCCGCTACCTTCCAGAAATACGCTGAGGCTGCGGAAACCGGCTGCCCCGTGTCGAAGGTGTTGAACGCCAAGATCACCATGAACGCGAAGTTGGAAAAGTAAGCAAGGTGCGACCAGTGGTCAGGGCTGGGCGCGCAAGATCTCGCGGATCTGACGGTTGATCTGGGCGGCGTCCCCAGCTGCGCTCTCAATCAACTGGACCCACTTTCGGCAGTTGCCCTTCAGTTCGGCCTGCCCAAGCAGGTAGGAGGCCTGCAGAATGGTCTCCATGGAATTGCTCAGGTCGTGGGTAAGCGAGCGCAGGCGACTGATGTCTTCAGACGACGCCATAATCAGGTTGCGGGCCTGTCCCGACGTATGCCGGTCCGGAGGTTTGACAGGCCGCTTGGCCCTTGTAAAATAGTACTCGCACTTCTTTCCTGAAGGTAGTCCGCGAGGGCTGCCGGCCGCAGTGCAAGCCGAAGTGGCGGAATTGGCAGACGCGCATGGTTCAGGTCCATGTACCCGCAAGGGTGTGGGGGTTCGAGTCCCTTCTTCGGCACCATTACTTTTGGAATCTGTCGCTTACGTCGGGTGCCGTCTGTGATGTGGAAGCGCGGGTCTTTCTTGAGTTCCTGCTGATGGCCGGCTCCGCAAGAAGGAGCCGGTCTTCGTCTTCTGGCGTGACGTGGATCTCAAAACCCGAGCGTACCAGGTTACTGCAGCGACGACTGCGGAACCATCTCCGCCACAGCGCTGTATCGCGCCGTCCAGGAGAACCAACCCTCCCCCAGTCACAGTGCTAAGCTCGTCAGCGAGACAGTCGTACCGCCAAAGTCGTAAAGGCCCGCCTCGCGTCTTGCCGGTCAGGTTCTCCGCCTCCCCGCCGGGGACAGCTTGAGCATCCTCGTGCTGTCCGTCGGTCAGGACCGCTGGTGATCTTTTACTCTCCACCGCGTGCCCCGCAAAATTCAAGCAGGGCTGGTCAGCACGATGGCCCCACAACCTTGGAGGGGTCATGTCGAACCTCAAAGTGCTAAAGGTGCTAGTCCTCATTGCGTTTCTTGTCGTGCTTGTCGTGGCGAAGCCGGCGGCTGCGCAAGAGAAGAAGTCAATGCCCGACATAAACATGCTGGACTCGCAGAACCTTCACCAGATCCTGGCAGCGGGCGATGCCAATTCCAGCGATTGGGACCAGCAGGATTACAACCGATACTTCATTGCGATAGGTTACGTGTCGGGTGTCGCGCACACAGCGATTCTGTTGGGTCGTGCCTGTCCGCATGGGTTTATGTCCAACGGTGCGGTTGCGAAGATCGTAGTCAATTTTCTCTCAGAGCATCCGGAAGAACGGTCCGAGCCAAGTCCGAAAGAGATTTTTCGCGCACTGTCGAAGTCGTTCCCGTGTAAAGAGGGCGAAATCGTCGGACTCGCGGGGACACAATGAACTGATTTCGCGGCCCTTGCGAGGCGAACCCGCTCCGAGCAAATCAGGTAACGATGCTGAGAGCACAGCTGCGACAGCTCGCTTTGCGCCAGGACAGCTAGGGCACACCGATCCGGTGCAGCATGTCTTTGTAACGCGGGTCAGAACGGATGCTGTCCAACGAGGGATCCAGCATGAAGAAATCGATTTGCTGGCTCGGCTGCCTTTTGCAGAGTTGTTAAAGCGGCGTCCCTCTCACCGAGCAAAGCGTAGTCGCTGGCCGCGTCATAGAAATCGCCCGCATCTTCTTTGTTTGTGGCGTCTTTTCGGAGGTAACCGGAATAACCTGACTTCTCGAAAACTTTTCTCAGGTCTTTGGCACGCTGTTCATTGCCCAAGAGCTCTTCGTTCTTGATCCATTGCTCGATCGCCCCCTTGTAGTTGCCCGTCACTAAGCGCAACCTCAAAGAAAGAGGGTCGAGCTCTACAGCTTTTCGGCACTCGTCGACGGCCTCCGAACTCTTTCCCAATATGTTCGCCAACCAGCAAGAAACGTTATGCGCATAGGCGGAATTGGGGTCTAGAGCCAACGCTTCTTGAAGTGGCGCCTGTGCCTCCCGGAGGTCGTGGAAAAAGTACATGTCGGAGATCGCTAAGAAATATGCGACCCCGGAATCTCAGGGTCTAACTCCAAGGCTCGTCTCGCCGCTTCGCGTGACTTTTTGAAGGCTTCGCTGCTCGGAACATAGCCAGAATAACCTTGGAAGGCATACACGTCCGCCAGTCCAGCATGTGCAGCCGCATAGTTGCAGTGCAGAGCAACAGCCTTTTCAAAAAAACCAGCCGCCAACTCGAGGTCTTCTTGGGTGAATCTGTCAAAGTGGTACCGCCCTTTCAGATATAGTTGATATGCCTCCGCGTTCTGCGTTCCGATCTTGGCCAGATGCTCCCGTTGATTTACCACAAATTCTGGCCGCAGTTGGCCAGCCACGTCGTGCGTGATGGCAGCTTGAAGCAACGAAGCGTCGTTGGAGCTTCGGGTGTATCGATTACCCCAGAGTTGGGTTCCGGTTGCACCATGGACCAATTCCGTTTCAACTTTTAGGTCGCTACCATGCTCAACCACCTGTCCAGTCAGTACGGCCTCCACCCGCAAGTCTCGTCCATGTAATGGCTCGTAGCACCGTGGCTCACTACAAGTCCCGGCAGGATGATCCACAATGTCTCACTTCAAGGAGTTCTCCCCCGGGGCAGCCTCTCGCTCTCTTGCAATCCCTGAAGGAAACTGTTCTCGCGAAGGGAATGGAAAGGCCATCTACGGCGAACCCGTCTCAGCATACGAAAAACCCATTATTCCTATCGCAAAAATCACACGCAGGGGCGGGCACCGGAGGTATCGACGAAAAGAACACCCGAGGCGAAGGCGGAGGTGGTGGTGGAGGAGTGCGGGCGGTTCCTGTTGGTGTCATAGAGTTAGCAACCAGCAGAACCGTTTTGTTCCGATCACCGATCGGAGAAAATTGACTGGTGCTCTGCTCGTCGGAATTGGTTTCAATGCTGGTTGGCGCAAACGTCGCTGAAGCCAAGATCGCGGAGTTTGTTATAGTCGGGCGCGGGACGTGGCATTCCCTGAGGGTTCCCCTGTTTTCGACGAGAGGTTGACAACTCCTATAACTCCTCTGGTTCGTTGACTTACACCTTTCGCCAACGTAAGATCCGCCAGTGATCGGCCAAACTGTCTCTCACTACCGTATTGTTGAAAAGTTGGGTGGCGGTGGTATGGGCGTGGTTTACAAGGCCGAAGACATAAATCTCCACCGCTATATAGCCCTCAAGTTCCTGCCAGACGAAGTCGCTAAGGACCCGCAGGCTTTGGCCCGATTCCAGCGGGAGGCTCAGGCTGCTTCCGCGCTGAACCATCCGAATATCTGCACCATCCATGAAATTGGGCAAGAAGACCGCCGGCCGTTCATCGTTATGGAGTTTCTGGAAGGCATGACGCTCAAGCACCTCATCAGTGGGCGCCCGATGGAAATCGAGACAATTCTCTCGTTAGCGATTGAGATTGCGGATGCGCTTGATGCGGCGCATGCAAAGGGGATCGTTCACCGGGATATTAAGCCAGCCAACATCTTTGTGACTGAACGCGGCCATGCCAAGATCTTGGACTTCGGCCTCGCGAAAGTGACTACGGGCAGTAGTCCATCCAACCCGAACTCCCCAGTGAACACCTTGACACGCACGATGGACGATCAGCAATTAACGGACCCGGGAACGACGGTAGGAACGATTTCTTACATGTCGCCCGAACAGGCCAAGAGCAAAGAACTGGATTCGCGAAGCGATCTTTTTTCCTTTGGGGCGGTTCTTTATGAAATGGCCACCGGATCCCTGCCCTTTCGGGGGGAAAGCTCGGCCACGATCTTCGAGGCGATTCTCAACCGTGCTCCTGCCCCGGTGATGCGCCTGAATCCCGACCTGCCACCTAAACTGGAAGACATCATCAACAAAGCGTTGGAGAAAGATCGTAATCTGCGCTATCAGGTTGCGGCGGAAATGAGAGCCGACCTGCAGCGGCTCAAGCGCGACACCAGTTCCAGCCGAAGTGCGGTTGCAGCGCCGGAACAACCTTTAGCCGGAGCGGCACAAGCCCCAGACTCGGCAGCGCCGCGGGCACATACGAGTCGTAGCAGTAGCGTTGCTGCCGCTCCCGTGTCGGGGTCACGAACTCCGCCCATCACCCACATTTGGCGATGGGTTGCGGGCATAGCGGCAATTGTGGTCCTGGCATTAGCTGCCGTTGGCTATTTTCTGTACCGCTCAAGCCGTTCGAAGGAGATTTCGTCAATCGCAGTGTTACCCTTCGTCAATGCCAGCAACGATCCAAACACCGAATACCTCAGCGACGGCCTGACCGAGGAATTGATCAACACCCTTTCTCAGATTCCGAATCTGGCCGTGATGTCCCGCTCTTCCGTCTTCCACTACAAGGGGCGCGACGTGGATCCGCAGACCGTCGCGCGCGATCTGAAAATCGAAGGCCTAGTCACAGGGCGCATCGTGCAGCGTGGAGACCAGCTCATCATCAGTGCGGAGTTGATCGATGCCCGCACCAACCACAATTTGTGGGGCGAGCAATACGATCGCAAGCTGTCTGATGTTCAGGCCGTGCAGGATGAAATCACTCGTGCCATCTCTTCCCGGCTGCGCGAGCGGTTGTCCGGCCAGACGACAAAGCAGGCGGCCAAAGGCGGGACCAACGACCCTGAGGCCTACCAACTCTATTTAAAGGGCCGCTATTACTGGGAGAAGCGGACGCCCGAATCTCTGGACAAGGCGCGGGACAACTTCAACCAGGCGATTGGTAAGGATCCCAACTATGCCCTGGCTTACCTCGGGTTGGCCGATTACTACGACGTGCTCTCCGATTACGCCCCTGTTCCCTCGAGTGAGATGGTGCCCAAAGCGCGCGTGGCGGCGGAAAAGGCTTTGGCCATCGACGATTCGCTGGCGGAAGCCCATGCAATCCTGGCTGATGGTTACGCCAACCAGTGGGACTGGAGTGCGGCTGACCGTGAGTTCAAACGTGCTCTGGAACTCAATCCGAACTCTGCCAATGCGCACAAGTTGTACTGGCTTTATCTGTCTTCCCTGGGCCATCATGAAGAGGCACTCGCCGAAATCAAGAGCGCAATTCGCCTGGATCCGCTCAATCTCAAGTACAACGACAACCTGGGACAGGAATATGCCACGGGACGGGAATACGATCTGGCCGTGGAGCAATTTAAGAAGGTCATTGAGATGGATCCGAGCTTCGCGTCGGTGCACGGTGACCTAGCTGGCGCATACCTGGACATGGGCAAGTACGATTTGTGGCTTCAGGAGTCGGAAACCGGCGCGAGCCTTGCCCACCAGCCGGAGTATGAGACGATCTTCAAGCGAGTCAGCGACGTCTATTCCCGGTCGGGAGTGCAACCCGCGCTTCGCGAATGGGCAGAGCAAGAAAAAGAACTGAACAAGCGCCGATACGAAGATCCCGCCTTCGTCGGATTTATCTACGCGAGAGCGGGTGATAAGGATCAGGCCTTTGCCTGGCTGGAGAAAGCCTTCAAAGAGAAATCGGATGCCATGCAATATCTCAAGACCAACCATATGGTGGACTCCTTGCGATCCGACCCGCGCTATCAGGACCTACTCAAGCGCATGGGCTTGCCGCAGTAACTCCTGTGGAGGTGAAGTTTCAACGCATCGTCCCGCGATAACGGGCCGGCCACCAGCTCGGCGCCCAAGGTTACGCCGGGGACAGATTCGCTGCAATCACCACTCCCGGGTCAACCGGTTTAGGCCCCTGACTGCGAGATGGGCGTTACGGATTCGCCGGCCCGGACTCGGTAATTCCACAGCCTAGAAGGCGCGGTAGATTGCCGTACTCTCGGCTGCCAGCCGGTGTCTCTGGGCCGGTTCCATCTAGCAGTGGAGAGGTGGTTGTGTCACAGGCCTTTTCGGCCAGTGGCCGGCCGTTCGCCTGCTTCGGCACCAGGGGGTTTATTCGTCTCCGTTTCCGCCAGCCGAACGACCGCTCCCTGCTGCGCATGTGGCCTTCCCAGATTACCCCCCGTTTACAACGATCTCCCGGATACGTCACACTGCAGAGGGTCGGTCAGAAGAGGGGTCAGACGCTGACGATTGGCAACAGCTGGAAAATCCTGCGCATCTGTGTCAGGGCTGCCCTGCTACGGGCAGACGCTGATCTTAACCCCCATGCGGCTACCCTGCGTTCTGATGTTTGCCATTGCGGCAACCTTGTTTCCTGTGCTTGTGGAAACGGCAGCCGGGCAGATCCCGACCCTAATCAGCCTTGACCAGGCCATTGATATGGCGCTGGCGCATAACCATACGCTCAAGGCCACCCGGACACTGATTCTTCAAAATCAGGCGCAGGAGATCACGGCCAATCTGCGGCCCAATCCGGTCTTCGGAGTGGACAGCCAATTCCTGCCACTTTTCAGTCCGGACAACTTTTCCGAAGACAACCTGAACCAGAACCAGCAGTTTGACGTCGGAATCAGTTACTTGTTCGAGCGCGGGAAAAAGCGACAGCATCGACTGCAGGCCGCGCGCGACCAGACTGCGGTCACGCGAGCGCAGGTCACCGACGCCGAACGCACTTTGGCCTTCAACGTAGGTCAAGAGTTCATCAGCGTCTTACTGGCGGAATCCACTCTTGAATTTGCACTGGAGGATCTGAAGGGGTTCGAGAAGACTGTGGATCTGAGTGAGATCCAGTACAAGGCAGGCTTCATCGGAGAGGGCGACCTGCTTAAGATCAAGTTGCAGCTTCTGCAGTTTCAGACGGACGTCTCGTCTGCGCGGCTGGCAAGGGTGCAGGCCTTGGTCGGGCTCCGTCAATTGCTGGGGTACGATGCGGTACCGGCGAACTATGATGTGATCGGGAATCTGGAATACCAGCCGGTGCAGGCACATCTGGAGGACTTGCAGGCGCTGGCATTGCGCACGCGCCCGGATTTTCGGGCGGCGGAGCTGGGGATTACGGCCGCGACGAGCCAGGTTTTGCTGGCCAAAGCGAATGGCAAAGTCGACGTGACGGGAACGCTTGACTTCTCGCACGTCTCCGGGCAGAGCGGCGCTTCAGTTTTCGCGAATTTCCCGTTACCTGTTTTCAATCGCAACCAGGGCGAGATTGCGCGCACCAGCTATGCACTCACGCAAGCCCAGGAACAGGAGCAAGCGACCAGCGATATGGTGCTTTCGGACGTATCCGATGCGTATGAGGCGGTCGAAAGCAATGATGAAGTGGTGCGGCTGTACACTTCCGGGTACTTGAAGCAGGCGCAGGATTCCCGTGACATCAGCGAGTACGCGTATAAGCGAGGTGCGGCCAGCCTGCTGGATTTTCTGGATGCGGAGCGGAGTTACCGAGCGACCCAGTTGGCCTATCGGCAGACATTGGCCTCGTACATGACCGCCGTGGAGCAGTTGAAAGAAGCCATCGGAACCAGGAACCTGCCATGAAGCGGTGTGGAGGCTACCAGCGACTGGGGAGTGTGGTGACCGTGGCAGCGATTACTCTCGGGCTGGTCACCTGCCAAGGGCAGGGGCGGAATACTTCCAGCTACGCGAAAGACTCGAGCAATCCCGAACTGTTCACGATTCCGCAGGAGCAGATGTCGCATGTGCAGGTTGTCAAAGTGCAGCCTAGGACACTGACCCGGGTGCTGCGGCTGACAGGGGCAGTGGCCTACAACGGTTTTCGCACCACGCCGGTCATCACCCAGGTGAGCGGGCCAGTGAGCCGAGTGGTCGTCGTGCCCGGGCAGACTGTCGCCCAGGGCGAGCCCATGTTGTACGTTTCCAGTCCAGATTACTCACAACTGCGTAGCAACTATCTAAAGGCCAAGGATGCCCACGCGCTGGCGCAGATGGCCTATGTGCGCGCCAAGGATCTGTATGATCACGGTGCGATTGCCCAGCAGAACCTGGAGCAGGCGCAATCGGCTGAAGTGCAAGCCAGTGGCGACCTGGCGGCGGCGCAGGCTGCGCTCAAGGTTCTGGGGATTACGGATCCGGACACGCTGGTGAAGGGGCCTCCTTCCTTTGAGGTCCCGGTGAGGGCACCGATTGGCGGACTGGTGGTGGAGCAGGATGTGGCCGCCGGGCAACTCATTCAGCCGGGCAGCACGCAATGCTTCGTGATTTCCGACACAACCAACGTTTGGGTGATGGTGAATATCTACCAGAAGGACTTGCCTTACGTGCGTGTGGGACAACCGGTAACCATTCAGACCGATACCTATCCCGAGCTATTCCACGGGCGCATCTCTTATGTGGCCGCGTCGCTGGATCCGAGCACGCGCACGCTGCAGGCGCGCATTGACACCAACAATCCCGGCGGGAAACTCAAGAAGGATATGTACGTGGTGGCGACCGTACAAGCAGGCACGATTCCGAATGCGATTGCGCTTCCGGATGCGGCGGTCTTGCGCGATAGCGAGAACCAGCCTTTTGTTTATGCCGCAATATCTGCAAACCAGTTTGGCCGGCGCTCTGTGACCTTGGGGGAAAGCTTGAACGGACAAACCGAGGTGACCAGCGGGCTGAAGCCCGGCGACCAGGTCATCGGAGACGGCAGCTTATTCCTGCAGTTTGCGAATTCGCTGCAACGTTAGCCGCATTGCGCCGGCATGGACGGGATGTGCAATTTCAACTGAGGATAGTGCCCACCACATCGGAATGATTCACCGAATCGTCCAAGCGGCTCTGCGGCAAAGGTTCCTGGTGCTGATGCTGACGGTGTTCATTACCGTCGGCGGGATCCTGTCGTTTCAGCGGATGCCGGTGGATGCCTATCCGGATCTGTCCCCGCCCCTAGTCGAAATCATCACTCAATGGCCGGGCCACGCCGCGGAAGAAGTCGAGAGGCTGGTGACGCTGCCGCTTGAAATTGAGATGAACGGCGTCCCCCACATGGTGGTGATGCGGTCGATCTCGCTCTATGGCTTGTCCGACATCCGGCTGACTTTCGAAGAGAGCACCAACGACTATTTTGCCCGGGAAGTGGTGTTTGAACGGCTGGGGCAGGCCACGCTGCCAGCAGGAGTCAATCCGACCCTGGCTCCTTTGTTCAGCCCCAGTGGGCTCGTGTACCGGTATGTGCTGGAGAGTCCGGATCGCACTCCCCAAGAACTGAAAACCATCGAAGATTGGGTGGTGGAACGGGCCTATCGCTCGGTTCATGGGGTGGCCGACGACTCGGGGTTCGGCGGTACGGTGATGCAATACCAGGTGTTGCTGGATCCGGCGCGTATCTATGGCTATCACCTGACGGTTCCGCAAGTGATGACGGCCTTGGCCGCCAACAATGCCAATGCGGGAGGTGGATTCTATTCGCAAGGCGGACAGTTCTATTACGTGCGCGGGATCGGGTTGGTGCGCAATACCGATGACATCGGGAACATCGTTGTGGGCGCGAACAAGGGAGTGCCCATCCGGGTGCGGGATGTAGGACAGGTCACCATCGGACATGCGCCCCGACTGGGGGAATTCGGCTTCCAGAAGAATGACGACGCGGTGGAAGGAGTCATTCTGATGCTGCGTGGCGAGCAGACGCAGAATGTGCTGAAGGGAGTGGAAGCTGAAACCGAGCAGCTGAACCGTCAGATCCTTCCGCCCGACGTTAAGATTCGTCCCTACTACGACCGAAGCGAACTGGTGAGCCTGACTACCGATACGGTAGAGAACAACCTACTACGCGGCATGTTGCTCGTGCTGCTAGTGCTGATCTTCTTTCTGGTCAGCGTGCGTGCCGCGATCATCGTGGCGCTGACCATTCCGCTGTCGCTGCTGTTTGCGTTCATCGTCCTGCACGCTCACGACGTGGCGGCGAACCTGCTTTCCATCGGCGCAATCGACTTCGGCATCGTCATCGACGGCACTGTGGTGATGATGGAAAACATCTATCGCGAATTGGCGCTACGCGAAGCGCAGAGCTACCAGCTGAATGAGGTCATTCTGGCCGCGGCGAAGGATGTGGACCGACCGATTTTTTACTCGGTGGCGGTGATCATGGCGGGTTATCTGCCGATTTATGCGCTTAGCGGGCCCTCGGGGAAGCTGTTCCATCCCATGGCCGAGACCATGTCGTTTGCGCTCCTCGGTTCGCTCATCCTCACCCTTACGCTAGTCCCAGTCCTGGCCTCGTATTGGTTCAAGAGCGGCGTGCGGGAGAAACGGAACCGGGCTTTTGAATGGATGAAACAAAAGTATGCGAAGCAACTGGATTGGGCGCTCGAGCGGCCCAAGACGACGGTGATCATATCAGCCCTCATCTTCGGGGCCACCCTGCTGCTGGTTCCGTTTATCGGCGGCGAATTCATGCCGCATCTTGACGAAGGCGCGCTGTGGGTGCGGGCCACGATGCCATACACGATTTCCTTCGAGGAAGCCAGCAAGATCGCGCCGCAGATCCGCGCGATCCTGATGTCGTATCCGCAGGTGACGGTGGTGGGCTCGGAGTTGGGGCGGCCCGACGATGGCACCGATCCCACAGGCTTCTTTAACTGCGAGTTCTACGTTGGACTCAAGCCGTACAAAGACCTGGCGTGGCGCGGTGAGATTCACGACAAGAAGGAACTCATCGAATCGATCAACAACAAGCTCACGACCTTCCCGGGAATTATCTTCAACTATACGCAGCCGGCCGAGGACGCGGTCGATGAGGCGCTGACCGGCCTGAAAAGCTCGCTGGCGGTCAAGATCTACGGCCCGGACCTGAATGTGCTTCAGGATAAAGCGATCCAGATCAAGAACGCGTTGGCACAGGTGCCTGGTTTCACGGAGCTTACCGTAGTGCGCGAACTGGGCCAGCCCAGCTTGCTGGTGGATGTGGATCGCGACAAGATTGCGCGGTATGGAATTAATATCGCCGACGTGGAAGCGGTGGTCTCGGCGGCGGTCGGCGGGCAAGCGGTTACGCAGGTCATTCAAGGAGAAAAGCTGTTTGACCTGGTGGTCCGCATGCAACCTCCGTTCCGCAGCAGCGCTCATGAGATTGGGAACCTGTTGGTGGGCACGCCGGATGGGCAACAGATTCCACTCAGCCAACTTGCCGATATTCATCAAGGGAACGGAGCATCGTTCATTTATCGCGAGAGCAACTCGCGCTACATCGGCGTGCAGTACAGCATCGAAGGCCGCGATTTGGAGAGAGCCGTTCGCGATGGGCAGGCGGCGGTCACCAAGGCAGTGAGCCTTCCGTCGGGATACTGGATGACCTGGGGTGGAGAATACAGCCAGCTGGTCGAGGCAAGATCGCAGATGTACTTCATCGGTCCGCTGGCAGTAGTGCTGATTTTCATGATCCTGTTTGCACTCTACGGAAACTTCAAGTTTCCCGTCACCATTGCGCTCGGGGTCATCATGACTGAGCCGGTGGGAGCCTTGCTGGCGCTCAAGGTTACACATACACCCTTCAGCGTGTCATCAATTCTGGGGTTGCTCGCGCTGCTGGGAGTCTCCGTGGAGACCGCGGTCATTCTGGTGTCATACATCAACAAGCTGCGACAGGAGGGAATGGCGATTCGCGAGGCCACGCGAGAAGCCTCCCTGCTCCGCCTTCGTCCGATCATGATGACGGCACTGGTCGCGTGCCTGGGGCTGTTGCCGGCAGCGCTCTCGACCGGGATTGGCTCGGACACACAGAAGCCGTTCGCCATCGTGATTGTGGCCGGCCTGATTTCGCGGCTGTTTATCGGGTTCTTCGTCAATCCGGTGTTGTACGAGATGGTCGCGCGCGATGGCGACGTGCTTCAGGTGTAGGAGAAACAGCGGCCCAGCCCGGCAACGACTTATCCGGCCTCGGGGGACGGTCTGCGTTCTGCGCCCCGGGGCCCGGGTTCGACTGCAGCCGGTCGGCCTCGCCTCTCACCGCCCATACTTCCCCATAACCTCCGCCTGCGCCAGAATATGCCCCTTCATCGCGCTTTCCACTTCGGCCTTGCTCGCCCCGGCTTTCAGACTGAGCTTCAGATCAAGCGCATAGAGTTTGAAATAATAGCGGTGGGGTTTGCCCGCCGGAGGACACGGACCTCCATAGCCCACCCGGCGAAAATCATTCCGTCCTTGCATCGCCCCGTCGTCCAGTTGATCCTTTTTCTCCACTCCCTCCGGCAATTGCTTGCTGCCCGGGGAGAGGTTGTAGAGCACCCAGTGCACCCAGGTGCCCACCGGCGCGTCCGGATCATCCATGATGAGCGCAAAGCTCTGTGTCCCCGAGGGCGCACCTTCCCATCGCAGCTGCGGAGAAACGTCCGGCCCGTCGCAGGTGAACTTCTTCGGAATCGTTTCGCCAGCCGAAAAAGCGGCGCTCGAAATCTGGAAACCCATAAGCCCTCCTCCGGCTGGACCGGACATCAGCGCCAGAGCCAGCAGTGCGGTCGCCACAGGTCGGAATCGTTGAAACATGGCTTTTGCCTGCGTTTATATCACGGAAACGGGTCCCAGCCAGGTACATCCCCACGCTTCGCGGCTGGCTGCAGGGTTTTTCCCTCCTGCCGTTGCCGGATTTTCAGCGCTGCCAAGCCCTCAATGTCGAGGACTGTGGTTTTCGGTAGCCGTGGGGAGTCGCGACCTTCGCGGCACTGTCATCCGGAAACGGCCCTTGGTCTGGGATTCCCTGCTCGACCGTAGCGCGGCCCTGCATGCGGGTGTAGGATCAGTCCGGAGGATGCGTCGAGCCTCCTCTGCCGCCAGACTCGGCTGGAGGTTTGGGGATGGTCAACGCATTCGACTTGAGGCAAGGAATGGCCCTTCGCATCGAAGGACAGGTCTACAAGGTTCTGGAAGTCGAGGCCAAGGCGGGAGCCGCCAAGCTGGGCGGAGTCGTCAAGGCCAAACTCAGCAATGTTGCCACCGGCCGTTTGTGGGAGCCTCACTTCCGCCCCCAGGAGCGCCTGGAGGATCTGCAACTGCAGCGGCAAACCATGGAATTCCTGTTCCAAGATGCCGACGCCTGCACCTTCATGAACCCGGAGAACTTCGAACAGGTCGAAGTTCCCCGTGCCCTTGTGGGAGCATCGGCTCCGCTGCTCCAGCCAGGCATGCGGCTGCCAGTGGAATTCTTCGAAGGGAGGACCATCAGCGTCATCTTCCCTGAGACCATTGAAGCCCGCGTCGTCGATACCGCTCCCCCTGTGCACGCGCAACAGGACAGTACCTGGAAAGAAGCCGTCCTCGATAACGGCCTCCTGATACGAGTTCCACTGTTCATCGGTCCGGGCGAGGTTGTGCGCTTCGACGTCAGGACCAGAAACTACATGGAAAGGGTCCGCGTCGATCGCAAACGCAGCGCTTAGCGCACTTTTCCCTTTTCGGCTAGTCCCCGGCTGGGTGCGCAACGCTGCCTGCGATTCCATGGGTCGTTTCGATAACCGGTTTCAGCCGCTAAGGTCACACTTCCATTCGGGCACTCGCCTATTGGCCCTGGGAACGATTCCTCCCCACCATGACCGCTTAGCGCTTGTATCCGATCTTACGAAGCAGATCGTGCCGCCAGGTGATGTCAGCTTCGCTTTCTGCGCCTTTCGGCGAACTGCCGTCGATCACTCCCAGCACACCCCGGCCCTGCCCGCTCTGGGCGACGATGATCTCCACGGGATTGGCCGTCGCACAGAAAATGGAGCACACCTCGGGCACGTTGCGGATAGCGCCCAGCACATTTATCGGATAAGCGTTCTGCAGCACCAGTACGAATGTGTGCCCGGCTCCGAGCGCACGGGCATTGCCGATGGCTGCATCCCGCAGGGCCTGGTCGTTGCCCTCGGAGCGAATGAGGCAGGCTCCCGAACTCTCGTTGAAAGCGAGTCCGAATCGGGCCTGCGGCACGGTGGACACAACCGCCTCGTAGAGGTCTTCGACGGTCTTGATGAAGTGCGACTGGCCGACAATGATGTTGGCATCGGCCGGAAAATCCATGCGGACCGCGCTCAGCTCAAGCATGGCACTGTCCTCCGCCGCACAGGATAACTCCCGCCGCGCCACGCCGAAAAGCCGCAGCCAACGGGGACAGCGCTCCTTGCGACCTGACCTGCAAAAGTGGGCAGGCATCCGAAGAACCGATGGCGGACAAGCCCGTAACCGGCATCGGCGCGCCGGGAGGGCGGTCAACCTTTGCGGCTGCCGTTGTATCGCTCCCCGCAACGTAGCACACGGTAAGGCTGTCCCAGGTGACGACAGGTCTCGATGAACGCGTCCGGTGACGCCGTATTGAATTCGAACATCTCAAAGTGGCATGGGATTACCAGCTTTGCCTGCATGTGGTGTGCCAATTGCGCAGCCTCCGGCCCCCACAAATTTCCGGCTACGCGCCGCTCGGGTGCCCGCCCATTGATGGGCAGAAGGGCCACATCGACGCAGAACGGCCGCAGCTTCTCGACCATGCCCTCGTATTCGATCGTGTCACCGCTGTGATACAAACTCCAACCGCCGAACTGCAGCACGTAGCCCAACGCCTGGACATGCCCCAGCTCGTCGCGTTCCACGGTTTCATGGGCCGAGGCCACACCCGTGAATCGAATTCCGGACAGCTCAAGCATGCTACCGTCATCCACTCCCGCCGGCATCCTGGCATCGATCTTCAATCGCTGGGCGACGAAGGCGCGGTTGGCCTCAGGAATCACGAGTTGCAGTTGCGGATTGCTCCGCAGAATGGGATCCAGCGTCTCCGCGTCGAGATGATCGGTATGGTTATGGGAAGAGGTTGCGATGTCGACAAACGACAGCTGTGCGGGATCCACGACTCGTTCCGTCATCCGCACATGGGGTTTGTCGGTCTGGCTGTACTTGTGGGTGAGCGCGTCGGAAAGGTAAGGATCGAGCAGCACGTGAACACCCTGCCATTGCAGCAGGAACCCGCTTTGTCCCAGCCACCAGAGCCGGAAGCCGGCATCACACCGGTCGGCGGCACGAATATCGGCGAGCAGAGCCTCGTGGGACTGTGCCGGCCGGATCACGTCAGCCCCAGCTCCCGCCGCACCATGCGTACTCCTTCTACCAGGTTGGCGAGCTTCTGCCGGGCCGCCCACCGAGCCGTCTGGCTGAGCCCGCAGTCGGGCGCAAACGCAAGCCGTTCCGCGGGCGCGTATTGTAGACAGCGACGAACCCGCTCGGCAACATCGACAGGAGTCTCCAGGTAATAATTCTTGACGTCGATAATCCCCACCGCCACGTCGATTGCGTGTTTCGCGATCTCTCCGATCACTTCGATTTCGGCAAACTCGCGGCTGGCCATCTCCAGGTGAATTTCATCCACCGGCAGCTCGAAGAATGCCGGAAACAGCGGCGCATACCGGCGCGGCGCCACCGCGCGTCCCTTGTAGTTGCCGAAGCACAGGTGCGTGGAAAGCCGGCACTGGCCCACGATCGGCCTCACCGTTTCAGCAAAGATCTGGGTGAAGCGGCGAGGATCTTCGCGATATCCGTAACAGCTCATGGACGGCTCGTCCAGCGTAATCTCCTGGCAGCCGGCTTCGACCAGTTGTTCCAGCTCCGCGCGCACGATCGGGATCAGCGCCTCGGTGACATCCCACCGGCTCTTGTACGCTCCGCCCGGCTCGATGCGGCCGCTCAGGGTGTAGGGCCCGGGCACACTGGCTTTCAACGCCGGCCCGGGCGGCGCGACCGTCTGCAGCAGCTTGAATTCCGCGACTGCGCCCAGACCATGCCCGGAGGCAATGGTCCCGGTCACCGGATACTTTCCGCGCTGATCATGAGCTGGCGGCCCGAAGCGGCGCGGCAAATACGGCGTCGTCCCGATTCCCTGGAGCCTTCCGTAGAACGACAGGTTGAAGTCGTACCGCGTCTGTTCTCCGTCGGTGATCACGTCGAGCCCGGCGCGCACCTGGTCGTGGATGGCGGCGATCACCGCATCCTTCCGCATCTCCTGGACGTCGTCCTCGCCAAATTCCTCCAGGTGCTCGGTCGCGTACTCCAGCCATGCCGGAAAGGGGTAGCTGCCAACCACCGTTGTCCGTAAAGGCTTCCTCTGTTTGCCTCGTCGTTCCGCAGCCGCCTGGGCCACACCGGTTTCCCCGTTCGCTTGCATCATGGGCTCACCGTCCAGCCCCCATCGACCGTCACCACCTGGCCCGTGATGGGACTCGAGTCCTTTCTCAGCAGAAAGCACGCCGCCCTGGCGATGTCCTCTGGCGCCAGCAACCCTCGGGTCAGCGGTTGCTTGCGGCTCATGAATTCCAAGACGCGGGCATCGCCCTGCGCGCGAGCGCTCATCGGGGTGCGCACCAGCCCGGGCGCGATCACGTTGATGCGAATCCCGGCAGGCGCATAATAAGCCGCCGCGCAAACGGTCATCGCCTCAATAGCTCCCTTGCTCGCGGCATACCCCACAGTCGAGAAATATTCCCGCTGGGGATGCTGCGCCAGCACGCTTCCCGTGTTCAGAATCGTGCCCTCATGCGAATCCTGTGTCCACACGCACAAGACTTCCCGGCACATCAAGAAAGTGCCCCTGGCATTCACATCCATGATCGTGTCCCAGGCTTCGGTGGCGCATTCATGCAACGGGCCGTCGCCCAGGGGGCGCGCACTGATCCCGGCTACGTTGAACAGCGCGTCGATTTTTCCGAATTGCTCCAGGCAAGTCGCCACGCTTTTCCTCACCGCCGTCTCGTCTCGTACGTCCGCCACCTGGAAGCTCGCGTTCGGCAACTCTGCCGCCAGCGCCTGGCACTCTTGCGGCTTGATCCCGACAATAAAGACCGGATCGCTCGCTCCCCACAGCCGGGCCGTGGCCGCAGCAATACCCGATGATCCGGTCAGCAGCAGGACTTGGCTCACGTGGCCCCTATTCGAAAAGGTGTTTGAGGCTCTTGCGATAGACCTCGTAGAACGCTTCCAGTTGTTCAGCCGCACTGGTACTTCCCACGAACTGGTGGCTGGGCAGCAGCACCGGTTTCATGCCCCGCGCCAGCAGCGACTCGGCGGTGGCGCAGCGGATCATATTGATGATCATCGCGCCCGTAACCGTGGAAACCGGCCCCGTGCGCCACTCCAGCCCTTCCAATTCGACCACGCAATCGCCCGGTGGGCACCGGTTGTCGATGACCAGGTCGGCATAATCAATGAGCTTCTTGCCTGAAGAGTGCGCCGGTTTCGCCTGCTCACAATGCTCGCGGGAAACGATGGCGATCACCGGCAGCCCGCGGCGTTGCGCGCCTGCGGCCATCTCCACCACCACCGGCCGGATCCCGCTGGTGGAAATCACGATAAAGGCATCGTCGGCGCCGAAGCGAAAGCTCTTCAGAATCTGCTCCGCATACCCCTCGTAGCCTTCGAGGTACAAGGGCGCGCGGAGCCCGTTTGCGCCCACGATCGCCGCATGGTTGGAGAGCGCCAACTCCACCAGCGCCACGAAACCCGGATAACACCCCTGCCGCGGCGTCATCTCCTCGCACAGCATCCGCGAGTGCCCGTTGCCAAACAGAAACACCAGGCCGCCGCGCGCGATCCGCTCCGCACACAACTCCGCTGCTTTCTGGACAACCTCCGCTTGGGTGCGTCGCAACTCCTCGAGCAGGCCCATCGCCCGGTTGAAATAAGCCAGGCCAGCCTGCTTCGGACCGGCTACCGCACTGCTGGAATCCGGCTTGGGCACGGATGATCGCAACTCCTTT
Source organism: Terriglobales bacterium (assembly GCA_035623795.1). GTDB lineage: Bacteria > Acidobacteriota > Terriglobia > Terriglobales > Acidobacteriaceae > DASPST01. Next base: position 53,634 of record DASPST010000066.1, read on the forward strand.
CGCCTGCGCGCCAACCCGCCCAGGATCGACGTGAGTATAATGCACAACCATTGTGAGTGAAACTCGCCCTCGGGCTCATCCTGATCCGGTTGCCATCGGCGTCGATATCGGCGCCACCGCCATCAAGGCCGCCCTGGTGGGATTAGGCGGAGACTTGCTCGCCAATTTTCGCGAAGCCTCGCCGCGCACCACCTCGGCTCTGCGGGACTTTGTCTGGTCCGTACGCAGGCACGCCCCGGGACCCGTGGTCGGAATCGGTATCGGCTGCAAGGGAGTCATCGACGCCACGACGACCCGTGTCAACCACCTGCCCGGCGACCTTCACTTTCTCGAAGGACACATTTTGAGGGAACTCGTCGAAGCCGGAGACCTGCCCGTCTCCGCCGACAACGACGCGCGCGCAGCCCTGGTTGCTGAAGTACTCTGGGGCGCAGGCCGTGGACGCCGCAACGTTCTCCTGCTCACCCTGGGCACGGGAGTGGGCGGCGCGGCCTTGATCGATGGTGTCATTATGCGCGGTGCCTCGGGTGCCGCCTGCCACCTCGGGCACGTGACTATGGACATCCGCGGCGGCCTCTGCATCTGCGGTAATTACGGATGCTTGGAAACCTGCTTCTCATCCCGCGCCGTTGAGTCCGGATACTTCGCCCACCTGCACCGGGCTTCGCTCGCACGTCTGTCGGTCGCCGTCAACGGCCAAGTGCCTTCGACCGAGGCCATCTTCCAGGCCGCGACGGACGGCGACCCCAGTGCCCGCCGCGTCCTCGATATCGCCTTCGAATCTCTTACGGCTGCGCTGGCCAGTTTCCTGCACGTGTTCGATCCCGAAGTGCTCATTCTTGGCGGCAACATCGCGGCCGCCGGAGCACAACTGCTTGCTCCCCTCCATACCGAGGTCGCGCGCCGGACCAGGGTGCTGTTGGGCAGGGAAGTGCCGATCGTCCTGCAAAATGTGCTGGGATACGGAGGCGTCGCGGGCGCTGCCGGACTGGTATTCCTGCAAGAACGCCTCTTGACCATTTGATGGTCTCATCACGCATGCATCCGTTCGACGAGGAACGTGAACCGCGATGAACTCGACTAACCTGCAAGACGCAACCGGCATTCGGAGTGACTTCGCCCGCTACGTCTATCTCCCCGCCGCTGTCGCCGCACTCGGGGGATTGCTCTTCGGCTTCGACACCGCCGTCATCAACGGCGCTATCGTTTTCCTCAAGCGCCAGTTCTCACTCACCGACGCGCAGACCGAATTCGGCGCCAGCAGCCTGCTTGTGGGATGCGTTTTCGGGGCCAGTCTCGCCGCCCTGACCAGCGACCGCTTTGGCCGCAAGAAGGTGCTGCTCGCCGCCGCCGCGCTCTTTACGGCTTCCTCCATCGGTGCCGCCCTGCCCCGCAACCTCACCGAATTCGTGCTCGCCCGTCTCCTCGGCGGCCTCGCTATCGGATTGGCCTCCACGCTCTCCCCGCTCTACATCGCCGAGATTGCTCCTGCCCGCATTCGCGGCCTGCTGGTGAGCGTGAACCAACTGGCGATTGTGACCGGCATCCTCCTCTCTTACACGGTGAACTACGGCCTCACCGGCGCGGGCCCGGGAAACTGGCGCTGGATGCTGGCCTCCGCCGCCGTTCCCTCCCTATTCTTCCTGGTCGCCTTGCTGTTTGTTCCAGAAAGCCCGCGCTGGCTCGTTCAAAATGGCCGCGAGGCTGAGGCCGAAGAGTTCATGGCGCGGCTCGCCGGCCGCGAAGCCGCCCAGGCCGAAATCCGTGCTATCCAGTCTGCCGTCGCCGAGGAAAGCGGCAACCTGCTTGATCCCGCCTTCCGCAGGCCCCTAATCGTCGCCATCCTGGTCGCCCTCTTCAGCCAGTTCACCGGTATCAACACCATCATCTATTACGGTTCTCTCGTTTTCCTCGAGCACGTTCCCCACCAGACCGCTGGCACCGCTCTTGGGGCCAACGTCATGATTGGCGGCATCAACTTCCTCTTCACCTTCCTCGGCATGTATCTCATCGACCGCCTGGGCCGTAAGCCATTGCTGATGTCGGCTTTCGCCGGCATGGCGGTTTCCCTGGCAGGTGTTGCGGCCTCGATTCGCACCGAGGCTCCCCCCTTCCTGGTCCTGATTTTTGTTCTTATCTATGTCGCCTGCTTTGCGGTCGGCGTAGGCACTGGAACCTGGGTGGTCATGGCGGAAATCTGTCCCACTCGTGTCCGCGGACGAGCCATGTCAGTCGCCACGGTCTTCCTCTGGTGCGGCACCCTGGCGGTGACTCTCACCTTCCTGTCACTAGTGCAGCTCTTAACCGCTCCCGTCGCGTTCCTGCTCTATGGCGTCGTGTGTATCGCAGCCATCGTTTTTGTCTGGACCGTGGTCCCGGAAACCAAAGGCCGCAGTCTCGAGGAGATCGAGCAATATTGGCTTGCGCGGCCCGCCCGGGGGTTGTAGCCCTTTCCATGGCGGGAGATTTGTTCCACGCTCACGGCGGCAAAAATACAGTGCAGGCGAAGATTGGAAGGCAGGACGGCGGAGTAGCACCTTGATCCCGGTGGCAGCCGTACCTGCAGACGACTTGAGGAGCGTGACCCGCCATAAGACTGGGGACATCGTGGGCCGCCGTCCGGCCGCGGGCAGTCTGCAGGGAGCCGATTGCGGATGAAGCCGCGCTCGCAGCGCCGCACGGAGGCTTGTGGGCTTTGGCCCTGCGCGGGCTGCACACTTCTGGCGGGCTGGAGACTCCAGTCAGGAAGAGACTCTGATCAAATGTGGCGGGCGAGAGAATGCGCACGCCCCCGGCGTCGGGCGGGGACGGGCGACTGCCAGGTTAATAGCCCCGAGCTGGCAAGCTACTGGCCCTACCGCTCCGCGTAATACCCGTCCCGAGCCTGCACCACGAGATCCTTCTCTTTGGTTGTCAGCGTGATCTTGCGGAAGCCCGTTCCTTCGTTACTCTTGTCCGGTGTGTAGCCGATGCTGTATTGGTTCCGCAACTCTTCCTGCAGCTCGCTGTAGATCTTGTCGATCGGCTGCTTCTTCGAAACTTCAAACAGACGTCCGCCGGTTTCTTTCGAGATCCGCTCCAGCACCTTCTTCCCATCCGGTCGCGACTCCGGCGGGTAGCGATGCCCGCCTCCGTGCCCGCCCATTCCTCCGGGACCGCCAAAACCGCCGCCCCAATGCGAGTACGCCTCGTCGTCCTTGAACAGGATCGAATACACCACCGTGTCGGCTCGCTGGGCAGCCTCGAGCGCAGCCTCTAGCGTCTCCTTGCTGCCCCGATCTACACCGTCCGACAGCACAATCAGCGCCTTTCGCCCCTGTTGCGGCTTCATCAATTCATCCGATGCCAGGTAGATCGAGTCATAGAGTACCGTTCCGCCCCCGTGGTCTCGCCCGCCATGACCTGCACGATGCCCGCCGCCGCCGGGACCGGGCCATCCGCCTCCCGATCCGCCACCTTGCCCGCCGCCCCGCGCCAGTTCCGGCTCCTCCGGCAACTTGAGTTTGTCCAGGGCAGCCTGCAATTTCTCGCGCGACGATGTCAGGTCCTGCAGCAACTCCGCTTCCCGGTCGAAATGAATCACGAAAGCGGTGTCCTTCGCCTGCAGCATCTTGTCCAGGAAGCTGTAGCTGGCGCTGCGTTCCTGCTCGAGCACTCGCCGCTGGCTCAGGCTGGTGTCCACCAGCAGCCCGAGCGTCAACGGCAGGTTCGACTCTCGACTGAAATAGCCGATGCTCTGCGGTTTCCCATCCTCCTGCAGGAAGAAATCATCCTTGTTCAAGTTGTTGACGATCTGCCCGTGCTTGTCGCGCACGGTCGCCAGCACATTTACTACCTTCACGTTCACTGCAATCGTCGGCTGCTGCCCGCTCAGCCCTGCCCCCCCGAGGGATACCATCCCCAGCGCGACGCAGGACCAGGCGAGGAACCGCCCGGCAGCACAATGTGTCTGTGGATTCTTGGCAATCTTCAGGGCACGAGTCCGGGTTCTCACAGAGGTTCACACAAGGTTTCGTTGTTGAGATTGCAACTCCAGCCCCTTAGTTGCCCGAAGCCGCAGTCTCCTCATTCCTGGCCCGACATTTACAAAACTTTACGGTCTTAGACGGTATTCTTACAGCATTGCCCCGCTTGCAGTGTTGAAATCATAATGAGCGGTTCTTTTCGGCTGCGGATTGGTGCGCCGGCGAGGACCGGTTTGTCGGCATGACTACCGTTTTCCAGACTCATCTTGGCGGCCGCTCGACGGTCCTGGCACTACTCCTCATCTTGTTCGTAGGGCTCGGCTCAAACGCCCAAAGTGCTTCTCAAACCCTATCCATCGCAGGCGTGGTCACCTCCGGCAACACCGTCATCCCTGGGGCCACCGTGACGGCAACTGATTCCGCGACCGGCTCGAAATATGTCAGCTGGACCGGCCTCAACGGTCGCTACTCGATCCAAGTCCCGGCTGCCGGTCAGTACACTGTCCGCGCCGAGATGACGGCTTTTCAGCCCCTGACCCGTGAAGTGACCGCCGCTCCTCCCGGTGCCAGCGTCGACTTCAACCTCAATCTCTTGTCTCGGACCGCACCCTCTGAGCCAAGACCGGGTTCGCCGTCGCAAATGTCGCAGCGTGCGGCTGCCGCGGGAAACCTCATCCGCGGCTTTCAGAGCCTCTCCGTCCTGCAAAGCGAAGCCACCGACCAGGCATCCAACGCCGGCCAGGTCGTCCCTTCAGGGATGCCTGTGCCCGGCCTGTCTCCCGATGCCGCCACCGAATCGGTGGCGGTCTCCGGCAATGAATCCGCCGCCAACACCTTCGGCATGAGCACCGACGAAATCCAGCAGAGAATGCGAGAGCGCGAGATGCAAGGCGGCCCCGGCGGAGGCCCGGGTGGTGGTAACTTCGCACTTATTGGTCCCGGGGGGAGTCCTGGCGGTGGTCCCGGTGGTGGTTTCGGCGGAGGGTCCCGCGGCGGTGGCGGCGGAGCCTTCATCCTCGGCGGTGGCCGCGGCCGCTTCGACATCAATCGCCCTCACGGGAGCCTGTATTACACCCTTGGCGACTCAGCCCTGAACGCGTCTCCCTACTCGCTCACCGGTGCTCCGGTCGTCAAGCCCGCTTTTCTCCAGCAACGCTTCGGCGGAAGCGCCGGTGGCCCGCTCAACATTCCCAAGATTTACCACGGCGGCACCAAGACCTTCTTCTTCGTCAATTACAATGGCTTCCGTGGAGCGAATCCTTACGACGCCTTCTCTACCGTCCCTACGCTGCTCGAACGCCAGGGCAACTTCTCCCAGACCACCGTATCCACCGGCCCCGGCACAACCGCCCCGGTGCAGATCTTTGATCCGGTAACGCACCTCCCGTTCTCCAACGAGACTATCCCCAACATCAATTCCGCCGCCGCGGGACTGCTCAAGTACATCCCCGTGCCCAACCTCCCCGGTGATTTTCAGAACTTTCACTACATCACGACCGCCGCCCAGAATAGCGACGACGCCAACATCCGCCTGATCCGCAACTTCGGCGGCGCCGGCATCGGTTCCCGCTCCTTCCGCGGCCCGCGCAACAATCTCTCCTTCGGCTTCCATTACCACGGTGCCGAAAATGCTCTTACCAATCCTTTCCCCAGCGTGGGCGGCAACACCACCATACGCAGCTACGACGTTCCCGTCGCCTACATCCGCAGCATCGGCAAGCTCACCAACATCGCCCGCTTCGACTTTAACCGCACGAGCACCAACACCTTGAACCTCTACGCCTTCTCGCAGGACATCACAGGTACGCTTGGCATCGGTGGCGTCTCTACCGACCCCTTTGATTGGGGGCTCCCCGGGCTCTCCTTCTCACACTTCGGGGGCATCCAGGACATTAACCCGGTCCGCCAGCGCAACCAGACCATCACCCTGGCCGACAACGTGGTATGGGTTCACGGCAAACATAACCTGCGCTGGGGTGGCGATTTTCGTCGCATCCAGCTCAATACCCAGACCAGCAAGAACGCCCGCGGCTCCTTCGTCTTCACCGGATTCAACACTGCCCTACCCGGTGCCAACGGACAAACCGTTCCATATACCGGCTATGACTTCGCCGATTTTCTGCTCGGGCTGGCCCAGCAGACCTCGCTGCAGTCCACCGAGCCCGGCGCCAACAGCTATCACTTCCGGGGCAATTCCTGGGATCTCTACGCGCAGGAAGAATGGAAGCTGCGCGCCAACCTCACCCTCAATCTCGGCGTGCGCTACGAATACATCTCTCCCTTTACCGAGCTCAACAACCGCATCGCCAATCTTGACATTTCCCCCGATGTCACCGCGGCCGTTATCGTCCTACCCGGACAAACCGGTCCCTATCACGGCCAGTTTCCCGTCATGCTGGTCCGCCCCGATCGCAACAACCTTGCGCCTCGCCTCGGTGTGGCCTGGAAGGCTACGCCCAAAACCGTGGTCCGCGCCGGTTACGGAATCAACTACAACACCGGCGCTTACCAGACCATTGCCCAACAACTTGCCTTCCAGCCTCCCTTCGCCACCGCCATGACCAACGTGCAGTCGGTCACCGGCGAGCTCACTTTGCAGAATGGCTTTCCCCCCCCAGCCACCGGCCTCATCACCAATTCTTACGCGGTTGATCCCAACTACCGCCTCGGCTACGTCCAGATCTGGAACCTGGATGTGCAGCAGGAGATCCAGCCCACCTTGCTGCTCAATCTTGACTATACCGGCACCAAGGGAACGCGCCTCGACATCCTGGAAGCTCCCAACCGTAGCGCCAACGGCACCCGGATCCCCGACGTGCAGCCCTTCGACTGGCAGACTTCCCAGGGAGATTCCACCGCTGCCGCCGGCTCGGTTCGCCTCCGCAAGCGCTTGCAGCACGGCATCTCCATCGGCGGCCTCTACACCTGGTCCAAGTCCATCGACAACGCCTCCACCATCGGTGGCGGGGCTACGGTCGTTGCCCAGAACGCCTTTGATCTGGCCGCCGAACGCGGCCTCTCCAGCTTCGATCAGCGCCACAAATTCAGCGCCGATTATCTTTGGGAGTTGCCCTTCGGCCACGATCGCCGCTGGCTCACCAATAACAGCCCCTGGCGTGCCATCCTGGGGGACTGGCAGTGGAGCGGCGACTGGACCATCGCCACCGGGATCCCCTTTACCCCCAGAATCCTGGGCGACTTCGCCGACGTGAATCGCGGCACCAACGGCACACTCCGCCCTAACATCGTCCCCGATCAGTCAGTCGGCATCTCCCATCCTTCCGTCGCCCAGTGGTTCAACACCGCCGCCTTCGCGGCCCCTCCGCCCGGCACCTTCGGCGATGCCCGCCGCAACAGCATCGAGGGCCCTCCCACGCGCGTCTTCGATATGGCCTTCACCAAACTGTTCCCCATCAAAGAGGGCAAGACTCTCGAAGTCCGGGTGCAAACGGCAAATATCTTCAACACCCCCCAGTTCTCCGCCATTGACACCACGCTGAACTCGCCCACCTACGGACGTGTCATTTCTGTGGGGTCCATGCGCACCATTCAATTGACCGCTCGATTTCGCTTCTGAGGAGAGGAAATATGTGTTCCCCATCGCGCGGCTCGAAATGGATCCACCAAGCGCTCGCCTCGCTGCTGGTCTTGGCTCTCTCCCCTGCGCCTCTGCTCTCACAGGAGTCCCAGGGCGATTACACCTTCCGCAGTCGGACCGAGCTGGTCCTGGTGAACGTCACCGCGCGCGACCACCAGGGCAACCTGGTCAAGGATCTCAGGCGCGAGGACTTCACGGTTCTCGAGGATGGCAAGCCCCAGCAGGTCGTCTCCTTTGACCTCGAAAACACCGAGGCGGTCGTCTCCAGCGCCGCCCTGGAAGCGCCTCTGCTCGCCACGGGTAAGTCTGCCAAGCCCGTCACCGCCCAGCAGACTGCGGCCCGCCCACTGAAAGACCGCCGGCTCATCATCCTTTTCTTCGATCTCAGCTCGATGCAGCCCGATGACGTCGAGCGCGCCACCAACGCTGCCGGCAACTACCTGGACCGGCAAATGTCGCCGGCCGACATGGTCTCCATCATCTCGCTGGGCAGCCAGTTGACCGTCAACCAGGACTTCACCTCTGACAAAGCCGGGCTCAAGACCGCCTTGCAAGCGCTCAACCCGGCTGGCGGCCAAGGCTTCGAAGAGGGAACAACCGGAAGCACCGAAGGCACTCCCGACACCGGTGCGCCCTTCACGGTGGACGACACCGAATACAACATTTTCAATACCGACCGCCGCTTGGCAGCTCTGCGCTCCGTCGCAGAACGGCTCATGAGTGTCGACGAAAAGAAGTCGCTGATTTATTTCTCCAGCGGCATGGATCGCACCGGGATCGAGAACCAGTCCGAACTTCGCGCCGCCACCAACGCCGCCGTCCGAGCCAACATGGCCATTTACACCATGGACCTCCGCGGTCTGCAGGCCATCGTTCCCGGAGGCGAAGCGCAAAACGCCAGTCTGCGCGGCCAGTCGCCTTACTCCGGCCAGGCCCAGCTCAGCGCCTATACCTCCAATTTCACGACCCAGGAGACCCTGGTCACCCTCGCGGGCGACACCGGAGGCCGGGCCTTCCTCGACACCAACGACTTCTCCCGGGTCTTCACCGGCGTGCAGCAGGACACTTCCTTCTATTACCTGCTCGGCTACCACAGCAGCAATCCCGCGCGCGACGGGCGCTTTCGCCGGATCACCGTCAAGGTCAACCGCCCCGGGCTGAAACTGGAATTCCGCCGCGGCTACTACGCCCCCGCCGACTTCCAGCACTCTACCCAGGAGGACCGCGAGCGCCAGCTCAATGAGGAACTCGCCTCTGATTTGCCCAGTACCGATCTCCCTGTCTATCTCTCGGCCGCCTACTTTCGCCTCGGCGGCAACAAGTTCTACGTGCCGGTTTCGGTTGTCGTCCCGGGCTGGGAGATTCCTTTCGCCCGCAACAAGGACCAAGATCGCGCCACCCTCGACGTCCTGGGCGAAGTCCTCGCCCCCGACAAACATCCCGTTGGTCAGGTCCGCGACACCATCAAACTTGCTCTCAGGACGACTGAGTTGGTCCAGCGTAAGAACGTGCAGTACGACACCGGTTTCACTCTTCCCCCGGGCACCTACCACCTCAAGTTCGTAGTGCGCGAAAATCAGAGTGGCCGGTTAGGATCGTTCGAAACCGATTTCGGCGTTCCCGATCTCAAGGACTTTCCGGTGAAAATGAGTTCCGTTGTTTTGGCCAGCCAGATCAACCCGGCAGGCAAGCACAAGACCGAGAACCCTCTGGCGCGTGACGGCTCCGAGGTCGTTCCCAGCGTCACCCACGTGTTTTCTTCGGGCCAGCACCTTTATCTCTATTACGAGGTCTATGACCCTGCGCGCGGAACCACTCCGGTCGGCTCATCCGGCGGGAATTCCAACCCACATGGTGGGAATGCCGCCCCATCTGCCGGAGATCCCGACCTGCGCGCCGCCAGTGGCGTTGCTTCTGGCGGGAATTCCGGTTCGCGTCGCGGGAATGTCGGCCTATCCGGCGCCAGTTCCGGCATTCGTCTCCTCAGTAGCGTGGCTTTCTTTCAGGGAAACAATAAGGCGTACGAAACCCCCGTGGTCGAGCGCGAACAACTCAACGCCCCGGAACGCCACGCCGCCGTTTTTCAACTTGATGTCCCCCTGGCTTCCCTGAAACCTGGCTTCTACACCTGCCAGGTCAACGTCATCGACGATGCCGCCGGCAAGTTCCGCTTCCCCCGCCTTGCTCTGCTGGTTCGCCAGTAAGTCAAAGTCCTTGAGGCTGTAAGCTCTCAGCCGTCAGCAACGGCGGACGGGGGCGTCCGCCTTAACTGCCCTGATTTATTTTTCGCGGAATTCGACCCATCCGCGCCATTTGCCGAAGTCGACGTTGATCTCGCAGCGCTTGGGACCGGTATGACCGAAGTAGACCGAAAGCTTGTCGGCGGGGGAGCTGAGCTGAGCGATCTCCATGGACGCGCGGGCTAAGTCCTTGGACTCGTCGTACTTGGCGTTGACATCGACGTTGCGGCTGACAATGAGGGTCCAATCCTTCTTGCCGCCGATAAAATACATGGTGTAGCCGCCGGTGGGGATAACGGTATTGTTGAGGATCACCTCGTTCTCGGTAAACAAGGTGATGGCCTGGCCTCCAGGGACAAAAACCCTGGAGGGGAGGGTGTCGGCGTGGCCAGCAGCGACGGCGATGTAGCGGGCGGTGATTTGTTTGCCGTCCTCAAAGTTGCACAGGGCGGTGGCGGACTCGTTGGCAGACGGCTGCTGAGCCAGAGCCGGGAGACATAGAACGGCGACCAGCGGGATGCGGATCAGCAATCCACGCATAAGGGTTCTCTCCACGTCGTGAAGCGAAGCACTGCGGGGTTACATCATCGCAAAAAGGATGGGCAAAGAGAACTCTTTTCCACAATGGGAGGGTTGGCCGTGCTCGAACCTGGATTGGCAATCCAATGGGGGAAAAGGTCGTTTCGCCCGGGCGGGTGAAAAGCCACTCACGCTGGCAGCGGTGTGCGGCACGCCTCGAAGGGGGATCCGGGCTTTGCTTTATTGAGGAGACGAGAGACACGCTTCAGCTTGTTCAGCGATCGAAAACGGCCCGGGATGCCGGGGTGCGGTCTTAGTTGGCCTGATGAGGGAGGCGGGCTGTTTCCGGTCGAGCGAAGGACTCTCGCAGGTGGACTCTCGGGATACCGAGAGCTTTCCCCTTCCTGATTCGGCTCCTATTCGGAAGCGTCCCTAACAGCCCATCTCGGGGGAGTGGCGCCGTTTCTTAACCGGAGATCTTAGATGCAGAGAGGAAGTGTCAGAAGTGACGGACGTGCAGCGACCTTCCGTGCCCGACGAGGGTTTGGCTGGACACCCATAGAGATAGCCACGCACGACAGTTCACTCTGTGCTCGCACTTGCCCCCGCAAGAACGGGGGCGTCCAGCCAGCCTGATCCATCGCGAACCATCTTCCTATGTTGCTGAAAGACCACCGTTTATAACACTCCGCGCAGGGTTGTTCCGGACCTGAGAAAAGTCCGAACTTGGCTGAGCCTTTTCTCGGCCGGGGGCATCATAGTCAGTTGGCCAGGTGTGGCTTGGAGAATCACTCGGCTTCAGGAGGTAGAGATGGTGGCCCAACCGAGCGGCCTGGAAACCCAGCACCTTTTATTCTACCGACTCGGGGAAGCACGCCGCGAGAGCGATGCGCTGTTTGACATCGTCAAGCCGGAAGCGCTCCACGACCGACCGATTCCAGAGCGGCACCGCATCATTTTTTATATCGGTCACCTTGAGGCTTTCGACTGGAACCTGCTGCGCGAGCGCCTGCTGAATCTCCCCTCGTTTCACCCCGAGTTCGACCGGTTGTTCGCTTTCGGCATCGATCCGGTCAGTACCGGATTGCCCATGGATGGGCCGTCGGACTGGCCATCGCTTGCTGAAGTGCGCCGCTACGTGGAGCGGGTGCGCCGAGCGCTTGACGGTGTCCTCGATGCAGCCATGGCGGATGCGCAGTCACGTGAGTTTCCACCCGAACTCCTCCTGAACGTTGCCATTGAGCACCGGTTGATGCACGCCGAGACGCTCGCCTACATGCTTCACCAGTTGCCGCTGGACTGCAAGGTGCGCGGCATGCGCGACACCGAACCGTTGGCGCCGCGCGCGACTCCGGCCATGGTGGAAGTTCCAGCGGGGCCGGTGACGCTCGGCTTGCGCCGCGAGGCGTCGAGGTTCGGCTGGGACAACGAGTACGAAGAGCAAACCACGAGTGTTCCGGCATTTGTCGTGGACAAGCACAAGGTGACCAATGGCGAGTACCTGGAGTTCGTCACCGCAGGCGGGTACCAGGAACGGTCGCTGTGGACAGACGCGGGTTGGCATTGGATCGGCAACACGGGTGTGGCTCACCCCGGATTCTGGCGCCGTGACAGCGAGCGCTGGTTGCTGCGCACTATGTTCGACGAGATCCCCCTGCCCCTTGATGGGCCAGTGTATGTGAGCCAGGCGGAGGCGAGCGCATACGCGCGCTGGGCAGGCAAGTCGTTACTCAGCGAAGCGCAATGGCAGCGCGCCGCCTGGGCACGACCCGACGGGGCCGAGCGGTCGGGCGCCGCGGCTGCGCCGGTTCTGCGGGAAGGGAACTTCGACTTCCGCCGCTGGGATCCGATGCCGGTGGGCGCCGATCCCGCCGGCCCCAGCGCCCTCGGCGTCCGCGGAATGGTGGGCAACGGCTGGGAGTGGACGTCCAGCCTGTTCGCGCCATTCCCCGGATTTGAACCTTTTCCGTTTTACCGAGGCTACTCCGCGGATTTCTTCGACAACCAGCATTACGTGATGAAAGGCGGCTCTGCGCGCACGGCCGCCTGCCTGTTACGCCCTTCGTTTCGCAACTGGTTCCAGCCGCACTATCGGTACGTGTACGCGGGATTCCGTTGCGTGAAGAACTAAAACGCAACCGGGAGCGAGCATGCTGACTCGTGCCGTTACTGCGCATCCTATCTCGGATTTTGCCGCCGAAGTGCGGGACGGGCTGCTCAAGCCGCAGAAGGAACTGCCGTCGAAATATCTCTATGACAATGTGGGCTCGGCGCTGTTTGAAGTGATCAGTGCGCTGCCCGAATACGGCCTGACTCGCGCCGACGAGCGGCTGCTGCGGGAGAACGCCTCGGACATCGTGGAACGGCTGCCGGCGCCGGTGGTGGTGGCGGAACTGGGCAGCGGCAGCGGCAAGAAGACACGCTGGATCCTGAAGGCGCTCAGCCGGCGCCAGCACACCGCTTACTGCCCGATTGAAATTTCGCCGACGGCGCTGGCCATGTGCCGGCGCGAGTTGGGGGACATTGATTCCATCAGCATCGTCGGCTTCGAACGCGAATACCTGGAAGGTCTGGCCGAGGTAGCGGCCAGGCGAAAGGAGAGACAGCACCTCTTCGTGCTCTTCCTGGGCAGCACCATCGGCAACTTCGACCGGCCGGCGGGAGCGTGCTTCCTGTGTGAGATTCGGAGGACCCTCGAGCCGGGTGATGCCCTGCTGCTGGGCACCGACCTGATGAAGCCGGAGGGTCAATTGCTCGAGGCATATGACGATCCTGTGGGCGTGACCGCGGCGTTCAATTTGAACCTGCTGGCTCGCCTCAACCGGGAACTCGATGCCGATTTCGCGCTCAATCAGTTCGAGCACGTGGCCAGGTACAATCCCACGGCGCGCAGTGTGGAAATGCACTTGCGCTCGCGGCGAGCGCAAGTGGTGAGCATCCCATCGGCGCGAGTCGCGGTCCGCTTCATGGAGGGCGAAACCATCTGGACCGAGAGCAGCCACAAATACCAGCGTGAGGAGATCAACGGGATGGCGGCGGCGACCGGCTTCCGCTGCGAGGCGCAATGGGTGGACCGGGAGTGGCCGTTTGCGGAGAGTTTGCTGGTAGCGGAGTGAAACCCCCGCGCCTCCACCAGTAACGCCGACAGTCAGCGGCGGCTCCGGCCCCGGGTTACACCGTGGACGGACTGCCGTCCCCTGCTGGACTTGGTGGCTTCCAACGCTTGCTTCAGCTGGAGCCAGAACAACCCTTCGGAACAGGTCAGGTTGCGACCCGGACGCGGGTGCTGCAACCTGAGAGCCGGCGTGCTGATACAAGACGGAAGGTCGTGCCGCCGCTGCAACCCGAGCAACCGATCACTCAGCGCTGCCATCAGAAGGCAGATGGTCGGAGCGGTGCTCTCGACGAAGGCTGCATGCCGCCAGGTCAAAGGCCCCGGCAACATCCCACGATAGAATAAAATGTTAAATTTCAATCTCTAGCCTGAATTCAATTGACGGGTTGGCCCGTCCGCTGCCTTGGACTGTTCCAGATCTGGAGGAACACGAACGGTGTTGATGAGAACCATGCTTGCGGTCTCCGCCAGCCTAGCCCTGGCGATGCTGCCGGGGTGCGGAGTCTCGACCCATACGGCATATGTAACCACGCCCTTAAACAACGGGGTGCTGGCGTTCCGCGTCAGCGCCGCTACGGGACGATTGAGCCAGGTTCCGGGCTCGCCGTATGCCGCAGGGATTTCCCCGACGGCGATCGTAGTCAGTTCCAACCGCAAATTCGCCTATGTCACCAACGGTGGCGAGGCGGACATCTCGGAGTTCACCGTCGACAGTTTTGGAAAGCTGACGGAGGTTATGCCCCGGACGCGCACCGGGCTCAATCCTTCCAGCCTGGTGCTGGACCCGTCCGGGGACTTCCTGTATGTGACCAACGCCGTTTCCCGCACGCTCTCCGTGTTTGCGGTGGACGCCACCAGCGGCACCCTGAAGGAGGCTCCTGGGTCGCCTTACGCCACGGGCTTCAACCCGGTGCGGGTGGCGATTACACCGACCGGGAAGTTTCTTTACGTGGCCAACGGCAGCGGGGTTTCGATCTCGGGTTTCGCGATCTCGTCGGGAGCACTGAGCCCGGTTCCCGGGTCGCCCAACACGGTCGGCAATGGTCCTAACTGGATTGCTTTCGACCCTTCGGGCAAGTTCATGTACGTGGCCAGCCTGCTGGACAGCAATTTCTCGGGGTTCAGCATCAACCAGAATACGGGAGCGCTGACGGCCATGGTGGGCTCGCCGTTCTTAGCCGGCACCAACCCGAGTTCGCTGGCCGTGAGCAGCACCAGCAAGTATCTGTACGTGACGAATCTGACGTCCAACAACATCTCTGTTTTTACCCTGGACCCCATGAGCGGCCTGCCCACCGAGATCGTGGGGTCGCCCTTCGCCACCGGCAATGGGCCGGCCTTCGTGCTGACCGATCCGAGCGCGCTTTACGTGTACGTAGGCAACCAGACAGATCACAACATCTGGTCATACGAAGTCGTGGCATTTACCGGTATGCTCACCAATGTGGGGACCGCGGATACGTTGTCTTCCTCGACGACGATGTTCCTGGAACAGTAGTGGTACGGCAGGTGGGGTCGGAGTGTGAGGCGCCGCGCTGCAGTTGCGCCCGCGTCTGCCCCTGACTATCCTGTGGGCTTTGCGGAAAGGAGATCGATGATGGACCGGCGCACTTTTCTGGGCACCGTGACGGCGGCGACGTTGTTGGCCCGGCGTTTTAGCCTGGCGGCCGACGAGCACAAGATTGAAAAAGTCGGCGTGCAGTTGTACAGCGTACGGGACGCGATGAAGGGCGATTTCGACGGCACCCTGGCCGAGGTCGCGAACATCGGTTACCGCGAAGTGGAGTTCGCGGGCTACTTTGGCCGCTCACCCAAGGAGGTCAAAGCAGCGCTGGACCGGGTAGGTCTGGCCGCGCCCTCGACGCATATACCGTTTGACCAGTTGAGCGATAAGTGGCCCGGGGTGCTCGAGGCGGCTCAGGTGATCGGACACAGTTACGTGGTTTGCCCCTCCATCGACGAGAAGATCCGCCAGCAGCCCGGTGCCTGGCGTCAGATTGCAGAGACCTTCAACCGGGCCGGCGAGGCGGCGCACAAATCGGGCATCCAGTTCGCCTACCACAATCACACCTTTGAGTTCCAGCCGGTGGAAGGGAAGCTGCCCTACGACATCCTGCTGGCGGAGGTCGATCCCAACCTGGTGAAGATGGAAATGGACCTGTACTGGGCGGTTACGGCTGGCGCCGACCCACTCGCCTATTTCAACCGTTACCCGGGACGCTTCCCCCTGGTGCATGTGAAGGGAAAGGACAAGGCAGGGAACATGACCAGCGTCGCAGCAGACAACTCGATCGACTGGAAGGCTATATTCGCACAATCCGACAAGGCCGGTATACGGCATTACTTCGTCGAGCACGACCAGCCCAAGGATCCGTTCGCCAGCATTCAGGCCAGCTACACCTACCTCAGCCAGTTGCGTTTCTAGCCGTGGTTCCGCAGTAGATGCCCCCACGTCAGCGCCCCAAGAGGCGCATCTGGGCGCGCGTAACGGCGACGAACCGATTCTCGTGAATTCCCTCCCACCGCCGGCTCCGGCAATCAAAATGGGAGATGCGAGCCGCTCCCTGGGCGGTCAAAACGCGCGGCGCCCAAAGGGCTCGCCTCGACACACGGAACGTGGCTGAACGCACTGTAACCATTGGACAGGACGGCCTGCTGAACAGTCTGAGAGGAATTGGGCTGTTCCCGAGTCTACCGAAGCCGCCTTCGGGCGGTCAGGTAAGGAGATGGCCAGGAGGTGTGACGCAAGTAACCAATCGGCTCCCCGCCCGTGCTCCCCCCTTCTGATGAAACCAGAGTGCAATCTCCGCAATACTCCACCCGTGCGGTCCTGGAGTCACATGTTTTGGTGATCTTCGTCACCTCGAATCAGGCGCGGGTCACAGCCGGAGGTCCTAAACTTGTCCTAAAGTTAACGGCAGTTGGTCTAAAGTGGAGAAGAAGGAGAACTATGTCCACAGCCTGGGCCTCTCGTTACGCGCAGCGCACCCGGGGCATCAAGAGTTCGGCCATTCGCGAACTGCTCAAGATCACCCAGCGCCCAGAAGTCATCTCGTTTGCCGGCGGTCTGCCCGCCTCTGACGTCTTTCCCACCGAGCGCTTTCGGGAAGCCTGCCGCAAGGTTCTCGACCAGCCGGCACATCTGGCCCTGCAATACGGGGCCACGGAAGGCTACGAGCCTTTGCGCAAGATGATTGCCCGCCACATCGCGCGCTACGGCATCCAGGCCCGCACGGAGAACGTCCTCATCACCTCGGGCTCGCAGCAGGCACTCGACCTCATCGGTAAGCTGCTGATCAATACGGGCGACCGTGTGCTGGTGGAAGCTCCCACTTATTTGGGTGCTCTCCAAGCCTTCGACGTGTACGGCGCGGAATATGTCAGCGTGCCGAGCGACGAAGATGGCCTGCGCACTGATCAGCTCGAGGCGTCACTGCGCTCCGGTCCCAAGTTCATGTACGTGCTGCCCAACTTCCAGAATCCCGGGGGGACCACGCTCTCGGAAGGGCGCCGCCATGAGCTGGTTCTGGTAGCCGACCGCTACGGCATCCCCATCATCGAAGATGACCCCTACGGGCAACTGCGCTACGAAGGCGAGCACCTCACCCCGCTGGTGGTGCTGGACCGGGAGAACCTGCGCCGCGACAACGGCTACTCCATCGGCAACGTCATTTACCTGAGCACTTTTTCCAAGACCCTTGCGCCCGGCCTGCGGCTGGGCTGGATCGTCGCCCCGCCTGACGTCATCGCCAAGCTGGTGCAGCTGAAGCAAGGCGCGGACTTGCACACTTCTACCTTCGCCCAGATCGTTGCCTACGAAGTGGCCCGCGACGGCTTCCTCGACGAGCACGTGAAGCTGATCCGCCGGGTCTACCGCGAGCGCCGCGACGTGATGCTCGAGGCCCTTGCGGAACACTTCCCACCGCAAGTGAGCTGGACCCGCCCCAAGGGCGGCCTGTTCCTTTGGGTTGAACTGGCGGAAGGCATGGACGCGCAACGGCTGTTTGAAACGGCACTGAAGGAGAACGTCGCCTTCGTGCCGGGCGATTCCTTTTACGCGCCAAATGGGCACCAGGAAGCCGGACGCCGCCACCTGCGCCTGAACTTCTCCGCTGCCCCGCCCGAGCAGATCCGGGAAGGCATCCGGCGGTTGAGCGTCGCCGTGAAGCGGCAACTCGACGAACTGCTTCCCTTGGCGGTTCGGTGAGTGGCGCGCCGAGTTCTTCGGATTCTCAAATCGCCCGGATGTGGCCGGAAGCAACAATACCCCATCTGCGGCGGGGAGAGGACACCCGAATCCTGCTGCCCCCGGGAACGCATAGAGCTTCGCCGGCAATTTCGGCGTTGAGCAGAAACCGCCCTTCCACGAAACCTGGTAGGTCTGGCCTTCCTTTTACCTGGACACCGGAAGAAGACGTTCGCACCGTCTTGGGATCAACGCAGACGATGTCCCATGACGCCCATCCCGCTGAGTGGCGGCAGAGCGCCGCCTCGCTTTTCATCCTTTCCCGAACGGGTCCTCCAGGGCCGGGCTCTGGGGTGTAAACAACTCCGCCCCATTCTCCGTGATGTGCATATCGTCCTCGAGGCGAATGCCGAACTCACCGCGCAGGTAGATGCCCGGCTCGTCCGAAAAGGTCATGTGTGCCGCCAGCTTTGTGCTGTTGCCGCGCACGAGGTAGGGCCACTCATGCCCGTCCATGCCGATCCCGTGTCCCAGGCGGTGGGTGAAGAACTTATAGTCTGGACCGTAGCCCGCGTCCGTGATCACCTTGCGCGCCGCCGCATCCACCGCGCCGCACTCGACCCCAGGCCGTGCCGTAGCCAAGGCCATGCTCTGCGCGCGATGGACGACCTCAAAAACCTTCTTCATCTTGTCCGATGGTTTCCCGATCATGAGCATGCGCGTGATGTCCGATTGATAGCCCTCCGCCTTGCAGCCGCCATCAATCAACACCGGCACGCCCTCCCGCACCACCTGCGCCTGGGTCGAGCCGTGCGGGAAGGCCGCGAACTCGCCGACCTCCACCAGAGCATCGCCGGGGAAACCCAGCTTCTGGTGGGCCGCGTCGACGAGGTACTCGACCTCGTCTCGCGTCATCCCGTCGCGCAGCGCCCGGCCCACGGCCTCGTACGCGGTCAGCGTGACGCGTGACGCTAGTCGCATGAGGGCAATCTCGTTTTCGCTCTTGATCATGCGGCAGCCTGCGGTGACCGGAGTCGCGCTTTGCAGCTGCGTCTGCGGCGCCGCCTTGCTCAGGCCTTCATAGAAGACATAATGCACAGTTTCTTCGATCCCGATCTTGCCGGTGAGCAGTTCGTGGTCTTTGAGGCCCTGGGCGACGCGCTGGTAGGGGCTCTCGTCTTCCTGCCAAATGCGCACGTCGGCTTGCACGCCCTCGGGAGCGCTGACGATCTGCTCGCGCGCCCGGTCCTCTTCGAAACCCGGGCACACGTAGAAGGCGGCGCCTTTGGCTGGCAGCACCATGGCGAACATGCGCTCCCCGCCCCACCAGCGGATGCCGGTGAAGTATTTGAGCGATGTGCCTTCCATCAGAAAGATGGCGTCGAGGTCGTTGGCTTCCATCAGGCGCCGGGCTTTCTCCTGACGCTCGCGCCGCTCCTCGTTTGTGATGGGGTGTGCCTGTTCCTTCATCGATTTCAAAGTAGCGATCGAGGGAGGGAGAGCAGGGGTTTTGGGGTTCTCCTCCGCCAGACTGGCCAGCACCGCTCCGGCAGCCGCCGCACCTGCCTGCAGGAAGTTTCGTCGGGAGGTCATAGGGTCAGAATTATAGAGCCTGAGAAGGAGCAACGCCCTGCGCTTTCTCGAAGCTGATCGCTGGCCTACAATTCCTTTTCGTGGACGCCCGCTTGCCGTGCGCCGGCACAGCGCGTGCAACGAAACCTCAGAGGACGAAGCCGCCGGCCGTCATCAAAGCTTTTTGAGAGCTGCCAGGTTTCATGCAAACTCAACCTGCTGCGCGAGAGCTGGGATCGGGGGGAATTTTCTTGATCGCGGCAGAGCTGGAGGAGGCTTCTTGGTAGGCGGGCAGGATAGTCCGACGAGCTGGGGTGGAAGATGGCGATTCTGCACCGACAAGAGACAGGCTGCGTGGCAAGGATGCGAATGAATAGTCACCAATGTATCGGTGATGAGTTCGGCTCCTCCACCAGAGATCTCCCAATCGCTGGGAGCACCCGCGGAGCAGATGATTGTGAAAGCGAAGAACAACAAGATTCCCGACGTGGCCCAGGTGCACGGCTTTGCCAGCCGGGCAGCTTGGGCGACCTGGCTGGAGCAATATCACCGCAAGTCGCCTGGCCTCTGGCTGCGCCTGGCGAAGAAAGGTTCCGGACTGAAGTCCGTCTCCTACCCGGAAGCAGTCGAAGTCGCATTGTGCTATGGGTGGATTGACAGCCAGAAGCAGAGCGAGACCGGCAAAACCTGGCTGCAGAAGTTTGTTCCTCGCTCGGACCACAGCGTCTGGTCAAAGATCAACCGGCAGAAGGCACTGGCGCTCATCAAAAGCGGGAAGATGAAGCCGGCTGGCAGGAAAGCGATCGAGCGGGCCAAGGGCAGCGGACATTGGCAGCGGGCGTACGATTCCCCGAGCCGGGCTCTGGTCCCGTCCGATCTGCAGGCGGCGCTGAACGCGAATGTCCGCGCCCAGGCCTTCTTCACCGAACTCGATGGCGCTAATCGATATGCCGTGCTGTTTCGCATCCAGACCGCGAAAAAGCCTGAGACCCGAGCGAGGAAGATCCGCGAGTTCGTCGAAATGCTGGAGCAGAACCAGACGATCCACCCCCTGCGCAAGCCCCGGCGGTCATCGGGGTAGGCAACTGCAATCCTCCGATCAGTTCCTGCTGTTCGAACTCCCCGGTATGATGTCTGGCCATGGACAAACGGCACTTCTACTTCAAACTGATTCCGCCGCGCCCTACCTTTCCCTACGACATAACCGAAGACGAGAAGGCGTTGATGGACAAGCACGGGGCGTACTTCCAGCAGGAGTTTGATGCGGGCAAGCTCCTTCTTTATGGTCCGGTGATGGCGCCACAAGGAGCATTTGGTTTGGGGATACTCGAGGTTGTGGATGAGGCCGAAGCCCGGCGATTCGGCGAAAACGATCCCTCGGTGCACGCCGGTCTGAACCGTTTCGAACTTTATCCCATGCAGGTGGCCGCCTGCCGGGCTAGGGGTTGAGCGTGCGGGAAAACGGATTTTCCGGCTGCGCCAGAGGCGGCCTGATGACGGCGTCGCGGTCCCGGAACTTTGCGCTATAGTGTTGGGCGGCGAACGCCCGGAAGGATCTACATGACCACATACTCCTCGTCCCCCGGCCGCATGGTGGCGCACAACATGGTGACCACGCAGTTCGAACTGGATAACTTTCGCGTGGTGCGCACCATGGGCGTGGTGCGCGGCATTGTGGTACGCTCCCGCTCCATCTTCGGGACCATCGGCGCCGGGTTGCAGACCCTGGTCGGCGGCAACATCACCCTGCTCACCAATCTGTGCGAGAAGACCCGCGCCGAGGCTTTCGACCTGATGTTGCAGCACGCGGCGGAACTGGGGGGCAACGCGGTGCTCGGTGCCCGCTATGACGCCACCGAGATCATGCAGGGCGTTACCGAAGTGCTGGCCTATGGCACTGCGGTGTACGTGGAACCCATCAGAGGATGAATTCCAATTGCCAGATTGCCAAGCCGAGCGTTTGCGACGGGCAATCAGAGATGGAAAATCAGACCCCTACTCCTTGTACAGCACACCCGCGACGAGGGTAGCCAGGATCGATCCGACCCACAACTCCAGCAGCCAGCCGAGGGGAAAGATCCGCGACATGGTCCCCCAGGTTGCGGTTCCGAAGTTGCTGGGAAATCCCGTGGCGAAGCCGACTAAACATCCAACTTTCAACGCCGTCTTCGGCCCCGCACCGAGCGTCTGCCGCACCCAGGCATACAGGTGTGCCAGGATCATCGCCAGCACGAACAGCATCACGATCCACTGCGCTTCGAAAGCGGGGTAGCGGGGCAGCTTCAGAAACTGCCCGGCGTTCTGTGCCTCCGTGTAACGCGACGGGCCGATCACCACCAGGTTGATAATGAAACTCCACACCACCCAGACCACGCCGCCGACGATTCCTCCGAGCCATAAACGTCCCCGGTTTAGGCCCATCGAGCACCTCCATCGCTGAGATTCCGGAGCAGAGCCGAGAACAACGGGCGGGAGTGTAGCACGAAGCTGTGAACGTTAGCAGCTCGCAGGCAGCGCTCGGTAACCGCAGGGTAAAGGCAAAGGCTCAAGATTGAGGGCCCGCAGTCGGCGGTTCGCCCACCGGGAAATCCCGGGCAGTAGTTCAGGATGGAGCAGCCAGGAAGTCCTTCGCCAACTCCAGCCGGTACACCCTCCCACGCTCATATTCCCGGAGGCCGAGCCCCTCGCCGTCTTGAATTTCCACAGAAATTTTGCCCAGGCCGCCCCCACTCGGCAGCGAAGAAAGATCGAAAGAATCAGTGTGAAAAACCCAACCGGTTGTGGTCGCCTTCGAAGTTAGCTACAACCCGTCGTGCTTTTCTCCGACCGCCCTCGGAGCCATTGGCTACCTATAACTTTCTTGTTGACAATAAACCATTTACGGGTAGGATGTGGTCAAAAGTGGTTGGAAGTGGTCAAACCAATACAGATCGTGGGCAGCGGTGATGGCATCAGAGGCGCCAGTGGAATTTGAGACTGACACCCCAAAAACTAGCCCGAACGAGCCCGATTTGACCGTCCTTGCGACCGCTTTTACCTCCTCCCTAGTTGCCTTGGTAGCAGCCGTCAAAAGCTTCACCGCCCCGGTGAGGGGCCGGACACATGTTTCGCGGCAATCACCCAACTCGCGTGGACGAAAAAGGACGCCTCAAGGTCCCCGCCGAGTTCAAGCGCGTGATCGACGAGAAATACGGAACGCAATTCTACATCACCAGCTTGGATGGCAAGGTTGCGCAAGTGTATCCCTTCGAGGAATGGGAGCGGATCGAGCAGAAGCTGGCCGGGCTCTCCACCTTCAATCCCACGAAGAAGAAGTTCCTGTCCCGTGCAAACTACTGGGGACAGCAGGTCGAGATGGACAACCAGGGACGCTTGCTGCTTCCGCAACTGCTGCGCGAGAACGCCGCGCTGAAGGGCGAGGTCGCCGTGCTCGGCAACCTGACGTTCCTGGAAATCCGCAATCTGGAAGCGTTCCGTAAGGAGATCGAGACCGAAACGTTCACGCCGGAAGATGAGAAGACGCTCGACGATCTGGGCATCTAGTGGACGCAGGTTTTGGACAAGACATCCCCGAGCGGGGTGGACGTGGGGTGGTTGGACACGTTCCGGTTCTTTTACAGGAAGCGATCGATTTTCTAGCCATCCGGCGCGGTGGGACCTATATCGACGTCACGGTGGGCTTGGGCGGGCACAGTTTCGAAATCGCAAGACGCCTGGGCGCAGCGGGACATTTGATTGGGGTCGATAAGGACCCAGCGGCGCTGGAAATCGCGAAAGCGGTGCTCGGTCCTCGATCGTCGGTCGGGGGCGGAGCTGCGGAGCCACGGCTGACCCCGGCTGAGGATCAGGCGGATTGGCCAACGATTGAGCTGCGGCACGGGTCCTTTGCCGGTTTAGCCGACGACCGACGGCTGACGAGCGAAGGCGTTGACGGCATTCTCGCCGATCTCGGTGTCAGCAGCCTGCAGTTGGACGACGCGGCGCGAGGCTTCAGTTTTCAGGCGGAAGGACCGCTCGACATGCGCATGAACCCGCAGTCCGGCGTGACCGCCGAACAAGTGGTAAATCAGGCCGACGAGGTCACGCTCGCCAACCTGATTTACGAATTCGGTGAGGAAAGGAGGTCGCGGAGAATCGCCAGAGCCATTGTCCGGTCGCGGCCGATACGAACCACTGCGCAACTTGCGGATGTCGTCTCAGCCGCGGCCCGGTCAATGAAACCTCAGCGCATTCATCCCGCGACGCGAACCTTTCAGGCTCTCCGAATGTTCGTAAACCGCGAGTTGAACGATCTGCGGGACCTGCTTGGGGCGGCCCCGCAGCTGCTGAAACCGGGCGGACGGCTGGTGGTAATCAGCTTCCACTCGCTCGAGGACCGCTTGGTCAAGGATGCCATCCGCGACGGGGTCAAGCAGGGCCACTATCGGCTACTGACGAAGAAGCCGGTGACCCCGAGGCAAACAGAAATGGATGGTAACCCGCGTTCCCGCAGTGCCAAGCTGCGAGCTGCGGAGAAGCTTTAGGGTGGTGGCGGCACGGCCGCCGGACAGCCGGCGAGACGCCGGCGCTAGCCCGAAGGTTTACCCCGGAGAACCCGCCGGGGTCCCCGGCGTGACCGCTTCTTACGCTGGGGCAGCAATGACGGGTGAAGGGAAGCCCGGCACGCTCACGGGAAGGCGTGCCGGGCACGCTGCAGAATTGATTTTCCGGGACGGCATCGCCTCCCACAAAAGGGCGAAACCAAAAATCCTACCGACCTCTCGATGCCGTCCCGGAGAGGTAAAACGGTAGGAGCAGGAGAACAGGGCCATGCACACGGGAACCTTGATTGAAGACTTGATCGCCGCCGTAGAGCGCGCCGAACAGCACGCCCGCGAGAGCACGCCGTCGGCGGATCCGGAAGTCTGGTACACGCACCTCTCCGAGGCCCAGCCTGATCTGCTCGGGGTGGCGTAAGTGGCGGCCGCAGTCAGTACCCAGGGCCAGCCCTTTTGGATGGGCACGCCCGAGATCTACTTCACCAAGGCCATCGACAACTCGCGCCTGGTCAAGGTGGAAGATCCGCGCCGTGCCCGGGAGATGCGCCAGTTCGGCAGCGCCCTGGCCTGCCTGTTCCTGTTGGTCATGACCTACGCCTGGCAGCATTTCAAAGCCATCGAATACGGCTATCGCATCGAGTCCCTCAAGGCGGAACGCGACGGGATGGTCGAGATGAACCGCGCCCTGCGCCTCGAGGACGCCTCGCTGCGTGATCCCGAACGCATTGACGAACTGGCCCGCCGGCTGGGGTTGCAGTCGCCGGTCGCCGGCCAGGTGCTGCAGCTGGACATGCAGAGTTCCGACCCGTCTGTGCCGGTCATCGCCGGCATGACACCGGTTGCGGTCGCCGTGGCGCAATAAAACGCTGCCGGTCTCTCCCGGTGGTGCACACGGTTTTCTGGCGGCTTGACCTTGACGTTGAGCCGCCATGCTTGTCTCAGGAGGAAGCATTCGCGTGGCCGCTTCCACATCCAACCGGGTAAACCTGAGGCTTTATCTCCTCGCTGGCTTCCTCTTGGCCTGGTGCGTGGCGATCTGCCTGCGGCTGGTCTACTTGCAGATCTACCGCTATGGGGATTTCGAACAGCGCGCCGAACACCAGCAGCAGCGCTCCATCGACGTTTCGCCCAAGCGCGGGATCATCTACGATCGCCAGAGCCACGAGCTGGCCATGTCGATCCTGGTGGACTCAGCCTTCGCCGTGCCCACGGAAATCCCGGACCTGCCCGGCACCATCGCCCTGGTTTCCCGCATCACCGGGGGCGACCCCCGCCTGCTGCTGGCCGACTGCCGGGCGCACAAAACTTTCTGCTGGGTCGCCCGCAAGGCCGACGCCGAGATCATCGATCGGCTGCAGCGTCTCAACCTCCAGGGCATTCATTACCAGAGGGAATCCAAGCGCTTTTATCCCAAACGCGAATTGGGGGCGCAGGTCCTGGGTTACGTCGGCACCGACGACACCGGCTTGAGCGGCATCGAGCGCCAATTCAACGACCAGTTGCAGGGCAAGCCCGGCCGCATGCTGATCTCCGTCGATGCCCGTAGGAAGTGGTTCGGCCGCATTGAAAAAGAGCCCGAGCCAGGCAAGAACCTGGTGCTCACCCTCGACCAGGAGATCCAGTACATTGCCGAGCGCGAACTGGAGCGGGCGATCGAGGACACCCACGCCATCGCCGGCACCGTAATCGTCGAGAACCCTCACAGCGGAGAGATTCTGGCGCTGGCGAACCGACCGAATTTCAATCCCAATGTCAGGAAGGAAATCCGCAACGAAGCGCTGAAAAACCGTGCCGTGAGCGACATCTACGAGCCCGGTTCCACCTTTAAGCTGGTCACCATCTCGGCGGCGCTGGAGGAAAAGCTCACCCGGCCCAGCGAATTGTTCGACTGCCAGATGGGCTCGATCGTCATCAACGGCATGCGCATTCGTGACAGCAGGCCGCACGGCCTGCTCTCGGTGACCGATGTGCTGGCCGAGTCCAGCGACGTGGGCGCCATCAAGATTGCCCTCCGCCTGGGCGAGGATCGCTTCTACCACTACATCCGCGCCTACGGTTTTGGCCAGCCCACTGGCATCGATCTGCCCGGCGAGACGCGAGGTCTGCTGAAGCCGGTCGCTCGCTGGTCCAGGGTCTCCATCGCCGCAATCTCCATGGGCCAGGAAATCGGCATCTCGCCTCTGCAATTGGCCGCCATGGTCTCCACCTTCGCGAACGATGGCGTGTACGTGGCGCCGCGCATCGTGGCCGCAACCGCACAGCCGCCAGCGGCGTCCCCGATGGTGTTCCATCCCCAGAACGAGCATCGCGTGATTTCCGCGCTGACTGCCGCTGAAATGCGCCAGATGATGCAGGCCGTGGTGCTGCACGGCACCGGGCGAAAAGCTGCTCTCGAGGGTTACTCCGCGGCAGGCAAGACCGGCACCGCACAGAAAGTCGATGCTGCCACCGGCGCTTACTCGCATACCAAGTACGTGGCCTCGTTCGCGGGCTTCGCTCCCATCAACAATCCTGCCATCACCGTGGTCGTGATTCTCGATTCCGCCGTGGGACTGCACCAGGGCGGACAGGTCTCCGCGCCCGCGTTCCAGCGCATCGCGCAGCAAGTCCTGGAATACCTGCACGTTCCTCACGACCTCGAGTTGCCCCCCAGTCGACAGGTATGGGTCGCCCAGAACAAGGTGAAAGACTCCGATCTGGAGGAGAGTTCTCCCGATCACCTGGGCGCGTCGCTGGGCGGGGGGGATGGAGGACCCGCTGATTCAGCGCCGTCGTTCAAGCCGTCGCCCGCCGGCAGCCTGGTTCCGGCCGCGATGGTGGAAGAGGATCAGGCCGCGGCTGCGGCGCGCCCCGCGGCTGCGGGCTCGTTTCAGCCGCCGGCATCGCCTATATCGGAGGCACCGCCGGCTCCGGCCCACGGAACCGTCATCCTAGACGTGGAGCAGGGTGGCATTGCGGTGCCGTCGTTCCTGGGCAAGAGTCTGCGCAGCGCCCTCGAACTGGCCGAGCAGAGCGGCCTCGAACTCAGCCCTGTCGGCAGCGGCATCGCCCGTGAGCAAACACCCACTCCCGGCTCGCACGTCGCTGCGGGAACAACCGTCGTGGTCAAGTTCGACCACTGAAACCATGACCCTGAAGGACACCCGTGGGCGCCGCGGTTTGTGCGTCCTTCGGGTTCTTTGTGGTCAGTCCGTCGTACTCTAGAATCATCCTAATGACGTTCGAACACCTCCTCCAGGGCGCCGAGATCCTGTCCGCCAGCGGCAATGCTGCGGTCCGAAGCCTGGCCTACGACTCCCGCCGGGTCCAGCCCGGTTCTGTCTTCATTGCCATGCGCGGCGAAGCCAGCGACGGCAACCGTTTCATCGACCAGGCGATTGCGGCCGGGGCTGTCGCCGTGGTCACGGACTCGACCACCGAACCGCCTCGCTCCGGCGTAGCCTGGGCCCAGGTACCCCACGGACGCCGCGCCCTGGCTCGCCTGAGCGCCAACTTCTACAAGCGGCCTGCCGAACGGCTGGCTCTTACCGGCATCACCGGCACCAACGGTAAGAGCACCACCAGTTTCCTCGTGGAATCGATCCTGGCCCAGGCAGGACGCAAGAGTGCCCTCATGGGCACGATCGAGTATCACGTTGCGGGAAGGCTTCTTCCGGCGCCGCATACCACACCTGAATCTCTCGAACTCAACCAGATGCTCGCCGAGGCCCTGGCCACGGGCGCCAGCGAAGCCGTGATGGAAGTTTCGTCTCACGCTCTCGAACAGCAGCGAGTCTTTGCCATTCCGTTCGATGTAGCTGTCTTCACCAACCTCACCCGGGACCACCTCGATTACCACCACACCATGGACTCCTATTTCGCCGCCAAGAAGATCCTCTTCGCAGGCTGCGGCACGGACCCTCCCCGCGTGGCCGTTCTGAATCTCGATGACGAATATGGCCGTCAGCTCACCTCGTTCAGCAGAAGGCAGGGATCACAGATTCTTTCCTACGGTCTCGCCGCAGGCGACTTCCATGCGAAGTCGGTAGTCATTACCGCCCGGGGCACCCGCTTCGACCTGCACACTCCCCACGAGACCCTTGCTCTGTTCTCTCCCCTGATCGGCAAGGTGAACGTCTACAACATTCTCGCCGCCACCGCCGCCGCCTGCGCTCGCGGTTGCAGCCGCGAAGCCATCGTGAACGGCATCCGAGCGGTCGCCCGCGTGCCCGGCCGCTTCGAACGCGTCGACTGCGGCCAGCCCTTCACCGTCGTGGTCGACTACGCCCACACCGACGATGCACTCTCGAACCTCACCACGGTGGCGCGCGAGTTTGTCACCCGGGGGGGACAGAAGGCGAAGGTGATTACCGTCTTCGGCTGCGGTGGCGATCGGGATCGCGCCAAGCGTCCGCTGATGGGCGAGGCCGCGGGACGCGGCAGCGACTTCGTGGTCCTCACGTCGGACAATCCCCGCAGCGAAGATGCGCTCGCCATCATCAATGACGCCCTGGTCGGCCTCCAGCGGTCCGGGGCGAAGTATGCCGTCGAGCCTGACCGGGGCGCGGCGATCGCGCTTGCCATCCGCCAGGCGGTTCCTGGGGACATCGTCCTCATCGCCGGCAAGGGTCACGAAAGCGTGCAGGTCTGCCGCGAAGGTCCGCGTCCCTTCAACGATGTACAAGTGGCACGGCAATCACTAGAGGCTGCCGGCTACGAGTGCCAGACCGCCAGCGCGGGGGCTGGGAAACCGTCATGAGACTGCCTCTCTCCCGCATCGAGGAATTCCTCTCCGCCGCCTCGGGCGAGTGCGAACTCCAAGAGGTCGCGCAGGGTTACTCCATCGACTCGCGCACCATCCGGCCGGGCGAGCTGTTCTTCGCGGTCCAAGGGGAACGGTTCGACGGCCACGATTTCGTTCACCAGGCGCTGGAAAAAGGCGCGGTCTCCGCCGTGGTTCGCAAGGACCTGCTCGCGCGCTACACGGTGAAGAGTTGCCTGCTGGCAGTGGACGATACTCTGCTTGCTCTGCAGACTCTGGCCGCCGCCGTGCGCCGCCTCTGGGGCAAGCCGCTGGTGGGCGTGACCGGATCGGCTGGTAAGACCACCACCAAGGAGGCGATCGCCCATGTGCTCGCCGCCCGCTTTCGCGTTCTCAAGTCGGAAGGCAACTTCAACAATCATTACGGCCTGCCTCTGATGCTCCTCAAGCTCCAGCCCGAACACGAAGTCGCGGTCATCGAGATGGGGATGTCGCACGCCGGGGAGATCACGGCGCTGGCCAAGATCGCTCAACCTGACATCGGCGTCGTGACCAACGTCGGGCCGGTGCACCTGGAGTTCTTCGATTCGCTGGCGGGCATCGCACGCGCCAAGTATGAGATGGTCGAAGCGCTGCCGCCGGACGGCGCCGCCGTCCTCAACGCCGACGACGAATACGTCTCCCAGTTCGGCCGCGACTTCAAGGGCAAGGTAATCCTGTACGGGCTGCGCGCCCGCGCCGATGTGCGCGCTGAAAACATCGAGTCGCGCGCCGCGGAAGGCTCCGCCTTCGACATCGTCGTGGACCGTTGCCGCGAGCGCGCCACCCTGCCTCTGGTCGGCGCACACAATATCTACAACGCGCTGGCTGCGGTCGCCGTCGGTCTGGAGCGTGGCATCAAGCTTCGCGATGCCGTCGCCGCCCTGGCTTCCCTTGCAGCCGCCGACAAACGCGGGCAGGTCCTCCAAGTGGGTAACATCTGGATCGTCAACGATTGCTACAATTCCAATCCAAAAGCGCTCGAGTCCATGGTTGACGCTCTGGCGGGCATGCCCGCCCGGCGGCGCATTGTGGTTGCCGGAGAAATGCTGGAGCTCGGGCCCGCCGCGGAGGAAATGCACCGCCAGGCAGGACGTCACATCGCCAGCCACCATATCGATGTGCTGCTCGGCGTGCGGGGCTTGGCCGAGCCCATGGTGGAAGCCGCGAAAGCCGCCGGAGTGCGCGCCGAGTTCGCGAACACCCCCGCAGAAGCCGGCGATTGGCTGGCTCGCGAGGCCCGGGACGGAGATGTGATCCTGCTGAAGGCATCACGCGGCGTGCAGCTCGAAAAAGCACTGGAGAGGTTCAAGGAGTCGCGTGGATAAGCAATTCTTAGCCGGGTACCAGGCCACATACTGGGGAAAAATCCAAGGTTTGGCGGTCGAGCTACGGGTGTCTTCCCGACTGAAGCTGACAGCTCTCCGCCCAGCCAACGACTGACGACTGACCTCGGAGGCGGATTGCTCTACTGGCTGCTGTACCTGAAGCTGTTCCATTACGTTCCGCCCTTCCGCATTTTCCGCTACCTCACGTTCCGCACCGCCTTCGCCAGCCTTACCGCCCTCTTCACCGGACTGATTGTCGGTCCCCTGATCATCGGCCGCCTGCGGGAATTCCAGATCGGCCAGTACATCCGCGAGGAAGGTCCCAAGGCGCATCAGAAAAAAGCCGGCACGCCCACCATGGGCGGCCTGCTCATCGCGATCGCTATCGTCGTGCCTACCCTGTTGTGGGCCGATCTGACCAACCCCTTTGTCTGGATCGCCATTTTCGCCACTTGCGCTTTCGCCTCCATCGGCTTTGCTGACGACTATATAAAGGTCGTGAACCGCCGCAACCTGGGCCTTACCGCCCGCGCCAAGATCGGCCTTCAGTTCCTCACCAGCTTCCTCATCGCGGTGGCGCTGATTTTCATGGAGATGCGCAATTCGTACTCCACCCGCCTGGTCGTGCCCTTTATCAAGCAGTTCCGCCCCGACCTGGTGGTAGGCCGTTGGGCGCACGACCCCTACCTCTGGCCCTTGGCCTTCACTCCCTTCATGATCTTTGTCTGCCTCGTCATTGTGGGCTCGAGCAACGCTGTAAACCTCACCGACGGTCTCGATGGCCTTGCTATCGGCTGCACCGTAATCGCCGCCGGCGCGCTCACGGTCCTCACCTACGTGAGCGGCCACGCTGCCTTCGCGACCTACCTCGGCCTGCCGCACATGCCCCAGGTCGGAGAACTCACCATCTTCTGTGGAGCCATGGTCGGCTCCGCCATCGGCTTCCTCTGGTACAACGCACACCCGGCGGAAGTTTTCATGGGCGATGTCGGCTCCCTCGCCCTGGGCGGTGCCATCGGCAGCGTGGCCGTCATGATCAAACAGGAACTGCTCCTGCCTTTTATTGGGGGTGTCTTCGTCATCGAAGCGCTCTCGGTCATCCTGCAGGTGGCGTCCTACAAGCTGAGAAAAAAGCGTATCTTCAAGATGGCGCCTATCCATCATCATTTCGAACTGCTGGGCTGGTCGGAGTCGAAAGTCATCGTGCGCTTCTGGATTGCCTCGCTGGTCTTCGCATTATTCGCGCTGACCACATTGAAATTGCGATGAGCCATTGCGGATGGTCGATGGTTGAATGAGGAAGGAGGAGGAAGAGATTCCACCGATGGCCGGGAATCGATTGGCGATCGACAAGTAAAGCAGCGAATCTTCCCTGTGTCTCCGTGGTAGAAGTAGCCAGTGGACCTGCACAACAAACGCGTCCTGGTCGTGGGCCTCGGCAAGTCGGGCGTGGCCTCTGCCCTGTTTCTCAAAGCCCACGGAGCGCAGGTCACTGCTTCCGATACCAAGTCCTCCGACCAGCTCCGCGACGAGATCCCGCTCCTGCTTGACCACGGCGTCACGGTGGAAACCGGAGGGCACGGCGAGCGCACCTTCCGCGGACAGGACCTGATCGTGGTCAGCCCCGGCGTCATGCTTGACGCTCCGCCGCTGGTTCAGGCCCGCGCCCTGGGCGAGCCCGTGATTGGCGAGATCGAACTGGCGGCGCAGTTTCTGCCCGGCCCCCTGGTCGCCATCACCGGCTCGAACGGCAAGACCACCACCACCACTCTGGCCGGAGAAATCGTCGCCGCCGGCGGGTTTCCCACCCTGGTGGGCGGCAACATCGGCACGCCCGCCATCTCGCTGGTCGAGCGCGCCGCCCGCGACACCGTCGTCGTGCTCGAAGTTTCCAGTTTCCAGCTCGAAACGATTCAGACCTTCCACCCCAAGGTTGCCGTCATCCTCAACATCACACCCGACCATCTCGACCGCCACGGCACGTTCGAGGTCTACGCCAACGCCAAGGCGCGCATCTTTGAGAACCAGGGGCGGAACGACTTCGCCGTCCTTAACGGCGACGACCCTGCCACCGTCAACCTCGCCGGCCGCCCCCAGGCGTCACTCTACTGGTTCAGTCGCAGGAAAGAGGTTCCCCAGGGCGCTTATGTGCGCGACGGTAAGCTGTTTTTCCGCGACCAAAGAGGCCTGCGGCAGATCATGCTGGTCAGCGAGATCCCCCTCAAGGGCGCGCACAACATCGAGAACGTCCTCGCGGCCATCTGTACAGGCGCCCTGCTGGGCGTCGAGCCGGAGCAGATCCGCGCGGCTGTGGCCGCCTTCAAGGCCGTAGAGCACCGCCTGGAATATGTCGCCACCATCAGGGGCGTTGAGTACTACAACGACTCCAAGGCCACGAACGTCGACGCCACGATAAAGGCGCTTGAATCCTTTGCCGACAACATTCACCTGATACTGGGCGGCAAGGACAAGGGCAGCGACTACGCCGTGCTCAATGACCTGCTGCGCCAGCGCGTGAAGCGCGTCTACACCATCGGCGCGGCCGCCCCGAAGATCGAATCCCACATTAAAGGCGCCGCCGAAGTCGTCCACGCCGAAACCCTGGAGAACGCCATCCGACGCGCCTCCGCCGCCGCCCAACCCGGCGACATTGTTCTGCTGGCTCCCGCCTGCGCCAGCTTCGACCAGTTCCAGAGCTACGAGCACCGGGGCCGGGTCTTCAAAGAAGTCGTGCACGGCCTGGCCGCGGTTGCTGCCCGCTAGGCAATCCCCCCCGGCGACGCGAGGACAGCCGGACGCCCAGGGCTCCGCCCGCCGCGGAGGAACCATGGGGACCGGCATTGACCTGAGGGTCTAGGCCCGAACCAAACCCGTCACCCCCGGGTCAGATTTCCCGGTTCCTTCCCCCGCGCGCCTCCGTGCAACTGTGTTGAAATGACTCCTTCATGGCCAAGCGCGTCAGTGTCGACCGCTATCTGTTCACCATCACCGCGCTGCTCGTCTTCCTGGGGTTGGTCATGGTCTTCAGCGCCTCGGCCGTCATGGCCAAGGAGCGCTTCGGCTCGCCTTACACCTTTGTCCTGAAGCAGTTTTTCTGGGCCCTGGCAGGCATCGTGGCCATGATGATCGCGGTGCGCCTCGACTACCGCCGCTACAAGCATCCTGCAGTGGTGTTTTCGCTCCTCGCGGTGACTACGCTGTTGCTGCTCGTCGTGTTTCTTGTGGACCGCTCGCACCACACCCATCGCTGGATCCACTGGGGAGGCGTTTCCCTGCAG
Organism: Terriglobales bacterium; assembly: GCA_035623795.1. GTDB lineage: Bacteria > Acidobacteriota > Terriglobia > Terriglobales > Acidobacteriaceae > DASPST01. Next base: position 86,753 of record DASPST010000066.1, read on the forward strand.
CCCTCTGAATTGGCCAAACCCGCGCTCATCCTCTTCCTGGCCTTTTTCCTGGAGAGCCGCACGGAGGCAATCGATGACTGGCGAAACACGCTGCTCCCGGCGCTCGGGCCGGTGCTGGTCTTTCTTCTGCTGATCGTGGCCGAACCCGATCTCGGCACGGCCATCGCCTGCGCCGGCATTGCCGCCTGCATCCTGTTCGGCGCCGGGATGCGCCTGCGGTATTTCGGGTATGCCTTGTTGGCCTCGCTGCTTCCGCTGTATTTTCTGTTGTTTCGCGTGGCCTGGCGGCACGACCGCATTCTCGCCTTCCTGAACCCCTATGCCGACCCGCAGAAGAGCGGTTTCCATATCATTCAGTCGCTGATCGCTGTGTCGACCGGTGGGGTCACGGGACTGGGCCTGATGGAAGGCAAACAGAAACTCTTCTACCTGCCGGAGCCGCACACGGACTTCATCTTCGCGGTCACGGCGGAGGAACTCGGACTGGTCGGCGCGCTGCTGGTGGTGGCGTTGTTCGCCGTGTTCTTATGGCGCGGTGCCCGCACTGCCCTACGTACGCATGATCCCTTCGGACGCTGCCTTGCCGTGGGCATCACCAGCATGGTGGTGATGCAGGCGTTCATCAACATCAGCGTCGTGCTCGGCTTGATGCCTACCAAGGGCATCCCGCTGCCGCTCGTGTCCTACGGGGGATCATCGCTGTTCGTGACCCTGGGATGCGTGGGAGTGCTACTGAATATCTCCAAGCAAGCGGAGTGAAGGAAATCGTCGATGGCTGATTGTGGATGGCTCCATCGATGGCCTAACCCAGGTTCGTCACAACTGGGGTGATTCAAGCGATTTTAGACCCCGCTGTTCGGATAAGTGTGTTTCCTTGCAATCGCGGATTCTCAACGGTCAATGTAGTGGAGACCAACCCTCTTGAAGCCACAGGGGTCGCAT
>DASPST010000055.1:0-59232 GCA_035623795.1 Terriglobales bacterium
CCACCAACCCTGTGACCCGCTTTTCCGGCCGCCTGTAAGATCGTGCGCCAAGGGAGGCCCTTGAAGCGACCCATTGACACGCACAATACGCACAGCCGTTGCCGAATCACAGGCATCCACCCCGATCTAAGAAACGCTGTCCGCAAGCCAACAGAGATTGTCTCAACCGAGGGGTTCACCCCACTGCACTGTGCCCAGCGGTGTGCCCACCGCATCCAGCAGCGTTGCGTGGGCATGCCGCAAGGAATGCCAACCGATTCCTGCCAGGCCGAGGGCGGCTACTTCGAACTCGGACGGAGCAACGACCACAAATCGTCAATGCTTGGGCTGCCTGCGAACCCCGCCCACGAATCCGGTTGCGGCTCCGGGCCGGGTAGTATCAATCACTTCAAGCCCGGATTCTCTGAGCTTCGCCATATATTCCTGAAACTTTCCCGCATTCGTTTCCGGCTTCGTCTCCGGTGTCTGCTCCGATTTGTTTTCCTTGGACATGCGGTGCCTCATCTTTTGACTATAAACCACCCGGGCAATCACCTTCTTTGGTGACACCGATCACCCGAATCCAGTGCCAACGGGTCTACGCTTCTCACTGTGGAGGCCCAAGTCAATCTGTTTATGCGCGATTCGCAGAAAAAGATATTGGAGCGGATCGAGGCGATTGTGACAGCCTTCAATGGTGCTGGGGCAGGGCTCGAACTACTGGTAAACCACAGCCGAGAGAATAGCGGCCACATCTATGTTCAGCCAATTGGCAGCTTTCAGAATGTCATCGACTGCAGCTTCATCTTCGAGAGCAGGTTTGCCGTGTTCGACTTCGGGCGAGTTGAGATGCAAGTGGAGTACGCGAAGCCTGAGACCGTACTGCGAGTACTCGATGCCTTTAGGTATGCGGTTGCGGCGCACGTGAAGGGTCGCAGCAGGGGTCCTGTCCGGGTGCGAATCTAGCCGCTGATGCCCGGCTGTGCGCACGCCGGTGCCGGGACAGGGTCGCCAGAGTCAATGAACCGTCATGAGTGAGAACCTCAACCAGCTCGTTAGTTGTATTCGACGCACCATCCCCGAACTAAACACGCCACCGGTTGATGCCGCATATGAACGCCTCTCTCCCGCTGTGCGTGATAGATGCCGTATTCTCGCTCGGGGCGCGTTACGAATCGACAGAGCGGACGGTTCGTGACTGGTGTAAACGATATGGATGGCCGATGGCCAGAGCAGAAGCGCCTAAAGAGTACAGCATCACGGACTTTTTGAACGTCCTGCAGCCATATGAAAATCACTGGGAGGACATGGCCCATAACGTCTTCGACAACCGACAGCGGACCTCAACACGATCAGGCATTCTGAAAGCCGAGGCAGTCTATCGGTTCTCCGAGGTGCTGCAGCGGTTCGGCATCGAGACTTTTGCAGAATGCTCTGAAATCCGGTCTGCGTGATGATGTCAGGCAGGCGATCAAGAGTATTCCCGGACAGGGAAGCGGCCTGTCATCCCACTACTTTCTTATCCTCGCCGGGCACTCTGATGTAGTTAAAGCGGACAGGATGGTTTTATTCTGAGAGACAGCGGCAATTATCAGCAAGAACACCATGGCTGCGAGAAGCTTGGTCATCGCACCGGATTATATCCGCGCTCGTGGTGGCGAGAATTGCGGTTTTCCCGAATGCGGCGTCACCCACCATCGGTAATCTTGACGCTGTTCTGCGCGAGAACCATCCTTGTAGAGTCACATTCTCATCCTTCTCAGAAACAAGAAAGTACAGCACCATGCATTGGACACATTTGGCTGCGAATCCATGGGCAATGGCGAGCGTCGGCCTTTTCTGTTTGTTTGCTGTCTTCGCAACGATAGCGTGGATTCAGAAACGTATTTGGACTTTTCGTGTAGCTGGAATCATCGCGCTTGTTGGATTGGTAGCGGGGTTCTTGCTATCTCACGACAAAACCCAATACGCTCCAGCCTCCCAAGCGAAAGCCGCAGTTCAGGAAACCAAAGCTAGGGCGCAGCTGCAACCCGCAAGCCAAGTAACCACACCAACCTTCCCCGACAAGCAGGAGCAATCCTTCCCCGAACCAGTGAAGCCGGACGCCTTAAATTCTCTTGCGCCACGCCTATGGGTCGTGAGCAGCAGCGGCGAAGTAACGGAGTACGACGCCTCCACCTTCGAAGCGAAAGAGACCGTAAAGATTCCGCCAGATGCGATACCTTCCGATGAGAGTTATCTTCGCTACTCCATGGAGATCAATCGAAGAGGGCAGATTTTGGTCGGCCCGACCTTCCACGGCCCTTACGCCGCGAGCACGCGCTGCACTCTTTGGTTATGGAATGGGCAATCCGGAAGCAACCTCAACTGTAGAAACGAACACCGCGAAGACACTGCGGCTGATGGCGAACGCATTCTGACTGAGATTCTCTCGCGTCCCGGTTTAGCCGCCGATGGCGAGCACCTTTTCTGGTTTGTCAACCAACAGAAACAGAAGGAAGGGGATGAGGAAAAGGACATAATGCCGTCCGTGACGACTGCTTTTCACATCTCGGAAACAAGCCTCTCTGGGGATCAAAGGAAAGAGATCGATTCGTTTTCGTTCCCTGATTGCACTTGTTCGACAGGTGCATGTGAAGAGAGTTGCCCGACAGCAAGGGCGTGGGTGCCAAAGACCGGAATCGAGAACTTCTTCGTGGCTGTTGGATCGTACACCGGACAAGTTGCGCAAACCACCTACGTCAGAGAATCTCTCTACCGCAAGTCACCTGACGGCCAATGGTCGTCCTCCAGCCTACCTTCGAGCTTCGAGCACGATATTCTGGACGCCGCCGAAGATGCCTCAGCTTTCATCGTCCTAATACCCGATTCCGCCTGCTGCGGTTGGAACAACGAGAGCAACGACCGAACGCTGCTGTTGCGCAAGGGACAGACTATCGTTTTATTCGACGAGTTTGCCCGCTACAACAACTCGCAGTATGACGTGAACTACTCCGCGAGAGAGGCGCAGCTTTCCCCGGACAACCAGCTCGTAGCCATGACTATTTCGTCGAGTGCGCGGCAGGGAGAAGAGTTTCGGTCTTCGGATGAACGGAACCTTGACAAACTCAGTGCAGAAGTCGTGGAACACATCAACAAAACCCTTGCCGACCTGCCAGCGGTAGAAGTGGTTACCGCGACCGATCCGCCCAAGCGTGCCGCCTATCTGCCCAACGCGACTTTTGTCGGATGGCTAAGCGAGCGGGAAATCTTGATCGTCAAAGATTCACTCGTTGTCGCGTATGACGTGTTGGGGGGCGCATCGCGCAAATCGAACGTTTCAGTTGACGACAAGGCTCTCGCATTTGTGAGGTAGTCTCTTCTTTCGGGAGCGTTGACCCCGGAATCGCTTACATGAGACTGCTGGTTCGAACCTTTACTGGGCTGACCGGCACCGGACGCAAATTTCCCCATTGAAAAGAAACGAGTTGCGGCTGCGGCGGCACGGCCCCTTCTTGACCGCTACTGATTCTGCTGGGCTTTTGGCGTTTTGGCTGGTGCTTGATGCTTGGGCGAGGCAGGTTGAGTTGAATAGAGGGCTGGGAGGCTCACTTTCGAAAGACAACGTGCATCGCATTTTCCCCCCTAGCCACCTTGCGCGGAGCAAACCCCAGCCCGTGAAAATTCATTCCGCCAAACAAGTGCTCTCCGTCTCCCAGCAGGACGGACGCAAAAGCCAAGTGCATTTCGTCAATCAGTCCCACAGCGAGATACTGGCGAATCACCGACACCCCGCCGCCGATGCGCACGTCTTTGTCCCCGGCTGCGTCTTTCGCCTGCTTTAACGCAGACTCAATACCGTTTGTCACGAAGTGGAACACAGTGCCGCCCTCCATCACGAGCGGAGCACGCGCATGGTGCGTGAGCACAAAGGCAGGCGTGTGGTAGGGGGGATTCGCACCCCACCACCCCTTCCAGGAATCGTCCTTCCACGACCCGCGCACTGGCCCAAACATGTTGCGACCCAGAATCCATGCCCCCACGTTCTCGAACGACTGCGCAGCGAAGTCGTTATCGACGCCACGGCTTCCGCCGCTTTGCCCGTTCATCTTCTTGAAAGCTTCCGTCTGGAAAAACCACTCGTGCAGTTCCGTTCCGCGCACCCCCAGCGGGTTCTGCAAATCTTGTCGCGGTCCCGCGCCGAACCCATCCAGCGAGACCGAAAACGCAGCTACTCGAACTTTGCCCATGGCATGCTTTCCCCGACTGCACGATTTTTTGTTCATGTGCCTTGATATTGCCAATCGATGAAGTCCAAACGCCTTCAGAAGGCGTTCTGGATGAGCTTTACTGCTGCCTCCGGGTCGGCAACTTCCACCACCAACTGGTTGTACCGCTCATCATGCAGGTCAATCACGATGGTTTTGTCGGGATTGTGAACATCCCAGAAGATTCGCTTGCCATCTTGATAGAAGGTTCCCGCCGTGATCACTCCGGGGACATTGGTTCCGGGCATTCTGATGCCGTGGTACCAGCCGCGTGCGGTCTCCGGGTCTGCTCGGACACCAGCGATGTGGACAAGCGGTATTTCGAGGCTGCTCGTGAGCGCCCAGAGCTTATCAGCACCCCGCACGTGCAGCAGCAGTTTGCCATCCGCTATCGACAAATCGACCAACGCTCCCTCCTGCGGCTTATGGCAATTCCGCTGCGACTGCAACATCGAATTTCGTGTAATACTTCCTCACGTCGCCTGCCCCGTACTTCTAGCGGAACTTCCCGATCACGGATTTCACAGTCTTGGCATCGGTGATGGCAACGGCTCGGAATTCTGCTTCAGCGCCCCGCGCTCCCGGTTGCCGAACCGGGCGCTGGCTTGCTCTTTTGCATCATGGGAAGCAGCATCGATGTGCGCCCCCGGTACTCTTGGTAGCGTTCACCGTGGGCGACAATCAGATCGTGTTCTTCCAACTGAATGGCAAGCAGGATATAGGCTGTGGTAACGGCGGCGAACATCGCGTGGCCCGTCGTCATATGAGGTGCAGCCCAGAAAGCTATCAGGAAGCCCAGCAGGAGGGGGTGGCGGCAGTATTTGTAAAGCAGCGGAGCCTTGAATCCGACCGCTACATATTCTCTGCCCCGCAGGTAAAAGTAGACCTGACGTAACCCGAAGAGGTCAAAGTGGTCGATCATGAATGTCGAAGCCAGCACAATGAGCCACCCTAGCCAAAAGAGAGCTTGCAAGAGTGTCCTCCCAGCAGGGTTGTGAACGTCCCAAACAACGTTTGTGAGAGGTCGCCACTGCCAATACATCAGGATCAAGCAGAGGCTAGTGAGCAGCACATAGGTGCTGCGCTCCACGGGCGCTGGCACGAAATGAGTCCACCAATGCTTGAATCCCGGTCGGGCCATTACGCTATGTTGCACGGCGAACAAGCCCAACAAGAGCACATCGACAAGAATCGCGTCGGCGATGGGGGTCGTAGCCCCCGAATCAATGGTCTTGGGAACGATCACATTGCCGACGAAGGCGACCGCGTATAGGAAGGTCACGAAGAAAATCGCATAGGCGATCAGACCGTAAAGGAATGCAAGTCCCTTTGCCATAGTGGCTCCTTTTGCCGCAAGACTGTATTCAAGATTGCGATGCCTCAAGCCTAACTCATGAGTGGCTTAGGCGACGGCGAACCTGTTTGATGCCGACAGCCTGTCCGGCAAAGACCTGGCTGAAATTGATTTTCTTGTTTCCCAGACAGATGCGGCCGCAGCGGGTGACCACGATGGTTTTGTCGTGGAAGGGATAGTCGATATCCGGCAAGCCGGTGTAGGGACAAGGGGAAGGTTGGTAGACCTCCGCCGGACATTTCATGTCTGAAGCCTCATGGGGACCCTGGTCTACGTAGGGTTTGACAACTCTTTTACTAGCGATCCAGGATTCTTTCGCGTGGAAATCCCTGATGGACAAATTGCGCGAGTCGTCAGCCTGAAATACATCCGCCGCTTTTTCTCTCGCGGTGAATGGAGTGGTTTAGCGCCCGATGGCTCGCCCCTGATCGTCCGCGACATCAGCACGCAAGAGATTTACGCCCTCGACTGGCAAGCGCCATAGCATCCAAATGCTAAGACGCCGACCCCGACATTCCCATCCTCAAACAGGCCAAGACCGAATACGCAAAGTTGCAGTAGCCTCCGGGGAACCGTTCGTGAGCGCCGGCCTCTCCGCACGCGTTTCCTCACATTTCGCCGCACGTAACTGAGGGGGCCCTGGGCCTAGTCCCAACGTGACACTGAAAAGCCTCTCAACTTGCGGGCGGCCTGGTGTTGGCAAGGCTCAAATCCTGGGATGTGGCGCAAGAGTCTTGAACTTAAATTCTTGCAAGAGCCGCTCGTAAGATCTGTGTCAGCGATTTCCGTCGCCTCAAAGTGCAGCTCGTTAGCTGCGTCGGGAATGACTTTGTATTTTCGAATTGGCACTGGCCGCACTCCGCCTAAAGCAACGTTTGCCCTCGCCAACAATGTGGTGCATCCTCAGACGGTTCCTGGCTCGAACGAGTTGGAGCACTACAGCCACCGCATTCCATGGGCTACAGGCGTACTCAAGGTGGTGTAACCGCGATTCTGACGCTTCGCCGTCTCTCAAATTGAGATGATCTGGCTCGCTGGCGCTGAGAATGTCACCTCAGCCAACACAACTCTGGCAAAAAGTCCGGTCCGGAAGAACTCACATTCTAGGTGGTCCAGTTTTCGGGGGCTAGGTCACAGCGGCGACATCAGCCACGCCTGTTTGGCAACAGCTTCCCGCTACGCTAAAGCGCCATCATAACGCGCCTTGCCTGTAAGAATGGTAATGACGATACTCTTCCCATGGAAGGCTCTAGCACAGGATTTTCAGTGATAAACGATAATGGCGCTGTCGAGCAGATGGTCCATCCTACCCAAACGTGGCGGACAAAATGCTTCGCGGCTGCTGATCGTTGGTTTAGCCGGCTCGTCAGGTTCATGACAGCTTGGCATGAGGGATTCTGGCTGGGCTTCTTAAGCGCAAACGATCTTAACGTGCTCACAGCGGAACACTATGCGGAGTCTAAGTTCTTCTTATCTGTAGAGCACAATCTGAGTGGGCTCTTCGACTGGGAAACATCAGCCCTAGATCGCTACTTCCGGCGAGGATCACGCATCTTGGTTGCGGCGGCTGGTGCGGGCCGGGAGGTCTTGGCTCTGCGTAAGATTGGGTTTGACGCCGAAGGTTTCGAATGTAACCTGGCGCTGGTCCGTGCCAGCGAGAGGATTTTCGAGCAAGAAGGCGAATCCAAACACGTAGTCGCTTGCGAGGCGGATTGTGTACCCTCCGGACCACAGATTTATGACGGCCTTATTGTGGGCTGGACTGCGTATACACATATTCCGACAAGTCTGCGCAGGGTTTCCTTCCTTCGAGATTTGCGCCAGCGTGCCCTGCCGCACTCGCCCGTTTTGATCTCATTCTTTGCTCGGAGTGGTGGTTCACGTGAGGAGAGTCTTGTTTACCGGATTGCCACACTTTGTCGTTATTTTCTTCGCGTGCGCCAAGAACCATTGGAATTGGGAGATCGTATCAGCTATGCCCGTTTCAGCCATTGGTTTACCGAAGATGAAGTGGTAGCGGAACTGAGAGCGGCTGGGTTTCGAGCCGCGCACTGCAACATCGAGGGCGATTCCGGCAATGCCCTTGGCATTGCCGAATAGCTCTACTGTACTTATCGCGGAAACAAAGCGATTAGGCTCCGTTCAGGTGTTCCTGCACCTGGGCGGGACCTGTATGGTTTAGCGGGCTAGGCCCGCGGTTACAGAGACTTGGCACAGTCTTTGTTCTCTGCCGATTCCGGCCCGCACATTCACCAGCCCGGACCAACACGATCTGTCGTGCCGGGTCCAGAGTGGACCAATTCTTCCCATTTCGGGCAAACTGTCTGTTCACGGGACGATTTTTTTTCCTTGAGCGGTCACGATCAAGCAAGAATACAGTTGCAAGCTCATGGAAGAGCAGTCCCGCCAGTTGAGACGCCCCTGAGGCGAGGGCCCCCGTCCCTCCCGCCAAGTGATTATGAGAAGGCCGTGCTTCATTCTCGTTCTTTTGGTACTTCTGGGATTCTGCCTGCCTCTGGGTATTCCGGCAGAAGACGTGCCGGGGACAGCTTACGACGAATCGGAGACTCCGCCTTATGAGAGCACTCCGCCGGTTTCCATCGTAGTACATTTGGGGGCTGCCCTGGCGGCTCGGTTGGCGCCAGACTCCATACGCCCATTTGCCCTCGCACGTGTCCGCGACACCGATGCCAATCGTACCGCAGATGGACGGCTCTCATTGGCACTACTCTGTACTCTGCTCTGCTAACACCTCACGGTGGGGCCCGGCGCTTTCATCTCGCTCCTGTGCATTGCCATCGGGAGCACGTCCTAACTCCGATTCATGTTCAAGCTGACCGGTTGGGTCTTGTGGCTCAACACAAATTCGGCCGGAAACAGATCTCCAAGCGAGGTGCAACATGAAACTCAGCGCGTCATTTTTGTTGGCATTCGTTCTGCTTGCGACTACCGTCGTTGCTCAGACGAACGCTGTAAGCGACTCGAAACCCTGCTCGCTGACGAGTCTCAAGGGCACGTACGGGGTGTTAGAACAGGGAACAATTGTTGGACAGGTTCCCGGTTTTCCTCCTAATTTTCCGCCACCCTACCCAATTGTCTTAGCTGCGAGTGCTACTTACGATGGTGCTGGAAATCTCTCGGGCACATTCAAGATAAGTATTGGCGGTGTGCCCTTAACAGGTACATTCACTGGCACCTATACCGTAAGCTCTGATTGCATATACGTTGAGAAATTTTTAGCCACTCCTCCTGGCATCGTTCCCCTCCACGACTCCGGCATCATCACTGGTAATGGGATATTCCGCGAAATTCACTACATCTATACAGATTCCGACAGAGTCATCTCTGGAACAGCTAAGAAAACTCCGCCCGGTGGATGTTCGGTGGAGACTGTAAAAGGCAAGTACGCGGTCTTCGGCCAGGGGACAATCGTCGCGCCCGGCTTGGCTTCCTTGATGGCCGCTCATGTGGGGCTCTTCACTGCCCACAGAGCAGGGCGTTTATCTGGCAGCGAATTTGCAATTGAGTCGGGGGGGCCGGCAGCGTACGAGACATTTACAGCTAACGCCGATGTAAGTTCTGACTGCACAGTGTCGCTTGTTATCAACGATAGTGAAGGTCTTGTCGTACACGAATGGGGTTCTATCACTGGAGAAGGGAGGTCCCAGGAGTTCAACGGCATCGTGACAGATCCAGGTTGGGTCTTCGTTGAAAATGTAAAGAAGCAATGAGCGCAACGGTTCCGTTTTAGAGGCCCTGGATGTTGCCCTCTGGGATCATCGACTCGGCACGCCGTTCGCAGCGCCACAATGCAATCTTTGTCTACTGGCCCCCCCCGCAAGGGGACGGGCGGCGTTCCGGTGGAAAGGGCGCAAGAGACTGAGTTGAGTGCGACGTTGCGTTGATCACTTGGTGTGCCGCACTGGCCACGGTGTTTTGTTTGTTTGTTCTTTGCGGCCACCTGTGCCTGATTGGGCCCCTGTCCAGCATTCCTCCTGGTTTACTGAACCGAGATACTCAAGACTTATTTATCAGTGCGTTGCAGGGTTTTTGCACTGAAGCAATGCCGTTGACGGTTGCAGTTTGGATTGGGAAAGAGAACGGCGTTGGCACCATTAGACAGTGAGTTGGGCAATTCCGATGTGCATCCCCGTTCGCGCTCTGTTTTCCGCACCCCCGGAACGGTTTGACGGGGCCTAGCTACTTACCCCGGAATAAGTGTCCCACCGCCATAACGTTCGAGTTGATGCTAAACAGTAAATCGGCGGAGCACGTTGATCGCGAGTATGGACGCACAAGACGGCGGGCGAGTGTTTAGGGGCATTTATCAATAATTTCTGGTTGCGAAGGCCTCCTGTGAACATGCTTGCGTGACGACGGCAAGGACCAGCAGGAGCCCCAGCCTCCCACCCTGTCGTCCAGGAACGGGAGGACCATCCTCCACCATAACCCCGCCTCCCGCTTCTTTCGTTAATTCACGAGCGTCATGCCGCCCTCCACCTTGCTTTACGTTTTCTGCGCTTGGGTTTGCGCTCCTGCCAGTCAGCGAGAAATACGTGTCCGCAAAACCAGCACTGGAGGACAGGTTCGGGGCAGGGGATGTACAAACCCGTAGGAACATAGGACGCGCGCGAGCCAAACGGTAGTGAGCGCCGAGGGTTGGAAACAGAAAACCCTAGTGTCCTTTAGGTCGGAATTGTTCACCGGGCTTAGACAGCATTGGCCTGTTGTTCGGCCAGATTGCCGATAACGGGCAACTTGAACATCTGCCCCTGGTAGGCCTTGAAAACCAGCACCAGCCACAGGATAAAGCCCGCCAGGCCGACCAATGGCCACAGCATCAGTGAGGCCCACCCGAGCAGGGGAATGTGTCCGAAAATTCCCAAGGCGGCCCACAGAATGATCCAGGCTACGTGAAAGAAGATGCTCTGGAATGCGTGGTAGCGCACAAAGCGATTCTTGCTATAGGGCTCGATGACCAGGAACAGAATCGCTGGAATGATCGTGACATAGGCGAGCGCCCCGGCCACGTTCTCCGTGAGGCCGCCGACCTGAGCTTGCACTCCGGTGGATGTCGCGGCGGCTCCCCGTCCTGCGGCAGCACATGCCGGACAAGTGGTTGCGCCTGCGGGAAGCGGTTGTCCGCAAGTCGAACAGAACGCCATACGTGCTTGCCTCGAATTTGGAGAGTTGGTCCACCGCAGCAACGGCGGTGTGCACCCACTGGGGGACTTTGGGTTGCACGCACGTTATCAAATCCTGGGTAAGGAGGCAATGAGACAATCGAACAGAAGTTTGCCGGCCACTCCGCCACCGTCAAAGCCGACTCCCGCCAGCCCTCCAACCCAGAGGGCCACCCGCTTGTGGGCCTCAGAACTGATTTCGCTTTGCGCTCAAGGGCGCAACTCATTCCGACCTGTTGACCGATAAGCACCGCCAAACCAATCAGTTACGGGATACAAACTTTCTTCGGGACAGCGGGTCGGAGGTTCAAATCCTCTCTCCCACTGGCTGCTTTATTCAGATGGTGTCCAAAATTGTGCTCACCCACCCGCCCGACAGCCGGCAAAACGGCATCTTCAGTGGTTGGACATACCCTTTCGCGGAAGTGAAGGCCGAGGCCCAGGCCGATCGATCGGGCGAAAAACCGGAGTTGACGACACCCGGCGCACTGTAATGTCGAATTTCACCAGCTGACGTAGTACACTCTTGGCCGCGCTCAGAACGACGCCGACTGGCGCACGAAGCGGTTCTCAAGTGGGACGTAGCATTCGACGGTGTTCGGCCTCAGGCGCGTCATCAGGGACTCCAGGAGGATCATATGGCACATGGGATTATCTGGTGGATCGTCGTTGGCTTGATTGCCGGCTGGGCAGCTGGAAGGATCATGAAAGGCGGTGGATACGGAACGATCGCCGATATCCTGCTGGGAATCGTCGGTGGCATCGTTGGGGGGTGGGTTGTCGGCCTGATGGGCTTAGGTGCTGGGGGCTTCATCTGGAGCATCCTGGTCGCGATTCTTGGTGCGGTCATCCTTATCTGGATTACCAGGCTCATCAAAAAGCAAGCCTGAGTCTTGGACCGAGATCGCATGGTGCGTCTGGCGGCCCGGTTGGATTCCGGGCTATCGGGACGGAGTTGTGGGTTACTTCGGTGCAGGACGTTCGGCAAGACGGGACGAATCGCAGCACGCGATCTCAGAACCCGTCAACTCCACTCTCCGCCATGTCTCTCTTTCTGCGAAGCCAGGAGTTTGTAGGCCGAGCACTACGACTTTTTGATGGCAATGGCCACCATCCAGCCAATGAAGTATGACAGCGCAACTACCTTAAACTGTATCCAATCCATCTTTTCAGGGCTCCAAGACCAAATCGAGTTTACCTTTCTCACTTAATCCTTCCTCTCCCCTCTACAGCTTTTTTGGTGTGTGCCGTAGCCGTATATCAGCCTGTTGAATTGGGAGTGGCCGTTCCAGTCCACGCACACGATCTCGCCCTCGAGGGCCGTGTCATCAACCCGCAGATCCACCGCGACCGACTCGCGCTGAAGACGTAGTTGCGCCGCGAGACGGGGCGGCAATGCCCTATCTGCACTCTGCATGTCAAGGACAGCCAGGATCGCGGCCATGATACACGATCACACGTTTGCGGCCGGAACTCAGGAGGGCATGGGCCTGTGGCCCACCCATTGCCATGAAAATCTGGTGGAGTCTGTTCGTGTACGCTCATGTCGGCGTTTGGCCTCCAAGCGGACAAGGGACTAGTGCTCTAGGAGCGTGTCCGAATATTCACCTGTGAACCGCTGATTTGTATTGAAACTCACAGGAAGGATATGCCAGTTTGGCGGCATGGCCAAACCTTACCGGGTTTATCTGCCTGAGCAAGCTCTTCTGTTGCCGCCTAGCCTGCGTGATTGGTTGCCGGAAAACCATTTAGCGCACTTTGTCTCGGATGTGGTCGATCAGCTGGATTTGAGTGTGATCGAATCAGTCTACGAGAAAGAAGAGCGAGGTCAGCCTCCGTATCATCCGCAGATGATGACCAAGATTCTGCTTTATGGCTACTGCGTCGGAGTATTTTCCTCGCGCCAGATGCAGAAGAAGTTGGTGGAGGATGTGGGCTTTCGGATGCTGGCGGCAGGGAATGAACCCGATTTCCGAACCATCTCGGATTTTCGCAAGCTGCATCTGGAGGCGCTGCAAGGGCTGTTTGATCAACTGCTGCAGATCGCGTTGCAGGCCGGGACGATGAAGCTGGGGCGAGTGGTGTTGGATGGCAGCAAGGTCAAAGCCAATGCGAGCAAGCACAAGGCGATGAGTTATGGGCGCATGCAGGAGGATGAGAAGCGGTTACGGGAGGAGGTAAAAAGGCTTTTGGAGCAGGCGGAGAAAGTCGATGCCGAGGAAGATGCCCGCTATGGGCGGGAGCGGAGTGGGGATGAACTACCGGAGGAGCTGGCGCGGCGGGAGACGCGCTTGGAGAAGATCCGCGAAGCCAACGGATCCTGGAAGAGCGGGCCCGGGAGCAGGCCAAGAGCAAGGGCGAGCCTGAGGCCGAGGCGAAGCCCGAGGCCAAGATGCAATACAACTTTACCGATCCGGAATCGCGCATCATGAAAGGGGCCGACGGTTTTGTCCAAGCCTATAACGCGCAGATCGCGGTGGAACCCGACTTCCAGTTGATCGTCGGCCAGCAGGTAACACAAGCCGCCAATGACAAACAACAGATGCAGCCCCTGGTCGAGGTGATCCAAGAGCAATCGGGGCAGAAGCCTGCGGAAGTGGTCAGTGACAGCGGCTATTGTTCGGAGGCGAATCTAAAGTACTTGGAAAAGAAAACGATCGAAGGGTTTGTGGCGGTAGATCGCGAGTCGTATCGGGATCGGGAGCAGCCTTGCCCGCGCGGGCCGCTGCCGACGGGAGCTACGCGGGTGGACCGCATGCGGCGAAAACTGCAGACTAAAAAGGGCGCGGCCATTTACTCGACCCGCAAGACCATAGTCGAACCGGTGTTCGGACAAATCAAACAGGCGCGCGGCTTCCGGCAATTTCTCTTGCGTGGACTGAAGAAGGTACAAGGGGAGTGGGCAATCATCTGTCTCACGCACAACATTCTGAAGTTACATCGGCTCTGCTATGGATAAAAGAAGAGGACAAGCACGCCCGAAACATCCACCCATAGATGTTGATGTTGAGGATATTCGCGGGAGCCTGATCGATGAGCTCTGCTCTGAGTTTGCAAGAAACGAGAAGGATCCTTTGCTGTTTTCACAGCTTAGCCTTGGAGCGCAGCACTGCTCTTTAACATTCAATTCTCGGACGGGCTCCTAGCATTTGACTTGAGCTCCGTGTGCCAGATCTGGTTCCGCTTATTTCATCCCTTGCAGGAGGATCCGAACACCGCCTGAAGGAAAGATATGTTCGTGGACAGCGGTCCCCCTGGGGTGGACGACAGGGCGTGCGGGGCTGGAGCAAAGGCGTGGCCCCCCTGGTGGATTGCGTTTCCCCCCTTCTTTTTCCTCAGTGTTTATGCAGTCTCGCACGCTATGAGATGCGTCTCGCCAACCGCGAATGCATTAGAGGGAGAATCACTTGCCAACGCTCGCTGCCGTGGAAAGCTTCTCAAGCTCCTGAAGCTGTTTTCGTGCGGCATCGGCGTCAGCTGCATGGGGGGCCAGACGGAGATAGTTCTGGATTCGTTGCAGGGCATCGGGATAATCACGCTTTTGTGCCAGGATGAGGCCGAGCAGGTACTCAAGTCGGGGAACCTTGTGCTGGCTGTCCACCTCCAAGCCTCGCAGCGCACTTTTTTCGGCGGCATCGAGTTGTTGCAGGTAGAAGTTGGCGGCGGAGTTCAGATACCAGTATTGCGGAAAACTGACGGGGTCGAGCTGGAGCAACTCCCCGGTAAGATCGATGACATGCTGCCATTGCTTGTCTTTCGCGGCCAGTTGACTGAGTTCTTCGTAGGGAGCCACGAACTTGGGGTCGGCCGCCAGCGCCATCTGAAAGGCATTGCGGGCCGCGGTCAGGTCCCCTTTCTTGATCTGCACTCGGCCCAGCTCCAGCCAGGCCGTGGCATACTTGGGGTACAGCTCGACGGCCTGGCGATAGCGGGCTAGAGCCTCATCCCACTTTTCTTTCCTTTGCCATTCGCGCCCTTTCTCGAATTCCTTCTTCGCTTGGGGAGACGCATTGGCGCTGGTTGCACTGATGGTAGCCCCTTCCACGGTGGCTAAACGGTGAAGCGAGATGGTGCCCACATCGACGGTGGCGAAATCGGTTAATCGACTCGACAACTCGACGATCTGCGAGGTAAACCCAGACAACACCGCCTGCAACTCACACTGCCGCCACTCCCCCAACATGTCGCCGTCGGTGTTGCCCCTAATCATCTGGACCTGCAGATCGGGGGAAGATTCGGTGGATTGAGCCGCTGCCGCCAGCTGTTTATCTCGCAGACTATTGATCTCCAGACTGAAGTGCCCTTTGGCATCGGTGTAGCCCTCGGTGCGGATGCGGCCTCTGCAGTTGCTCTGCACCGCAACCGGCTCGGTTAGGACAGTGCCGTCGTCTACGGTTACCTTGCCCATGAGGAACAGCGACTTGGGCAGACCGGGGGCAGACGTCGGAGTGTCTGGGGTAGCACTTGTGCTGGAAGCCTTTCCCCCGGCTCCCCGCTGAGCACTCAAACTTACCGAAATCGAGATGACCAGGCTGAAACCGGCAAGCGTCCGCCATAGCATGAGAGACCTCCCGAGCGTGCCTGCATTGTACCCCCGATCGAACCCACGAAGGGGAAAACGGCGCGGATTCGTGGCTTGCTTCATTTCTCAGACCTCGCCAGCGAAGCTTAGCACCCCTTGAGAGCTTGCGCGTGGAACCTTTTGTATGGGACTGTACTGCAGTGATCTCAATGCGACGATAGCGTCCGTCGTCCACCAGTCACGGGGGTTGATAGGCAAGAGCGTATCGACCTCGCAAACTCAAAGGAGTCCAAGCGTGTCCTTTGATTTCACGCGGCGCCAGCATTGCGGCGAAGCGCCTCTGTTCTTTAATGCGTCAAACCAGGGAGAAAACTGTAATCGCACCCTGTCGGTGAGGCTTACAAAATCCCGCGGGAGTAGCTAACCTCCTGCGTTAATTGGGGCGTTGATCGCAAACGGGAGCGACACTTTGAGCTAGGATAGCCCCACCCGAAAATCTAAGGACGGGGTCGCAGATGGCCTTCGATTTTGTGCGTTCTCCTTGCGCATTGCTGCACGGTCTGGTTGGATCTACTGCCTACGATGCCGTGCTCGAATCATACCAGTCGTGGTGGGAAAGGGAAGGTTGCGCCATATCCGATGCGGTCGATCGCGCCCGCACGCCGTGGCTGCGTATGTTCGACACCGCTGGGAAACGAGTCGATGAGATTCTTTATCCGGCCGAATACTGGGGAATGCTGAGGCGGGGTTACTCGTCCGGGGTGCTGTGGCGCGCCTTCAAGGACCACTCACTGCTGCCTTCGTTTCTTCTGATTTACCTGACGTCATTCTATGACTGCGGGCTGTCCTGTCCGTACACGGTGTCGCTCTCGACGGCACTTCCTCTCAGCAAGTACGGGGATGCCGCACTCAAGACGTGCTTCCTTCCCAGCCTATTGCGGGAAGATGAAACCGTCTGGCAGGGTGCGACGTGGATGACGGAGATCAAGGGCGGCTCGGACCTGGGAGCCAACGTAGAAACCGAGGCGGTGCCCTCCGCCGGCACATGGCGGCTGACCGGCGACAAGTATTTCGCCAGCAACGCCGGCGCCGAGTTAGCCGTGGTTGCCGCGCGGCCGAGAGGCGGGCCCGCAGGCGTGCGGGGACTGGCGTTGTTCCTGCTCCCACGCCGCAGGCAGGGCGAAGAACTGAATTACACCATTCGCCGACTCAAGGACAAGACCGGCACCCGCTCGGTTCCCACCGGGGAAATCGAACTGCGCGACAGCGAAGCCTATCTGCTGGGAGCAGTCGAGGAAGGGATTCAAATCATTCTAGAAGTGCTGAACGTCTCGCGGGTGGCGAACGGCTTGGGGAGCGTAGCCCTGGCGCAACGAGCTATTGCCGACGCTATGAGGTTTGCAGAAAGCCGGGTTGCATTCGGCCGGCCGATCGGCCAACACCCGTTGCTACGAGAGCAACTTGCGGAACGCGTCCGAAATTTGCGCGCTGCTTTTGCACTGGCCTGGGAAGCCGGGCAGCTTCTCAACGAAGTCTGGGAGCAGCGCCGCCCGTATTCGCATCGGTATCACCTGTTCCGTCTGATGGCACACCTGGCCAAATATTGGACGGCGGAATTTGCCGTGCAGACTGCCAAGTGGTGCGTCGAGGTGCATGGGGGGATGGGGGTGCTGGAGGAGTTCCGCGTGGAACGCTGGCTGCGCGAGGCGATGGTCTTGGCCATCTGGGAGGGAACTGCGCATCGTCAGCTGCTCGATGCTCTGGAAGTGATCGAACGCAAACAGGCTCACCATGCCCTGATTCAGCATCTGGAAGCAACGACAGGAGTGGCCGAGATGCGCCAACTGGTGGAAACCATCGACGCCCATCTGACGCTACCGGCAGATGAACGCGAGCGTACCTGGGAGCCGCTTGCCACCCGGCTCGCGAAGGCGACGGCTGAGGCCCTTGTGCGGCGACTGCCGGATCAATGATGTGAATCCCCAAGGCTGCCACAAACTTCGCTTTCCACAACGAGGACGGGCGATTCGACTACTCTTTTCTGGAATTTGACTTGCGTCCGGATCCAGGATTGAATCGTTTCATTAGCCGATTGGAAATACATGTCGAGAAGAACTTTCGGGACGATCAAAGGAGTCGCAGCCGGCTTTGCATTCCTATGGCTGCTGCTGGCCCGTCCGTACGCCTCTGCTCAGAGCAACTCCCCGACTGCCGCAGTCGTACGCGTCGATGCAAATCCCAAACACGTTTTGAATTCATTCGACCCGGATCGATCGCTAGGCAGTTCGATCGATGTCCTGTCCCGAGCCGGCATAGATAAGGTGTATTCCCCGCATATCATTCAGGAGGCTCTTTCGGCGGGTTGGGGACCGATAAGTTACCGCAACAATACCGAACTCCGTATGGCCGCCTGGCACTGGAATGAAAACGGCAGTTGGAGTGACCCCTTTCACCAGGGCGGGTATTTTACCGGCAGTACCGAACTCAAGGAGCCGATTCGCTACATTCTGGCCTATGCGCTGCCCCATCGGGGATTTTCCACCAGCGGCGATCGCCCGGTACAAGGTCCAAACCTGACGTACTGGAAAAGCAATCCCTACCTCACGAGCAGGTTCACCGGTGAGAGCGATGCCTTGCATCCCCAGTGGGTAGTGGTTGACCTGCGTTCGCCGAAGCCGATCAATGCCGCACACATTGCCTGGGCCAGCCCCTTTGCCACGGTCTACCGGGTTGAGTATTGGATAGGCAAGGATGCGCTCGACTTCGATCACGGGCCTGAG
The DNA here is from genome assembly GCA_035623795.1 of Terriglobales bacterium. Classification (GTDB taxonomy): domain Bacteria; phylum Acidobacteriota; class Terriglobia; order Terriglobales; family Acidobacteriaceae; genus DASPST01. The sequence goes on from DASPST010000055.1 coordinate 18,066, forward strand.
GGCCAGTGGAACCTGTTTCCTTCCGGCACCATACACGACGGGCAGGGCGGCACAGCAACGCTCCTGCTCGGCCCGCAACCGGTCACCACCCAATTCATACGGGTGCTGATGACGGCATCTTCCAACACCTGCGATCTGCACGGATCGGACGACGTCCGCAACTGTGTTGGATACGCCATCGAGGAGATCCAAGTTGGAACCTTGGACAGCGATGGCACATTTCGCGATGTTGCAAACGATGCCGGCAGGGACAATGCACCAACGTTCTGTACTTCGTCGATCGATCCCTGGCATTCACAAGCGGACGTCAATGCCACTGGGAACTACCAGCACAGCGGCTTCGATCTCTTCTTCACCGGCGGGCTGACTAATAATCTGCCTGCGATGATTCCGGTGACAATGCTTTACGGCACCCCGGACGACTCCGCCGCGCAGATTGCCTACATGGAGAAACGCGGCTATCCGATCGCCTATGTCGAAATGGGTGAGGAACCAGACGGCAAACATGCTATGCCCGAAGACTACGGCGCTCTGTATCTTCAGTGGGCAACGGCAATTCACAAGGTGGACCCCAAGCTGAAGTTAGGCGGTCCCGTCTTCGAAGGTGTCAATGAAGACATTCAGGTGTGGCCGGATGCCCGCGGTCGGGCTTCCTGGATGGGACGTTTCGTGGACTATCTGAAGACGCACGGCGGCCTTTCCGACCTGGCCTTTGTTTCCTTCGAGCACTACCCGTTCGAGCCCTGCGCCATTACCTGGAAGACACTGTATAACGAACCGAAACTCATGAGGCACATTCTCCAGGTGTGGAGAGATGACGGCGTGCCGAAAGATGTACCTTTGATGGTCACCGAGAGCCACCTGGCCGCCAATCTTACCGGTCCCATGAGCACAATCTTCGCGGCCCTGTGGCTGGCGGACAATGTTGGTTCCTTCTTCGCAGGCGGAGGCGCAGCCTTCTACCATTCCCCGATTCAGCCGCAGCCCGTGCAGAACAGCTGTCTGGGATGGGCTACTTGGTCGAACTTTGTCGCGGACAAGGATTACAACATTGCCGGATATACATCGCTCTATTTCGCAGCCCGCTTGATCAACCTGGAATGGGTGCAGCACCGGTCCGGCATGCACCGCATGTTTCCCTCCGTGAGCAACATTCATGACCAAGAAGGAAATACGTTGGTGACGTCCTATGCGGTTCATCGCCCGGACGGGAACTGGTCTGTCATGCTGGTCAACCGGGACGAGTCCCAGGCCCATGCAGTGCACGTAGTGTTCGAAAATTCGGAGGCCATGCGGAAAGGTTTCTTCTCCGGCCCAGTTGCTGTCGTGAGCTTTGGGAGCGAGCAATACGAATGGAAGGATGAGGGAATCAACAGCCACGCGGATCCGGACGGGCCACCTATCGGCCTGACGCTCACGGCTGGCCCACAAACAACGTACACGTTGCCGAAGGCTTCGATCACGGTTTTGCGCGGCAGGCTGGAGGATGAGGAGTAGTGGCCGTTTGCTGGCAGTCTAGGGCTGAAGCCCTGTTCCTTAGGAAGTACAGCCGGAGGTCTCCTTGCTACTGAAAATAGTCAGTGTGTTGCTGGTCGCCCTGGGTGCAACTTGCTTGCCTCGGTCCATGACCGCGTCGGATGCGACAGGAAAGCCGGATCGCCAGGTGGCGATCACGATCGATGACTTGCCGGCCGCTGCGGCCAACGCGATGTCGGCCGCGGCAATTAACGACATGACTTCCAAGCTGCTTACCGCATTGCGCGACCGGCAGGTGCCGGTGGTCGGTTTCGTCAACGAAAAGAAGCTCTACAAGTTCGGCGAGGTGGACGAACGAATCCGGGCTCTCCGCATGTGGCTGGATTTCGGTTTCGAACTGGGCAATCACACCTACAGCCATTCCTCGCTTAACCAGGTGGGATTGAAGGCCTGGGAGGACGACGTGATACAGGGCGAGAGCGTGATTCGCCTGTTGCTGGCGGAACACCACATGAAACTTCGGTATTTCCGTCATCCGTTCCTGGACACAGGCCGGGATCTCCAGACCCGGCGCGACGCGGAAGCGTTCCTGGCGGACCGAGGCTACCGGATTGCTCCAGTCACCCTCGATGCCTGGGACTGGATGTACGCTCCGGTCTATGATGACGCCAAGAAGCGTGGGGACACGGCGTTGCAACAGGACCTGGTGCGCAGTTATCTATCCCACAGTGACGCGGTGTTGGCTTATGCCGAACAGCTGTCGCGGCAGATCATGGGTTATGAGTCGCGACAAATTCTGCTGCTTCATGCCAATCAGCTGGAGGCGGACCATATCGGCGAGTTGCTCGATGTAATGCGGCAGCGGGGTTATCGCTTCGTCTCCCTGGGCGAGGCCTTGGGGGATCCGGCCTACAGTCTGCCCGACACGTACGTCGGAGAGGAAGGAACCGGCTGGCTTGATCACTGGGCCATCACGATGGGGAAGCCTCCGCAGGGCGCTCCCGTATTTCCGCAGTGGGTGATTGATCGCGCTCAGCCATTGCGGCAGCCTCAGCCATAAACCTCCTGCAGCCCCTAAGTCCATCCGAGGTAAAGGTAGCGCAGGATGAAGAGCGCGGTCAGGATCCACACGAGTAGGTTGATGTCCCGGATCTTGCCAGCTGCGATTTTAGCCACTGTGTAGGAGATCAACCCTAGGCTAAGGCCGGTCGCGATGCTGAAAGTGAGGGGCGTCGCCAGCATGGTGATGAACGCCGGAACGGCTTCGCTGAAGTCCTGCCACTCAATGCGAGCGATGGATTGCGTCATCAACGCCCCCACCAGGATCAATGCCGGGGCGGTTGCATAGCCAGGAATGGCGGCGGCCAGCGGTGAGCAAAACATGGCGGCCAGAAAGAATGCGGCAACAAAGACATTGCTGAGACCAGTCCGCGCTCCTGCTGTCACGCCCGCCACACTTTCTATATAGCTGGTGACGGTGGACGTGCCGGTTAACGAGCCAAAAAGAGTGCCGATAGCATCTGCGATCAGGGCCCGGCCGACTCGCGGGATCTTGCCTTCTTTGCTAAATCCTGCTTGCTCACAGACGCCGACCAGGGTGCCTACGTTGTCGAAGAGATCGACGAAGAGGAAGGCAAACAGAATCTCCAGCAACCCCAGGCGGAGCGCACTGTGGAAATCGAGTTGGAGAAGGGTGGAGGTGGGGTGTGGCAGAGAAAGGATTCCCGCGGGCCAGGGGGCGATCCCGCGCACAATACCAAGAAAAGTTGTGACGAGGATGCCGATGAGGATCGAACCGGTGATCTTGCGGGCCATCAGGACAATCATCACCGCCAGGCCAAAACAGGCTGTTTGCACCGCCCGATCGCCAAAACTGCCCAGGCCCACGTAGGTGGCCGAGTTGGCCACGACGAGCTTGGCGTTCCGCATGCCGATAAAGGCGATAAACAGGCCGATGCCACCGGCGGTCGAGTGCTTGAGGCAGGCGGGCATCCCGTTCACGACCTGTTCGCGGACCCGCGTAACGGTCAGCAGCAGGAAGGCTGTCCCGGAAAAGAAGACCACGGCCAGCGCGGTGCGCCAGGGAATGTGCATGCTGAGGCAGACCGAGTAAGTGAAGTAGGCGTTGAGCGACATGCCCGGGGCCAGGGCGATGGGATAGTTGGCGAAGAGCCCCATCACCAGCGTGGCCGCCGCCGCCGAAATGCATGTCGCGAAGACAACCCCGTCTACAGGCATTCCCGCTTGAGAGAGAATTTCTGGATTCACGACGACGATGTAGGCCATGGTTACGAAGGTGGTGAGGCCGCCAAGAAATTCCTGGCGTACGCTGGTCTGGTTTTCTGCCAGCCGGAAATAACGGTTGATCAAGCCGTCGTCCTCAATTGGAATGACATCTGCGGTTCAGTATGGAATCTTGTTGGGCTTTTCCTGCCAAGCGCGGAAGGCTGCCAGGGCCTGTTCCCGCATCATCTGGACCAGGGGAATCGCACGCACAGAGGGTGACTGCGCAAATTCGTGGTAGATGAAAGAATCGTCAAAACCGATCTGGGAGGCATCCGCGGCGAGATTGCCATAATAGACGCGGGCCAGGCGCGCCCAGTAAATCGCGCCAAGACACATGGGACAGGGCTCACATGAGGTATAGAGCTCGCATTCCTTTAGTTCGAAGACGCCCAGCTTGGCGCAGGCCTGGCGGATAGCGGCCATTTCGGCGTGAGCTGTCGGATCGTGGGTTGCGGTGACGTGGTTCACGCCCTCGGCAACAATCCGACCGTCCTTCACGATAACCGCTCCGAAGGGTCCTCCCTGGCCGGAGAGAACGTTGTCGAGCGAGAGCTGAATGGCCCGGGCCATGAAGGGATTATCCATGTGCCTGACTCGGTAAAGGTGTAAACGCTAACGGTAGGCTGGTCTGAGCAACCGCGAACTCGCGCGCAAATCGGTCAACCTAGACTCCCTTCGCAGCTGCTGGCTTTGGTCGGAGTATAAGCCCGATTCGCAAAATAGGTAACAACGTTCTAAAAAATTGCAGCACTCGACACCTTCGACCGATTGCCAACCGTAAAGACTTCCGGATAGGCTTTTGCATCCTTGGACGAGCAGGAGCGTTGCCTTGGGGCCACAGGCTTTTCTCTCGCGCCGGGTGGTGACCAGCACCGGGATCCGTCCCCAGGCGGTGCTGGTGGAGGGGGGACGGATCCGCGCCGTGGTGGCGCCGGGTGAGGTGCCAGCGGACGTCGTCAGGATGGACTTCGGCGACGCGGCGCTGCTGCCGGGGTTGGTGGACTCGCACGTGCACATCAACGAGCCGGGCCGAACCGATTGGGAAGGCTTTCGCACGGCCACGCGGGCCGCCTCCGCCGGTGGCTACACCATGCTGGTCGATATGCCACTGAATTGCGTGCCGCCGACAACCGATGTGGCTGCGCTGGAGGCGAAGCGGCACGCGGCAAATGGCCAGTGCTACGTAGACTGGGCGGCGTGGGGGGGCCTGGTCCAGGGCAACCGGGAACGGGTGGAGCTGCTCGCGCGGGCAGGCGTGTTGGGATTCAAGTGTTTCCTGGTACATCCGGGGATCGAGGAATTCACGATGGTCGGCGAATCGGACCTACGCGCGGCCCTGCCCCAGCTGGCGCGAACTGGACTGCCGCTGCTCGTGCATGCCGAACTTCCGGGGCCCGTGGACGCGGCAGGGCAGCAATTGGCCGATGCCAATTGGCGTCGCTACACCACGTACTTGCAATCGCGGCCGGATGAAGCGGAGCTGGTCGCGATCCGGCTGATGCTGGCGCTGTGTCGCGAGTATCGATTTCGGCTCCACATCGTACATCTCGCAACCGGCCAGGCCTTGACGATGTTGCAGGCGGCACGGGCAGAAGGGTTGGCGGTCACGGTAGAGACCTGCCCCCACTATCTGCATCTGGAAGCGGAGAAGATTGCGGATGGAGCGACACAATGCAAGTGTGCGCCGCCGATTCGAAGCCACGCGAATCGCGAACGGCTCTGGCAGGGCCTGACCGAGGGGGTCATCGACCTGGTGGTATCCGACCATTCGCCCTGTCCACCGGAGTTGAAACAGCTGAAAGAGGGAAACTTCCGGACAGCCTGGGGCGGTATCGCGAGTCTCTCCGTGGCTCTGTCCGTAATATGGACAGAGGCGCAGCGCCGTGGGTTCACTGTGGCCGACGTTGCGCGTTGGATGGCGGAAGGTCCGGCGCGACTGGCGGGTTGCGAGAGAAAGGGTCGAATCGCGACAGGTTATGATGCGGACTTCGTGGTTTTTGATCCGGAGTCTGAATTCAAGGTCACGGAGGACCGCCTCTACCAGCGTTATCCCCTGTCGCCCTATCTGGGCGAGACTCTGCAAGGTGTGGTGAGAAGAACGTATCTGCGGGGTCAGGCGGTGTTTGATGGGGGAGAGTTTTCCCGAGAGGCGGTGGGGCGGGAGTTTCGCCGGTGACTGGGTGGATCGCGCCTGCGTGGTCCAAAATGAATCACGTGAACCATAAGCACATTGTCGGGATGCCGCTTCCAAGAAAGGAAGGCCTGGACAAGGTCACAGGACGTGCGCAGTACATCGATGACATGTCACTGCCGGGCACGTTATACGGTGGAACCGTGCGCAGCAGGATTCCGCGCGGGAGCATCAGAAAGATCACGTTCCTGCCGGGCATACCGTGGGATGAATTCGTGGTCGTGACCGCGAAGGATATTCCGGGGAAGAATTGTGTTGCACTGATCGTGGACGATCAGCCTTGCCTGGCCGACCGCATGGTTAACCATCCCGAAGAACCAATCCTGCTCCTGGCGCACCCCGACCGGCACCTTCTTCCCCAAGCGGTGGAGTCCGTCAAGATCGAGTACGATCCATTCCCGGCATTGTTCTCGATCGAGGAGAGCGAGCGCCAGCAAGTGATCATCTGGGGATCGGACAACACCTTCAAGACCTATCTTATCGAACAAGGCAACCTGGACGAGGTCTGGGCGAAAGCCGACTACATCGTGGAAGGAGAATACCGGACGGAGGCTCAGGAGCAGCTGTACATCGAGAACAACGGCGTGATTGCCAGCTTTGACCGGGGGATTACGTTGTGGGGGTCGCTGCAATGTCCGTATTACGTCCACAAGGCGTTGATGACGCTGTGTAACTTGCCCGCGGACAAAGTTCGAGTTGTACAAACCGAGACGGGAGGAGCGTTTGGAGGGAAAGAAGAGTATCCCTCGATGATTGCGGGTCACGCCGCATTGCTGGCGATGAAATCAGGCAGGCCGGTCAAGATCGTCTACGACCGCATGGAAGACATGCTGGCGACCAGCAAGCGCCATCCTTCGCGGACCCGTCACCGGACCGCGGTCACCCGCGAGGGCAAGATCCTGGGCGGAGAAATCGAATTCGTCATCGACGGTGGAGCGTACGCGACATTGTCATCCGTGGTGCTATCGCGGGGTACGATTCATGCGGGTGGTCCCTATTTCTGGCCGTCGGTTCGCATCCGCGGGAAGGCTGTGGCCACCAATGCGCCGCCGCATGGGGCGTTTCGCGGGTTCGGCGCGCCGCAGAGCCTGTTTGCCATGGAACGGCACATGGATCGCATCGCTGCCAGGCTGGGCATTTCACCGGTGGAGATTCGGCGGCGGAATTTCCTCAAGCCGGGTCAGTCGACCACCACCGGGCAGACCATCACCGAGCCGATCGCTCTCGACAAGCTTCTGCAGCGAGCCCTTTCTCTCGCCGACTATGAAGCGAAGAAGGAGCGCTTCCGGAGCCAGAACATGTCGTCCTCCAGCAAGAAGGGAATCGGCCTCGCCGCATTCTTGCACGGAGCAGGTTTCACGGGTTCGGGAGAGCGCTATCTGGCCTCCGTCGTGGGGGTGGAAGGCTGCGCCGACGGCGGCGTGCGGGTATTGGTCTCCAGCACGGAATTCGGCCAGGGAACCAAGACCGTGCTTTGCCAGATTGCCGCCGAGACCTTGGGGCTGCCCTACGAGGACGTCGAGATTGCGCAGCCGGATACAGAAGCAGTGCCCAACAGCGGACCGACTGTGGCCTCGCGCACGGTGATGGTGGTGGGCAAGCTGGTGCAGTCCGCTGCGCTCGGCCTGCGGCAGACATTGATCGGGGCAGGTTTGCTGGGGGAGGGGCATTCGCGGGAGGAATTTCGCACGGCCTGTGCAAACTATGTCGCCGAACGCGGAGGGTTGAAGTCGTGGGCGCGGTACGATCCGCCCTCCGGGATTTTCTGGGACGACGCGAAATACCGGGGCGAAGCCTACGCAGCCTATTCCTGGGCCATCTATGTCGCGGAGGTTACAGTGGATCTGACAGCGTACGGCGTCACCGTGGATGACTTCGTCGCATTGCAGGAGGTGGGCCGGGTTCTGCATCCGGTGCTGGCACGGGGACAGATCACCGGTGGAGTTGCGCAGGGGATCGGATTCGCCCTGTATGAAAAGGTCGTATGGCAAGATGGCCGTATGCAGAACGCGCAAATGACGAACTACATCATGCCGACCTCCGCCGACCTGCCGCCGATTCGCGTGTACTTCGAAGAACTGGGAAACGTGCACGGGGCCTTCGGCGCGAAGGGAATCGGGGAATTGCCGATTGACGGTCCGGCCCCAGCGGTGGTAAACGCGGTTGCGGATGCGCTCGGAACCGGGTTCGACTCATTGCCATTGCTCCCCGAGGGTATTTTTCGCGGCATAACCCCAGCCGCCACAACCGGAGTGGACTCTAACCCAGCTCAGGGAGTGCGATGAACGCTCCCCGCGCGCAGTGCGACATCTCGCTCACGGTCAACGATGAGTTCCGCACCCTCCGAACCTTCCCCATGGAAAGGCTGCTGGATGTGTTACGCGGGAGACTGGGACTCACGGGCACAAAGGAGGGGTGCGGCGAAGGCGAGTGCGGATCGTGTGCGGTGTTGCTGGATGGGGTTCTGGTGAACAGTTGCCTGGTGCCGGTGTTGCAGGCGCAGGGAGCCCAGGTCGTTACCATCGAAGGACTGGCGGAGCGCGGACGGTTGCATCCCTTGCAGCAGTGTTTTCTGGAGTGCGGCGGCGCCCAGTGCGGCATCTGTACCCCGGGAATGATTTTGGCAGCCTATGCCTTGCTGAAGAAGAATCCCCAGCCCAGCCTCCACGACATCCAGGAAGGTCTGGCGGGCAATCTCTGCCGGTGCACGGGTTATGCCCAGATTTGGGAGGCAGTTGCGGAAGCCTCTGTTCGGGGGAACCGGGGATGAGGTCCAATCCCGCCGATTACGAACTGGTGGCGCCCGGCAGCTTGCAGGCTGTGCTCTGGCTGCTGGCGGAGCAACCAGGCGAGTGGTTGCCCATCGCCGGGGGCACCGATGTTATGGTGCAATATGGTGCTGGAAAACTGCCGGCACGCAAGCTGGTGAGCCTGTGGAACCTTCCCGAACTGCGGCGAATCGAAGTCTCGGAGGGTGAGATTCAAATCGGTTCGGGGTGTACGTATACCGACCTGCGCGAGAGCACAGTGGTGGCGCGGGAATTTCCTCTGTTGGCGAGTGCAGCGCGCTGGACGGGAGGCATCGCAAACCAGAATCGCGGAACTCTGGGGGGAAATATTGCCAACGCATCGCCGGCCGCTGATTCGTTGCCGGCATTGCTTGTCTACGAGGCGGACTTGATCCTGGTATCTGCAGGTGGCGAGCGGCGCATCCCCTACCTCGACTTTCACACCGGCTACAGGAAGACCCTGCTTGCACCCGGGGAATTGATTCGGGCGGTATGCCTGGCCAGGCGGTTTGTGAAGTATTTCTCTTACACACGCAAGGTGGGTCCGCGGCAGGCCCAGGCTATTGCCAAGATCTCGATCGCGGCGCTGGGACAGATGGCAGACGGCCTGATCGAAGATATTCGTATCGCCGTGGGAAGTGTGGCCCCGACTCCGTTGCGGTTGAAGGAGACGGAAGGCATGTTGAGGGGGAACTCGATCGAGGCTGCCCTGCTGTCTAAAGCTCGGCAGACAGCCGTGGGCGAGATCCGTCCGATTGACGACATTCGGTCGACCGCAGCGTATCGCTCGGCAGTGACCGGAAACCTGGTCGCGGATTTTCTGCGGGGGATGAGGGATAGCAGGCGGAGCGCATGAGCGACATCCTCTCGCGGTGGAACGGTCTCACTCCAGAAGAGGCCGTGCGGGATATCCTGGCCTGCTGTGGCTCGGTAGCCTGGGCGCGGGAGTTGGCAGCGCGCCGGCCACTGACGGATGAGAGATCCCTGGTCAACGCTTCGGATGAAATTTGGAGCCGCTTGGGGCCGCAGGACTGGATGGAGGCGTTTGCCAGGCACCCAAGGATCGGGGAGCAAAATGCGCCGCCCGAGGCATCGGCACAGTCAGCCGCCTGGTCGGCCCAGGAACAACGCAACCTAGCCTTTTCCGGAGAGGCAGTCCAGGCGGCTTTACGGGAGGCGAACCGGGAATACGAAGAGCGATTTAGCCGAGTCTTCATCGTGTTTGCGAGCGGCAAGTCCGCGAGCGAAATCCTGGAAATCTTGCGCCGACGCTTGCGGAATGAGGAGGCCACTGAGTTGCAGGAAGCGGCGGAGGAACAGCGGAAAATAACAAACCTGCGCTTGCAAAGATGGCTCCGTCCATGAAAGGTGTATCGACCCACATTCTGGATGTGACTCGCGGCAAGCCGGCGAGCAATGTAACGGTGCGACTGGAGAGGAGAGAGGCACCGGGCAACTGGCAGTTGTTGCAAACCGCGCACACCGACCCTGACGGCCGATGCGGTCAGTTGCTCCCTGCCGGGGATCTGATGCCGGGGGTCTATCGTCTGGTGTTCGACAGTGGCAGTTACTTCGCCGGGCTGAAGATTGAGGCGCTGTATCCGTTGGTGGAGGTGACGTTTCAGGTGCGGGAAGGAGAATCCCACTTCCATATTCCGCTGCTGCTGAGCGCGAACGGATATACCACGTATCGGGGGAGCTAGGGTGAGTTTTTCCATTGGCGAATGGCTGAACCTCGGCCTGCGGTGGTTCCACGTATTCGCTGGGATCATGTGGGTGGGCCAGACCTACTATTTCACCTGGCTTGACAGGCAATTCGTCAGGCTGGAGAGAGGGGCCAGTAACCCAGTTCAGTCGGTGTGGATGGTCCACAGCGGAGGCTTTTACACTGTCGAAAAGCAGAAATCCCTGGGAGTCAGCGCGGAGCGGGTGCGCTGGTTCCGCTGGGAAGCACTGATGACATGGCTCGGTGGCCTGGCGCTGCTGGTTCTTGTCTATTATCTCGGCAGCGGGCTCATCGACCCGGACGTGGCGGATATTTCCAAAGCCGCAGGAATTGCCATCGGGTTGGGTGCGCTGGCTGGGGGCTGGCTGGTTTATGACGTGGCGGTTCGGTCCTCACTGGGGCGGTCGCAGGCCGCGTTCTTGCTCTTTGCTTTGGTGATGACCGCCGCGGTTTCGTGGGGGCTGATGCATGTGTACAGCGGGCGGGCGGCGTACATCCACATGGGAGCGATCTTCGGCACAATCATGACGGCTAACGTCTGGTTCCGCATACTCCCCGCGCAGCGCAGCATGATCACGGCGGCCGCAACCGGCGCGGAATTCAATGCCGCCCTCAGCGCACAGGCCAAGTTGCGCTCCAAACACAACACGTTCCTGGCGGTCCCCGTGGTTTTTCTGATGCTGAGCCATCACTATCCGGTTGCGACCTACGGGAATCGTTACGCCTGGCCAGTACTGGTCGCACTTATTGTGGCGGGCTGGTTGGCCGCAAAGCTTGTCCGCGAAGCTTAGGACAAGGGGTCGTACCCGACATGCACTGGGCTAGGATTTCCGTGTTCCAAACGACTGCAAGCGCAGATCTCGCGGAAGAGGTGATGGCCCGATGCCGCACGCTGGCTTTGTTCTCCGAGCACCGGGCGGGAACGCGGCGGACATTCTTGTCGCCGCCGATGCGCCAGGTACACCAGGAAATCACCGCCTGGTTGGAGGCCCTGGGGGCGAAAGTGCGAGTGGATGCGGCAGGAAATCTGCGGGCCCTGTATCCGACGGAAGTGGAAGCTCCAACGTCACGCCTACTGGTGGGCTCGCATCTCGATACGGTTCCGAATGCCGGAGCTTACGACGGAATTCTCGGGGTGGTGCTGGCCGTCGCATTGTTGAGGGGCTTGGGCCGGCGAAAGCTTCCTTACGCCATTGAAGTTGTCGGTTTCTCAGACGAAGAAGGCGTTCGGTTCGGCATGCCGTTCATTGGCAGCCGGGCCTTAGTGGGGCGGCTCGATGAGGATCTATTGCGGGCACGGGACGCGCGGGGCGTGTCGGTGCGGCAGGCAATCGAGGAGTTTGGGCTGAATCCTGCCGCGATCCTCGGCGCGTCGCTGGCAGACGATTCTGCCGGATATATCGAGTTTCACATCGAACAGGGGCCTGTGCTGGAGAGACTGGGGTTACCACTGGCGACGGTCGAGGCCATCGCCGGCCAGAGCCGCATGGAGTTCACCTTCGTGGGCCGGACCAACCACGCCGGGACCACTCCCATGGATCTGCGGTACGACGCGGTCGCAGGCGCGGCCGAGTGGATTATGGCGGCGGAAGGAGCGGCGAAAACCGTTCCCGGACTGGTCGCAACCGTAGGCGCAGTGGAGGCCCGGCCAGGCGCAGCCAACGTCATTGCCGGTGAGGTCAGGCTGACGCTGGATGTGCGCCACCGCAGGGACGAAGTCCGGACTCGCGCCGTGGAGGAGTTGACGCTCCGGGCACGGCAGATTGCGGAACGGCGCGCGCTCTCCGTGCGCTGGCGCACCTTGCTGGATCAGCAGGCAGTGGCGATGGATCCATTTCTTTGTGGCCAGATTGAAGAAGCGATCCGTAAGGCAGGCTGTGAACCGCACCGTATGGTCAGCGGCGCCGGACACGATGCCATGATTGTTGCCGAGAAGATCCCAAGCGCGATGATCTTGCTGCGAACGCCCGGCGGAATCAGTCACGACCCGGCGGAGTCGGTCGCGGTTGCTGATGTCGCGAAAGCCATCGAGTGCGGTCTGCACCTGCTCGACCAGTTGGCTTCGGCTGCTGCCTTTCAGGCAAGGACACCCCGTGCATAGACTCGGCCAGACGAGAAGTTTCCACCATCGCAATCATGTGCTGCTGACGCCCGATACTTTTGTGCGGACCCCGCTTCCGGGCATGCAGGCGTGCACTGCCATAGTGCACGTCGCACCGGCTTTAGGTGCGCGGTTTACCGAATATACGGCGGAGTTCGAAGCGGGCGGAGAACTGGGAACCACGTCTGCCCAACGCTTCCTCTACGTGATGGACGGCACAATCACAACCGAATGCGAGGGAAAGGCAAGCGAATTGGGGGCGCGCGGGTACGCCTATTTTCCCCAGGGCACACCGCATCGAGTCACCGCCTCCCGGGTCAGCCGCGCTGTGGTGGTGGAGAAGCCCTACCACGGGCTGAAAGGAGTGGAAACGCCGCCAGCCTTCGTCTCCAACGAAGATGATATTCCGTCGCATGCGCTCAATGGTGATCCGGATTTGCAGGTGAAGTGTTTGCTGCCCGACCGAATCGCCTTTGACTTCGCAGTGAACGCGATGGTGTATCAACCCGGAGCCGCGCTCGGGATGGTCGAGATGCACGTGATGGAACATGGCTTGATCATGCTCGAGGGGGGAGGAATTTACCGGCTGAGCGACTCGTGGTACCCGGTGACGGCAGGTGATTTCATTTGGATGGCGCCCTGGTGTCCGCAGTGGTTCGGTGCGATTGGCAAAACACCCGCGAAATATCTCATCTACAAGGACTGGAACCGGCATCCGCTGACGGCCGCTCAACCATGAAACTCGCGATTGATCAGCCGCGGCTGGTTTCCGAGATCGAAGCGCTGGCGGCGTTCTCCGATGCGGAGGCCCCGGCCGTGACCCGGGTGGTGTTTACGTCCACTGACCTGAAGGCGCGGGCGTGGTTGAAAGCGCGTTGCGAGGAGGCAGGACTCGGGGTGCGGCAGGACCCGGTCGGCAACACCTTCGCACGCTGGAGCGGAGCAGATGCGGAAGCGTCGGTGGTGGGGACCGGATCGCACATCGATGCCATTCCGAACGCCGGTAAGTACGACGGAGTGGTGGGCGTGCTGGGCGGGCTGGAGGCAATCCGCGCACTGCAACGTGCGGGATTTCAGCCCAAACACTCGATTGAATTGCTGCTCTTCACTTCGGAAGAACCGACGCGCTTTGGGATCGGATGCCTGGGCAGTCGCATGCTCTCGGGAACGCTGTCAGCCGAGGCAGCGAGGAAGTTGACCGACCCCGACGGCGCTACCGTAGACGAAGTTCGCAGGACGGCGGGAATAGGTGGAGATCTGGAACAGGTCGCTCTGCCCAACGGATATTACAAGGCATTCGTGGAACTGCACATCGAGCAGGGCCCCGTCCTCGAACGCGAACAGGTGCCGCTCGGCGTGGTGGAGAGAATTGCGGCCCCGGCCAGCCTGCGAGTGACGGTGGAAGGAGCCGCAGGACACGCCGGTAGCGTGCTGATGCCGGACCGGCGGGATGCGCTGTGTGCGGCCGCTGAGCTGATCCTGGCGCTGGAGAACGCGGCGCGATCCAGCACATCAATCGACACGGTGGCGACCGTGGGACTCTGTGATGTTTTCCCCGGGGCAATCAATAGCATCCCAGCGAGAGTACTCCTCGGCATCGACATTCGCGATACCGATCTTCCGCGGCGGGATGGCGTGATGCAGACCCTTGAGCAGGCGTGTCGCGCGACGGCGACAAGCCGGGGGGTGACCATTCATTCCCAAGTGTTGAATGCCGACCCACCTGCCCTTTGCGATCCTGCCATCATAGCCGCGTTACGCCAGGCCTGTGAAAAGCACGGCTTCCGTTTTCTTCCCATGACCAGTCGTGCTTACCATGACTCGCTCTTCATTTCGCGGATCGCCCCGGCGGCCATGCTGTTTATTCCCTGCCGCCACGGTTACAGCCACCGGCCCGAGGAGTACGCGTCGCCGGAAGACATCGCCCGAGGTACCCTGGTGCTGGCGGATACGCTGGCGACGTTGGCTGCGTAAGCTGTAGAGCGGGTGCCGGGGACCGCGAAATCCCCGCGTGATGGCGGTGCATCCCCGGCAAAACAGGACTGAGCCCAGGATTTCGAACCAAGGGTAACAACCAGATATGAAGCAGACTTGGCGGTGGTTTGGGCCGGCTGATCCGATTCCGCTGGATCACGTCAAACAGGCGGGAGCCACAGGCATCGTGTCCGCGCTGCATCATCTCTACCGCGGCGAAGTGTGGCCGGTGCACGACGTACTTAAACGACGAGATGAGATCTGCGCTGCGGGCCTCGAGTGGTGTGTAGTGGAAAGCATCCCCGTTCACAATTCGATCAAGCTTCGCGCGGGACCTTACCTGCAGTTCATAGGCGCGTGGAAGGATACGCTGGCCGCAGTGGCAAAGGCCGGAGTTCGGGTCATCTGCTACAACTTCATGCCGGTGGTGGACTGGACAAGAACCGATCTGAAATGGCGTCTGCCGACGACAGCCTACGCGCTGCGCTTCGACGTCGTGGATTTCGCGGCCTACGATCTTTTCATCCTGAAGCGCGAGGGTGCGGAAGACGAGTACTCCGAAGACCGGGTTCGGTCGGCGCGCGCCCGCTTTGATGCCATGAGCACGGCCCGCCGGGAAGGTCTGGAACTCACGATCATCGCCGGCCTGCCCGGAGCCGAGGCGTCGTACAGCCGGGAAACGATTCGCCAGCTGATCGCGCAGTACAAAGGTGTCACTCCAGCCGAATTGCGGGCCAATCTCGTGACCTTCCTGCGTGACGTGATCCCCGTTGCCGAAGGACTCGGCGTGCGCCTCGCCATTCACCCTGACGATCCGCCATGGTCGCTGTTTGGCCTGCCCCGAGTCGTCTCCCAGGCCGACGATGTGCGGGCCATTCTCGCCGGCTGCGACGCGGTCGCGAACGGATTGACGTTTTGCGTCGGGTCCTACGGGGCGCGAGCTGACAACGACCTGCTGGCTATGGCACGCGAATTTGGCGGCCGCATTCACTTTGCACACCTGCGCCAGGTGAGGAGAGAGCCGGACGGATCGTTTCACGAGGCCGAGCACCTCGAGGGCAGTTCCGATATGGTGGGAGTGATTCGCGCTATCATGATGGAAGAGGCGCGTCGGCGGCGCGAGGGCCGGCCCGATCATGAAGTCCCTATGCGTCCTGACCACGGACACTTGCTGGCCGACGACATCAACAAGACAGTCAATCCTGGCTACTCCCTGATAGGCAGATTGAAGGGACTGGCCGAACTGCGCGGCGTCATGCTTGGCTTGCGCAGTGCGATCCCCGAGCTGGCCGGGTGAAGCGCTCGGTGGTGCGGACGGATTGCGCGGCAATGAATCCAAAGTGTAGGGACTGAGGGTTGACCTCCCATGAATGAGTTTGCCGGACGAGTGGCTCTGATCACAGGTACCACGGGCATCGGCCGTGCGATTGCCAGGCGCTTCGCCTGGGCAGGGGCCAAGGTGGTTGCGTGCGGCATCGAAACCGCCGCGAACGAGGAACTCACGCACGAGGCAGCACATCTCGGACTGAGCCTGCAGGTCGAAACCTGCGACGTAACCGACCCGGACGCGGTGCGCTCGCTGATCGCCGGGACCGTCGCCCGCGGCGGAGGCCTCGATATCATCGTTAACGCAGCCGCCATTCATCCCTTCGGCACGGTCGTAGAAACCGATCTTGCCACCTGGAACCGCTGCCTGATGGTGAACGTCGGCAGCATCTATCTGCTGGCGCACTTGGGCGTCCCGGAGATGAAGAAACGAGGCGGCGGATCGATCATTAACGTGGCATCCGTCCAGGGGCACGCGTGCCAACGCGGGGTCGCGGCCTATGCCACTTCGAAAGGGGCCATTCACGCCCTGACGCGCGCCCTGGCCCTCGACCACGCGGCCGATAACATTCGCGTCAATTCCATCAGCCCCGGTTCGATCCGCACCCCGATGCTCGCTCGGTCGGCGGCACACTTCTCGCCTGAGCTGCCGGTGGAAGAAGTTTTCGCCCGCTTCGGCGCGGCTCATCCACTGAAGCGTATCGGGACACCCGAGGAGGTTGCTGAACTGGCGGCGTTCCTGGCGTCGGACAAGGCGGGGTTCTGCACCGGAGGCGACTATCTGGTGGACGGCGGACTGCTGGCCGGAATCGGCGTCCAATGATCGCAGAGCTGCGGTGCGTTGCGCCGACCGGCGACGTTTGCGGCGAAGGGGTGGTCTGGCACGCAGCCCACGCGGCCGCCTACTGGACCGACATCAACCGCTTCCTGGTCCATCGCTTCACGCCTGCCGACCTGTGCGTGCGAACCTGGCTCTTCGATGAACCCGTGACCGCGCTTACGCTGACAGACCGGGATGACACGCTCGCCGTCATTCTCGGTTCCGGAGTGATTTTGTGGGAGCCTCATTCAGACAAACGAAGCCAGCCCGTGTACCGGCTCAAGCTGTGGCCCAAGGTCCGCCTCAATGACGCAAGAGCAGATCCCCGAGGCTCGCTCTGGCTTGGCTCCATGCGCAACAACGTGAACCCCGACGGGTCCCCCGGAGTCGCCGGTGGTCGCGAGGGCGGGCTCTATCGCCTCGACCCGGACGGCGCCGTGACCCAGTGGTGTGCCGACATCGGCATCTCGAACACTCTCGCCTGGAGCCCTGATAGCCGCCGCTTTTATTTTGCGGACACTTTAGAAAACACCATCTGGGTCCACGATTATGATCCCGGCACGGGCTCAATCGGGAACCGGCGGCCGTTCCTCCAAGGTTTTCCGCGCGGTCTGCCGGATGGTTCTTGCGTCGACGCGCACGGCTATCTCTGGAATTGTCGGTTCTTTGGAGGATGCATCGTCAGGGTCGCGCCCGACGGCCAGATTGATCGCGTTGTCGAGATGCCGGTCCAAAACATCACGACCTGCACCTGGGGAGATGCCGACCGTAAGACCCTCTACCTTACCACCGCCACCGTCGAAGCCCCTCCTGGCGATCGCCTCGCGGGAGCGCTGTTCGCCATCCGAACCGAGGTGCCGGGACAACCGGAGAATCGCTTTGCCATATTCCGCAATCGTCCGTCCGCGTCCGGTTCTGAGTTCCGCCATGCCTGATGCGCGCCGAAAAGGCGCGATCGTCATGGTTGCTACGGTTGGCCGTTCTCTCTATATTCCCTATTGCGACTTCAGAACCTCGAGAACAACCGCAACCGCATGAGCAAGGCCGCCCAAGACGAACTTTACATCGGAGTGGATGTTGGCGGGACCAAGGTCGCGGCGGGATTGGTCGACCAAGTCGGTGAGATTCAACGGCAGGTACGCCAGCCTATGTTGTCGGATAGGGACGCCGCCGCCGGACTGGCCGCCGTGCGCAGCGCCATTGACGCCCTCCTCGACCGCAATCCGGGGACTGCGGCGGTGATACGCGGGATTGGGATTTGCGCTCCGGGACCCTTGGATCCGGCAACTGGTATGGTCATCAATCCGCCCAAC
Organism: Terriglobales bacterium; assembly: GCA_035623795.1. GTDB lineage: Bacteria > Acidobacteriota > Terriglobia > Terriglobales > Acidobacteriaceae > DASPST01. Next base: position 36,068 of record DASPST010000055.1, read on the forward strand.
GTAACTTGCTGGCGCAATTACCCTCTGTCCCAGGAGGTTGAGAAGATCTACCGGGTGAAGGTGCGGATCGACAATGACGCCAATGCCGCCGCTCTCGCCGAAGCGCGGTGGGGTGCGGGGCGCGGCTATCGCCAGATCTTCTACGCCACCGTCGGCACGGGTATTGGAACCGGCATCGTGTTCGACAATCACGTTTACCACGGCCGCACCGGAGCCGCCGGCGAAGGCGGGCACAATACCATTGATTTCCGAGGTCCGCGCTGCGGATGCGGCAAGCCAGGGTGCATCGAGGCCTTCGCCTGTGGTCCGGCAATTGCCAAGCGGGCTCGCGCCAAGCTCTCCGAACGAACCGGTCAGGGCGCGGCGCTTCTGGAACTCGCCGGAGGAAGCATCGAGAACGTGACCACCGAGATGGTGGGGCGCGCTTGCGCGGCCGGTGATCCGGTGGCCAAAGAAGCCATCGACGAAACCGTCGAACTGCTGTCAATCTGGCTGGGCAACATGATTGACCTGCTCGATCCCGATGTGATCATCATGGGCGGGGGTGTATCCGGAATGCTGAGTCCGTTCTTCGCCGAAATCCGCAACCGCCTGCCGCGATGGTGCATCAATTCACGTTGCCAGGAGATCCCGCTTTTGCAGGCACGCTACCGTGCCGATGCCGGAATCGCCGGCGGCGCCGCTCTGTGTGCTCAAGAGTCGCGCTAGGAAAGGGAGATCGCGCGGTCTAGGTTGCCATCCGCACGGCGACCCGGCCGCCGCTCAAAAACGCCAACAGAGGACCCGATGCCAGTCAACGGCCATGAAAAGCTACCGAACCTGAAAGCCGTCATTTTCGACTACGGTAACGTGCTATGCCTCCCGCCTACCAGAGAGGACATCGAGGGGAGCGCTCGGATCCTGGGTATCCCGCCGGGTCGGTTCCAAGTTCTCTGGAGTCGCCACCGCGACCGGTACGATCGCGGAGATCTCTCCCGGGAACTCTACTGGAAACAAGTCGCCGAAGATGCCGGCACGCCGCTTCAGTTGCGCCAGCTTCAGGATTTGGCCGAGAGAGATGTCATCATGTGGAGCCGTACCCAGCCCGCCATGATTGCCTGGCTGGAAGACCTCTCGGCATCGGGTATGAAGACGGCAGTTTTATCCAATATGCATGCGGACATGATTCGGCACGTGCGGGACAACTTCGCTTGGCTGAAACGCGTCAATTCGGCGACGTTTTCCGCGGAAGTAAGGTTGATCAAGCCCGAACCTGCGATCTATGAACACTGCCTGCGGGGTCTGGGCGTTGCTCCCGCGGAGACCCTTTTCATCGACGACCGCGAGGTCAACCTTCGAGCCGCGCAGGCGATTGGGATTCACGGAATTCACTTCCGCTCCGTCGGGGAACTCTGCAGTGAACTGGAAGCTGCTGGCTTCCCCACACTCCTTCCGAAAACCCCGTCCGGCAGTGCCTCGGCTGATTGAGCCTCGGTGACCGGCTGTTTCAGTAAGTAGCCGGCTTATACGCTTCCGTCAGCGATGTGACCTTCAACACGCGTTTCAGATCATCCAGAGTGCGCGAAGTTTTGAGGGTGAGCGTTGCCGACTCGCCCGGCAGTAGATCGAAGTAATTGTCTGACATCTGCACCTCCACATCCCCAAAGGTGACGTAGACGTTCCTGGCCAGTTCGGAGGTCCGCAGGGTTAGGCTGTATCCTCCCTCTGCCTTGCTCATGCTGCTTTCGATCTTGGGAGCAGGCGGAAGTTCCAGATTGTGCGTGACATCGAAGAAAACCAAATTGCGTGAGACCAGCTGTCCACCGGCCACCAGGTCGGCCACCAGGAATGAGCGGTGCGGGTCCACTTTCGCGGCCAGATCATTGAGGGGAAGCTTCAGATAGGAAGCGCTGGAGAGAGCCGGGATCTGGACGCCCTGCGCCTGATCCAGGAAGGTCTTGCCGGCAAAGTCGAGCAGACGCACTCGAATCTTGGCGGAGAGCGGCTGCAGCTTGTCGGATACGACATAGACGTCGACCTGGTGGTCGTGCTGGTAAGGAGAGATCAGGACGTCGTCATAGAAACGGCGCGCATAGTAGTGCAAGGCTTTCCAGCGGCCGTAGTAATCGATGCTCGCCCAGGAAGCGACCGGCCAGCAGTCGTTCAATTGCCAGTACAGCGAACCCATCGTTCGCGGCCGCTCGCGGCGCAGGTGCTCCGCGCCCAGCTTGATGATCTCGGCCTGCTGCACCTGGCTCAAATACACGAAGGCTTCGAAGTCCTTGGGCTCGCGGTACTCGCGCAGCATGTAGGTCAGGATGCGCTCGTTGCCGCCTTTGTTCTTCTGGTGTGCCTGCATAACAGCCGACCGGATATCCAGGTCTCCCGGTTCCGCGAATGAACGAATCGTCGCCATTTCGGGGAAAGATTGAAACCCGAACTCAGTCATGAACCGTGGAAACTGCTTCAGATAATCCTTCGCCGGCGCCAGCTGATGCCAGACCGCCCAGTAGTGCATGTCTCCGTTGTCGAACTGATCGGGGGGCTCCTCGAAGTTCGCGCTGGGCGAACTGGGGGAATACGGCGTCGGGTCCGCGTACTTTGTAACCGCGCCTTTGATGATGTCGGCGAACAGGATTACGTAGTCCTGCCACACCCGCTCCCGGACTGCCGGGGACACTGCCTCCTTGAATTCCTGCCGGTCTCCCCAGTGATACCAGCCAGTCTCCACTTCGTTATTGCCACACCAGATGGCGATGCTCGGATGATCGCGGAGCCGCTTGATCTGCTGGATCGCTTCCTGGCGGACATTGTCCTGGAAGGCGACATCACCGGGGACCATGTCGCCGCCGAAAGCAAATTCCTGCCACACCAGGATCCCCAGTTCGTCGCAAATGTCGTAGAAGTCGTCAGATTCGTAGTAACCCCCACCCCATTCCCGCAACATGTTCATGTGCGCGTCGCGCGCCGCCTCAAGAATCCTGCGATGGCCCTCCGGGGTGACCCGATTTGGAAAGCTGTCAAAGGGGATGACGTCAGCGCCCTTGGCAAAAACCAGGATTCCGTTCACCACAAACGCGAAGCTCTTGCCCCACGGGTCCGGCATCCGGCGTAGCTCAACCGAACGTAGGCCAGTCTTCACGTCGGCGTGGGCGGCCACTTCGCGTCCGATGCGCACCGTGACCGAGAAACGGTAGCGGCTTTGCGTTCCATAGCCCAGCGGGTACCAGAGCTTAGGCTTGCTGATCACGATGGGAAAGGCCACGTAATTCATGCCCGCATCCAGGGGCACAGTTTGGGTGCCATCGTTGCCGGACGTTCCTGACAATTCCTCGTGGCTGAACGCCACCATGGCGGTGGTCGGACGTGTGGCTTCGATCTCCACTTCTGCGATGACCCTGGCTTCGTCGGCGGTGCTCTTGACCTGGTGGACGTGGAGATTCTCGATGCGTAACGCATCCCAGGTCTCCAGGCGAACCGGCTGCCAGATCCCTTCGGTCACAAACCTCGGCCCCCAGTCCCAACCGTATTGATAGGGCGCCTTGCGGGTGTAGGGAGCGGTTGCGATCCCTTCTTCGTTTCCGCCGTTGTTGGTTGAGATGGCCGGCAGAACATAGGGCAGTGATTTCACGTAGGGGAGCATTTTCATCACCGCCGAATGGAACACCACCCGCAGCGTGTTATCGCCGGCCTTCAGCAAGGTCTTGGCAGGGATTCGCCAGCGGCGAAACATGTTGTCCGTATGCAGTACGGCCTGGTCGTTCAGGTAGATGTCGGCAAAGGTATCCAGGCCCTCAAACACCAGGTCGACATGATCGTGAGCAAGAGCGGTCGCGTCCGCCGCCAGCGTGGTGCGGTACTCCCAATCCGTCAGTCCGATCCACTGCAATTGGAACTCATCGTCGCGATAAAAGGGATCCGGGATGAGCTTGTGGCGCAAGAGATCGGTCTGCACCACCCCCGGAACCTGCGCCGCATGCCACTCCTTGAGCTCGGCTTTGCCGACCTCGCCTACTGCGCGAAATTGCCACCCCGAGTCAATCAAGCGGCTCGATGGTTCTGCCGCTTCCAGACGCGTTGCGGAAAGAGCAGAAATCAGGAACAACAGTGCGAGCAAGCTAAACCCGTCGGGCAATCTCCGGGCAGGTTGAGAGCGGCGGCGGTTCCCTTTCACGATGAGTCCTCCTGGAGAATCAAGCGTCGCTACCAGTGGCCATGAGCTCCAATCCCACGGTCGCCAAAGCCATGTCCTCGGCGGAAGAGAGTCCACTCACGCCGATGGCGCCCACCACCTGGCCGTCCTTCCAGATGGGAATGCCGCCACCCCAGCCGCAGAATTGACGGTCGCCATAGAAGGCGATGTCAAAGCCCTTGTCGGGATGCCGGATCTTCTCGCCAATGTCTTGGGTGGGCTTGCGCTCGCGCGCCGCGGTGTAGGCCTTGTTCCTAGCCACGCGAATGGAGGAAATGGGGGCGCCGTCCATGCGGGCAAAGGCGAGCAGTTCTCCGTGAGCGTCCGCCACGGCGATGACCGCCGCTTTCTGGAGTTGCCGCGCCTTTTCCACGATCGCATCCACAATCCGCTTCGCGTCCTGATAGTCGAGAGCTGGAATCGTCTTCACCGGCATCGTCTCCGAAACGTCATGGTCCCGGTCTGCTACGACTTCATCTTCTGTTGCAGCAGGCTCAGCAGCCGGCGGTCGAGTTGATGGCCATGCCACGCCTCGTAGGTCGTCCCCGGCCGCTCCGTGTCGAGCACCCCGAACGGGCCGCGAAAGTTCCACAGCGCCCAGCCCGTGTTGAGCTCGCCCAGCACGTTCAGGGTGTCGCGAAACCAGGCCAGCACGACCTGGGGCGGGGTGTGCTTGTAACAGCCCATCTCCCCAAAATGAATGGGAATGCCCTGCGCGGCCAACTCTCTCCAAGGCTGAAAGCGGCGGGCGAGAGTTGCACGGTCACAGATCACCTTTCCGCTCGTGTCCTTCAGCGGCCAAGTAGGCAATGGCTCGGAACCCGTCAACATCCCTCGAGCCCACTCGCATTGGTAGTGGGTCAACTGCACCGGACTATAGGTGTGGCAACTTTGCAGGATGCCCGTGTCGAGCAGGGACGGGATGGTCGTGTTGCCGGCGCCAAGCCCGTCAGTAAGGACCAAACGCTCCGGGTCCTGCTTTCGGATGGCCTCAATGGCCGCACGCGCTACCTCCGCATACTGTTGGGCGAAGCGTTCCGAAGCCTCGCGCCGCGTTGCTTCCGGAGTCTTCCCGGCCTGGTTCGCAACCTGCGGATCGGCATGCAGATCGTAAGGCTCGTTAACCAGGTTGAAACTTACCCGCTCGCTGGAAATTCCCTTGTACCGTTTGGCGAAGAAGCTCCACTGGTAGACAAACGCGTCCCGGGTCTTGTCATCGGTGAATACGCTGGTCTTCTCTCTGGTAATGTGAATTCCGGTTAGCGCCTCATCCAGGCCGTCGAGGATGCAATATCCCGGCGCCCGGTGCAGGCAGACATTCACGTGAACCCCGTACTTTTCCCCGAGGTGAATCGCCCGGTCGATGGGGACGACCTTCTCCTCCCGAATCTTGAAAAAGTCTTGGGGGTCCGTCCAGAAGCGATAATCCATGGGCAAGCGCACCCAGTTGAAGCCCCAGTCGCGAATCCAGCGGAAGTCATCCTCCAGAAACATCCCGTCATCCTTGTACGGGAAGTACTTCATCCAGTCCGGGTTGGTGGAGAAGTACTCGAGCAGGTTAAACCCGTACCACTTCGGATTTCTTGCCGCTCCGGAACCCGACCCAGCGCGAGCTTGCCGGCAAAATGGATTCACTGCCATCGCCGCAGCTCGGGGCATCGCCGCAGCTACAGCCGCCCAGCCCACACACTTCAACCAGGCCCGGCGGCCGATCGCTCCTGGCTCGCGGTTAACCCTCGGAAGTTCGAATTTCTCGGTCACAAACTCCCCGAATCCGGAACGTCCCTCAATCGGCCGGTTCTCTTGCTCCTGCCATTTCGGGAAGACCGGCCCTTTGTCGTGAAGTCCAGAAAGCGGTGATCTCCTCGAGTGAGCGTCCCTTGGTTTCGGGAACCAGCCACAAAACGCACAGGAGATTGGCCAGCGCGGCCAAGCTGAACCACCAAAACGTGCCGTCGTTGCCCAAATGTTTCTGCATCAGGGGAAAGCTCTGGTTGCCGACGTATCCCACCAGCCACAGGGCGGTGGTCGCGATCGACATGGCGCGGCCACGCACTTTGGTGGGGTAAATTTCGGAAATGATTACCCAGCAGGCTACGCCATTCCCGAAGGCGTGGCCGGCGACAAACGTCATCACCAACAGCAGCACCGCCAAGCCGCTAGCGTGAGCATGGTAGAACCAGCCTACCAAGCCGAAGGATAAGCACTGCGTGACCGTTCCTGCAAGGATGAGCGTCTTCCGCCCGACCCGATCCACCAGCCAGAGCGCGAACAGGGTGAAGGTCAGGTTAACCAGGCTGACCAGCACCGACTGGAAGAAAGCGTCAGTGGTCGCCGTCCCGGCAGCCCGGAAGATCTCGGGCAAGAACGAGAACAGCGGCGTGATTCCGCTCAGCTGCGAGAATCCGGCGAGCATGATCCCGAGCAAGAGAGGACGGCGAAACGTGGTGAACAGCTCCGAGAAGTGCCCCTCCTCGACTGCCAGCGAGGCTTCGATGGCGCTCGCTTCCCGCTCGGCTGCTCGAACCCCATCTATTCGACAGAGAACTTCATACGCTGCCTCGCGCTCGCCGGTTTTCATCAGCCATCGTGGACTCTCCAGAGTCGGCAGGATCATGCCCGCGAAAAAGATGGCAGGTACGACCCCGGCGAAGAACATCCACCGCCAGCCCACCGCCGTATTCCAGGCGTCGTCCCCCAGTCGCTGGATTAACATGTTGACGAATACTGCGGCCAGAATGCCAAGCACAATGCCCAGCTGGTAGAGCGTGACCAGCCGTCCGCGCAGGCGCGTGGGGGCAATCTCAGCGATGTACATGGGAGAGATGATCGAAGCCGCGCCGATACCGAGGCCGCCCAACAGTCTCCAGAAGACGAACTGGTTTAGCGTGCCGGCAAATAACATGCCGGATGACGAAGCCGCAAAGCATGCCGCGCACAGGAACAAACCCTTCTTGAGCCCGACACGATCCACGACCGCGCCTGCACCCGCCGAACCCGCGATGCAGCCGATGAGGGCGCAGCCCGCCGCCCACCCCATGCCGACCACGTCGAGGTGAAAGCATTGGGTTAGGTAGCGAATCGCACCGCTGATCACAATGTTGTCGTAGCCGAACAGGAACCCGCCCAGCCCCGCCACACTGGCGGCGATCCACAGACGCCATTTGTTCGGAAGTGAAGAATCCGCCGCTGGCAAAGTTACCCACCTCGGAACTGCCGGTTTTCTTCGACCTGCTGCGCGGCAGGAGACGCGAGCCATGCTTTGGCCGCCAGGATAAAGCCCAGCGTGTGCGCCATGCCCGCGTGCCAGGGTGCGGCACACGTCATCTGCGGAGTGTGGTCCGGAATGATGACGCCGTCGAAATGGTTGTGTTGCAGGATGGACAGGATACGAACCATGTCCACATCGCCTTCGTCGATGAACGTCTCGCGGTAGTGCGGCACTTTGCCGAGGACGTTACGAAGGTGAAGATATGCGATCTTGCCCTGGCGGCTGTACTGATCGACCGCCTCGTAGGCGTTGCCCTCGGTCATCTCGGCAATGGTGCCGACACAGAGTTCCAGGGCGTTACTCGGACTGGGTACGAGATCAATAAGCCGCTGGTACATATACGGTTGATAGACGAGCCTGGGTTGCCGGCGCAGGGTGGGCATGGGAGGATCATCGGGATGCGCTGCCAGGCGGACTCCGGCCTGCTCGGCAACCGGGATTACGTCCTCGAGAAAGCCTTGCAGCCGGCGCCACAACTCCTGGTGCGTAATCGAGGACAATGATCCGGCAGGCGCCTCGGGATCGTAGATCATGTTCCACACCATGCCATTGGGAATAGGCACATCGTCTGCCGGCCCATCCATGCCGACCGTGATCGCCCCACCCCGGCCCGGGGATGTCACGCGTCCTGACACGCCGGCAAGACTGAAGTTGTATCCGAGAACCGGGATTCCGGCTTCCCCCAGGCGGCGGATGATCGTCTTCACGTTCTCAATCTGTTGTGGCCGTTGCGGGCCGTCAAGCAGAATGTCGTGCCAGTGCGCCGGATCCAGGTTCTCGATGGCCGCCAGCACCAGGCCGGCGGCCTCGATCGCTTTGCGCAGAGTCGTCAGTTCGGTTACGGTCCACAACTTCTTGGGATCGCCCGCGACCCCCCAACCTTCGTACTTCCCGCCCGTGGGCTGATTGTTCCGGGGATTCGATGAACCCTGTTTGAAGTAATCCACCAGGTGAATGACCACGTGGGTCGCGCCTGCCTGCCGGGCGAACGCATAGTAGTCCGGCGTCAGCATGTGCCGGTACAACCCAACGCCGACTTTCATAAACGGTTCCCAATTCCGCCGCCGTAATCCGGGCTGAGAATCTGCCCGTTGATCTCGGCGGCCAGGGGAGAACACAGGAAGACGAAGGCATCCGCGATGGATTCCGGGGTGTTCCGCTTTCCCAGAGAAACACGCAGCACAAATTCCCGGTACGCCGGGTCCTCTTCGAATACCTTCAGGGAACTGCCGGCCGCAACATTTCCTGGAGATACCACGTTCACCCGAATCCCCGTGGCGGCATATTCCAATGCCATGCAGCGTGCGAAATTTTCCAGGGCTGCCTTGGCGGAGGCATACGAAGGGATCAGTGTGTGCGGAACCCTGGCCACGTACGACGAGGTCAAAATCAAGTGACCCGGAATCTTGCGCGCCATCCATTGGGCAAAGACAGCACGGGTCAGGTAAGTCTGCGCCAGAAAATTGAAGCGGAAGATGCGCTCGAAGTCGGCTTCGGATGTAGTGGCAAAGGGATGCAGGCCACAGCCACCGGCATGACCGAGCACGGTATCCAGGGCAGGAAAGCGCGCGAACGATTGATCGACGACGCTGGTTAGATTTGCGGAGTCCGTAATGTCGATGGAATGGTAGACGTAGGAGTGAGAGGAAACTTGCCATTGCTTCAGCAAGGGCAACGCCTGCTCGGCGGGTTTGAGATCGAGCAGAACCAGGGTTGCGCCGGCCGCCGACAGTTTGCGCACCATGTGTTCGGCAATCGCGCCCATGGCACCGGTGAGCAGGATGATCTTGCCGGAAAGGTCGATGGTAATCATGCCAAGGTCCTTCGCCTGGGCCGGGTATTCTACATGATGCCGTGCTTCTCGAATGCGGCTACCGCACTGCTCCCCGCCTCCAGCGCCTTTTTCACCCGTTTTTCGCCGCGCGCCTTCTCGACCGCCTTGGTAAACGCCTCAGGCGCCGCCTCCAGGGGAATCACACACACTCCGTCGACATCCCCGAACAGGTAGTCACCCGGCCGCACCCGAACCGCGCCAATCTCAATCGGGATGCGAAAATCGACCACCTTGTAGCGCGGCGCCGAGTCCTGACCGTACGATCCCCAGGCGAATGTCGGGAAGCCCATCTTCAGAATCGCCTTGGTGTCACGGAGATAGCCGTTCAATACGGCTCCGCCACTGCCCAACTTCCGGGCCCGCGTGCTCATGAGTTCTCCCCAGAGCGCATGGCGGGGAGACGAACCGGTATTTATGTAGATCTCATTCGGATGGAGATCATCGAGCGCTTCCAGCATCAGCCCGAATGATTTCTCCATCAGCTGATTGGCCGTTCCTACGATCTTCTCGGTGAAAACATCAACCGAAAGCACGGGCATCGCCCGCCCGATGAGAACCATGTCCTCCCGGAGCGGGTGGATCTGCGGTGGCAAAAACTGGTGCTGGAGACCCATTTTGTCCATCACATCTCCCAGCAGGCAGGTGAACAACTCCTTTCTCGCAAGCGCAAAAAGCTGCTCGTCCGTCTTCCACAATCTCTGGGCCACCGTCAGAACCCCTTTCCCTAAAGCGACGCTCGTTGAGCAAATTCTGATCGAGTCGCAGCCGCAGTCCACTCCGGTTTTTCTTGGCGTCCTCGAGGGCAGTTCTGTGTAGTTCGAGCGCCTTCCTACGCCGAGAAGACAATCGCGACCTGTCGGGGATTCCCTAACCTTGGCCGCGTGCCTGGCGGATCTTAGCCACGAACTGCCGGGACAATTCTGTGATGGACTGAAAATCCCCCTTTTTCGCCCCCGCGGTCAGATTGCCCCCCACTCCCACGGCAACGCATCCTGCCTGGATCCACTCGCCGACGTTCTCCAGGGACACTCCTCCGGTCGGCATGAGCGACGCCTGAGGCAGCGGGCCACGCACCGCCTTCACGAAGTCGGGGCCCAAGGTCTCTCCCGGGAAAACCTTCACGATATCGGCCCCGCACTCCATCGCTTCGACGATCTCGGTCACCGTGCCCGCGCCCGGGATATAGGGCACTTGATAGCGGTTGCAGAGCCGCGCCGCCTGGGAGTTCAGGCTGGGCCCCACCACAAACTGGGCGCCGGACAGAATCGCCGCCCGCGCCGTCTCCGCGTCGAGCACGGTCCCGGCACCGATCAGGATCTGGCCGCCGGTGAAACCCCGGGAAAGCTCGGCGATCAGGTTCGCGGCTCCCGGCACGGTGAACGTGATCTCGACCGCTGCCACGCCCCCTTGCGCACAAGCTTCGGCGATTCGCGCCGCTTGCTCGGAACTCGTAGCGCGAATCACGGCCACCAGGCCCGAGTCGACGATTTTTCCCAGGACCTTCAATTTGTTCATGGTGCAATCATTGGGCAGCACACAATCAAGGAACGCCCCCTTCCCTTCGCGTAACTTCGTGCCGAGTGGGGCTCGCTCCTTTTCCCGCACCAAGCACGCCAAGGCACACGAACTATGCGGTCTACTGCTGCGGTGCTTCGGGAGGAGTCGAGGTTTTCTCGAGCTTCTTGAACGCTTCCATCTCTTGCTGTGCCGCGTCCGCTTTTCCCTGTTTACGATAGAGCCCGGCCAGCGCGAAATGGGCCTGTGCGGTCAACCGGCTTGTTTGCTCCAGTTCGATTACTTTTTTCCACGCCTTCTCCGCGGCGGTGGCGTCTCCCTCAAGCGAGTCGGCCTTGCCCAGAGCGTAGAGCGTTTCCGGCATCTCCGGCTGCAGCTTGTCGGAGCGTATCAACTCGGCCCGCCCCTCCCGCGTTTTGCCTTGCTGCAGAAGTGCGTTGCCGAGCCGGTACGCAGCCTCGGCGTTTCCCGGTTGCAATTTCGTCTCCGCGCGAAACGCCTCCTCCGCCTTTGGCCACTGGGCAGAGCCTGCGTACACCAGGCCCAGCTCCAGGTGAAGCTTCGGAATGTCCGGCCGCTGCCGGATGGCTTCCAGGAATTCCTTTTCCGCCTGTGGCATCTGGCGAAGGATGTAGTAGTTCTCTGCCATGGCCTGGTGGGCTCGCGCCGAGTCTGGATACGCGGCGAGAAGGGTGTCGATCGATTGCTTGGAAAGCAGCCCGCTGGCCCGGCCGAAATAGTAAAGCAGGTCGGGATCATTGGGACGTTGGCTCAAGGCCGCCTGCAAGTTCGGTACCGCGCCCGCGAAATCCCCCGTCTCCAACTGGGCGATTCCCAGAGCCGCTGTGTCCTGCGCCTTCTCCAGGTGAGGAATCGCCTGCGCCGCATAGCCCTCGGCCAGCAACGCGTAACCCAGCAACTGATGCGCCGGGCGCAGTTCGGGACTGAGCGTCACTGCCTGCTTCAGCGGAACGATTGCCCCGCCATAGTCATGGTTCTCGAGATATGCCTGTCCCAGGCTCACAAAGCCGGCAGCCAGCGTCGGTTCAAGCTCGGTGACTTTCCGGTATTCCGCAATGGCCACGTCGAAGTGCCTGTTTTTCTCCGCCTCGGCACCCGCCTGCATGTGTTGCAACGCCTCCGGAGACGGGCTTTGCCAGGCAAGAAACAGGAGAACCAGGGCTCGGATCACGGTTTCTCCGGTTCGGTTACGTCCAGGAACTGGTCGGCGTGAACATCACTCAAAGTCTGATGCACGCCCGAAGGCCAGTCGACCTCAACCTTGGCCGTCTGCGCCGATCCCAGACCGAAGTGCAGCCGCTTGTCGCTGGCCGAGGAATAACTTCCCGACGTGGTCGCAAATCGGGTTTGTGCGTTCACCCGCACACGCGCCCCCAGTCCGTCCCGGTTGCTACGCGTACCTCTAAGGTTTACCACCAGCCAATGATTCTTGCCGCCGGGGTTGAGCAAGACCACTGGTTTTTCGCCCAACACGGTCATCACCACGTCCTGCCAGCCGTCATTATTCAGATCGCCAAACGCCGCTCCGCGTCCGGCCACCGGCGCAGTCAGGCCGGGATCGGTGCGTTCGAAACGTCCCTGATGATTCATCGCCAGCAAGGGAAGTTCCTTGTAATGAAGCGACGGGTCAATCTGTTCCACATTGTCGAGCACGTGGCCCTGCGCCACAAACAAATCTTTCCACCCGTCATTGTCGAAGTCCTCCAGGCCCACTCCCCACCCGGAGCTTCCGCTGGTCAGCATACCCAGCCCCGTTTCCAGACTCTGGTAGCTGAAGGTGCCCTTTCCCTCGTTGTGATAGACCCCATAGATCTCCCGCGGCAGTTCCGTCACGATGATGTCCGGGCGCCCGTCGTTGTCATAGTCCTGAAAGACCACTCCCATGCCAGAAAGCCGCCTGCCGTCCTCGGAAAGCGCCGCACCCGCCTCCATGCCCACCTCCTTGAAAGTCCCGTCGCCATTGTTGTGAAACAGAAACTGCTGCATGCCGTCGTTGGCCACGAAAACATCAGTAAACCCGTCGTCGTCATAATCAGCGAAGGCCACGCCCAGCCCGCGTCCTTTCTTGGAGGCAATGCCCGACTTCTGGCTGACATCCTCGAAGCTGCCGTCGCCGCGGTTGTGATACAGAATGCTCGTCGTGGCGGGAAACTCCTCCGGCGGACAGTAGGTATGCCACTCGCCCCCGCAGGTCTTGCTGTGTTTCGTGTCCCAGTCCATGTAGCGGGTCACGAACAAATCCAGCTTGCCGTCGTTGTCATAGTCAAAGAATCCAGCGGAGACCGACCAGCCTCCCGCCGCCACCCCCGCCTTCTCGGTTACGTCCGTGAAGGTGCCGTCCCCATTGTTGTGGTAGAGAGTGTTCTTCCCGTAGTTTGTCACGTAGATATCCGGGTAGCCATCGTTGTCGTAGTCGCCGATCGCTACTCCCATGCCGTAGTTTCCCTCGCCTGCGTTCGCCAGTCCCGCCTGTTTAGTGACGTCGGTGAACGTCCCGTCTTTGTTCTGCCGATACAGGCGGTTCCAGTACAGCGGGTCGCTGCGATCAAAGTTCTCCGGAATCTGCATCGGGCTGGTGACCCTTCCCCCATTCACCAGGAAGATGTCCAGCAACCCGTCGCGGTTGTAGTCCAGAAGGGCCACGCCGCCCGGCATGGTCTCAATCAGGTACTTCTGCGGGGTGGGCGAATTCCGCAGGATGAAGTCCAGCCCCGCCCGCGGCTTCATTTCCAGGACCGGAGCTGCCAGCGCCGCGAACAAAACCGCTGCCAGCGCGAATACCATGACGGCTGTCTTCAGCAATTCAGAACTTCCTCATCTCCTGAACTGGCTAGCATATCCCCGCAGTGGCGCCCATCAAAAAAATGGCTCTCCTTTGCGGGCGTATCTGCGGGCAACCTCCTGGTTCAGTCTCACTCCCAGGCCAGGCTTCTCAGGCAGGCGGATGAATCCATTGCGGATGAGCGGCTTCTCCAGGCCTTCAACCAGGTCGTCCCAGAAAGGCACCTGGGCGGCATGAAATTCCAGTGCCAGGAAATTCGGAATGGCCGCGCAGAAATGTGCCGAAGTGAGAGTGCCCACCGGACTACTGATATTGTGCGGCGCCAGCGGAATGGCTTGTCCGTCCGCGAATTCTGCAATCTGGCAGGCCACCGACAAGCCCCCGACCTTCTGCAGATCGGGAGTCGCAATACCCAGCGCATGCGTCTGGAGAAGGTCGCGAAATCCGTCGAATAAATAGAGGTTCTCCCCAGTGGCCACCGGGATATTGATCCGGGAACTCACCGCTCGCAGTGCCCCAGTGTTGCCTGGGGGCACTGGGTCCTCCAGCCACAGCAGCCGGAAAGGTTCGAGTTCACGCGCCACCCTGACCACATCGCTCACGCTGTACCGCCAGTGGCAGTCGACTGCCAGGTCCGTGTCCCTCCCGACCGCTTCTCGTGCCGCACCCAGAAGTTCGACCATCCGGTCAATCGCCCGACTCGTGAGGCACCGGTTGTAGGGATCCGACCCTTCTGTGCCGGGTACGTCCAGATCGAACTTCAACGCAGTGTAGCCCCTGGCTCGCATGGTGAGGGCCTGTTTGCGGTAGTCCTCCGGTGACGAGGGCGCTTGGTCGGACTCGCCGAAGTAATCCCGCGGAACGTGAGCGGGAGCCTCAGCCGTCCAGGAAGGCGGGCGCGAGCGGAGCACCGCATCCAGGCTCTCCAGAGCTTCGCCTCCGTGGCAGTCCGCGTAGACGCGAATCCGGTCGCGGAACTTGCCTCCCAGCAGGCGATAAATGGGAACCTCCAGCCATTGCCCTAGCACGTCCCAGAGGGCCGCCTCGATGCCGCTGATCGCGTTGTACACGATCCCGGCTACCGAACCGGCTCCCGAAGTCGCCAGCTGCAGTTTGCGAAACAACCGGCGGATGTCCCGCGGGTCCTCTCCCTGAATCACCGGCGCCAGCGCACGAAGCATCGAGGTCAGACCGGGAGCGAAGAAGCACTCGCCCAGGCCACGGATTCCTTCATCTGTTTCAACCAGAACAAAAGTCCAGTCGAAGTTGCCTTCGACCACGGCGGTCTTCAAGCCAACGATCTTCACTTGTTTGTCATCTCCGGATAGCACCTCGGGTTTCCTGAAAAATGGATTCCCTCTCGCCTGTCATTCCAAGAAATGTATTCCACGCAAAAACTGACTTCCAAAAAACGAATTTCTATGAAAAATCACAAATCGCTGCCGCTTTTGCTGTCCGTCAGCATACTAGGAGCTCAGGACGAACATTGGCAAAGGCTCCCCATTCTTGCTTTGCGTAGCACCTTGTCCATTTATTTCTTGACAACTACGCGCGTGGTGTGACAAAAGCAATAAACCACTCGCAATATCGATTTACTGCACTCATGATTTGGATGGCACCTTTGTGAGATTAACGTTTACCTAGCGGGGTATTCTGAAATACATGGCGGGGTAGTTCCGGAGGCTCAGGGTGCGCGGCCCGAGGAGGTCCTCGGGGGGCGGGCACCTCAACCTGTTCACACCGAAATTTGGGGGGTGCACATGCTGTCTCGTCAGTTCTGGACGCTGGTTCTTTGTGTAGCGCTGGTTCTCTGCTTCAGCCCCTTCCTCGAGGGGCAGGCCACCTACGGCTCGATCACAGGGGCGGTCACCGATCCCACCGGCGCGGCGGTTTCCGATGCGCAGGTAACCTTGACCAACGTCGGAACCGGGGACAAGCGCACGCAACCAACCGGGGCCGATGGACTCTACAACTTCGTGAACCTGATTCCGGGCGAATACCGGATTGAGGTCGAGAAACAGGGATTCAAACACTTCACCCGGTCCAGCGTTGTTGTACAGGTGAACCAGACCGCCAAGATTGACGCCCTTCTCGCCGTCGGCCAGGTCAGCGAAACTGTCGAAGTCACGTCGGAAACACCGTTGCTCCAGACCGAAACCTCCTCCCTCGGTCAGGTGGTCGATCAGCGCAAGGCCAACGAACTGCCGCTGAACGGCAGAAACATATATAACCTCACCACCATTACCCCATCTGTCGTTCCGCAGGGAAACACAATTGGCACCGTGGTCGGCAAGAACCCGTTCGACTTCGCCAACTACCAAATTGGCGGCGCCTTTGCCAACGAGGCTGCGGAGTACCTGGACGGTCAACCCCTGAACGTGGGCTACATCAACCTGCCCCTGCTGGTTCCCACCCAGGACTCGATTACGGAGTTCAAGGTGCAGTACAACAACCTGGGTCCGGAATGGGGCAAGTTCGCTGGCGGAATCATCAACCTCAGCACAAAATCCGGAACCAATGTGTGGCACGGAAGCGCTTACGAATATTTGCGCAACAAGGTCTTCAACGCGAACGAATATTTCAACAAGAAGCAGGAACTCTCTACCGGCCATTCGAACACGCCGCCCCCCTTCACGCAGAATCAGTTCGGCGGTGCCGTCGGTGGCGCAATCATCAAAGACAAGACCTTCATCTTCGGCAGTTACGAGGGTTTTCGACTACGGTCGGGCACGGTATTTTCTACCAACGTTCCGACGGCGGCTGAACGGACAGGTGACTTCTCGGCTGCCCCGGTCACGATCTACGATCCGCTCTCCGTAAATCCTGTAACTTGTGCTAATGCGAGCGTCGCATGCCCTCGCGCTGCATTCCCCGGCAACATAATCCCAGCGGGTCGCATCAACTCAACCTCCAACTTCCTCCTGAAGTACCTGCCTCTGCCCAATGCGACGGGTGCCTTCAATTTCGTTAAGGCAACAAGCACTGGTGGCGACATCGACGAATACGTAGTGCGGGGCGACCAGAACATCAGCTCCCGGCAGCGTATCTTTGGCCGTTACTCCCAATGGAAGCTGCTCAGCTTGGCGCAGGACCCCTTCGGCACCGGTCTTTGCAAAGATCGCTGCCAGGAGAATAGCAAGAGCTACTCTGCGGCGGCCGGTTACAACATCGCCATAACTCCGACCACCATCGTGGACGTCAATCTCAGCGGCAGCAGGTTTAACTACATTCGTAACCCGATCAATTCTGGATTCGACTTTACCCAGGAGGGCTGGCCCGCTGCTTATACCCCGGTGGTGCCTTCTCTCGAGCGCACGCCCCTGACCCCATGCTTCGCGATCAGTGATCCCACGGTTACTTGTAGTCAGGGCCAGAGCGCCATTGCCGATCACAACACTCAGTGGAACCTATCCCCCCAAGTTACGATGATACGGGGCAAGCACACCCTCAACTGGGGCGGCCAGCTCGAGATGGGCTATGACAACTACCTCCAGACCAACACTGGTGGGGGCCTCATCTCGTTCAACGGGTCTTGGACGCAGAGCTTGGCACGGAATTTCGCTGGCGCCACGGGCGGGGTGGATTTCGCTGACTTCCTACTCGGATTCGGTTTGGGGCAGGGCGCCCAGTTCGGCAACCAGACTACCGGTTCACTGGTGATTTCGGGCCCAGTTTCCGGCAAGCAGACTTACCGGGCTCTCTACTTCGGCGACAACTGGAAGGTACGGCCGAACCTGACTCTGAATTTGGGTCTCCGCTATGAATTGCAGGGGCCCTGGTCAGAGCGCTACGACAAGATGACGTACTTTGATCCCAAGGCGGCCAATCAGTCGGTGACGGGATGCGGTGGCACGGGGGGTACTTGTGCTGGCGATCTGTTCTTGGTAAAGACGGGCGTCAACTCGAGCCGCAATAACCTGCCACTTTCAAAAACTCAATTCATGCCGCGGCTGGGGTTCGCCTACGCGGCAAATCCCAAGACCGTAATTCGAGGCGGATTCGGAATCTTCTTCATTCCGAATTACGTCTCGTTCGGCACTAACCCTTATGTCGACCCGGTGAGCAGCGCCACTTCTAACTTCTTTGCCAGTAACGACAAAGGGTTAACGCCGAGCGCGACGCTTAATCAAAACTCCTGCACCTTGGCTGCACCTGGGGGTGCCGCGAACTATAGTTGCACCGGTCAAGGACCTTTTAATCAAAACTCAGCTGCTGCTCTGGTTGCGGTGCCGGGGCGCAACCCTCAGCCGAATGTCTCTCAGTATATTCTCAATCAGTCAAACTTCTCGGCCACGGGTTACACGGTCCAGAAGTACGGATACCTGGAGCAATACAACCTCGACATTCAACGAGAGTTACCCGCAGGCTTCTTTGTTGACTTAGCCTACGCGGGCTCCCATGGAGTGCATCTGGAACAATTCAATACCAACATCAACCAAATTCCCGATAGCTTTATTGCCACGGCTGCGCAGCAAGCTGCTGCTGGTCAGACTCCTGATATAGCCAAACCAGTTACAGCTGCAAACTACCCATTTCTATGTCCCCTGTGTAACCCGCTGAACAGTCTCCCTGGTGGTTTAGGACCGACCACCCTCATCCAGGGCCAGCTCGACCGTCCGTACCCCCAATATGCGGGCTTGAACCTTAACGGCTACGGTTGCTGCGGAAGCAGCTACAACGCCTTTCAGGCGACATTGACAAGACGATTCCAAGGCGGAGGCACCCTGCTGGTGGCGTATACCAACGCCAAGCTCATGTCCGACACGGATACCCTTACCTCCTGGTTGGAGGGTGGAACCAGCGGAGGTGTGGGAAGCATTCAGGACTGGAACAATCTGGCTGCTGACCGCTCCCTGTCCTCGCAGGATGTGTCGCAGCGTTTGGTGATCAGCTACGTGCTCGATCTGCCCTTCGGTCGCGGTAAGAAGTATGCCAACGACCTTACCGGTTTTAAGAACGGACTGGTCTCGGGCTGGGGCGTAGACGGTGTTACCACCTTCCAGCGTGGCTTCCCCGTGAAGATCAGCTCCGGTTCGGGCAACTCCCTGACCGCTTTGGGGTTGGGCACCGGTACGCTCAGGCCGAACGTAGTTGCGGGGTGCGACAAGTCGATCTCGGGCAGCCCCTCATCCAAGCTGGGCGAATGGTTCAATACGAGTTGTTTTGGTCCGGCTCCGGCCTGGGGTTTTGGTGATGAGTCCCGTGTCGACGCCACGTTGCGACAGGAAGGCGTTAACAATTGGGACTTTGCTTTGTTCAAGAGAACATATTTCGGTCCTGAGGACAGAATGAACATTGAGTTCCGAACCGAGTTCTTTAACATCTTTAATCGCCCGCAATTCGGGCCACCGAATGGAACCTTTGGGGGTTCGACCTTCGGAATCGTCTCAAACACAGTTAACCTTCCTCGCCTCATTCAATTCGGGCTGAGATTCTCATTCTGAGTTGAAGGACTCGCAAATCGGGGCAGGCGCTACAAACGTTGCGCCTGCCCTCTGTTTTTACTACCATTCCCCCGATTGCCTGATTCTTCGCGATGAGGAGAGCCACCCTAACCTTCGGCGAGATCATGCTGCGGCTCGCTCCTCCCGGTCTTGAACGCTTCCTCCAGAGCCCTGAATTTGTTGCCTCCTTTGGCGGCGGCGAAGCCAATGTGGCGGTGGCACTCGCGCAATTCGGTTTGCCCTCGGCCTACGTCACCGTCCTGCCGGAGAAGAACCCCCTGGCCGAGGCCGCCATCGCCGAACTGCGGCGTTTCGGCGTCGATACCTCGAAGATCGTTCGCGGCAAAGGGCGCATGGGGATCTACTTCATCGAAACCGGAGCCAACCAGCGCCCCTCCAAGGTGGTCTATGATCGCGACGGCAGCGCAATTGCCTTGGCCAAGCCCGGCTCCCTGAATTGGAACGAAATCCTGGATGGGGCGTTGTGGTTTCACCTCACCGGAATCACACCTGCCCTCAGCTCCTCCGCTGCGGATCTCGCCATGGAGGCGGTCGGCCGCGCCCGGGAACTCGGAGTTACCGTTTCCTGTGATCTCAACTACCGCAAGAATCTCTGGAGGTGGGGCAAGCCCGCCACCGAAGTTATGCCCGAGTTGGTCCGGCACGTCGACCTCGTCATCGCGAACGAAGAAGACGTGCAGATGGCGCTGGGCATGCAGGCGGAGGTGGACGTTCAATCCGGCCAGCTCGATCATGCTCAGTACCAGGCGCTGACCGCCAAGGTGCTGACTCAGTACGCGAACCTCAAGGCCATCGCCGTCACCTTACGCGAATCCCGCAGCGCCTCGCACAACGGCTGGTCTGCGTGCCTCAACGATCGCGAAAAGTTTTACCTAAGCCGCCACTATGAAATCACCCACATTGTGGATCGAGTCGGCAGCGGCGACAGTTTTGCCGCGGGCCTGATCTACGGATTTCAGGTGCTGCCTACGCACCAGGAAGCCCTCGAATTCGCCGCCGCCGCCGGGTGCCTGAAACACTCTGTCCCGGGGGACTTCAGCCGCTCCAGCGTGGATGAGGTGGAGGCGCTCCTCAAGGGTGGCGGCTCGGGCAGAGTGCAGCGTTGAGTAGCCGACAATCGCTAGCGCCGTGCTGCCGCCCTCAGCGCCGTCGAAAGGTGCTGGCCGGCCGTCGAGCGGGCGTCTCGCCCGCCGGCGGTTCGTCCGAGGACTGAGGCTTCGTAGCCGATCCGATGCGGGAGAGAGTCCGGTTTTGGCTGGAGCAACGGTTCAGGGTTGCGTTAAGAGACTTCCTGAACCGGGCTTCAGCCCCCTGAGCGCCTTCCAAGGAGGTCGTCAATGTCGCGCCCATTTCGCCGCCTCGCACTGATCACTCTGTTATGCCTCACGCCTCTCCTTGCCCAGACCGCGCCCCCGTCGGCGGCCCAGGTGGAAGCCCGGGTGGATGGATTGCTCAAGCAACTCTCTCTGGACGAAAAGATTGACCTGCTGGGTGGAGTCGACGATTTCTACATCCGCAACATCGACCATATCGGCTTGCCCCGCTTGAAGATGGCCGACGGCCCCCTGGGAGTCAGAAACTACGGCCCCTCAACGGCCTTCGGCGGGGTTGCGCTGGCCGCCACCTGGGACCCTGGCCTCGCCCGCAAGCTGGGGCAGGTTCTGGGGCAGGACGCGCGGGCCCGCGGCGTCCACTTCCTGCTCGGCCCCGGGGTCAACATCTACCGCGCCCCCCTGTGTGGCCGAGATTTCGAGTACTTCGGAGAAGACCCATTCCTCGATGCCCGCATCGACGTGGCCTATATCGAAGGCCTGCAGAGCCAGGGTGTCAGCGCCACCGTCAAGCACTTCATGGGAAACAACCAGGAGTATGACCGCCACAACATGAATTCCGTGATCGATGAGCGCACCATGCGCGAGATTTACCTGCCCGCTTTCGAGGCTGCTGTCAGAGAGGCGCACGTCGGCGCCATCATGGACTCCTATAACCTCACCAATGGCGTCCACATGACCCAGAACGGCTACCTTAATACCGACGTCGCCAAAAAGGACTGGGGCTTTGACGGAATCATGATGTCCGACTGGACCTCAACCTACGACGGCATTGCTGCCGCCAACGGCGGTCTCGATCTTGAAATGCCCGCCGGCGACCACATGAACCGCGCCACTCTGCTGCCCGCCATTGGTTCCGGCAAGGTCACCGAGGCAAC
This sequence comes from Terriglobales bacterium, assembly GCA_035623795.1. Lineage (GTDB taxonomy): Bacteria > Acidobacteriota > Terriglobia > Terriglobales > Acidobacteriaceae > DASPST01. The sequence goes on from DASPST010000055.1 coordinate 57,336, forward strand.
CATTGATGACAAGGTGCGCCGCATTCTGCGGGTGGCCGTCCGCTTCGGCTGGCTCGATCACGATCAGGCCGACCTGTCCGTACCCCGCTGGAATCCCGAAGGGAACGAGGTCTCTCTCGAAGCGGCTCGCTCCAGTATGGTTCTGCTGAAGAATGAGGGCAACCTGCTGCCGCTGAATAGGGACCGCGTGAAGTCCATTACCATCGTCGGCCCTGCTGCCTATCCCGCCGATCCCGTCGGCGGCGGCAGCGCCGAGGTGAAGCCCTTCACCCCTGTCAGTTACTTTGAAGGAGTGGCCAGGTATCTTGGTTCCTCAGCCAAGGTCTACTATGCCCGCGGTCTGCCCACGTTCGAGGAAATGGCTAAAGCCACAAAGTTCACCACCGAGGCACAGGGTAGCCAACCCGGGCTGAAGGCTGAATTCTTCCGAAACCAAGGACTCAGCGGAGCGCCCTCGGTAACGCGGGTTGACAAATTCGTGGACTACGACACCAGCCTCAACGGGGACGAACCAACCTCCGACGTTTCCGCCCGCTGGACCGGTTACTATACGCCGGCCACGCCCGGCAATTACGTCCTCTTCGTGCAGGGACCGGGCGAAAATGGCGGGTACCGGCTTCTGGTCGACAGGAAGATCATCCTCGATGACTGGAAGGACGCGTACGCTTTTCTCGGACAGGCGACCCTCAACCTCACGGCCGGCGCGCACCAGGTCGAGCTGGATTGGTTTCTCCATGGCAAATGGGGACGCCGCAGACTCCGGCTCGGCATCGTGCGTCCCGAAACCCTGGTCAGCGCGGACGCTAAGTCCCTGGCTTCGCATTCTGACGCTGTGATCGTGGCCGCGGGATTCGATTCCGCCATCGAGGGCGAGAGCGCCGACCGTACCTTCGAACTGCCTCCCGGCCAGGACGAACTTATCCGGCAGATCGCTGCCGCCAACCAGAAGACTATCGTCGTGATGACCGCAGGCGGCGGGGTGGATATGTCTGCCTGGGTGGATCAGGTTCCCGCACTCTTCCAGTCCTGGTACTCCGGCCAGCAAGGCGGCGCCGCCCTGGCGCAGCTCCTGTTCGGTGACTACAATCCCTCGGGCCGGCTCCCGATCTCGATGGAACGGCGCTGGGAGGATAACGCCGTCCACGATAGCTACTACCCGCACCCCGGCGAGGACAAAGTCGCTTACAGCGAGGGCATCTTCGTCGGCTATCGCCACTTCGACAAGTCCGGAATCAAGCCCTTGTTTCCCTTCGGCTATGGGCTTTCCTACAGCACCTTCGCTTACAAGAACCTTAACGTCTCCCCGGACAATTCCGGCGAGAATCTCGCCACCGTCAGCTTCGAGGTGACCAATACGGGAAGCCGCAGCGGCGCGGAGGTCGCACAAGTATATGTGGGTGACCGCCACGCCAGCGTTCCGCGTCCGGTCAAAGAACTGAAGGGATTTGCGAAAATGCAACTCAGCCCGGGCGAGACGAAGCATGTCCTAGTTCAGCTGGACCGCCGGGCGTTCTCCTACTACGACGTCAAGCGCCACCAATGGAACGCTGACCCAGGCGAGTTCGACATTCTCGTCGGGCGCTCCGCCGCCCAGATCGAATTAACCGGGAAGTTCGTGTTGCGATAGGTCGAGGGAGAGGTTGAACAAGGGTAGAGCCAGCTACCTCCGCGAATCTCGTGTATGGTCCGCTGCGAGAAGAGGAGTTTCGCAAACGGCTGCCCGTTCCTTTTTTTTCCGCGCGTAGGCCCGCACTAACCCAACTTCCGCAGTTTCGCGTTAACTGAAGACAAAATTTTAGAATCCTGATGCCCTTCTCCAGGGCATTTCTTTTTATTTTCAATCAGCATGGTTGCAAGTCACAGCAGGAATGGGCGTGTAGTGAAGACCAACCCTCTT
>DASPST010000056.1:0-2253 GCA_035623795.1 Terriglobales bacterium
CACTCTGCATCGTCGCTGTGATGCTAACCTTCTTCATTGCCGGTCTCCTTTTTATCTGTGCCTCGAGCACGTCGATAACTTGGGAGCATACACTGCATCCCGTCCGGAGACCGGCCTTCTCATCCCATCTGGTTTCGTCAATCATGCAAGGATGGTTCCGGCAGAGCGTTCCAACCAGTGAGAATATGGTCACCGTCGCGGTAGGAGGGCCATGAAAAATGAGGCCAGCGTGCTTGCAACCCTATGGTCTGTGCTCTGGACGTTGACCCCAGCACGCATGCACGAGTGGGGTGAGGAACGAGAACGACTTGTCAGGCCACGGGGCGATCAACGCTTTGTATTCCTTTTCTCGTGCGTCCGTGAGGCTATGGTCAGCTAGCTCCCATCCGCGAATGGCCTCTAATGTCTGCTGCCACCATTGTGCCCACGGGCCGCCCCCGCTAACCACTTCGGCAGTTACTTCGTGACGGATATTTTCTAGACCGCACCGCTCAAATAGCACTGATAGCTTCCTTCCAAACGTTGGGTCATATCCGCGCGCGGTCCACCATTCGCCAGCCCGATGCGCACTGTGGTAGCTGGCGGAGAACGGATGAGACGGATCGACCGGAGCAATCGTTCCCCAGTCTCCGTCCTCATCGACCAGCCATCCTCCCGGTCGCAAGCATTCGATCATGCGCTGTATAGCCATCTCCTGCTTGCCGGCGAGCCAGAACAGCATCAAACGTGAGCAAACCAGGTCGAACGAGCCCGGGCCAAGGGCGTCCAGTGAATCTTGGAGAATGTTGTGCTGCCGCACTTCGAGATTTGGGACATTGAGCCTCTTCAGGTAAGTAATATCGATGTCGGTCGCCACGACGTGTCCGCTCTCACCAACCTGCTTGGCTAGCCAGACAGCCATCGAACCCCGCCCCGCGCCAACCTCAAGGCACCGCCAGCCTGGCTGAACGAGTCCACGGCGGCGCCGCGAGAGAGGATCGAAAATCTGTTCCAAGAGACTCAACCGGTCGTCTTCGGCTGCTTGGCGTCCTTTGGCGTCTAGCCGGTAACCTGGCCCAGAATCTCTAGATATGCCCTGGGGCTCTTCCGGTGTTGCAGTAGCGTCGGCTCGCATAATTCATCTCCGTTTTGTCTCGCAATTGGTGAAGCTGGTATTGCAAATCGTCGTGGACGTTCTTTGGCAAGCAAAATGACACCCGCGCGGAATCAACCGGTTTTCGGAAGGCTTGCGTCGTCCCCAAGGATCAAGGAACCCTGGAGAGATACTGCCAATCAGTCCGCTATTGCGCAATCGAGCCGGAGTCAATTTCCAGTCAAGAAGAGGTCAACCCGTAACCTGCTGATTGCAAATGTTCGTACCTGCATGATCTGCGACATTGACGCAGTTTCCGGGCGCCCACCTGGCAAAAAATCCTATTCTCACAAGCTAGGGGTTTTGAGCGAAATCGCCGTTTACGCCAGTTTCGTCGCAACCTATAATCCCACGGGGGCTGAACGCCACTTCTCATCCGCAGGCATTCCGGTTCGACACAAGCCCAATGGAGTGACCAATGAAGGTCAAGCTATGGCGAGTCGTCGCGCGGATGGCAGGGTCGCTTCCGTCCACAGATAGCGCAGCAGCTTATTGCCTTCCTTGGTCAGTTTTCCCAGGCGCTGTCGCTTTCCGCTGATGCGCTCGCAGGGAATCATCCCGATATAGCTGGCCACCTCGTTCCCCTTGCTGAAGCGACTCGCATCCCCCAGAAACACCTCGGTGGCCAACGCCGTCACCGCCCCGACGCCCGGATGCGTCATGAGCCGGCGGGAATGCGGTCTTTGGCTTGCCTGGTGTTCGACCTCTTTGTCGAGCTCCTGGATCCGCCTCTGGAGTTGCCCGTACATAGCATGCGGTAGAGAAAGATGGGGAGTTGAAGCGCTTCTATCGTCGTAAGCTGATACAGAAAGGAATGGGAAAAGCCAGGATCGCAGTGGCGCGCAAAGTGGGGATTCGGCTGTGGATCATGCTGCGCGATCAGATTGATTATGCAGAGTTCTGCCGCCGCGGACCTATGTTCGGAGAAGGTCGGGTCCCAACTCCTTTGCAAGACCTGCAAGACCATCTGCTGGATCAGTCGATCCAGGGTAGTCGGGATACCCAGCTTTCTTATCCCGCCATCCGGCTTGGGGATTTCTACCCGCTTTACCGGCTGGGGTTTGTAGGTTCCGCTCCGGAGCTGTTCCCGGATTTCGGGCCAGTGCTGCGTCAGGTAGTCC
>DASPST010000100.1:0-65265 GCA_035623795.1 Terriglobales bacterium
GTTGTCGCAGCTCTTCAAGCGCTCCACTACCATTCGGCGAAATTCCTTGGGATACCGCCCCACTCGTCTCTTTCCCACTCGCAGTTCCTTTCCCTGCATAGTGTGCCCATAACGAGTGTCTCACTTTAGGGGTTCAGACCAGCAGGCAATCCTCGGGCACTCGTCTCCTGAGATCACGCGAGGGATCTACCTGCACTCGCTACCGGCAGCGGCACGGGAAGCGGTCGAAAAGGTGGAAGGTTTGCTAATTGGACCCAAACAGACCCAAATTGAGGAAATCCCGGAAACGGGATCGTCGCTAATCCAATGAACTCGCTTGGGATAAATGGTCGGGGAGAGAGGATTTGAACCTCCGACCCCCTGGTCCCGAACCAGGTGCTCTACCAGGCTGAGCCACTCCCCGACGATGTGCGGCCGATCTGAACACGCAGGCGCACGGCCGAGAGGCACGAGCATCCGCAAACAGCGGAAGGAAAGCCGCACGCTGCTGACAAATTATAACATCGCATTTCTAGCCAGCATCTGCTGCTAAGATGGCTCGCGGACATCGAACCACCTGCGAACTTGCGGTCATGCCTTCGTCTCTCGCCTCAGTCGGAAATGGAGAAGGCGTTCTTCCGCTGAGATAGCTGGGAGAAGGGATGAGAACAGAACGCAAACATTACATTCGCGGCCTGTGCCGGTTTTGAGAATCGCCGCCAGTTCGCTAGAATGATCGGCCATTTTAAAACGATTTAATGTCATTTACTCTCAGCGCGCGCCGCCTGTACACGCCTCTGCAGAAGGTAGAGTACCCCCTCGTCGCCATTGAGGACAGCCGCATCGTTGCGCTCAGCTCACGTGAGTCGCGCGCGCTGACACAGGGTGATCGCCTGGTTGACCTTGGAGACGCCATCTTGGTACCCGGCTTCATCGACGCGCACATTCATGGCGGTGCCGGCCACGATGTTATGGAGGCCGGCGCTGACGCCCTGGCCGCTGTCGAGCGGTTTCTCTTCCGCCATGGCGTCACCAGTTACTTCCCCACCACGGTAACGGCACCGGCCGACCTGATTCTCGCCGCACTCGAAAGGCTTGCCCGGTCGATTGAAGCCTCGGCGGCGGCTCACGAACCCAAGCGAGCGCGCCCCCTTGGTATCCACCTGGAGGGCCCCTTTCTCAGCCACGTCCGGCGCGGTGTGCATCCGCCAGAGTGCCTCTTGCCTCCAACCCTGGAAATGTTCGAGCGGTTCTGGCAGGCCGGGCGCGGGCACATCAAAATCATGACCATCGCGCCCGAACTCGAGGGGGCGCGGGAAGTCATCGCCGAGGCGGCCCGCAGAGGCGTGTGCGTCAGTGTTGGCCACTCCGACGCTGGCCTCCAGGCAACCCGCGATGCGGTCGCTGCCGGCGCTCGCCATGCCACGCATACTTTCAACGCCATGCGGCCCTTGGGACATCGCGACCCCGGTATCCTGGGAGAAGTTCTGACCGACGCGCGGCTCACCGCCGAGGTGATCGCGGACGGAGTTCACGTCGACCCGGTGGTCGTCGAATTGTTCCTGCGGCTCAAGGGTGCGGAAGGCGCGGTGCTGGTGACCGATGCCACCGCGGCCACCGGAATGCCCGATGGGCGCTACCGTCTGGGATCGCTTGAGGTCGAGGTCCGGGAGGGCAAGTGTATGGCAGGCGGCAAACTAGCTGGCAGTGTGCTCACCCTGGACCGGGCGGTTCGCAATGTCATGACTTTCGCGCACTGCGATTTGCAGCAAGCGGTCCGCCTCGCCACGCTCAACCCCGCCCGCCTCACCGGCAACGCGGCAAGCAGAGGACAACTGGCCGAAGGTTCGCTGGCAGACATCGTCGCACTGAACCCGCGGGGCGAGGTGCTAACAACAATCGCCGGCGGACAGATCGGATAATTTCTCCGCTGACAACGAGGAGACAAATGGCAGAGAGGCGGGACTTCCCCCATCACATGATCAAGGAAATCTTCGAGCAGCCGCAAGGATTGCGTGACACCATCGCGCCCCGAATCGACCTTCGGGAAGGGGTCGTCCAGCTCAATGAGGTGCCTATCAGCCATGAGGAATTGCACGCCTTGCGGCGGATCAACATCGTGGCGTCCGGGACCAGCCGCCATGCCGGCATGGTCGGACAATACATGATCCAGGCCCTGGCCGGGGTTCCGGTGGACGTAGACTACGCTAGTGAGTTCGAGTATCGCGATCCCATGATTGGCCGGGGCGAGTTGACCATCGTCATCACCCAGTCGGGAGAAACCGCCGACACCACGGCGGCGCAGCGCGAGGCCAAGCTCAAGGGGTCCCGCACCGTGGCCATCTCCAACGTGCCCGGCTCGACTATTGCTCGCGAGGCCGACGGCGCAATCTACACTCTGGCTGGCCCCGAGACCAGCATCGCGTCCACCAAGGCGTTCACCGCGCAGATGGCAGCGCTGTTTCTGTTCGCGCTGTACCTTGCTCAAGTGCGCGAGACCTTGTCTCCTGACCGGCGAGCATTCTACATCCGGGAACTGTTGCAACTTCCCGACAAGCTCCGCGCCGTGCTTCGAAGCGACAGTGATTGCGAGAAGCTGGCGGAACAGTTTCAGGCCAGGGACGACTTCCTCTTTGTCGGCCGGGCGATCCACTACCCCGTCGCCATGGATGGCGCGCTCAAGCTGAAGGAAGTGTCTTACATCCACGCAGAAGGATATCCGACCGGCGAGACCAAACATGGCCCCAACGCCCTGATCGACGAGAACCTTCCGGTGGTCATCCTTGCCACTTGTGACCGGAGCGATCCGGGCTCTGTGCTCCGCTACGACAAGAGCCTGGCGAACATTCAGGGCTTCAAGAAGCAAGGCGGGCGCGTCATTGCCCTGGTGTCGGAAGGGGACGAGCCTGTCATCGCGATGGCCGACCATGCCATCCTTGTGCCCCAGGCGCCGGAACTGTTGTCGCCCATCCTGGAAATTGTTCCCTTGCAGCTGTTTGCCTACCACATGGCGGTGAAACGAGGACTGGACGTCGACCGGCCCCGCTACCTTGTGAAGTCAGTTACTCGCGAATAGGCTTCTTCGAACAGGAAACCTGGACAGCCTCACGGCCTAGTTCGGTTTGCGCTTCTTGCCGTCGGCCAGGTGATGCATCAGTAAGGTTTCGGTCGCGCTCCTCAGGCGATCCCCCAGCGGGCTCTCCCTGCGCAGGGCGTCGCTGGACGGCTTCTGGCGGATTGCCTCCCGCAGCTTTTCTCCAACGTCCGACTCCGTGGTAACAACCTGCGCGTAGAACCACAGGAAATGGCGCATCTGGTCGAGCGCCGACCGCAGCACCTGCAACGACTCGACCTGCGGCAGTTGGCTGAGAGCTTCCATCAGCTCCGGGTTCCCCGGAGCCTCCATGGCGGCGTAGTTGAGTTCTCGTTGGATGGTGCGGAGATCTTCCGTAACGCGCAGAATCCGAAGCTGAATCTCTTCGATGTAGGGCTCTTTTTCCATTGTGCCAGTCCAACCCAAAGTGCGCGCCAAGACAACTCAACATCTCATCGCCAGAACCCCAGCGAATAGATGTCCCAAGGGAATGAGCTTTGGTAATTCGCCCTTCCCATGGCACAAAGAGGCTTGCTGGGTGTGGGTTTTAGGCGACCTGGTGATTCCTGCGCCTTGAACACATAGATTCGACTTCCGGCCCCCAGGAGTTCGCACGACCGGGCAGCGACTTTCGGTCCGGCAAAGACGCGCCCGGCTGTTGGGCAGCCCGAAATCAGGCATGTTTGAGGTTCTCCGCGGATGGCGATTCCGCCGAACTGTGATACAACGCTCGCCGTGACTGCAAGGCATGGGCCGGAACTGGTGCGGGCGATCGGGCGCTGGAGTCTGGCCGCTCTGACCGTGAATTCCATTATCGGCAGCGGGGTTTTTGGCCTGCCCTCCGACGTTGCCCGCCTTACCGGGACAGCGAGCCCCGTTGCCGTACTGATTTCCGGAGCAGCCATGGGCGTCATCATGGCCTGTTACGCCGAGGTGGCCTCCTATTTTACCGACGCCGGGGGGCCTTATCTATACGGGCGCGAAGCCTTTGGCCGTCTGGTGGGTATCGAGTCCGGGTGGATGTTGTGGCTGGCCCAGCTCAGTGCGCCCGCCGCCAATGCCAATCTGTTCGTCATCTATCTCGGCCAGTTCTGGCATCGCGCTAGCGATCCCCTGCCCCGCTCTCTGGTGTTGACCTTCCTGGTCGGTTTCCTCGCCCTGGTGAACTACCGTGGCGTCCGCACCGGCACTGAGGTGAGTAACCTTTTCACCGTCGCCAAGCTATTGCCGCTCGGCCTTGTGATCGTTGCTGGAGCTGTCTCTCTAGCCGGAGGTCACAAGGCGGTGCCCATGAACCAGCCTCCTGCCGGAACCAATGCCTGGCTGGAAGCGATCCTGCTTATGGTTTTCGCCTATGGCGGCTTTGAATCTGCACTGGCCCCGATGAGCGAAGCCAAGGATCCAGCGCGCGACGCGGCCTTTGCTCTGTTCGCTGCGCTCCTCTGCTGCACCTTGGTCTACACCCTGATGCAATGGGTGGTAGTCGGTGTCCTGGTCAATCCAGCTTCCAGTTCGCGACCCCTGGCCGACGTCGCCGGGCTCGCCCTGGGGAACAGTGGGGCGACCCTGGTGACCCTGGGCGTTCTCGTTTCCCTGAGTGGTTATCTGAGCGCCAAAATGCTCGGAGTTCCTCGCATCACCTATGCCTTAGCCGAAGGCGGAGACTTTCCTGGAATTTTCGGCGACGTCCACCCGCTTTTCCACACGCCGCACATCTCCATTCTGGCCTTCGCCGCTATCACCTGGTTGCTGGCGCTGCTCGGAAGCTTCTCCTGGAATGTCACACTATCGGCCGTGGCTCGTCTGTTCTACTACGGCATGGGATGTGCTGCTCTCCCTGTTCTGCGCAAGCGGCGCCCGGGGAAAGCACAGTTTCGCCTTCCCGGTGGATTGCTTCTCTCATTTCTGGGAGTCAGCGTGTGCCTGGTTCTAGTCACCCGCGTGGACACCAGTAAATCGCTGATCCTGCTCGGCACGGTGATGGTGGCGTTCGTGAACTGGCTCCGGGTGCGCGACGCTTCGAGCCACTCACGCTCCTGAGCCCTTGTTCCTGCCCGCTCGCGGGTGTTAGCCTTTGCCCGCTGATGAAAACAGGTCTGCGGGCTGTCCTCGTTCTGTTGTCCTTTTTACAACTCCTACCCGCTCAGCGGGACCCCGTGCTCAAGCAGATTGATGTTCCGCATCGCTACTACTATCGTGAGATGTATCTGCCTCAGCTTACGACCGGACCGTCCGCGCCCGCCTGGACTCCCGATTCAAAGGCTCTGCTCTACTCGATGGCGGGCTCGCTGTGGCGCCAGAACCTCGATTCGACGGTCGCCGAACAGCTCACGGCAGGCGCCGGATACGATTATCAGCCCGACTGCTCCCCCGACGGCCGCTGGGTCGTCTACGCGTCCTACCTCCAGGATGCTATCGAACTCTGGGCCCTCGATCTCCTCAGTCATCGCACTGTGCAACTCACCTCGGGCGGCGCCGTCAACCTTGATCCCCGCTTCTCCCCTGACGGCAAGCGCATCGCGTTCGTGTCCACCTCATTCCACGGGCACTTCCACATCTTCCGGGGTGAGTTCAGCGGCGGCGAATTGAAGAACGTGGAGCGTCTGACGGACGAGAACCTCAGTTCCCTCCCCCGCTTCTACTACAGCCAGGTCGACCACGAGATCAGTCCCGCCTGGTCGCCCGACGGCTCGGAACTGCTGTTCGTCTCCAACCGCGGCCACATCTACGGGACGGGCGGCTTCTTTCGCATGAGAGCCGAGCCCGGCGCCGAGCTCCGCGAGATTCACTACGAAGAAACCACCTGGAAGGCTCGCCCTGACTTCTCCCCTGACGGCAAGCGCATCGTCTACGCCTCCTACCTGGGAGGGCAATGGCACCAGCTCTGGGTCATGCCTTCCGAGGGCGGATATGCATTTCCCCTGTCCTACGGCGATTTCGACAACACCAATCCCCGCTGGTCTCCAGACGGAAGGCGCATCGCCTTCATCTCGAATCGTACCGGCAACACCACTCTCTGGATCCAGGTGATTCCAGGCGGGGCGCAAACCGAGCTGGTGGTGAAGCGAAGGCGGTACCTGAAGCGCATGGGAGAGCTGACGATCAGGGTGGTGGACCCGGTAGGGCATCCCACACCAGCGCGAATATCCGTCGATGGAGAGGATGGCCGCGCCTACGCCCCCGACGGTGCCCGGCTCTACGCAGAAGACAACTTTGTCCGCGCCGAGCGGCCCTTCGAGTCGCACTACTTCCACTCGCCTGGAGAGGCGACCGTTACCGTGCCCCCCGGACGTGTCGCGATTGAGGTCACCAAAGGTCTGGAGTATCGCGTCGAGCAACGCAGCGTCGAGGTCGTGGCCCCCCAGCACGCGAGCCTGACCATCGCGCTCGATCCAATCGGCATCCCCGGGGATGGAAAGTCTCGCTGGCTGAGCGCCGACCTCCACGTGCACATGAACTACGGTGGCGTCTACCGGAACCGCCCGGCGAACCTGGTCGCCGCCATGGCGGCTGAGAACCTCCCGATCGCGCAGGATCTGATCGTCAATAAGGAACAGCGCATTCCCGACATCGGGTATTTCAGGACCAGGCCTGATCCAGCCTCAACCCCTGGCAACATCCTGCTCTTCGGTCAGGAATTCCACACCAGTTATTGGGGACACCTCGGCCTGCTGCATCTCGCCCGCCACATCCTGCTTCCCGGCTACGCCACCTACCCCTACACCGCGGCAGCCAGTATGTTTCCCACGAACGCCAACGTGGCTGACATGGCCCACGCGCAAGAGGCGGTGGTGGGATATGTCCACCCCTTTGATTGGCCGCCCGATCCCTACACCGACCCGACGCTCACGCATGGCGGACCGGCTGACGTCGCGCTCGAGTTGCCCGTCGATGTCGCCCTCGGCAAAGTCGACTACATCGAGACCGTCGGTTTCAGCGACCACAAGTCGACGGCTGAGATCTGGTACCGACTGCTGAACTGCGGGTTCCGTCTCCCCACCGGCGCCGGTACTGACGCCATGGCGAACTTTGCTTCCCTGCGTGGGCCCGTGGGTTTGAATCGCGTGTATGCAGCCGTTCCCCTTAGGCCCTTAGACCTTGTCCTCTGGCTCGGCTCCCTGAAACAAGGACGCACCTTCGCCACCAACGGCCCTCTGCTTGGCTTCACCCTTGGCGGCCGTGAACTCGGAGACGAAGTCCGGCTTCCGACGGGAGGGAAAAAGGTGGAGTTCACAGCCTGGTTGCGCTCTCTGGTGCCTGTCGACCATTTGCAAGTGGTTTGTAACGGCGAGGCGGCACGGGATCTCCCCCTTGGGGGGCAACACCAGACCGCCAACCTGCACGACACCATCTCAATTTCCCGTTCCGGATGGTGCCTGCTGCGCGCTTACAGCGACAAGTCCGAACATCCCGTGCTGGATATCTACCCCTACGCAACCACCAGTCCGATCTACATTGCAGTCGAAGGCTCTAAGCCTCATGCCACCGAGGACGCTAGATTCTTCCTCACCTGGATCGACCGCCTAACGACTGCCGTACAGGCGAACCCGGACTGGAACACGCAGGCCGAAAAACAACAGGTCCTGGACCAACTGTCCCAGGCGCGCAAGGTCTACGCAGAATTGCAGTGACGCCCCCGGTCCCAGATCGCGAACTGGGCGCACCGAGATGTGGAGAACATCCGGGAACACCGGAGAATAGATAATCACTTGTCGTGCTGAGTGCAGTGAAAGACCCGCCTTTTTCTGCGGGCAGCGCCGGAACCCCGTCCTCCGTGCTGGGCCCGCCCCCCTGCGCCTGTCACCCTACGGCTTCGCTTCTTCCCGCTCCAACTCCAATAGCGTCCGCTTGCGCGCGATCCCCCACCGGTAACCACCCATCTCTCCATCCTCACGCACCACCCGGTGACAAGGAATCGCGACCGCCACTGGATTGGTTGCGCACGCCCGCGCTACTGCCCGCGCCGCCGTGGGACGTCCAATCGCCCTAGCCACCTCTCCGTAGGATTGCGTCGTAGCGAAGGGCAAACCTTGCAGGTGTGACCACACCCGCCGCTGAAACGCCGTCGCCTGGATATCCAGCGGCAGCTGCTGGTTGAGCTTGTGGCCTCTCATCCGGCTCAGCAGTGCCTTCACCCAGCCCCACATCGACTCGTCGTCCCGTTTGCGGGTCGCGAACGGGAACTCGTGCTTCAAGCCCTGGACCAGCTCTTCGTCGGAATTCGCGAACTGGACAGCGCAGATGCCCTTCTCGGTCGCCGCAACCAGCATGCGTCCCAACGGCGAATCGGCACAGGCATAGCGGATCACTGCAGCGATCGCCCCCCTGCGGTACCTATCCGGCGTCATCCCCAGTTGCGACGTCGCGCGCTCATACAGCCGGCTGCTCGAGCTGTAGCCCGCATTGTAGAGCGCGCGCGTCACGTTGTGTCCCGCCTGTAGATGACGCTTCACCAGCCTCATACGGCAGGAATCCGCGTACGCCCGTGGCGTGATGCCAAGGGTTTTCTTGAAAGTCCGTTGCAAATGAAACGGGCTCAGCTCGAAGGCAGCCCCCAGCCGAGCCAGAGTCACCGGCTCGTCGAGGTACTGTTCGATGAAACGGCAGACCCGTCGGACCAGATCGGTTTGCGAATTCCGCGCCGCCGCCCTGGGATGGCACCGCAGACAGGCGCGATAGCCTGCTCTCTCGGCATCTTCGGAGCGCCGGAAAAAGGTTACGTTCTCGCGCCGCGGCCGCCGCGCCGGACACGAGGGACGGCAATACACGCCCGTGCTCGAGACCGCGAAAAAGAACTCGCCGTCGCGGCGTCCGTCGCGGGCCAGCACCGCATCCCACCACTGTTTGACCGGCATGGCCCCCATCAGCGCCTGACCTTCATTGAGTATCGCATTGCTAGTCATGATTCGAAAGCTTAGGCGGCAAGCGGGCGGAGAACTATCCGGATCTTGCGGTCAAACGGGAAACGTCCGTGCGGTCGGGCGAGCCTTTTGGCTGACCTTGTGGAAGCATCGGGGGCTCAGTGCGGCAATGGCTGCAACCGTCCGAGGATGGTCGCGATGCCCGCCCGTCGGCGTATCTCATTCAGCAGTGCTTGGGCGGCATTGCGGTAGGTTTTCGTGGAATCCGTCGGATCGGCCCAGACGGCCTCATAGATAATCTGCGTCGCCTCTTTCAGGTCCATGTGCAGGGCCGCCTCGGCCAGGTCGAGTCTTTCCTGCACACGGTCGTAGCACGTTTTGCATACCGTGGCCGGGTCGCGGGTTCCTTCGTCATGATCGACCAGCAGGCAGCTCGCGTGACCCGAAGGGCTCATCTCCACGTGGGCGGCATACAGCTTGGCCTTGAATTCGCGCAGAAAACGCTCTCTCTCGGTGTCCAGACCTCCGTGGTCCGGGAGAGACTCCGGCTCAGGCTCTGTTGGAGCGCTCCCGGTGAGGGCGGAGATGCGCTCGCAGGATCTGCAGACTGGGCAGGCTGGCAGGTGCGCCGGGTAGTAAGTTCGGCACCTCGCGCACGGCAGACCGTAGCCCATGGGCTTAGGATCGAGCAAGCCCGGTTCCGGACTGCGCACCGCCGCGGGACGCTGAGGTTGGCAGTTTTGGCTCTGGGACTGCAAAGCGGCGCGAGCCGCGCTGCCGTTGGCGGATTGCGCAGGACGATTGGGACTTCCTGCCTTACCCCCTTGCGTCTGCATTTTGGGGCTCCAGGGAATGATTTTGTGGTCATTCTAGGCGGATTCGCCCTAATTACCGACGCACGGTAGTACATGCACTGCAGCGACCGGCCGTCCAGGGTTCAGGCCTGACCGGTTTCCTGGAGCACGGAGTCTGTGGAGAGTCGATGCAGCGCCGGCGCCCCCGCCCGCGTCCCCTGCAGAAGAAGCCACTTCGGAGCTCTGGTACGGAACTCGTCGCTACGGCCGGCTGGCAGGCCGGATCAGCCGCAACAACTCCTCTTTCCGTGCCCGATACAGCTTCTGGCCGGGGTCCAGGCGGGAGGCGATTTCCAGTTCCCCCAAAGCCTCGTCGTTACGGTTCATGCTCATCAGACAGGCCGCAAGAAAAAAGTGATTGTCCGCGGTCGGCTCCAGACGCACCGCCTCGCGAAACTCCTTCTCTGCCGCCTCCAGGTTTTGCAGCTCGAAAAGGGCCGTCCCCAGCGCCTGGTGTGCTGCCGCGGAATCAGGATTCAGCAAAACTGCGATCTTCAACTCACGCACGGCTTCGTCGGGCTGCCCCGCCAGCATGAGCGCCTGTCCCAGCACCCGGTGCTCGGAGGAGCCGGTCGGGTTCTCCTGCACCACCAGGCGAAGTTCAGCGACCGCGCTCGCATAATCCTTCTTCACCATATACGCCCGCGCCAGGCAAGTGTGCCCCCCCTCCCACGCCGCGTCCCGTCGGTAAAGCTCTCGCAACTCCGCGATCGCCGCCTCGTACTCTCCCTTGTCACAGTAAGTGTTGCCCAGGTTGTTGCGAATCGAGGGCTCCTCCGGCGCCAGTCGCTTGGCTTCGCGGTATTCTGCAATGGCATCGTCCAGCCGTTCCAGGTCGTGCAGCACTACTCCCAAGTTGCTGTGCGCTTCCCAGAAGTCGGGTCGAAGGCGGATCGCGTGACGGTAAGCTGCAACCGCTCCTTGCGGATCGCCACGGTCGCGCAGGGCAATGCCCATGTTGTAATACACATCCGCATTCTCGGGCTCCCGCGAGAGCGATTCCTGGTAGGCGTGTACTGCCGCGTCGTAATGACCGGTGGCGTAGAGGGCTAGCCCCAGGTAGCGGTAAGCCTCGGAGTTCTGAGGATCCATGCTGAGCGCGGTGCGCGCTTCGGCAATCGCATTATCAGTATCTTCGAGCCGGTAGAAGAGGTATGCCAGGCGGCTGTGAGACTCCGGAAATCCCGGCATCAGGCGTGCCGCTTCGCTGAATTCGTCGAAGGCCTTTTCCCATTGCTCCTGCTCGCGAAGCATGTGGCCCAGTGCGAAGTGCAAAGCGGCATTGTCGTGATCATCGCGAAGCAGGTTCCTCAGCAGAGTCTCGGCCGCCTCGTATCGCTTCTGATGTGCCAGTTGCGCCACCTTCACCATATCCGTGGAGCAGGAGGCGGACCCGGGTGCACTTGTGGGACGCAGCCTTTCCAGGGCCTGGATGAGGCCCGTCCCGGCACCGGCCTCGCGTAGATCCGCGAGGTTTTGGGCGTTCAAGGAGAAAGCCACCCCACTGCCCGCCGCGAGTTGCGCGAGCCGGTCGTTCGATATTCCGCCCGTCAGCCATGCCAGCAACTGACCGCAATCCATCGCGGGCATGGGCTGACCCACCCCCCTGGCGCTCACAAGTAGGGGAACAGAAAGGACCAGAGCAAAGGACAGTCGCTTCACAAAGCTCCTTCGCCATGGGGGAGTGTGGCTTTCGAGGCTGGGGAAAAGGTCCGCCTTGGGTGGAGCCGCGCTTGACTGTATTTTCAGCCCGGTCAGCCCAGTCCGCTTCCACGGAGGCGTTTTCCCGCCACCTCTTGGGTTGCTTCCGCAACGATAGCCCCACCCGCTCCCGCCCGGTAGGTCACGGAAGTAATGAGCATGGTCGGTCTAAGTTATTCAATCGCTGGACCATCCTTCCTGGTGCTATCCGCCAACGGCCAGGCCTCTCCTGACGTCTGTTGCACGTCATTGACGGGCAACCCTACCTCCGGTAACGTTAAACGGGAGTCGGAGGTTTGTATGTTTGAAGGGCTATTTCAGCCGATGCACCTGCTGGTGATTTTCTTCATCGCCCTGCTGGTGTTCGGACCGAAGAAGTTACCGGAATTGGGCAAGGGCCTGGGCGAGGGCATTCGCGCTCTGAAGGATGGCATGAAAGAACAGCCCGCCAACCAGGCTAAAACGGCGAGTAGTGAGCCGGCGCAGCCCTCGGGCGAAGCTAAGAGTTGACGAAGCCGCGTCGTTGCGGTGCTTGCTTTGCGCATCCAGAAGCCTGACTCTTGTTCGCAGGCAAGGCCGTTCTCTTGGATCTAACGCGTTCTTCGGATTTCCTCGGCGTCTAATTCAACCAGTGCACCAAGCCAAGTAGCTCGTGCGGGGTTGGCAGCGGTTTTCCCGGTGCGCCTCTCGGGTTCCCAGCACCGCTAGTCCGCGGAATCTTCAACCTGAGATTCCTCAACCTACATAGAACTTCATTTTACAAGCTAGGTCTCTTGCGGAAAGGGCACGGCTTCACAGCTTGCGGTGAGGCAACTGCAGCGCCGGCCAGTCTGCCCTGAGTGAAGGCGAAGGAGTAGGCGTCTCGCCGCCACCCTATTTTTTTTTCTTGGAGGAACGTCTTGCGCAGCTTACGAGCAGCAGTACCGCCCCTGTTGGTTGTTCTCGGTAGTTCCGCACTGTTCGCCGACCAGGTCATGCTCAAGAATGGCGATCGTCTCACTGGTTCGATCGTCAAGTCGGATAAGTGCCCCATCAAGACCGAGTCTGAAGGGGAAGTCACCGTTGGCAAATGCCTCGTCATCAAAACCGAGTTTGAAGGGGAAGTCACCGTGCAGTGGGAGGCCATCCAGGAACTCAAGTCCGAACAGCAACTGCACGTCGGCCTCGCGGACGGCAAGACGGTGGTCGGTCCCGTGACCACCAGCGACGGGAAACTCGAAGTCGCCACCAAGAGCGCCGGAACCGTAGAAGCCCCGAAGGAGTCCGTCCTGGTCATGCGCAATGACGCCGAGCAGGCGGCCTGGGAAAAAACCCAGCACCCCGGCCTTCTCGAGGGCTGGAACGGAGGCCTGGACCTGGGCTTTGGCCTCACCCGTGGCAACAGCCAGACCAAAAACCTGGCCGTGGCGTTCAAGGCCACCCGCACCGGCCTCCGCGACAAGCTCACCCTGTACGAGGGCACGATCTATGCTACCAACGACGCTCCCGGCGCGGTGCCCAGCACCACGGCCAACGCCAACAAGGGCGGTATCCGCTACGACCGCGATTTCACGCCTCGCGTGTTCGGCTTCGTGAACACCGACTTCATGACCGACGCCCTGCAGGATCTGAACCTGCGTTCGGTCTTCGGCGGCGGCTTGGGCTACCACCTCATCAAACGCGAGAGAACGACCCTCGACCTGCTGGGGGGCGCCAACTACACGCGCGAGAACTACGTGCCCTTCACACGCAATTTCGCCGCTGCCCAGGTGGGGGACGAATTCATGCAGAAAGTCGGCAAGTCGACGGTCATCACCCAGAATCTTTACTTTTTCCCCGACCTCACGAACACGCCCGGAGAGTACCGAACCAATTTCAACTTCGGGACCGTCACAAAGATGACAAAGTGGCTCGGGTGGCAGAATAACTTTGGGGACATCTTCGTGACCAACCCACCGCCAGGCAGGCGGCAGAATGACATTGTCTTCACCACCGGCCTGAACCTGGCCTTTACCCACTGATTCGGGGTACTCTCCCTCGACAAAAGTGGGTCAGCCCAAGGAACCGTCACTCGGACGACGATCAGAATTTGAGCGCCCGCATGGCCAGGCCGGCAACCACTGCTCCCACCAGGGGGCACAGCGCCGGAATCGCGGCGTAGCCCCAATCCGAGGAACCTTTCCCGGAGATCGGCAGCAGCGCATGGGCGAGGCGCGGCCCCAGGTCGCGTGCCGGATTGATCGCGTACCCCGTGGTCCCGCCCAGAGACAACCCAATGCCCCACACCAGGCATGCCACCAGATAAGCTCCGAGCCCGGGTGTCAGTCCGATTCCCGCAACCCGTGTGGAGAAGATTGCCCCCACCACGAATACCAGCACAAAGGTCGCCAGCACTTCGCTGATCGCATTGGCCACTAGGCTGCGGATCGCCGGGATCGTCGAATAGCAAGCCAGCTTCAACCCGGGATTCGGCGTTTCCTTCCAGTGCGGCAGGTACTGAATCCACACCAGCGTCGCGCCTACCATCCCTCCCAGCAACTGCGCTGGAAGATATGAAGCAAGTTTCGAGAAGTCTCCGGAGACAACAGCAAACCCGAGAGTCACGGCCGGGTTCAGGTGCGCGTCCCTGCTCCCGCAGGCCACGGCGGTGAAGATGCCGCACAGCACAGCGAATGCCCATCCCGACGTAATCACGATCCAACCGCTCCCCTCGCCCTTCGATCGCTTCAGCAGGACGTTGGCCACCGCCCCGTTGCCCAGCAGGATCAGCATCATCGTCCCCATAAACTCGCCCACAAATGGTGAAGCCGTCATCTCCAAGCCTCCAGGTCCAAACGTTGGCCGACTCACCAGCCTTGCGCTTTGAGCAGATCTGATCACGATTGACGATACCGCGGTCACAAACTGGGCTAATGGCTGCAGCACGTGGAGCTCGTTACCCGATCCGCAACGCTCAGCCATCCACCCAGTCGAATGTCCGCATAACGGCTTTCTTCCACATCCGGTACATCTCCTCGCGCTTCCGGTCATCTAACCGGGGCCGCCAAGTGTGATCGACCGCCCAATTGGCGCGCAAATCATCCAGGCTCTTATAGAAGCCCACCGCCAGCCCCGCCGCGTACGCCGCACCCAGCGCCGTGGTCTCCCGCATCACTGGGCGCACCACCGGCCGGTTCAGAATATCCGCCTGGAACTGCATCAGACCGCTGTTGGCCACCATCCCGCCGTCGGTGCGCAGGGAATGGAGCGCGATTCCGGAGTCTTTCTCCATTGCCTCCAGCACGTCGCGCGTCTGAAATGCGGTGGCTTCGACCACGGCACGCGCCAGATGTCCTTTGTTCGCAAAACGCGTCAACCCCGCGATCACACCCCGTGCGTTGTCTTTCCAATAAGGGGCATACAGGCCGGAAAATGCGGGCACGAAATAGACTCCACCGTTATCGGCGACCGACCCGGCCAACACTTCGATATCAGAACTCTTCTCGATGAGCCCCAGGTTGTCCCGTAGCCACTGCACCAGCGCACCCGTGATCGCGATGCTCCCTTCCAAGGCGTAGAGTACCGGCTGCTCACCCAGCTTATAGGCAACGGTCGTCAGCAGCCCATGTTTCGACGGCACCGGCCTGCTGCCCACGTTCATGAGAAGAAAGCAGCCAGTGCCGTATGTGTTCTTGGCTTCTCCCGGCAGGAAACACGTCTGTCCGACCAGCGCCGCCTGCTGATCGCCCAGAATGCCCGCGATGGTCGTCTCCTTGAGCGCGCTCGCCCTTGTCGTGCCGTAGACTTCGCTGCTGGAGCGGATGCGAGGCAACATCGCGGCGGGAATCGAAAATGCGGCCAACAGTCCGGCATCCCACTCCAAACTCCCCAGGTTCATCAGCTGCGTGCGGCTGGCGTTCGTCACGTCCGTCACGTGAATTCCCCCGTGTGGTCCGCCGGTCAGATGCCACACCAGGAAGGTATCGATATTCCCGAACAGCACCTCGCCCGCCTCCGCCCGCTCACGCGCGCCCGGCACGTTCTCCAGAATCCATCGAATCTTCAGACCACTGAAATACGTAGTGAGCGGAAGTCCGGTCTGCTCCCGGAAACGGTCTTGTCCTCCCTGCCGGGAGAATTCCGCGACCGCATCAGCCACGCGCGTGTCCTGCCACACGATCGCGTTGTGCACGGGCTTGCCGGTCCGCCGCTCCCAGACCACTGTGGTCTCTCGCTGGTTGGTGATGCCGATCGCCGCTAAGTCCGCGGGACGCAACGAGCGGTGTTGCAGCACCGCTGTGATCACCTCCTGCGTTCGCTGCCAGATCTCCTCCGCATCGTGTTCCACCCACCCCGGGCGGGGGTAGATCTGCTGGTGCTCCCGTTGCTCGCTGGCTACAATCTTTCCCGCGCGGTCAAAGATGATAAAGCGCGTGCTCGTCGTCCCCTGGTCAATCGCCCCGAGAAACCCCGCCATCCTCACCGCCTTTCCAGCGGCGCCGACAAGAGTCTCGCCCGCCGCTCGGTCATGACAGTCTGGAACATCCCCTAGGCCGGCGGCTCCTTTCGGACTCCGATCGCACTCTGCCTCCTGCGGATCTGTCCCACGTAGCCGCTGACCGCTTCGTTCTTCTGTGCCTCCGACCAGTCCAATTGCCGTGCCAGATAAGACGCCACCACCGGAGCTGCCTCCACCGCCAGTTCCCAGCTGAAATATTCGAGGCCCAGTCTCCGCGCCAACACGTCCTCGATGGTCACGGCCATTTCCCGCCAAATCGCATGAACGATCTCTGCCCGGATCGCTGCTGACCCGGACACCATGCTCCGCCGCAACTCCGGATCTGTTTTCGTCAAGAAAACGACCTCCGCCGCTCCGCTCCCGAACTTTTGCGCAAGGTGGCGGGCGACAGGCTCCTCCAGACCGAATTCCCGCACCAGATCCTTCCAGTAATCGGGCCTGTATGCCTTCCCTCCTTCCAGACGATGATGCCGCGTGGGACTTGGCAGAACCGCCTGTCCGAGATATCTCCCCACCGCATCGACCGCGTCTTCGCCCATCGCCCGATAAGTGGTCCACTTCCCCCCCAAGATGCTGATCAGTCCGCTCTCCGGGTCCACTTCGACTTCGTGGTCACGTATAAGTTTCCTGGTGGCCCGCGCGTGGTTGGATCGCACCAGCGGTCGGATTCCCGCAAAGGCGCTGACAATCTCCTGGATCCCTCGCGGCCGCGCCAGGTAGGGGTTCAGGTGGCTCAGCAGATATCCCGCTTCGGCCTGCTGTACCGTCAGATCCGCCTCCAGCGTGGTCTCCCGGTCGGTCGTTCCCACCAGGAGCCTGCCTTGCCAGGGAATCGCGAAGATGACACGGCCGTCTTCAGTTCTCGGAACCAGCAATGCCTCACTGGTCGCATCGGCCTCAAGCGGCAAGAGGATGTGAACTCCCCGGCTGAGCACCAAGCGGGCCACGACCCCGGGCGATGCCAGGCTCCGGATCCTGTCCGAGAACGGCCCGGTCGCGTTCACGAATGCCCGGGCCTGTACTGCCAATCGCGCTCCTGCAAGGCGGTCCTCGAGAATCGCCACCGTTAGCTTGCCGTTCGAGTCTTTCTCGAAGGCAATCACCTTGGCGTAGTTGGCAGCTTCTCCTCCGGCCGCGACAAAGGTGTTGACCAGGGTCAAGCCGTAGCGCGCGTCATCCAACTGCCCGTCGAAGTAGACGACCGAGCCCGCCAGCTTCTCCGCCGCCAGCCCTGGCATACGCCGGCGAGACTCGGCAGGGGAAAGCTTCCGGCTGGGACCCAGACTCGCCCTGCCCGCCATCCGCTCATACAGCTTCATGCCAAGGCCGTAGTAAAGGGTCTCAAAGCGGTGGCGGCACGGAATCAGGATTTCGAGCGGGTGGGCCAGGTAGGGAGCATTCTCCAGCAGCAGGATTCGTTCGCGCAGGGCGCGCCGGACCACCTTGAGTTGTCCCAGGTCAAGCTCAGCGAGCGCCTGCTGCAGATATCGCACGCCCCCATGCACCAGCTTGGTGGACGCGCTCGAGCTGGCCGAGGCGAAGTCGCCTGCATCAACCAACGCGGTCTGCAGCCCTCGCAGTTGTGCTTCCAGAGCGCACCCCGCGCCGGTCGCGCCCCCACCGATCACGCAAACATCGAAGCGGCGGACGGCGAGCTCTCTAAGCACCGCGGTGCGGGTCTTCATTCCGCTGGTAGCTTACTAAGAGGATCTTCCTGGAGTCGAGGTGATCGAGACCAGTTCCTAGCTGGCGCTTCGCCGCCTTTGCCGTGGGCGTCGTACCCTCGGGCAAACGCCTGACTAAGCGCCGGATTTTCCCCAGTGGGCCACTGCCCAGCGCCAGGCTGTTCAATTCACTGCCCCGCAGGCTGGCGGGGCGACTGATTCTCTACCATCGGCAGCTTGGCTGTGGTCCAGCCTCCACCAATCGCCTTGATCAGCAACACACTTGCCCCCATCCGTCGGCCAGCGATCTCCACCTCCGTTCGCTGGTCATTGAGCGCAATGCTCTGGGCTAGGATGACCTCCAAGTAGGTAGCCACGCCCCCCTTGTAGCGATTGTTGGACAAGGTCAGTGAGCGTTCGGCTGCAGCTACGGCGGCTTGCTGGGTTTGCGCTTCCTCCTCCAGAATGCGCAAAGCGGCCAGATTATCTTCCACGTCTTGAAATGCTGCCAGCACGCTCTGGCGGTAGTTCGCCACCGTCTGGTCGTAGAAGGATTCTGCCTGGTCGTTGACCGCGCGCCTCCGTCCGGCGTCAAACGCCGTCACCAGTGCCGAGGCCCCCCCCAGGATGAACCCGCTGGGACCGCTGAACCAGTTGGAAATGGTACTGCCTTCAAAGCCGCCCGAAGCGGTCAGCGTAATGGTCGGGTAATAGGCGGCTTTGGCGACTCCGATCAGGGCGTTGGCCTGCGCCATCTGCCGCTCGTTGCTGCCGATGTCCGGCCGCCGCTCCAGCAGATCCGAGGGCAATCCAACCGGAATCACCGGGGGGGTGTTTGCCGGTGGCGCCGTGGGCAAGCTGAACGTCGAGGCTGGCTGGCCCACCAGCACCGCGATGGCATGTTCGACCTGCGCCCGCTGCACCCGCACGTCGATCGCCTGCGCTCGCGTCGTCTCCAGCTGGGTTTGCGCCTGCGCAACATCCACCTGAGACGCGATCCCTCCCGTGTACCGGTTTTGAGTCAGTTCCAGGGCTTTGGCGTAGGCCACAACGGTGGAGTCCAGAAGCTGCGCCTCGGTGTCGAGCGTATGCAGCTGGAAATAATCATAGGCCAGCTCGGCGTGCAAGCTCAGGCTGACGCTTTCCAGGTCCGCCGCGCTGGCTTGGGCATTCGCCCGTGCCGCCTCCACGGTACGCCGCACCCGCCCCCACACATCCACTTCGTAGGAGGCGTCCAGCCCCAGGATCAGGTCGGTGTAGGTGTTGCTGGGCGACGAACTCCCAAAGGGACGATGCGCGGAGGCATGATTCCGGGTTGCGATCACGCCTCCGGTTACTGTCGGGTAGTAGGCGGATCTTGTCTGCCGCACCAGGGCGCGAGCTTGTTCAAACTGCGCTTGTGCGGTTTTCAGCGTCTGATTGGAGACACTGATACGCTCTTCCAGAGCGTTCAGCTGCGCGTCCTGGTAAAGCTCCCACCACTTCCCCTTGCTGATCTGATCGCTGGGCTGGGCGGTCTTCCAATTGGGAGGCAATTCTTTGTATTCAGGTGGAGTCGGCGCCGGAGCCCGCGAGTACCTCGGCCCCACCGCGCATCCGGCCAGCGCCAGTCCGCCCACACCCAGGAGGGCTGCGCTCCACCATCGCGCCCGGCTGGTGGTGTTCCACTGCCTCTGGCTCACTTTCCGACTCCGGCGGAGCTGGCGCCGGCTTGGGCCAGCCGAACTTCCTGCCCTGTGACCAGAGAGTCCGGTGGGTTTACCACCAGCTCTTCATCGCCGTTGAGACCCGAAACCACCTCGGCGTCGGTGCCGAAATCACGGCCCAGCGTCAAGGGGGTTAGCACCACCTTGCCCTCCTTCACCGCGGCCACGCGCAAGCCCTCGGAGCGGAACAGCAGCGTGTTGACCGGGATGGTGAACGTAGCCACATCACCCGGCAGCTTCATGTGCACTTCCGCATAGGAACCCGCCAGCAGCGTACCGGTTGGATTGTCCACCCAGATCTCCACCAGCAAGGTTCGGGTCGAGAGATCGATCGCGTCGGCGGTGTGTACCAGCGTGCCCTGAAAGCGCCGTCCGGGAAATTCCGCAAGAACCAGGTCCGCCTTCAACCCCGGTTTCGTCCAGCGCGAGTACATCTGCGGGACGTTAATGTAGACGCGCAGTCTCTCCGGCGCCACGATGTGAAAGAGCTCGCTCTTGGTTCCTCCGCTGCTTCCGGCGTCGATCAACTGGCCGATGTCGGTGTTGCGGGCCGTGATGACTCCATCAAACGGGGCGTAGATTTTCTGGAACGACACGGTCTCTTCCAGGCGCTTCACATTAGCCTGGGCGGATTGCATGATGGCCTTTTTGGCGGCGTAGTCTCCGGCGGCGTTGTCGGCATCCTGCTGCGAAACCGAGTCGGTCTTGAGCAGGCCTTCGTACCGCTTCGCTGTGATCTCGGATAAGGCCAGGTTGGCTTGGGCGGTCGCCAGATCCGCGCGCGCCTGGTGCAGTTGCTGATCGACTTCCGGCGCATCAATCTCCGCCAGCAGCTGTCCGGTTTTCACTCTCGCCCCAATATCGACGTACCAGCGCCGGAGATAACCGTTCGTGCGCGCATAGATGGGAGCATCCTTAAAGGCCTGCACGTTCGCCGGCAGCACGATCTCCTGGCCGGGCGCGGATCGCTTGGGCTGCACCACCACCACGGTCGGCACTGCCAGCTGCGCCGTGTCTTTCCGCAGCGTCGCCCGCGCCCGCACCCGAGGTAGGATGCCGGCCACGACCAACCCGGCCACGATCAGGAAGGCAACCAGCGCGGTCAGCCAGGGAGAACGGCGCGGTTCGACCTTGCTCGACGGCGCCGCCGGCGTGGTCTGCTTTTCCAGGTTGTATTGCTCTTCCACCTGCATCGGATCTTCCTCGGGCTCTCCCTACTGATGTCTGATTTCAGCCTTTCGATTCAGCCGCCCGCGTTCTCCAACCATGGAGAATGCTGAACAGAACCGGTACGAAGAAAAGGGTTGCCACGGTTGCACAGAGCAGTCCGCCGATCACTGCCCGGCCCAGCGGAGCATTCTGCTCCCCGCCCTCGCCCAAACCCAGCGCCATGGGCACCATGCCGATGATCATCGCCAGCGCCGTCATCAGCACTGGCCGGAAGCGCGTGAAGCCCGCCTCGAGCGCCGCCCTGACCGCATCCTTGCCCTCTTCCATCTGTTCCTTGGCGAAGCTCACCACCAGGATGCTGTTGGCCGTGGCCACTCCCATGCACATGATCGAACCGGTCAGCGCCGGTACGCTGAGCGTGGTCCCGGTGACAAACAGGAACCAGGCAATCCCGGCCAACGCGGCGGGCAGTGCCGAGATGATGATGAACGGATCGAGCCATGACTGGAAATTCACCACGATCAGCAAGTACACCAGCAGAATCGAGAACACCAGCCCGCTCAGCAGGCCCACGTAGGAAGACCGCATGGTCTGGACCTGGCCGCGCACCACCAGCTGCGTCCCATGGGGCAGATCCTTTCTCATCTCTTCTATGATCCGCTTGATGTCCCGCGACACCCCGCCCAGGTCTCTTCCCTGCACCGAGCCATAGATGTCGATCACGGGCTGAATATCGTAGTGCGAAAGCACCGCCGCTTCGGCTCCCCGGGTGATGGTTGCCAAACTGCCCAGAATCTGCGGCGCCGCATTGCCGGAACCGGTCACGGGAATGTTCTCCAAGCCTTGCAGCGAGTCCAGGCGGTATTGCGGAGTCTGGGTAGCCACCGCATAACTGACGCCGTTCTTCGGATTTAGCCAGAAGGCGGGCGAGGTCTGGAAGCTGCCGCTGAGCGAGATCAGCAGGTTGCTGGCAACATCGCGCTGGGTGAAGCCCACCATGTCGGCTTTGGTCCGGTCCACGTAGATGTGCAGCCGGGGCTGGTCGAAGGGCTGCTGGATTCTCATGTCGACCGTGCCCGGCACGTAGCGCACCCGTTGCAGCAGCCGGTCGGCAAATTGCCGGTTGTCCACCAGGTTGTAGCCAATGATCTGGATGTCAATCGGTGCCGGCAATCCGAAATTCAGTATCTGGCTCACGATGTCGGCCGGCAGGAACGCGAAGCTGACTCCGGGAAACTGGTTCGCCAACTTCATGCGCAGATCGTGCACGTACTCTTCGGTCGGCCGGTGCTTTGCCGTCAGGCTGACCAGAATGTCGGCGTCAGCCGGACCGATCGGTGCCGACGTGCTGTAAGAGAGGTTGATCCCGCTGTACGGCAGTCCGATGTTGTCGATGATGCTCGAGACCTCGTCCGCCGGGATTTGCTCCCGGATCGACTGTTCCACCAGGTCGCACAGGCGCGCCGTCTCTTCGATCCGCGTGCCGGTGCGGGCCCGCAAGTGCAGCTTGAACTGACCGCTGTCCACCGCCGGGAAGAAGTCCTGCCCCAGCCAGGGCACCAGCAACACGAGTGATGCGGCACAAATCGCAAAAAATCCCACCAGGAACGCCCGTTGGTGTTGCATGCAACGCTCGAGGAGCCGGTGGTAGCTCTCCCGGAAGCCTTCAAAGCCCTCCTCGAACCGGATTTGCATCCTCACCAGCGGATTAGCACTTCTCTCCGCCAGGTGACTGGCTTCCGCCTCATGGCCCCGCAACAGATACTTGGCCATGGTGGGCACAACCGTCCGCGAAAGCAGATACGACGCGAGCATTGCGAACGACACCGCCTCCGCCAGCGGAACAAACAGGTACCGCGCCACCCCTGTCAGAAAGAACATGGGCACGAACACGATGCAGATCGCCAGCGTTGACACAAACGCCGGCACCGCGATCTGCTGCGCCCCGTCGAGAATTCCGTGCTCGATCTCCTTGCCCAGCGCAATGTTGCGGTTGATGTTCTCAATTTCCACTGTGGCATCGTCCACCAAGATCCCCACCGCCAGCGCCAGGCCGCCCAGGGTCATGATGTTGATGGTTTCCCCCAAAGCGCTCAGGCAGATGATCGAGGTCAGGATCGACAGCGGAATCGACACCGCGATGATGAGGGTGCTCCGCCAGCTTCCCAGGAAGATCAAAATCATCAAGCCGGTCAGGCAGGCGGCGATGACCGCCTCCCGCAGCACGCCATCGATGGAAGCCCGCACAAACAGCGACTGGTCCGCCAGCGTGCGGATTCTGAGCGCGCTGGGCAGCCCGGATTCAATCTGCGGCAACATGCCCTTGATGCCCGAAATAATGTTCAGCGTCGACGCGTTTCCCGCTTTCTGGATGGTCAACAGCGTAGCCCGCTCTCCGTCAACACGGGCGATGTTGGTCTGCGGCGGGAACCCATCGCGCACGTTCGCCACGTCGCCGATGTAAATGGTGGTGCTGCCCACCGTCTTGATTGGCAGGTTGTTCAGCTCAGCGATGGTCAGCGGGCTGCCGTTCATTTCCACGTTGTACTCGAACGGACCGATCTTGGCCGTACCCGAGGGTAGGATCAGGTTCTGGGCACTGATGGCATTGACTACATCCAACGGCGATAGTCCCTTCGACTGCAGCGCCGTCGTGTTCAAATCGACCTGCACTTGCCGCTGTTTGCCCCCGTAGGGAAAGGGAACCGCCGCCCCCGGAACCGTGATCAGGCGGGTCCGAATAAAATTGGTGCCGTAGTCGAACAGTTGCTGTTCCGACAGGCTGTGGCTGGAAAGGGCCAGCTGAAGAATCGGCACAGTCGATGCGTTGTAGGCGATTACCAGCGGCGGAGTGGTGCCCGGCGGGAGGAACCGCAGCTGGGTCTGCGAGATCGCCGTCACCTGTGCAATCGCCCGGTTAATGTTAGCGTTAGGCTGGAAAAATACCTTTACCACCACAATCCCGTTCAGGGATTGCGATTCAATATGCTCGATGTCGTCGACCAACGTGGTCAGGGCGCGTTCCGTCACCGACGTGATCCGGTCCCCCATCTCCTGCGCGCTCAGACCGCTGTAGCTCCAGACGATGCTGACGACCGGGATGTTGATGTTGGGGAAGATGTCGGTGGGCGTCCGTAGAATCATGACCGGCCCTAGGATCAGGATGACCAGCGCTAGAACGACGAAGGTATACGGACGCCTTAGGGCAAGTTTAACGATCCACATGTTCGTGCCTTAGGTGAGGAGACCGTCATTCCCCACTTTCGGAACCCGTCTGGCTGATAAGCAACCTCCATACCAGCACTGCTCTATACTTCGTCATCGGGTATTGGACGCCTTATCAGTGCATTAGGCACTGAGACACTTGTTCCCGCAGACAGGAAGCGCAGATCGGGTGTCGAGCCATAGACACCTGTTCGACACTGCATGGTCAAGCGATTCAGTTAGGTTCCACACGAATTTTTCGCAAATCTACGCTCAGGCGGTCCGCCTGCGGTTGATCCCCAACCGGCGCATGCGGTAGATAAGGGTCGTCCGCGGTATGCCCAGCCGGGCCGCAGCGCCATTGGCGCCGCCCAGCACCCAATTGGCTTCGCGCAGCGCCTCCAGCACGTGCTCGCGCTCGACTTCCCTGAGCGTCAACCCCGAGCTGGGGGCCCGGTTCTTTGTCGGCTGCAATTCCCGCAACGGAGGCTGCAGCACCGCGGTTTCCGAGAGGATCACCGCCCGTTCCATGAAGTTCTGCAACTCGCGAATGTTCCCCGGCCAGGCGTAGCAGGTCAATGCCTCCATCGCGGCCTGGGGGATGCGCTCGATCTTCCGGTTCATGGCCTTGGCATACTTGTCCACGAAATAGCGGACCAGGACGGGAACGTCCTCGCGCCGCTCCCGCAACGGCGGAATCAGTATCGGGAAGACATTGAGCCGGTAATAGAGATCCGCGCGGAACTCCTTTTTCTCTACCATCTCCCGCAGGTTGCGATTGGTAGCCGCAATCAGGCGAACGTCCGTGCGGATGGAACGCGTGCTTCCCAGCCGCTCAAACTCCTGCTCCTGCAGCACCCGTAGCAGCTTGGGCTGCAACTCCAGCGGGATGTCTCCGATTTCATCCAGAAATAGCGTGCCTTTGTGCGCGACCTCGAAGCGCCCTACTTTCCGCGCGATCGCTCCCGTGAACGCTCCTCGCTCATGTCCGAACAGTTCGCTTTCCAGCAGCCCGAGCGGAATGGCCGCGCAGTTGAGCTTTACGAAAATGTGATCGCGCCGCTGGCTCAGGCTGTGAATCGCCCGCGCAATCAGTTCCTTGCCGGTTCCGGTCTCGCCCTGGATGAGCACCGTAGTCTCGGTGGGCGCCACCGTCTCGACGCCGCGGAGCACCTGCCTCAATCCCGCGCTGCTGCCCAGGATGTCTTCAAACTGGTGTTCCGTGCGGATCTCATCCTGCAAGTAGAGTCCTTCTTCCGCCAGTTTCTCCCGCGACTGGCTCAGTTCATCAAACTCCAGCGCGTTCTCCAATCCGATCGCCACCTGGCTCGCCACCTGCTGCAGAAACTCCACATCCTGCTGCGAGAACTGGTTCTGGCGCCGGTCCAGTAAGTGCAAAACCCCCAGCACCCGCTTCTGCCGGATGAGCGGAAGAAAGCACCCCGACTGGAATCCTTCCTGCGTATTGATCCGCAGGGCTAGGTGATCGAGCGATGTGGGCGCTGAACCCCAAAGAACCGGACTACCGGAACGATAAGCCGTGCCCGGGCTGGTGCCCGCGACGGGCAGGAACATTTCATCCTGCATGAAGCCCTTGCCCTGAGGAAAGTCGAGTCCCTGCACCCGCAGCTGGCTCGAGTCCCGCTCCGGCAGGGACAGGCACGCTGCATCGCACTGCATGGCGTTGCGCACGCTGATCGGAATGGTGTGACAGAGTTCCACCAGCGCCAGGTTCGACACCACCGCGTTGTTCACGTCGAGCAGCAGCTTTAAGCGGTCCCGCTCCCGGATCACCTGCTGCTGAAACGCCTGCGCATCTTCATAGTTGAGCGCGTTCTCCACTGCCACCGCGACCAGGGAAGCGACCAGCTGCGGCAGCGCCAACTCCTCCGGACGGTAGGCGTTGCCCAGCGCGTTGCCCAGGTTCATCGTGCCCAGCCGGCGTCGCGCCGTGGTCAAGGGCAAGCTGCAAAACGACCGGATGCCGTTCTCCGTCAGCGTCTTCATGGCGCGAGGAAAGCGGCTTTCGTGCTGGCTGTCGTGGACCAAGATCGGCTGCTGCGTCCGCCACACCTCGGCCGACGGCGATTCCTGCATAGGAATCTCCATGCCCGGCTCGATCGTCGCCAGGTGTTCCGCGTGTAGCGTGTGCAGGCGCATCACGTTGTGTTCCGCGTCGTGCAGAATCAGGCTGAGATAGGTAAAGTTGAGAATGGAATGCAGGCGGCGGCCGAGATCCTCAAACAGCGCCGCCAGGGTTTTGTTTGCGGAGATCGCCTGCGAGACTTCGAGCAGTGTCGTGTACTGGTGTTCGGTCCCATCCGCGAACTGTGTGGGGAGCGCCATCCTCAAGTATCCCTTCCCTGACCCGGCAGGCCGGAGGCGCCCCAGCACCGCCTGATCCGCATCGCAGGCACCCGCCAGTATAGTCGCGCTCAGTGTCGAGGTCTGTCGAAAACTCGACATGGCACCCCATGCCCCCCGTCCACGGCTCGCACGAGCACCCTTTGCCCTCCATCCAACCATTTGATTTTAAATCGTATACCCCGGCAGGTGCGGCCGCGAGGAAATGGCATTGAGAGTGCCCCTTGTCCCGCACTAGGAAGAAAAGCTGGTTATGCTTCGAATCACGACCAAGGAGGCCCCCGGTTCGCTTACCCTCGTCCTTGAGGGACGCCTCTGCGGAGCCTGGACTGAGGAAGCGGAAAAGGCCTGGTCGCGACTGCTGACCTCCGCTGACGGGGAACAGCTCTCGATCGACCTGGCAGGCGTGACATTCGTCGATCGCGCCGGCGAATCCTGGCTGGCCTCGGTTCTGGGTAAGGGAGCCAAAGTCAGGGCCAGCGGCTTACTGATCAGACACATCGTCCGGGAGGTAGAAAGCAAAATTCCCGGCTGACCTGTCTTTCCCCATCGTGCGTGAGGGGTCTCATTGCCCTCCGGGTCTTGTGCCCTACAACTTGTTCAATCCATCCAGCGCGGCCACCTTGTATGCTTCCGCCAGCGTCGGATAGTTGAACACGGCGTCGCGAAAATACTCAATCGTGCCCCCCATCGTGAGCACGACCTGTCCGATGTGAATGATCTCGGCCGCCCGCTCTCCGATGGCGTGAACTCCCAGCAGCCGCAGGCTATCGGGATCGAACAATAGCTTGAGCAGGCCCTGATCATCGCCAAGCATCTGGCCCTTGGCCAATTCCGCGTACCGCGCCAGCCCAACCTCGTACGGGGTTCTCTGCCCGGTCAGCTGTTCTTCGGTAGCCCCGACCATCGAAATCTCTGGAATGCTGTAAATCCCATAGGGAATCAGGTTGGAGCACATCTTGCTGGGCTTGCCAAACATATGGCAGCCTGCCAGCCGTCCCTGCTCCATGGAGGTGCTGGCCAGCGCCGGAAACCCGATCACATCTCCCGCCGCGTAAATATGCGGTACTTCCGTCTGGAAGTGGTCATTCACCTTCAGCTTGCCGCGACCATCGGCGCTCAATCCCGTCACCTCCAAGTTGAGCTGGTCGCTGTTGGCCTGCCGTCCCACCGCGTACAACAGCGCCTGGCCGTGCACCGTCTTGCCGCTCTCCAGCTTGGCGAAGACGCGGTCCCGCTCCTCGTCCACGCCCAGCGAGACCACCTTTTCACCCAGCCGAAACACGGTTCCCAATTGCCGCAACTGGAAGCACAGGCTCTCGACGATTTCGCGATCCACAAAATCCAACAGCGTCGGCCGCTGGTCCAACAACGTCACCTTGACGCCGATGGCGGCGAACATCGAGGCGTATTCGAGACCGATGATCCCCGCGCCCACCACCAGCAACTCCCGCGGGAGGTCTTCCAGTTCGTGCACCTGGTCGGAATCAAAAATCCGTTTGCCGTCCACGGGAATGTCATGGTCGTGCGCCGGGCGCGTACCGCAGGCGATCAGCACGTTGGTACCGCGCACCACCTGCGACCCCTCCTCGCTCGACACCTCCACAGTGTGCGGATCCAGAAACCGGGCATTGCCCTCGAGCGTGGTCACGCGATTGCGCCGCAGCTGCGCCTTGATGACCTCAATCTCCCGCCCCATCACGGCTTGTGCC
Organism: Terriglobales bacterium; assembly: GCA_035623795.1. Lineage (GTDB taxonomy): Bacteria > Acidobacteriota > Terriglobia > Terriglobales > Acidobacteriaceae > DASPST01. The sequence continues at coordinate 27,787 of DASPST010000100.1, forward strand.
CGGAATACCAAATCCTGCATCGAGATCTGGTCCTTCACGGCGTATCCCCGTCCGTAGAAAGACCTCTGCCGCAGTCCGCTGAGGTACAGAACCGCTTCCCGCAGCGTCTTGCTGGGAATCGTGCCGGTGTGCACGCATACTCCACCGATGGTGCGCTTGCGCTCGATGATCGCGACCTTCTTGCGCAGCTTAGCGGCACAGATTGCGCCCTTCTGTCCCGCCGGACCGCTGCCGATCACCACCAGGTCGTATTGATTCGGCTCCATAACGCGCCTTGCTTCAGCTTAACCAACTCGAGGGACTTAGAACCTTACATCAGGATGGGTTGCGATAGGAAGCGGGCTAGCCGGGATTCACATTCCGTTAATCTTAGTGCGCCATCCTCGACCCGCCCGATGCGCCCCCACGGACGACTGTGCAAGCAGGACGCACCGCGCCGCCCAGCCCGCCATCAGGAGCCAGTCGGTACCGCGGCTATTGCACAGTGACCGTCACATTCGCCGTGGTGCGTCCGAACGGATTGGTGGCGTAGAGAATGTAAGTCGTGGTTTGCGTGGGAGAAACCGTCACCTGGTTGCCGCGCACCGCCCCGATCTGGGGTGCAACGATGAAATAGCCGCCGGTCGAGGTCCACTTGAGCGTCGCCGAGCCCCCCGGGCTCACACTTGCCGGCGTTGCGCTGAAACTGGAGATCGTGGGGGGTGGGCCCTGCGGCAGGTTCGACGCCGTGTAGAGGGGATTCATCTCCACCACCTCGAACGCCGATGCCGGAACCTGCGAGAGGCTGTGCAGGTCGTCGTTGTTCCAGCGGCTGTCGGGAGCGCCCGTCAGGTACATGGAGCTGCCGTTGTCGGCCATGATCATGCCGTACTTCTGGAGCGCGGCGAGAATCACCTGGTTGGTGGCGGAAAAACTCGAGATGTTGTAGCTGGATTTCAGCCGCAGCCGCATCCCCATGGGCGCTGCCGCCGGGTTCGAAGAGTTGGCTGCCCAATGCGACGCCGGAGGTACGAATGCCGCCCGGCTTTGGGCCAGCGTGAAACGCAACGCGTGCCGGATCTGTCCGCTCGCGACTTCGTCATAGCGCACCAGCCCCTCGAAAATCGACAACCCCGCGGCGTCCGCCGAAGTCCACGTCCACGGGCGCTGCTCATCGGCCTCCAGGTCCCACACTGCAGCCGAGCCCACGCTCCAGCTGCCGTCCGCGTTGGGATAGGAGCTGTAGAGCTCGTACAGCCAGCAGTTCGCATTGTCCAGCACCAGCACGTGCCGGTCGCCGCTGCCGGGGTTAGGATCGCCTTCAATTGGAGCGCTCGCTGGAACCGGCATTGGCCCAGGGTCGCTTTCATCTCCGTAAGCCGTGAAGATGATCGCGACCGGCGTTTCCGAGCCGTCGACGATCACGTACGGGATCCCCATGTCCGATCCCTGATATTCGCCGGCGCCGAAGTCGGGATGCAGCCCGATCGAAGATCCGATGAAGTTGATGATGGCGCTCGAATTGGGGTCAACCGGCGCCGCGGAGATGTCCTGGTTCCACAGGTTGTCCGCGGGAAAAGGCCGGAATCCATTCAAGCTGGCGCCCTGGCCCACGCTCATCGCGCTGCACGGGCTGTTATTCCCACCACTCCCGCTGCCCCCACTCCCGCCACCACCGCTCCCACTGCCTCCACTGCCGCTCGTGCCTCCACCACTGGCACCCGAACCCATGCCACCGAGGTTGGTGCTGGAGGCTCCGGAATTGCAGGCGCTCAAGGGAAGAAGACACAGCAGAAGCGGGACAAGAAGAGTTCGCACGCCCATATAACAACATTGTGGCTGAGCGCATAACCGCAGCCAACGTAGAAGATGGGCAGCTTCTGGCCAGTTTCCGGACATGTACTTCCGCGAGGCCCGCGCGAACTTTGCTCGAAGGCGTCAGGTGGGCGCCAAAAACTCGCGCATCTGCGGCGTCGACCGCCGCCAGAAGATATTCCGAATTCCCTATGGAGAGATTTGCACTGGGGACACTTCAGTCGACCTGTTCCCAAACTGGTAGCGCAACATCCATTCGCTGGCAACCGGTTGTTGTCCGTTCGCTTGCGGCGGCGTGAATTTCCAGCGCAAAGAGGCCTGCAGCGCCTGCTTTGCGAAATACGGGCTAGGACCCGGGGACGCCAGCGTCGCTGTCGTTACATGACCCGATGAATCCACATCGACCTTCACGCGGACCCGGATATGGCCCTCGATCGTGTCCCTCGCCGACTTAGGTACATTCGGCAGGACCTTCTCCAGCACCGCGCCGGGCGTCTCATTTGCGATGCCAGAAGATGCCGGTGGAGTGGCGGGCGCCCTGCGGGCTCCATTTGGCTGACTGCTCGCCGGGTAATGGGTGGCCGCCGGCGCTGCAGGTGTGGCAGCCGGTTGTTCAGCAACGCTTTCGGACGCATTCTCCACCTTTGACTTGCCTTTCTCCAGTCGCGGTGCTGCCAAGATCGCGGCCACGATCATTCCCGCCACCACGACCGGAATCCAATAGCGTGACGTTGGGGTCGCTGGCGGCGCCGTCGTCGTCCGCTCCCGTGGCTCCTCTTGCCCAGTCGCCGCGGGAGGCGCCGACGCGGCCCCTTGCAGCTGCCCGGCTATCTCGGCTACCGTCCAGCGGCGTTCCGGTTCTCGCGCGAGGCAGTGAAGCACAATCTCCAGGAACGGTTGCGGTATCGCTTCGGGCAGAATCGGCGGCTGCCGGTTCAGGCTCTCCCCCTCCGGCCGACGCTGGGTCAGCACCTCGACCAACGTCATTCCCAGCGACCACACATCGGTGGCCGAGGAGATACCTGCCTCCGGCGGGTCGTACGCGTCACGAGTTCGAGGATTAGTTACGGTGCCATTTTCGGTATCCCGCCTTCCGTCGGAGAAAGCTCGGACGTCATCGCTCGCCAGCTTCAGCTCATCCGCCACGGCCATGATGTTCCCGGGTTTCAGGCCGGCGTGCGCAAAACGCCTGGCATGAAGATAGGACAGAGCCTCAAGAATGCCGGGCAGCATCTCCCACGTTTCCCGCGGAGTGAGCGGGCGCTGCGGCAGGACCTGGGACAGATTCTCGTCGGCATACTCCATGACTAGATAAAGCATGCGGGCATCACCCAGCTGGCAACAACCTCGCTCGAACAGCGCAATCAGATGGGGATGTAACAACTTGGTCGCCGTTTCCCAGCGGGAAAGTTGTTGCTCCACGGTCTGGGGGTCGGCGTTGACCAGTTTGATGGCGGCTTTCTGATCGCCTCGCTCGGTGAGGAAGACGGCGCTACGATCAGAACCGCCAAGGTATTGGACGAGCTTGAACCTCCCGTCGACTACGTGGCCTTCCCATTGATTCCAGGTCCCGGCCATGGTGAATCCCTCGCTCCTCTCTCTTAAGACAGTACTGGCGCAAAGCATATCAGCACTCGACCAGCTTCGGAACGTCTGGGAAGGACCCGGGCCTGAGACCAGGGAATGCAGATGGCAGGTGGGAGGGGCCGCAGCCTCGTAGCGCCCGCGCCTCGCGCGTGCGAACCTGGATATCAGCTTGCCTCCCGGCGCGAGGGGATGCTGGTTCGGACTTTCCCCAGGCCCGACGATTGCGGATTTCACAGCCGACCCAAAACCCTGCACCAACTTGAGGGGCGCAGCCATAACCTGCTCCCGGCAGTGGTCTACCCGCCACCTGCCAGTTGCCTCTGAAGCCCGCGTCTTACTTGCTGTCTCCCGTGCTCACATGCTGTACTAAATACTTTGCGGGCGGAGTCACTCCATGAGCCTCGTCGTGATGAAATTCGGCGGAACGTCGCTGGGCGATGCCGACCGAATCCGCCAGGCCTGCAAGATCGTCCAGGGCCATGCCCGCGCCGGCGCCGACGTCGTGGTGGTGGTTTCCGCGTTTTCGCAGGTCACCGACCTGATCGTAAAAGTCCTCCATGCTTCCCGAACTGGCGACCGCCGGACCGTGGAAGAGGGGCTTCAGCAACTGGCCAGTCGCCATCAGAACGTGCTCCGGCAGCTCTTCCACGGGGAGACGCTCGAGCCCGTCTCCGTTCCCGTCGGCGCCGCGCTGCAGCGACTCCGGGACTTCAGCTCCGCCCTCCTGCTGCTGGGTTCAGCCACGCCCCAGGTCACGGACATGGCGCTTCCGCTCGGCGAGCAGATTTCGGCCCGCGTCGTCGCTGCCTGCCTGAACGACCTGGGAGTGCCAGCTGAATTCATCGACTCCGCCGGCGTGCTGGCCACAGACGACAAGTTCGGCGACGCCAGCCCCGACATGGACGCCACCCGCCGCCATTGCGCCGAGATCATCGTTCCTCTGCTGCGCCAGGGCCGGATCCCGGTCGTCATGGGCTACAGCGGCGCCACCGCCGCCGGCCAAGTCACCACCCTCGGACGGGGTGGCTCCGATTACTCTGCCACCATCCTGGGCGCCGCGCTCGATGCCACCGAAGTCTGGATCTGGACCGATGTCGATGGCGTGCTCACCGCCGACCCGCGAGTCTGCCCCAAAGCCGTCACCCTGCCCGAGATCACCTTCGCCGAGGCCATCGAGCTGTCCTACTACGGCGCCAAGGTCATCCACCGCAAGGCCACACGCCCGGCCATGGAGCGCGGTATCCCGGTCTGGATCAAGAACTCGTTTCGCCCTGGGGTGGAAGGAACGAAAATCGTAGAATCCCTGTTCGCAAACAACCGCCCGGTAAAGGCTGTGACCGGCGTGACCCAGGCTTCGCTGGTCACGCTTAGCACACGCCGCGACACGCACTTCGCCGAAATCTTTGGCCGGCTCTTCCTCCGCCTCGGCCATGAACGGATCGACGTCCTGTTCTCCACCCAGTCGTCGTCCGAGGACTCCCTCGGCCTGGTCCTACGCGAAGCCGACACCGAACCTGTGGTGCATGCCATTCAGCGCCTGTTCCGCACGGAACTGAAGCACGGCGTGCTGAATCCTGTGTCGGTTCATCAGAACGTTGCGGTAATCGCCGTGCTGGGCTCCGCCATGAAGGGCACCTGCGGCATCCTAGGCCGCCTGTTCTCGGCCGTAGCCCGCACTGGCGTCAGCGTCATCGCTGTCGCCCAAGGTGCCAGCGAACTGAACATCTGCTTCGCCGTCGACGCCCCCCGAGCCGACGACGTAGTGCGCGCCGTGCACGGAGAGTTTCTGGAAGATAGGCCATAGCCTTCACCAGGAGTGCGTGAAACATTTGTTTCACGAAGACGGAGTCGCGAAAGTACCGGTTGGCACCTTGGACCGCCGGCTCGACGTTATCCTCGAAGGAGATGCTGAACTGTATGGCTGACAAAGAGATGCAGAGGGATCCAAGCCTCCATCCCCATTGTCCTCTGTGTCTCTGTGGTAGAGGTTTCGTATGAAACGAGTTCGTGTCGGCATTGTCGGTTTCGGCACCGTCGGGCGCGCGACGGCGGACATCATCACGCGGCACGCCGACCTGATCGTGCGCCGCAGCGGCGTACAGCTTGAGGTGACCAACGTCTGCCGCCGCTCCGGCGTCAAGCAGGAACACATTCCAGCCGGAGCGCGTTCCGTTTTCGACTGGAAACAGGTGGTAGCGTCTCCCGATGTGGACGTGGTGGTCGAGACCATGGGTGGCACCGACGAGGCGCGCCAGGTGGTTGTCGCTGCGCTCGAGCAGCGCAAGCCCGTGGTTACCGCCAACAAGAACCTACTCGCCGAGCATGGCGACGAACTCTTCGCGCTGGCCGCCTCCGCAAATTTGCCCATTGGGTTTGAGGCCAGCGTCGCGGGCGGCATCCCGATCCTGCGTGTAATTCACGAGTCGACCGCCGGAGACCGCCTGCGCGCCGTGCGCGGCATTCTGAACGGGACCGCCAACTACATACTCACCGAGATGGAAAGCCGCGGGATCGAGTTTGCCGAGGCCCTGTCAGAAGCGCAACACGCCGGCTTTGCCGAGGCCGATCCGTCGTTCGACATCGACGGGCTCGACGCCCGCGACAAGCTCTGCATCCTCACCCGCATGGCCTTCGGCGGCCGCCTGAAAGTGTCGCGCATCCCGACCTCCGGCATCCGCAACCTGCGGGCCGTCGATATCCATTCCGCCCACCGCCTCGACAGCACCATCCGGCTGGTGGGATCCGCGGAGCAGACCAAGGCGGGACTGGAGGTTTCGGTGCGACCCTGGCTGGTCAGCCGCCGCTCCATGTTGGCCAAGGTGGAGAGCGTCAACAACGCCGTCTTTCTGGTCGGCGACATGATCGGAACGCAGATGTTTTACGGCCGGGGCGCGGGGGGCGAGGCCACCGGCTCTGCCTTGGTTTCCGATCTGATCGAGATTGGCCGCGATCTCACCGCTGGCCAGTTGCGTGCGAAGCAGGTTTCCGGCTTCCTCGACTCCCCCGAACTGGAAATCTGCGAGAACCCTTTGCCCGTGAGCTGGTATCTGCGCCTCACCGTGAAGGATCAGCGCGGCATCGTCGCACGCGTGGCCGAGGTCATCGCTGACCACGACATCAACATCGACTCGCTGGAGCAAGAGCCGCACATGCCCAAGGACCGGCTGTCGTTCGTGATCACCGTCGAGCCGGTTTCCGAGCCGACCATCCGCCGCACCGTGGAGGCGATCGATGCCTTCGACTTCATGGTGGAGCCGGTGCTGTTGTTGCGAATCGAGTAGCGTGGGGAGCGGTAGCGGTGTCCTGCAGCGGACACGGTGGCCGAGGCTTACGCTTGCGCTTCGAGCGGACTGCGGGACAGCGAACGGTACGGGGGGGACACAGTCGCTAGGCAGCGGCTGGTTCCTGCCATGCAGAACTATGGTTTTGGGCGGTGAACAACGGTTCGCGATGCGGGGGATCCATGCCCACAGCAACCGCCGGGTGCAATTTGGCTCAAGTTCAGAAAGCGCCCTGAGGGTCGAGTCGAGCTCAACGCTTGGAGCAGTCCGTGCACAAAAATCAGCGCGTGCCTTACACTGAATCCGGGTCTCCAACATGTCCACCCAACCCGAGCCGCCCCCAACCCTGCCGTCGGACAAAACTTCTCCGCGATCGCCCCGCCGTTGGCTTGTTCCGGCGTTGACTCTCTGTCTGGGTGGATGCCTCGGTGCATTCGTGGTGGCGGCAGGCCCGTTGCAATCGAACTCTTGGTGGAGCCGGATCTGGCCGGCGCTGCGCGGGACCACTCAGATTAACGTCAGCCAGCCCGCCGTTGTGAATCGCATCCAACAACTGCGACGGCTGGAGACCGTGGTGTACACCATGGACAAGATCGTCTCGGGAGAACACACAAGTTCCATCCTCCCGGACTTCCTTGCAGGCGACCGGCTTCTGATGCTGGTGCATGGAGAAGTCGTAGCCGGGATCGACTTCAGCAACCTGGAACCTGGTGACGTCCAGATCACGGGTGGGCAGGTCCACTTGCATCTACCAGCGCCTTCGGTCTTCGGCACCCGCCTGGACAGCGCCAGAACGCGGGTGTATTCGCGCCAGACCGGCCTGCTGGTGCCCACCGACCCAGACCTGGAAACCCAGGTACGGCAGGAAGCGGAGCGCCAGCTGCATGATGCAGCCGTGGCGGACGGGATCCTCAAGACCGCCCAGCAGAATGCCCAGACAACTCTGGTCAGCCTGCTGCAGGGGCTGGGATTCACGGAGGTTACATTCTGAGTATCCCGCAGCCATGACCCAGCACGGAGGCACCACTGAGAAAACCAAAATCAGTTCTCCTCTGTGCCTCTGTGGTACGAATTTTCTGATTCCGACTGGTGCCCCTGGGAGTCTGTCGATGCGATGTGGAAGTCACGTCCTTCTGGCTTTTCTGGCTGCACTGAGCTCGATCCTGGCGGGCTGCAGCACTAGCAGTGGTTCGCAATCCGCATCGGGTGCGCCCTCGATCACCATCCAACCCTCGGACCAGACCGTGGCCGTGGGGCAGAGTGCAACTTTTTCGGTGGCCGCGACTGGCAGCACCCCATTGAGCTACCAGTGGCGGAAGGGCAGCACGATGATCGCCGGGGCGACCTCGGCTAGCTACACCACGCCGGCGACTACCGCGGCCGACAGTGGTTCGCAGTACAGCGTCGTGGTGAGCAACTCCCTGGGAAGCACGACCAGCCGAGGCGCTACGCTCACCGTGAATGCGGCCAGCAGCAGCACCGACGTCCTGACCTACCACAATGACAACGCGCGCACCGGGCAGAACCTGAACGAGAGCATCCTGACTACCAGCAATGTCAACGCGACGACCTTCGGAAAGCTCAGCATCTATCCGGCGGATGGCCGGGTCGATGCCCAGCCTCTTTACGTCTCGAATGTTGCTGTTCCGGGCAAAGGCACACACAACCTGCTGATGGTCGCCAGCGAACACGACACGGTCTATGCCTTCGACGCAGATACCGGAACCGTGATCTGGCAAACCTCGATGCTCAAGACGGGAGAGACCCCCTCTGATCCGCGCGGCTGCAATCAGGTCACGCCTGAAATCGGCGTTACCTCGACGCCGGTCATCGATCGTGCGCGGGGCGCGAACGGCACGATCTACGTCGTGGCCATGTCCAAGGATACGTCGGGCAACTATCTTCAGCGGCTGCACGCGCTCGACCTTGCCTTGGGCACGGAACTGGTGGGCGGGCCGGTGGAGATTCAAGCAAGTTTCCCGGGGACCGGGGAGGGCACGAACGGCACCGACGTAATTTTCGACCCCAAGCAGTACAAGGAACGGGTGGCGCTGCTGGAACTGAATGGAGTGGTCTATCTGGCCTGGGCGTCGCATTGCGACATCCAGCCCTACACGGGTTGGATCATGGGCTACAGCGGCAGCTCGCTGGCGCAGACCACGGTACTCAACCTGACGCCGAACGGCAGCGAGGGCGCGATCTGGGCGTCAGGAGCCGGCATGGCCGCCGACACCACGGGAAACATCTTGGTCCTCGACGGCAACGGTAGTTTTGACACCACGCTGAACCCGCAAGGCTTTCCCAACAACGGGGATTACGGGAATGCGTTCCTCAAGCTCTCCACCTCGGGTGGGCTGAAGGTAGGGGACTATTTTGAAATGTTCAACCAGCAGGCGGAAAACAGCAGCGATTCCGACCTGGGCTCAGGCGGAGCACTGGCTCTGCCGGACCTGACTGATGGAGCCGGGCAGACAGTGCACCTGGCAGTGGGCGCGGGCAAGGACGGCAATCTCTACCTGGTCAATCGCGACTCCATGGGCAAGTTCGATCCGAGTGCTAACCACATCTATCAGGAACTGGCCGGCATCTTCCCTGGAGTCGGGGGACAGCCGCCAGGCGTTTACGCCGCGCCCGCGTATTTCAACGACGCGTTGTACTACGGCGCGGTGGAGCACCCGATCATGGCCTTCAAGATTGCCAACGGGATGCTGCCGGCGGTGCCAACGGCACAGAGCAGCAACGCCTTTCCTTATCCGGGGGCGACGCCCAGCATCTCGGCGAACGGGAGCAGCAACGGGATTGTTTGGGCGGTCGAGAACAGCACGGCTGCGGTCCTCCATGCCTATGATGCTGCGACGCTCGCCGAACTCTACAACAGCAACCAGGCCAGCGGCGGGCGTGACGGTTTCGGAGCGGGAAACAAGTTCATGACACCGACGATTGCGAACGGAAAGGTGTTCGTGGGCACGCCGAGCGGGGTGGCCGTGTTCGGGCTGTTGCCGTGAGGTCGGACCTCAGACCGGGGCGGCGGGACCTCAGGCCACACGTGGCCACAGCAAGTGCGCTCGAGGGAACCGCCGTAACGTTCCCCGGCACCCGAGGGAGGAGAGTCTGTGCGAAAAGGCCTCTGTCGCCCCTGTGGGTCTGACGTCCGAAGTCCAAAGTCGACCCCTGGCGCTGAGGCATTCATATGTATCCTTCCCCCAGGTGCCGGCATCCATGTGGTCGGAGGTGTGTGTCATGCATCGTAGAGACTTTCTCAAGCAAGCGGCCGTGGCTACTCTGGCGACGTCATTGGGCCCCAAGCTGACGCAGTCGGCTGACTATTCAGTACCCTACCGCACCCTGGGGCGATCGGGCGAGAAGGTCTCTCTCATCGGGCTGGGTGGGTACCACATCGGCATGGGATCGGACGAAGCGGAAAGCATCCGCATCATTCGCACTGCGCTCGACCACGGGGTCAACTTCCTCGACAACTGCTGGGACTACAACGCCGGGGTCAGTGAAGAGCGTATGGGAAAGGCGCTCCGAGACGGCTACCGGCAGAAAGCTTTCCTCATGACCAAGATCGATGGCCGCACCAAGAATGCTGCCACGCAACAGCTGGAGGAATCGCTGCGCCGGCTCCAGACCGACCACATCGACCTGCTGCAGTTCCACGAGGTCATCCGGGAGACGGATCCGGATCGCATTTTTGCCACTGGTGGCGGGATGGAGGCGGTGCTCGAGGCCAGGAAGCAGGGGAAAATCCGCTATATCGGCTTTACCGGACACAAGAGCCCGGACATCCATCTGAAAATGCTGGAGACAGCCTTTGCGCACAAATTCAGCTTTGACGCGGTGCAGATGCCCCTCAACGTGATGGACGCGCACTACGACAGCTTCGAGAAGAAAGTCCTGCCCGTGCTAGTTGAGCACCAGATTGGGGTGCTGGGGATGAAGCCCATGGGGGATAGCCTCATCCTACGGAGCCAGACGGCCAGCCCGGTTGAGTGCCTGCACTATGCGATGAATCTGCCGACCAGCGTGGTCATCACCGGCTGCGACTCCATTAGGATTCTGGACCAGGCGATTGAGGCCTCGCGCACGTTCCAGCCCATGAGCAAGCACGAGGTGGCTCAGCTGTTGGCGAGGACCGCGTCCGCCGCAAGCAAGGGGGAGTTCGAGCTCTACAAGACCTCACATTCCTTTGACGGGACCTACAAGAATCCGCAGTGGCTGGGGTGAACGTGCTGTGGAGGCCTAGAACAGCGGTTCCCATCCTGAGCAGGGGCTGGAATGAATATTCCTACCGAGCTGGCAGCGGACGGGATGAGGTCACCATCAAAGGCCACGAAGACGCGCGAGGAAAGGCAACGCTGAGTGCCCCCGCGGTGTTACTGTTCAACAGGATCGTTTGTGCGGACGAAACGTGGGGTTCAAACCATGGCTTCCCATGTTTGCCTGATCCGTTTGAGGTCTCACGAACATCGCCGTCAACCACGTCAAAGGACGCCACGGACAATCGGTGGAGGGTTACTCGCCTGGTCCGAGAAAATCAATGTTCGTGCAACACCTCGGGGCGCCGCCGATGGCAGTGGCGCAAAAGTTTGCGAAGCACGACAAGAACCGCGTTTAGCCGGAGCAATAGGTTTTTGACTTGCTTGCCGACCGCCTTAGCACTGGGAGGGCATGCTGGAATTTCTCGCGGCAGGTGGGGCCTGCGACGCGGAGGCACCGGGGAGAACTGCCTCCGAGCAGCACGTGTCCCTGGCGCGTGTAGCCGCATCCCTGAAGCAGCTACACTCCTATGCGCACCACTGCTCTGACCGGCATTTCCGACCCGCCAACCTGGAGAACGGCAGGGCATCGTGTCGAGAGGTCTCATGAAGCAGCCGCTTTCAGTCATCCCGCTTTTTGTCTTCTTCCTGGTCAGTCCGGCGCTGGTGACTGCAGGTTTCGGCCAGGAGAACCCAGCGGCTCCGGCAAGTGATCCCTACAAGGCGAGCTTGGACCGGCTGGAGTCGCTGGTGACGGTACCGACGCACGATTGGCGCTTTCACGCGGATGTGCCGCACCCGGAAGATCCGGCACTGAACGATGCGGACTGGCAGACGGTCCGGGCGCGCGAGACCTGGAACACGGGCCCGCGCGTTTTGCGGCGGTGGATCGAGATTCCCGAGCAGATCCATGGCTACTCGACGCGTGGATCGCGGGTGGCGCTGAGCCTGGTGATCCGGAGCCGCGATGCGCTGCTGCTCACCGTCTTTGTCAATGGAGCCGTAGTCTACCGCGGAAACGAAGACATGCAGGAGCCGATCTTACTTACGGCCAGCGCGCAGGCGGGGCAGAAGGTGCTGGTGGCAGTGCGCATCCATTGCGCAAAGACAAACACCGAAATCTTCGAAAGCCAATTGACGGTGGAACCTGTGCCGAGCCGGCCGGATCCGTCTCTGCTGCGCTTGGAGATTCTCTCGGCCCAGCCGGTGTTGGCTGCCTATGAGGATGGTAAGGCTGAGCGCGCGCAGCAGCTTGACGCAGCGGTCAAGGCGATCGATTTCGCACCGCTTGAGCACGGCGACCAGGCGGGATTTGATCGCTCGCTCAGTGCGGCGCAGGCGAAGCTGGAGCCATTGAAGCCGTGGCTACGGCAGTTCAACATTCACGCCGTGGGGAACTCTCACATCGACATGGCATGGCTGTGGCCATGGACGGAAACAGTGGAGGTGGTGCGCAATACCTTCCAGAGCGTGCTCGACCTGATGCGCGAATATCCGGACTTCAAATTTACGATGTCTTCCGCGCGAGCTTACGAGTGGATGGAAGAGAAGTACCCCGACCTGTTCGAGGAAATCAGGCAGCGAGTGCGGGAAGGACGTTGGGAGGTGATCGGAGGAATGTGGGTGGAACCCGACCTGAACATGCCGGACGGCGAATCGCTGACCCGGCAGATTCTGGTCGGGAAGCGATATTTCCAGAGCCGCTTCGGGGTGGACGTCAAGATCGGCTGGAACCCGGACTCGTTCGGCTACAACTGGCAACTGCCGCAGATCTACAAGAAGTCGGGGATGGACTACTTTGTGACCCAGAAACTGTTATGGGCGCACGAGTTCACGACGTTTCCCTACAAGCTGTTCTGGTGGCAGGCACCCGACGGCAGCCGGCTGCTGACTTACTTTCCTCACGACTACGCCGGCGGGATTGACGGGGTGAGCGTGGCCACGGATCTTTCCGTCTGGGCGCCCTCCATCTATGGTTCGAAACTGAGCGATACGCCGGAGATGATGCACCTGTACGGTGTGGGAGATCACGGCGGAGGGCCCACGCGCCAGATGTTGGACCATGCCGCGTTGCTGATGTCCCCTAAGACTGTGTATCCGCGATTTGAGCTGGGCACGGCCACGGGCTTTTTCCAAGATCTGGAAGGGAAACTGGGCGAACTCAGCGTGCCGACCTGGAATGGCGAATTGTACTTCCAGTATCACCGGGGCGTGTTCACTACGCAGGCGGAGACCAAGCGGCGCATCCGGCGCAGCGAGGAGACGTTGCTGGATGCGGAGAAGTTCGCCTCCCTGGCGCTATTGGAGGGCCAATATTACCCACAGGAAGAGATGACGCGCGCGTGGAAGCAGCTGCTGTTCGACCACTTTCACGACATCATGCCGGGGTCGGGAATTGGCGTGAACTACTGGGACGCGCGGCAGAACCTAAAGGATGTCCGCCTCGCCGGGAACGAGGTGATCCGCAAGTCAGTCGAAGAGATCGCGGCTCACATCAACACCACGGGAGAAGGTGTGCCCCTGCTGGTCACCAATTCTCTGGCCTGGCCGCGAACGGAAGTCCTCGAAGTGGCCGTACAGCTTCCCGATGCGGTTGAGCAGGTCGCAGTGACGGACGCGGCGGGGAAGCCGGCGGAGACGCAGTTGCTCAGTATCGACCGGGCGACCCACCGGGCGCGCCTGCTGCTGCGGGCCCACGTCCCGGCGCTTGGTTATGGGACCTACTTCGTCCGCGGCGTCACCCAAGCTCCGGAGAGGCACTCGGAGCTTAAGGCGTCGACGGACAGGTTGGAGAATGAGTTTGTGCGGGTGAAGATCGATCCACGCACCGGGTGCATGACCAGCTTGTTCGACAAGCGCAGCAACCAGGAGGCGCTGGCGCCGGCGGAAACGGATACCGGCGGAGCGAAGAACTCGATTTGCGGGAACCTGCTGCAGGCCTTCGTGGACCAGCCCACGGAATGGGACGCCTGGAACATAGACGCCGATTTCGAGAAGCGCTATTGGGATCTCGATCATGCCGACGAAGTGAAGCTGACGGAGAACGGTCCGTTGCGGGCGGTGGTCCGCGTGAAAAAGCATTTCCAGAATTCGACTTTCGTACAGGATGTGACACTGGATGCGGGGGCAGCGCGGGTAGATGTAAACATGCAGGTGGAGTGGCACGAGAAGCACATTCTGCTGAAGGTGGCTTTCCCGGTCAGTGCGCACAGCGACAAGGCAAGCTTCGAGATTCCCTACGGCTCGGTGGAACGGCCCACCACGCGCAACACGCCGGCGGAGCAGGCGCAGTTCGAGGTTCCGGCGCTGCGCTGGGCCGACATCTCCGACGAGAAGCACGGGCTCAGCCTGCTGAACAATTGCAGGTACGGCTATGACGCCAAGGGCAACGTGCTGCGATTGTCGTTGCTGCGATCGCCCACCTGGCCCGACCCGCACGCCGATGAAGGTCACCATGCATTCACGTATGCGATCTATCCACACGTGGGAACATGGCGTGAGGCGCGCACGGTACGGGAGGGATACGAGCTGAATTACAAATTGCGGTCCACGCAAGTCGAGAAGCACGGCGGTGCGCTGCCGGCCGAGCAGGCGTTGGTTCAGGTGGACGCGGAGAACGTGGTGCTGACCGCGCTCAAGAAGGCGGAGGACGACGACCGGTTGGTTTTTCGCTTCTACGAATGGGCGGGGAGGGAGACAAACGTAAGGGTCCAGCTTCCACCGGGATCACAGGCGGCGCAGGAGACCGATCTGATGGAACGTCCGATGGGCGAGCTTTCCATTCAAGAGGGCGCGGTGCAGGTGCACACTAAGCCCTACGAGATCAGGACGGTGGAAGTCCGATTTGGGCTGCCGGAAATTTCGAAGCCGAAGCAGATGGCGAAATAACGACCTGAGCCGGCCGCTCTATCGTTGCTTGCCCTTCGCCTCGGCACGCTCTTTGATGCGGCTCCACTGGTGCACCCAAGAGCGCTCGAACGTCTTCGTCCACTCATGGAGCGGCCGGATGGCATCTGCGTTGGTCCGATACAGCATGTGTCTGCCATTTCGACGTACTCTCACCAGTCCGACGTCCCGCAGGACTCGCAGGTGCTTCGAAACCGAAGGCTGCTCCAGTCCCAGGCCGGCCACGATGGCGCCCACCGAGCGCTCCTCGAGCGCCAAGTAATTCAGGATCTCCCGCCGCCGCGACTCCGCCACCGCGTTGAACGCATCTGAAGTCGTTGCGGCCCGGGCCATGTCTTGCAGTATATATGTCTATATAGGAATATGTCAATGCTTCGAAACATCCTCGAGGGAATAGGAAGCACCGTCAGGGCTCACTCTCTTCCGCCGACCGGTCGTGGTTGTGTCAGGAACTGGCGCTCTGCGAAAATGTGAGCGCCGCAACTACAGCGGTCGAGCCTAGCCCACGCCGGAAACTTCATCAGAGCATTTCGCGCAGTGAGAAGAAAGAAGGAGGGGGTATGAGAACGAAATTGCTTCTTTGCTTTGCCGCCGGGTTGATCAGCATGTCTGCAGCAACTTGTGTCTCTCAGGATAATTCCAGCATCGATTCCGACATCCAGATATTACGGGCCGACATTCGTTCGGACAAAACCAAAATCATGGCCGACCAGATGCAACTTTCCGATACGGAGGGAAAGGCCTTCTGGCCTATCTACAACGAATATGACCAGGAACTGTCGAAGTTGAATGACGAGCGCGTGGCCCTACTCAAGGAATACGCCAACAGTTACGACACGTTAACCGATCAGCAAGTGCAGTCGCTGGCCGACCGGAGTTTCGCGCTGCAGAAGAAGCGGGTTGATCTGCGACAGAAGTATTTCAAGAAGATGTCGAAGGCGGTCTCTCCCAAGACGGCCGCGCGGTTCGTACAGGTCGAGGATCGCGTGGACATGCTGCTCAACCTGCAACTAGCCGCTAACTTGCCGATGGTGCAGAAGTAGCCCAGCCCGGGAGGTTCGGAGCGCGAGCATCAGAAGGCAGCTCCTGCCGGCTCAGGCAAAGGAATTTCCGCCTCCTCCTCGTCCCGAACCGCACTATGGGTCTTGGCGACCAGCATGTAAATGGACGGCACCACGAAGAGCGTGAAGGTCGTACCGATGATCATGCCGCTGACCAGCATGATGCCAATGCTGTTTCGCGCTCCCGCCCCCGGGCCCCTGGCCAGAACCAGGGGGAAGTGACCGAACACGGTGGCCGCGGTGGTCATCAGGATGGGGCGAAGGCGCGTGCCGGCCGCTCCAATGATGGCCTCGACTTTACTCTTGCCGGTTTCCTGGAGATGGTTGGCGAACTCTACGATCAGAATTCCGTTTTTCGCAATCAGGCCGACGAGAGTAATCAGGCCCACCTGGCTGTAGATGTTCAAGGTGGTGAAGCCCAGGAACGAGAATATGAGCGCGCCGGAGAGGGCCAGGGGCACAGATCCGGCCAGAATGATGAAGGGGTCGCGGAAACTCTCAAACTGCGCGGCCAGGACGAGATAGATCAGGATCCCCGACAGCAGGAAAGTACCCAGGAATTTGCTGCCTTCCACCCGGAGCTGACGGGACTCACCCGCGTAGTCAACCGTGAATCCCTGCGGTAAGACCTGCTTCGCGGTGTCCTCCAGAAGAGTCAGCGCCTTATCCAGCGGCACCGAGGGCGGAATCACACCTTGAATGCGCACGGCATTGAGCTGCTGGAACTTGTTCAGCGATCTGGGCTCGGTGGTGGTCCGCAGGCTGGCAAACGTGGACAGCGGTACGAGCTTGTCCGAGGAGCCCTTGACATAAATTTGGGAGAGCTGGTCGGGGGTAAGTCGATCGACTCGCTTCACCTCGGGAATGACTTTGTAGCTGCGTCCCTTAATGCTGAAGCGATTAACATAGTTCCCGCCCAGCATGGTGGAGAGATCCTGGCCGGCCTGACTGAGGTCCACGCCCTGGGAGCGAAGCTTGTCGCGGTCGAACACCACCTCGGTCTGAGGTTGGTCGAATTTCACATCGGTATCGGCGTAGATAAAGAGGCCGCTGGTCATGGCCTTCTGCACGATTTGGTCAGCCAGCTGACTCACCTGCTCAGGTTCAGCGGCCGAGGCGATCACGAAGTCAACCGGGAAGTTACCGCCTCCAGGAAGCGGCGGCGGCGTCAACGGGATCACGCGGATCCCGGCAATTTTGGACAAGGGTCCAGTGGACTCCATCAGGAGTTGTTGCGCGGTCTTCTTGCGCTGGCTCCAGGGCTTGGTCACCATGCCGCCGAAGCCGCCACCGGGATTGGTGATCTGAAAGATGCTCCCACTCTCGGGAAAGGAGTGGTACACATCGTAGACTTGGCCGGCAAACAGGTTCGTCTGGTCGAGAGTGGCGTTGGCAGAGGACTGAATGACTCCAAACACTACACCCTGGTCTTCCGCCGGAGCCAGTTCCCGCTGCGAGAACATATAGAACGGGATCATGAGCACGGCAACGATCGCCCACAACGTCAAAACCACCGGCCGGTAACTCAATGTCCCAGACAGCAACCGAATGTACACGGCGCGAACCCGCTCGAAGTGGCGGTTGATCATGCCGGCAAAGCCGTGGTCAGTGTCACCGGCACGCAGCAGCTGGGAACCCATCATCGGAGACAGAGTGAGCGCCACAATTCCGGACACGATCACCGCACCCGCCAGCGTAAAGGCGAACTCGCGGAACAACGCGCCCGTGAGACCGCCCTGGATTCCGATAGGTGTGTACACGGCCGCCAGGGTGATGGTCATGGCGATGATCGGTCCGACCAGCTCGCGAGCCGCATCCTGTGCTGCGCGGAACAGCGACTTGCCCATGTGGAGATGGCGCTCGACGTTCTCCACCATGACGATGGCGTCGTCCACCACCAGGCCCACGGACAGCACGATCGCCAGCAGAGTCAGAAGATTGATGGTGAAGCCGGCCAGAAGCATCAGGAACACGGCGCCGATCAGCGAAATCGGGATAGCGACCACCGGAATAAGCACGGAGCGGAACGACCCGAGGAAGAGAAAGATGACCACAATCACAATCAGCAAGGTCTCAAGGAGGGTGTGCAACACCTCGTTGATCGCGTCCTGAATGTATTCCGTGGAGTCGTAGGGGACTCCCAGCTTCATGCCCGCGGGCAACTGCTGCTCGATCGCGGGCAGGGCCTGGCGCACCTTGTGGATCACTTGTAGGGAGTTGGCGGTGGGCAGGACCCAGATACCCATGAAGGTGGCAGTTTCGCCGTTGAAGCGGACGTCTTGATCGTAGTCCTCAGCCCCCAGCACCACGTCGGCGATATCACCCAGACGCACAACCACGCCATTGTCCCGCTTCACGACCAGCTGACGAAATTCCTGCGGAGTGCGAAGGTCGGTGTTGGCCACCAGGTTCACCGAGACCATGGAACCCTTGGTGCTGCCGATCGCTGAAAGGTAGTTGTTGCGGGCCAGGGCATCGTGCACATCCGATGGCGATACGCCGCGTGCCGCCATTTCTTCCGGTTTCAGCCAGATGCGCATGGCGAACGTGCGATTGCCGAGGATGTCGGCGCGCTGCACCCCGCTGACAGCGCTCAGCTTTGGCTGCACCACGCGGGTGAGGTAGTCGGTGATCTGGTTGGCATCGAGATCCTTCGCCGAAAATCCCAGATACATGGCGGCAAACTGTGTGTCCGCAGTCTCCAATTCGATGACCGGGGCCTCCGCCTCGGGGGGAAGGTCGTTGCGGACCTGCGCCACCTTGGCCTGAATTTGCGTGAGGGCTGCGTTGGTGTCGTAGTTCAGCTTCAGGTGAACCGTGATCGTGCTCACGCCCTGAGCGCTGGACGACTCCATGTAGTCGATGCCGTCAGCGCTGGCAATCACGCGCTCCAGCGGAGTGGTGATGAATCCACGGACCAAGTCGGCATTGGCGCCCACGTAAACCGTCGTGACCTGCACCACCGAGATGTCGCTGCGCGGATACTGGCGCACACTCAGCGAGCGAATCGACTGCAGGCCCGCAATCAGGATGACCAGGTTCACGACGATAGCGAGAACCGGACGCTTAACGAACAGATCGGTAAACTTCATAGCGCACTGTCCTCGCTCAACTGTCCTGAGGCCTAGGGTTGGGGCTGTTGTCAGGACGGACCTTGTTGTTGACCAGCACCGGGGCGCCATTCCGCAGGCGGAAAACGCCCGAACTGACGACCTCATCCCCGGGGTTGAGGCCCGAGGTAACGGCCACCTGATCGCCGCGCGAGCCCTCAACCTTGACCACCTGCTGGCGCACACCGCGGTACAGGTTGCCCTTCGGATCTTTCATGTTGGTCACGACGAACACGGAATCGCCATAGGGCGCGTAGTTGATAGCGGAGGCGGGCAGCGGAACGACTTCGCGAGCCTGTCCGACCGGCAACTCGACCTGCACAAACATTCCCGGACGCAGCTTGCCTCCCGGATTGGCGAGCGTCGCCTGCACCTCAATGTTGCGGGTCTGCTCGTTTACCACGGAATCCAGCGCGGTGACTCGGCCGTTGAAGGCCGCCCCCGGCAGATCGGTATTGGTGACCCGGAGACTGCGGCCCAGGGCCACCTTGGGCGTCTCTTGCTGCGGGACGCCAAAGTTCACATAAATGGGATTCAGTGATTGCAGGGAAACGATCGTCTGCCCGGCCGCGAGATACTGGCCCAGGTTGACCTGCCGGATACCTAACACTCCCGAGAACGGAGCACGGATGGTCTTGCGCGCGATGGCAGCACGGATGTCACCGACCTGCGCCTCAGTGGCTTTCTGCTGTGCCGCAGCATTGTCGTAATCCGAGCGGGCGATGACCCCGTCGTTGACCAGTTGCTGGGCCCGGCCGTAGTTGATGCGGGCGAGATCGCGTTGTGCTTCCAGGTTGGCCAGTTGAGCCCTTTCCTGGCGAGTATCCAAGTCGACGAGCACCTCTCCCTCATGCACCCACTGCCCGGACTCGAAATGAATCTTATCGACGGTTCCAGGCAGGTCAGCACTAACCGTAACCCCCTGGATCGCAGCCACCGTCCCGATTACCGTCAAAGTCGACGGCCAAGTCTCCCGCTGCGCGACCACAGTCGTCACCGCCGTCGGCGGAGGCTGGAAAGCAGCACCTTGCGCGATCGCAGTTTCGACCTGTCTGTATTTAAAAAACCCGAGACCACCCAGTAGAGCCGTCACCGCAACCAACATCAGCATCATTCGCTTCGCCATACGTTCTCCCGCTTGGAACAAAACACCCCCATGCTGTCTGGGTTAGTGGTAGAGGCCAGAGACAGCGTTTCTCATAAGATTTCGGCACCTCGCGAAAAGATTCAGAGTTCAACCGTGGTTCCTCACTTTTCGCACCAAACCAGCCCTCCTTGTGCGGCCCTAGCATGGGGGCCTCGTGGATTCCGATTAAGCTAGCCTTTGCCGGCTTCTTCTTGTTTGACGAACAAGCAGGCTCCAAATCGACAACGGGGTACTTGTGGGCCAGTTGGCGGCGTGCCTGGAGTGCTGGCATGCGGCGGCCTGGGCTGCAGATGCGGCGCCTCATGCTCAATCGAAACCGCGTGCGCCTCGTAAAGGGGGGCGCGCTAAGGCCGTCCGGGCGTGCGTCTCGTTCCCGCCCCCACAATCACTACCGTGGCTCATTCATTACGTTTTGACGGAGGGCGGCGGAGATACACCCTGGTTCTCCCGCGTAGTGACTCATGCCACGCCGCTGAACGACCTTAACTCCCAGATTGCTCGGGTTATGCGACAGGCGAGACGCCACCCGCCTAACCGATATAGACTTTGGGAGCATAATGTCTGGTTTCAATGGAGAGGAGGACGTCATGCCGCATTATGTGACGCTGATCCGCTATACCCAGCAAGGAATCGCAAGAATCAAGGAAAGCCCGGCACGACTCGACGCGGCCAAAAAGGCGGCGGAGAAGAGTGGCGGAAAGATCCATGGCTGGTACTTGACCATGGGACAGTATGACGCGGTATTGATCTCCGAATTCCCCAATGATGAGGCCGGTGCGAAGTTCACCCTGTCGGTTGGAGCTCTCGGCAATGTGTCAACAGAGACTCTGAAAGCTTTCACTGAGGCTGAGTTCCGCAAGATCATCAGCGGGCTTTCTTGATTGGAGCGGGGCAGTAGATCGCAGCGACCCAGCACGACGGGGTAGTGTCTCCTATGAGTAGCGGCCAGGGGATCTGATGGCAGTTGCCAGCGAAAGAGCCATGCACGAGCGGCGCACAAGTCTGCGGCCATGCGTTTCCCGCGTCGAGCAATCCCTGGCCCGGCGATGTGCTGTGATTTTGAGTGGTAGAAGAACGGACGGAGATTGAGGCATCTCCCTCGCGTTGGACAGCTTACGAAACAGGACCTGAGAAAAGGGCCCGCGGCACTTGTTGAGATTGGCGTCACTACAATTCTCCCGCTGTTCGCCGTGGGCGATTCGCTCGCTCTCGATCGGTCCGGCAAGTCGATGCGGCGTGTGCGGAGGAGGGTCCGGAGCCGGCCGGGTGGCTGCACGAGGACCGGTCCGGACATGCATCGCAAGCGGCTGGGCCACAACCAACAAAGCCTCAGAATTTTCCAGGCACTGGACCACAAACGCGGAATCGCACGCCTTCTGGAGTGCTTCGCGTGCCTGGCGGCGGTTCAGCATGAAGGCGAGCGGTCCCTCCGCCTGGCGGGCGCAGCCGCGGCGCTGCGGCAGAACATCGGCGCGCCTCTTTCGCCAGCTGAACGGGCCACACTCGAAGCGACGCTCCATCCCACACGGCAGGTATTGAGTCACACCGGCGCCGCGGCCCGGTTGGAAGGCTGGTCCTTGCCGCTGGCGAAGGTGGTCGAAGAGCGGTTAGGGCCGTAGGCTGCACGTCGCCGGTATCCCCCTGCGGAGCCGAGAGCAATCCGATGCCCCGGCAGGGTGAGCTTGGCCTCACTCGGCGAAGGAGGGATCGATCAACCGGCGTACCGCTGAGACGCGGTTCGCAGGAAGCCCTAACCGCCGGGCGTGTTCCTGAAGCGTTGCCTCATCGGGTGCCAGGTAGACGCAATAGACTTTGTCGCCGGTCACGTAGCTGTGCAGCCACTGGATTTCCGGACCCATGCCCTTCAGCACGTTGAGCGACTTTCGGGAGATTTCCTGCAGTTGCACGTCAGACAGATTTCCCGCCCCTGGGACATCGCGTTCGATCACAAATTTCGGCACCCGTACCCCCGGCGTTTCACAGATGCTAGCATGCAGAGAATGCAGCTTCAAGACGACCCGGTATCGCGCTGCGCAGAATCGCCAAGAATGGAAGGAATGAGGTTGCCATGGATCTTCGATCACTGCAGAAGCCGTTGAAAGAGCTATACCGCAATGATCCCGATGCCTCCAGAATCACCATCCGCGCCAAAGGCGGTCAGACGGATGTTCCCGTGGCATGCTCGGTCGATATCGGACGCGCCGTGTACCAGGCCGAGGCCCACCAGGGAGTCGGCGGACCTGGCGCGGGCGCCTGCTCCGGGGACCTCCTGCTTGGAGCGTTGGCGGCTTGTGCCCAGATTACCTGTCAGATGGTAGCTACGGCCATGGGCGTTCCGACCGAACGCATTGAGGTCACGGTCGAAGGAGACCTGGACCTTCGCGGGACTCTCGGCATATCAAAAGATGTGCCCGTCGGTTTTGAGCGTATTCATCTTCGTTTTGATGTGGCCGCGCCCATGGCAACGGCGGAACAGCTGCGTGGTCTGCGGCAAAGAACCGAACAGTATTGCGTGGTCATGCAGACCTTGCTGCGACCACCAAACCTACAAACCATGTGGGCCAGTCACGCATGAGCACGACGTAGGTCCATCCAGGCTGCGCGCACCCGGGTGGGGCGCGTGTCCTACCCGACCCGGACAAACGTCATCGATGGAGAGACGGGCGGATCTGACCGCAGCACCGTAGGGCCATGAAAGGAATCTCCATCCGCTCTGACGACTATGATGGGCATCATCACAAACCCGGCAGAAGATTCGGTTGTACGGGAATTCTTCGAGTTGTTCAAGACTCCCTGGGAGTATGTGCAGAAGGACCGGCAGTACGATGTTGTGCTATGCGCTGAAAATTCGAACCTCGACTTGGTGGCTCCCAAACTTCTCATCGTTTACGGAAGCAAGAAAACGTCATTCGACGAGCATCCGCGAGCCGACGTCCTATCCACGCGCCAAAGATCAACCACGATCTACGCAGGAACTCGCCTGCCACTTCTCGGTAGCAACCTCTCGTTCCATCATCAAGGAACGGAGGTTTTGCGGGATGCGGATTCCGCTGAGTGCATCGCGTATGTCGAGCGGTCTGGGGCGCAGACCTTTGTGCGCATCGGTTACGATCTATTCCGTGAGGTGCACGCCCTCCTCACGCAGGGACAGTGTCCGCTGAACGCCACTTCTGCCACGCTGGATTTGCACATCGCATTTCTTCGTGATCTGATCGTTGGTTGTGGTATCCCCCTCGTGGAAGTCCCCCCTCTACCGGATGGTTACCCGTTTATCGCTTGCCTCACCCATGATGTGGATCATCCCTTCATCCGTACACATAAGTTTGACCCGACGATGTTAGGCTTCTTGTACAGGGCGATGATCGGGTCGATCATTAACCTGAGTCGCGGTCGAATGACGGCGAGAAAGGTGTTTAGGAATTGGGTCGCGGCGCTAAAGCTGCCTTTCGTCTACTTTGGGCTGGCGAAGGATTTCTGGAATGACTTTCAGAATTACGTGGCCATTGAGCGGGGCCATCCGTCTACCTTTTTCTTCATTCCTTTCAGGGGTATCGCTGGCCGCACGACGACCGGAACAGCACCTCCTCTACGGGCGTGCCGTTACGAACTATCCCAACTTGCGTCCCACGTGTCGGAATTGAGGGCAGCGGGCTGTGAGATCGGGCTGCATGGAATTGACGCCTGGATAGACAGCTTCAGAGGGCGCGAGGAGGCAGAGAAAATCTCTCAACTTTCCGGGATTAAAGATATCGGTGTGCGAATGCACTGGCTTTACATGAACCCAGACTCCCCGGCGCTGCTCGATGAGGTAGGCTTTTTGTACGATTCCACCAGCGGGTACAGCGAGACCGTCGGATATCGCGCGGGAACAAGTCAGATTTTCAAACCCATGCAGGCCAAGAAGTTGTTGGAACTCCCGATGCAGATTATGGATACTGCGCTGTTTTATCCAGCCCGACTGAACCTATCTGAAACGCAAGCTTGGAACAGGCTGGGGCCAGTCCTCGACCATGTGGTGTGTCACGGCGGTGTACTAACAATAAACTGGCATGATCGCAGCATTGCGCCGGAACGCTTGTGGGGAGATTTTTATGCTCGTCTGTTAGACAGCTTGCACGACCGGGGTCCGTGGTTTGCCACAGCCACCCAGGCCGTACACTGGTTTCTGAGACGCAGATCAGTAAAGTTCGACTGGCCCCAACGAAAGGGAGAACCGGCGCATATCCGCATTTTGCTTTCCCCGGACCAGAATCTGCCTCCGATGCGGCTGCGCATTCACCGACCTCAGCACCTGCAATCTAACAAACTCGTCTTCAGCAAGGAATATGAATCAGTTGACCTGTGTTTGAACCGTGATGTCGAGTTCGGCCTTGACGAACTGGGGGAGCTCAAGTTGTGACCAGAACAATTTGCTCAGTCGTGGGAACCCGGCCCAATTTTGTGAAGGAGTTTCTCGTAAACCGGGAGCTACAAGAGCGCGGAATCCACGAAGTCTTGATCCATACTGGCCAACACTATGACTATGAGATGTCACAAATCTTCTTCGACTGCTTTGCCTTGCCTGCCCCCAACTATCATCTCCATGTCACGAACAATGACGATGCCGACTTCTTAGGTCAAGCCATCATACAACTCACGACTGTCTTGCGGTCGGAAGAACCTAATTGTGTGTTGAGTTATGGCGACGTCAATTCCACGATGGCTGCTGCAATTGCAGCAAGCAAACTGCGCATTCCTTTCGCTCATGTGGAAGGAGGAATTCGCACCACCGAACGATACAATCCCGAAGAAATCAATCGAAGGGTCTCGGATGTTCTCGCCGATGTCATCTTCTGCTGCACAAAGACTGACGTTGACAACCTTGCACAGGAGGGCTATGCGCCGGAGCGAGTCGAACTGTCGGGCGACCTGATGAAGGATGCTCTGCTGATTACGCTGAAGAAATTCCAGATTGAAATTCAGCGGAAAGACTATCTCGTCCTAACTCTGCATCGCCAAGAGAACTTAACCAATGAAACTCGCCTGCGCTCGATTCTTAATGGAATCATCCAAAGCGGGCGACGTGTGATCTTTCCCGCCCACCCCAGAACCCTTCAGTCCATAGAGCGCTTTGGGTTATCGAAAGTGATTCACAACTCCCACATTGAGCTTTGCAAACCGATGAACTATGTCGATTTCGTAAAGCTGGCGGCCGGGGCAGATAAGATCCTGACTGATTCCGGCGGGGTTCGTCGTGAGGCCTACCTTCTTCGCAAGCCCTGCATCGTGCTTTTTGAGCTCTCCTGGTTTCCCGAGATCTTGAGAGCTGGCTGGATGGTACTCGTTGGACCAGAGCCCAGCCGAATTGCCCATCTGATAGAAAGCTTCGAACCGACCGGGCCGTACCCAGAGCTACTAGGTGATGGGAAGGCCCACCAAAGAATCGTGGATGTGTTGGAACGGAAATATGCTTCAGGAGTCACGTGCTGAGCGTGGGGTCTTTGGATCCTGGCATGGCAGGATTCGCTAAAAGGAGCCACCAAACTGATACACCCACTACCTTCCTCTGGGCACCCGACACGAGTCGCCATGTTGGCGCACACCAAGTATCTGAGTGACCCGCGGGTCAGGCGAGAAGCCGAGGCCCTCGCGGAACGTGGTATCGACGTGCATGTGATTTCCCTGTCAGAGGAACGCAACGGCGTGCAGGAGCCTCGCACCGCCGTTGTCAACGGAGTCCGAATCCATCGACTCCGACTGGATCGGAAAAGAGGCGGGTTTCTCCGCTATCTCTTTGAATATTTCATGACGGGATGCCTTGGTGCGATCCACCTCGCGCGCCTGCACTTCCAAGGTAGGCTGGGAGTGGTTCATATCCATAACATGCCGGACATATTGGTCCTCGCGGCCTTTGTCCCGCGTCTTGGTGGAAGCAAGCTTGTCTTGGATATCCATGACCCAACCCCCGAGCTCTACTTGAGCCAGAGTCAAAACCCGAACAGATTGCTGCTGGGGCTGCTGCGATTCCAGGAAAAGGTGAGTGTCTCTCTTGCGGATCGGGTTATTTCCGTGAATGAGACTATGCGGGAGCAACTGCAGAGCAAGGGGGTTGCCCCCGAAAGAATCGTCATCGTAAACAATTTTCCAGATCTGAAGCATTTCCCGCAAAGCGATTCGCCCGGAGCATGGCCCAAATCGGATCGGCTGGTGCTCCTATATTGTGGGACGGTCACGGAAAATTACGACCTTGGATTGGCTGTCAGAGCCATAGCTGCCCTTGCGCAGGACATCCCTGTGAGGCTTAGAATCATAGGAGACGGTAACAGACTGTCCCAAGTACTTGAGTTGGCGACAGCGTGTGGGGTGCGAGATGCGATAGAGGTCTCGGGGAAACTCCCGATTGAGAATGTGGCGTTGGAAATGAGGAAAGCGGATATTGGCATTTCCTGCCACCGTGCTGGCGTGTTTGGCGATCTCTACTTCTCTACCAAAATCATTGAATACCTCACCCAATCCCTGCCCGTTGTAACATCGCGAACACGGACCATTCGTCGCTATCTTCCGGAGGATTGTTTGTTTTATTTTGAGCCGGGGAATGCGGAGGCGCTTGCCGACACGATCCGATACATGTGGAGCAATCCCGGTGAGGTGTTAAGGAGGCTGCACAACGCCAGAGCACTGTTGTCACAGCTTTCCTGGCAGACGGAGAAGGCGAAACTATTGGGATTTTACGCCGATCTCCTGGGTGGGGAGTGACGGCCAGCATGCATGAGAGGTCTTGCTAAGGAGTTGTAGCGGTGTAAACATTTTTGCGAGAGAACTGCTTCCCCTTTCACATTCCAGCGCTTTTGCCTTGAAATAAGGACGAAAACGAGGTAAAAAAAGCAGCCACGTCAACTTGACGACCTTTGCCAAGTTGGCCGGGCCAGTTCCCAGGAGCTCTATGGACAAAGCCGAAGTGGTCGTAGTCGTGGGACTCGGTGAAGTAGGAAAACCCCTCTTCAAGCTAATATCGAAGCGGTATAAAACGCTCGGCGTGGACATTGAGCCAGGGAAACCCATAATCGACTCGGTTGATGTCCTGCACATCTGCTACCCTTTCCAGATTGCGGATTTCGTGGGCGAAACCGTGCGCTACATCAAGCTCATTCGGCCCAGCCTGACAATCATCAATAGTTCAATCCCGGTAGGCACGACTCGGGCGGTCGCACTCCGCTCCGGCACGCCAGTGGCGCACAGTCCCGTAAGGGGCAAGCATGCACACATGCTTAACGACCTTCTCAAGTACGAGAAATTTGTGAGCGCAACCGATCCGATAACGGCTAAGCGAGCCGCGACACACTTCAGATCTATCGGTTTAAGAACAAGAGTTTTGGCACGGCCAGAGACGACCGAACTGGCAAAACTGACGGAAACAACCTATTTCGGATTGCTGATTGCCTGGGCTCAGGAAATTGAGAGGGCATGCGATAAGCTTGAACTTGACTATGATGAGGTGGTTTCGTTCTACGAGGAAATCAACTTTTTCCCTCCCGTAAAATATTTCTCTGGCATCATCGGCGGACACTGTGTAATGCCCAACATCGAGTTGCTCCGCCAAACGCTGGATTTGGAACTGGTTGAGGCGATCCGATCGTCCAACAACAAGAAAATCAGACGCGAAGCCCGGCACCAAAAACCACAAGCCTCGTCAATCGCAAAGTTCCGTGGTACGGTCATCGCCGGACGCCAAGCAAGCTGACCGCGCGACGGAGTTCGCGTTTCTGAAGATTGCTGACGAGCGGAATATCTTTTTGGCTCGAAGATCTTCCCAGAGGACTTGGTCTCGGCGCATCGGTTCGCTCAGTTCTCATGGCCGCCGTGGGCCTGTAAGTTGCCAAGGCTGCTGGCTCGGCTTGTTGTATCCGACCTTCTGCAACAGGGGATCCTCATCAGTCCATGAGCTTCCTATCGTCACGTTTGAGAAAAATCCTGGATGTGACACTGTGTGACCTGCCCCCTTCCGTCCGAGAACGCGACGAACTTTATCGTTCTCATCTGCGGGTTGAGCGGGGCTGATGTACGTGAGCGGCAAGGGAAGTGCCGCGATGATCCGTGTATCGAACCGCTCGGCTTCGGGGTAGGAGCCCGGATTCATTAAGAATCACAGAATTAGAAGGGCTGAAAGACTTATAGGGACTCGGAAGGATTCGAGGGAATTTCAGAATTACTGATTACAGGGAATGTGAGCCAATCTGAACGCCTGATAAGGCGTCACGCTTCGCTCGCGAGACATCGCCCTGCTCGCTGAGCAAGACTCGTCCCACCGATCATCCGGCGAGTAGTTTCCAGCCCTGGGCCGGAGAAATTTCGGTTATCAAGAAGCGGTTCTCGGGCCGTGTAAGGGCTAGGAGAGGCCCATCCGCAGCCGTCTCGTCGCTCACTGCAAGTGGCAAGAACGAAGCCCTGCGGTGTAGCATGTCGAGATCCCGGATCCCTTCAGTCGAGGTGGCGATGAAACTGAACAAGAGCGCATCGACTGCGCAATCTCAGCGTGACTGGCTGCTAGTCATTATCGCGCTGACTTCGATGGTGGCAGGCGCTATCATGGTTGCCGCCAGTAACTCCTTCGTAGTCCGGGAAGTGGAAGAGATCGTTAAGTATGATCATTGGGTGCAAACCCAGCACACGGTGGGCCCGGTCACTCGCGTAATCCGGGTCAATGTCATGCTCGCCTGGCTGCTGACGTGCTCAGCCGCCGTTTTGTTTGTCTTACGAAAGCGCCTTTCCTCTTACCGCCTGTTTCTGGGCACCGTCACGGCCGCAGCTTCATGGACATTATTTGTGTGCTTGCAAAGGCACGGCTACGAGCGGCCATGGTACCCGCTGGCGACGATCATCCACGACCCGGCCAGTCTGCCCGTATTCGGTCACCGGCAATTGTTTCCCTGGGTGGCACTTGCTTTAGAGAAAGTGTTCCCCTTCCTCTCCGACTTTCGAAGCTTTCTTGTGGTGCAGGCGATTCTATGTGTCGCCGCGTGCTATTTGGTGGGACTGTGGGCTGAAGCGGTTGTAGGACGCCGCTACAGAATATTCGGATCTTGCCTCCTAGTCCTTTTCTTGTCGCCAACCTTTGGATACTTTAACTTCTACGACATTGCAGTCGTTTGCTTCTTCACTGGGGCATTGCTGTGCCTGAGGCGGAGATTTTTCTGGGCTTTTGTGGTACTCGTTGGGCTGGGGACTCTCAATCACGAAAACATCCTTTTGCTGATACCGATTGCGGCGGTTGTCCTTTACCGAGAAGTTCCGATGAAAACCCTCCTGACGGTGGTGGTGTCGGCCCTGGGCGCTTATGTTGTCGCCCGCATTTTCACAGCGGCAGTTCTGCCTCAGGATAAGCTTTTCGACCTGCGGTTCTGGGACAATCTCTACCAAGTGGGTACGGGAGGCGGTGAAATATTCCATGCACTCCCTACATATCTGTTATGGGGAATCGTCAGTTTTGCTGGCTTCGCAGATTCAGATCCTTTTATCCGCAAATGCGCTGTTCTCCTGCCGCTGCTGGCAGGCGTGACCTATCTGTTCGGACGCTTTGGCGAGACCCGACAGTTTGATGCGTTCGTTCCTGTCATGATTGCCATGGTTCTATCAGGAGCACGGGCCTGGGACATCAGATTGACACTCCCGCAGGAGCAGGACAGAGGGGAGATGGCAACGGATGAACGCGCCGCGTGACGCATCGGGAGCGCGGAACCAAGGTACAGCTCCAGTCGCCGAACCGGCCACCCCGGGCGAGGAATGACGCCGTTCGCTCCTCGCTGGGGACCCTGGTGGAAAAGGAATTGTTCCTTACGTTGACGACCACGTTATTCGTCGTGCCGGCCATGCTGAATCCGGCCAAACACATCGCCTCCGGCTGTTCTTGGCTAAACGCGGACTGTTTCCCTCCGGATACCAGTGGCTTGCTTCGTGCGCCGCAGAGACCATCCGAGCTTCTCCCGTGTGATGACTTGCTGTTTCTTCTTCTCTCATATTCACGGGCCCTTGATTAAGGCCTCGGTCCGGAGTAAACGTCCCAGCCTCGCTCATAGCTCTTTCAGGTGACTCTCTGGGGCTGGGTTTGGTGACCACTGAGGCATTTGCTGCGGAAGATCCGCAAGTTTCCCTGTGACACAAGAGCATCTGCGATTTTTTCGAGGTAAGGATCTAACTAAGTAGCTGACGTTGCTGGCCCACATGTATTCGTAGTTCTTGCCCAACCGATTTGCCAGCCGCACCTTCTCCAGCAAGGCACTCCATCGGGGTGGTGGCAGCGTAAGCGCGGCTCCCGACTGGGTGCATGAAGCCAACTCGCATCTGTTAGATCTGACACAGAACAGCCGAAACACAAGGCTCCGAACACGGACCACGATGCCAGCATGGCTTCCGTGGAATTGCAACCACTCGGTATTACCGGAAGTTGCTAACGATTTGAGCCGGACACAGTCTGTGGCAAGAAGGTGAAGAGCTGACTGGCGGAAAAGAGCCGGCGTGCTCGCCACTACCGCAGCTGGCCGGAACGGTTCGTCATTCCTCAAAAAACGCACACTGGAGAATGAACGATGAAGACAAACCACGGTCCAGCCTTGGACTTGCTCAATCGCTGGAAATTCAAGGCCTGGATTCTTTCCGGTACGGCTCTGGCTTCCTTTGCCGCTGGGTCGCTGATTACTGCCCGGCTGACGCACTTGAACCGAGTGAGGGCTGACAGCAGTCGAGTGTTCGAGCTTCTCGTTTATCATGCTGTTCCCGGCAAAGTAACGGCCCTCGAGTCGATTTTTCGGGACGTTTCAAGGCTACAAGCTAAGCATGATCTCAATGTCGTCGGCTATTGGGTACCCAATAATGATCCTGCTTGGGCCGACACATTCATCTACCTGGTGGCTCATCCTAGCCTGGGCGAGGCGAAAAAAAATTGGGCTGCGCTTCATGCCGACCCTGCGTTTCCAGAGTATAGGAAACAGGCCAGCCAGCTCATAGACAAGGTGGACGAAAGGTACAGAGTAGACGAAGTGTACATGCGTCCAACGGAATATTCAGCGATGAAATGACGAGCATTCCAACCACTTGGATAGTCAGATAGGACGGGAGATCTATGGCACGACTCGGGCGCCGCCTCGCTTTCTACGTTTGCTCATTAGATACCTTCTTTTTGTCCGGGTTTGCGCAAGCAGGTGCCACATTTGCAAGATACGCGATACCGTTTCTCGCATTCTGCTTTACCGTCGTTGCCGCCACTGAGCCCGCACACTGGGTAGTCAGCTGGGGCGCAAGCGCATCGCCGCCTCCCGACGCCGGGCATATCAGCAGGGCCGGACTGGAATTCAACAATCAGACTCTGCGCGAGATTGTCCATTTGAGCATCGGAGGCCCTGCGGTTCGGGTCCGTTTTTCGAATCTCTTCGGTAAGCAGACTCTTGAAATCGGATCTGCGCATCTCGCCTTGCGGGCGAGCGACTCCGCGATCCAACTCTCTTCTGACCGGGCGCTAACCTTCGGAGGCGCACTGGGCTTCTCTGTACCGCCGAATGCTTTTGTTCTGAGCGATCCGGTCCAGCTGACGGTGCCCGCCGAAAGCGATCTTGCCATCAGCATTTTTGTGCCTCACCTGACCACCGCGGCGGGCATTCATTCCTTCGCGCAGCAAACCTCCTATGTTGGCGCAGGCGACCTGACCGCCGCGCCTTCCATCGCCAACCCGCGTGCTATTACCTCCTGGATATTTCTCGCGGGCGTGGATGTCAGCGCTCCGCCCCCGACCGCTGCCATCGCCGTGTTTGGCGACTCCCGTGTCGATGGTGACGGTTCCACCCCGAATGCCAACCGGCGCTGGCCCAACGTTCTCGCCAAACGGCTGTCGCAGCAAGGCCTACCTCTCGGCGTGCTGAACTCGGGAATCGTAGGCAATCGGATTCTTCATGACGCGCCGCCGGTCGCTGTGGAGCTCGGCGTAAACGCCCTGGCTCGCTTCGATCACGACGCGCTCAATCAGCCGGGCGTCAAATACGTCATCGTTCTTGAGGGTATCGTCGACATCGGACTCCCGGGCACGCCTCTAGCACCCGCATCGGAGGCTGTCACTGTCGATGACTTGATGGCAGGTATGAAGCAGCTCATTGAGCGGGCGCATGACCGTGGCATGAAGATCTTTTGCGCGACCCAAACCCCCTTCAGCGGGGCCACCGTGATTCCCGGCATCTTCAGCGCCGAAAAGGAAGCACAGCGGAAGGCTTTGAATCAGTGGATTCGATCGAACCCCGCTTTCGACGGCGTGATTGACTTCGATAGGGTTGTGCTCGACCCGGCGAATCCAGAAAGAATTCGGCCCGCGTTCGATAGCGGCGATCATATTCATCCCAATGACGCCGGATACGAAGCGATGGGGAATTCGATTGATATTAGCCTGTTCCGGTAGCCTGGCGCCGAGACATGTGGTCAAGCTGATTGACGCCACGCCTCCCACCTGCGATGTCGCGGGCGTTGGTCATACTGTCACCAAGCACGAGCATCGTCAGCCCTCAAGCTCATCTGGAGTGGCCGCCGTTGCGAATGGTGAACGGCAGCGTTCCAGACAGTTGCCGCCCACACCAAGTAGATCAGTGTCTTACGCTTTAGACATCCATCCTACGCGATACTCCATTCAGATCGATGATGATAGACACATTGAAGGCACCGCGGCGTTCTCGCAAACTTCCCAGATATAAGGACGGCATCTGGATGACTGGGACTGGTCCGGCGAGGAGGAAGAGTGTCGCCGGGGCATCACGCTTGCTCCGAACAATGTCGACGCGCACCTGTGTCTCGCGATTTTTCTAAGCCGCATGGGTCGTCTTTCAGAAGCCCGCATTGAATATCAACTCGCTCAAGAACTCGATCCTGAGCGGGACCATCTATCAGAGATTCTCTTCGAGCCAGGTGAGCAGGATCGGGCGATCGAATTGAAGCGTCGGTCGGTCGACAGCGACCCGGGCAATGGTTACTTGCATTACGAACTGGGTGACTTCCTGGCAAGGAATGGAGACTACCGAGGATGGGTCACAGAGTTGGAGCAGACAGTCACGCTGTTCGGCCTCCCTGAACTCAAGGCACCTCTGGAGGATGCCTTCACTCACGGTGGCTACCAGAAAGCTCTGCGGGTATGGCCCGGCGATCTGGAGAGGACCCAGGCACAGGGGATCATTTACATGCCCATAACTCTGGCGGAGGTCTACTCTGCCTCGCATGACAAGCAGAGGGCCTTCTACTGGCTTGAGGACGCGTATCAGCACTATCGGCAGGGATACAGCGAATCGGCAGACGGTGGCATGAGTACTCTCAACTCAGATTGGTGGCTGGCACCGCTTCACGCTGATCCGCGCTACGAAGACTTGCTTCACCGCGTTGGGCTCCCGGAATAATCTGGCAAATAACATGATCTGCCAGCACGACGATGCAGAGAGTCGGCGAATAGGAGCAGGGGATGGCCCGAAGGATTGTTGCGTAGCACGTCCGTAGGTGAAAATCTACTACCTGACAACGTCTGAATTAGTGTGTCGGACTGAGAGCCTTGACTGTAGCAGTTGCTTCGGGTCGAGTTCTCCTTTCCCGTCTTTGTCCAGTTTGTTGAACTCCGCTTCCATAAAGTTCATCCATTCTTGCTTCGATATTTTGCCATTGTGATCCACGTCCATGAGAAGCAGTAGTTCTTTGACATCCCCGTCGGCGAGGGCAAGTCTATCTTGCGGATTTGGAGCGGCTCGCTTTTGCGCGACCGCAGTTCCAGCCGCAATCCCAGTTGCACCTATCAGTGCGATCAGCAAACTTCTTCGGGTCATCGTGAACCTTCCTCGTGGCGTTTCAGTGCCCAGGAGACCTCGATCTCTGAGCAGATTTTGGCGTATTTCCGCGGCATAGGAATAGGTTACGTGGGTAACGAAGGATTGTCTGGCTACTCGGCGACGGTGCTAACTGCAGCCTCGCGTACTCGGTCTTGGCTTCTTTCAGGATGGGGATGTCGGGGTCGGCGTCTTTCCAGAGAGTAAGAAAATCTTGGTACGCTGTCCGTGCTCGCGCCGTGTCACCTTGGAGTCTGTGTGCTCGCGCAAGACCGAGATGCGCGAGTGCACCGACCAGGTTGTTCTGTACAATGTCAGGGTGGTCTAGGATTTTCTGAAACAGACGCGGTCCGGAAGCTCGAGGACATGCACGAAGCGCACAGGCGAGAGGGCATCGTATTAACCGCCGCAAACCAAAGCAGAATCCGCAGAAATCCAGCGAAGCTTGACATCACAAGCCGATGGATAAACTAGGGTCCCCAACCGTCTGAGCAAAACGGGGTCAGGCCCCAAATTTAGCGCAAGAGGAACATGAAACTACTACAGTTCTACTACAGTGCACCGTTTTCAATTGGAAGCATGGAGGAATGAGAAGTCAATCTAAGTTACTAAAAACATTGAAGAAACCCTGGTGCCGGGAGGGGGAGTTGAATCGGAACGTATTCCGTCCTGCCTTTGTTCTCATCGATATGCGCTCAAATCCGCGCCAATACTGGAGAGTACTGCATTTGTCAGTTCTGTCATTCGAGCACTTCCCGATCACCTGCGCAGCGTATTTCTCCAAAAAGGGTGCCAAGCAGTACCAATTATTTTTGGCCTACTAAGCCCACCTCGAACGAAGAGAGCCTACGGCTTTGGAAAGCGGGCGTTGCCGTAATACGGGTCGACAAGTTACATCGTCACGGCTGACACCGCCCAGAAGGCTGAGAACATCGTAAGGCGCACGGTCAAAAACTCGTGCAGCGTCCGCTACATCCAGGCGCCTCGCCCGTTGCGGATGAGTTCGGCGATCCGCTCTGATTCGGGATCGATCGGCTTCAACTGGCGCGGCTGGGCGATGTCCTGATTGACCATGTCAATGAATGAGTCCTTAGCTTCGTGCCGCGGGCAGTACCCGCCACCCGTGCGCCACAAGCACCCCTTGACTGGGCAGTACCATTCGGGCCTTTCCCGTTTCTGCTTCGCTACGTTGACGGCCGTGACATTGAAACTCATTACTTCCCCCTCTCGATATTGCGCCACCCGCCACGGCTATAATCTCCACTTTACCGCATGCATGCTTTGCTGGAAGGGATGAATGGTTTATTGCGGTGAAGAAGCTGTGAAATCCTTCCAAAAGGTTGTGGAACGCCGTGGAAGCGGTGGGTGGGATTCGTCTAAAGTGCGTTCAATTGGGTTTTGGAACTTTTCTCGTTTGGCCTCGACGTCGTCATCACCCCAGCTCGACGCACAGAGAGGTAGTAGGGCACAGTATGCTCGCCAAATGCAGTAATCCTCTTGTTATTCCCCGTTCCGCTATCTGCAAGGCGGAAGACTCTTTCGCCTAGAGAGTGACCCAACCCGCTGGTTGACGGGGCAAATCTGACCGAGCGGAGTTAACTTATGACCCATCGGAATTTAGGCTCGGCAAAACCCGACGTGCAGAACTGGCGTGCTCTGTATGCAGCCGCGCTTTTTGAGAGTGATTGGCGGAGACTGCCGGTGCATCGCTGAGGCTGAGAGAGTACTGTTCCGGCGAACTGACGCGCATGCAACGCGAGTACTTCAAGCGGGAGGCGAAAAAGTGGATCTGCTGGCAGGTGCCATTAAGAAACTCCACTTTCACTTGTCCAAAGTCGTGTTGACTGAACTCTCCCGGCAGCCCCTCAAACCGCACCAGCGGCTTGGCCAACTTGGGTCGAAGCGAGGCGACCAACGCGTAGAACCCTGTTTTCCCGCCCTGGTAGCCCGCTTCTCGCATCCGCCGCAAAATCTCCAGGGTGGCCAACCACCGAAGAAGAACAAGCTGTTGATGATGCCCTGTACACGCTCAGTATGCTGCGCGAATGCTACGGCCTCGAGAACGAGAAAGCCGCCTAAGGCCCGCGACCGCGTGCCTCCGCATTTCGTGAGTCACTTCGATCTCTTGGCTTGAACGGTGTAATACTCATCACGATCCGCGTACCCGTTGTCACAAGCGGTCTCAGACACGAAGTAAGGCAAGACCTGTGCTTTGCCGAAGTGGCTTTCCGCCCTGCAAATGCACTTTAATCGATACGGATGAGGGTCAGCACTAGGATCGAACTGGATACGTTTTGCGTTGTCGGGGTGGACCAACAGGTAGATGCGTTCGCATTTCTCGCACATGATACCGACGCGGACGGGCATGGATTGAGCATACATCAGTCACGGGGCGCGGCGGGGCGGCCCAGTAAGACACGAGAGGCCAATTTGAGGCCGGTGAATAGGTAGCGACATCAACCTCCGTCGCGATAGCACCAACTACGGTCTTTGTCCTGAGGTTGTCGCGGGCCCTTCGCTATCCTGACCGCGTTTGGGCCAGCCACGGAACACGCTGTCTCGCGGCGACGGCACCTGCTGCCCAGTATAGTCCACACTCGTCAGGTCGATTGCTGTCGAGAAATCTCCTTTGCCTCATTGACTCCGGCGTACAATCCGCGCATGGCCTACTTGAAAGCGATTTTGGCCGGGCTTTTTGCTTCCGCAATTACCTACCTCTGCTTTCTCACTTGGATTCACATGAAGGCCACATCCATCGCTGAGGAACGAGGCACAGAGGGTTTGATCGGAGTGTCAGGCAGCCAGGCTTATGTTTTGCATTCACCCGCCTTTTGGGCCCTCGCAGTAATCGCGTTTGGCGTGGGATTCTTTCTGTTTCGGGACACCTGAGGGCTCCTGGACCCCTCAATTGCGCTGGGATGGGAATGTGGATTTGCGCGGGCGATCCGCTCCCGGCGCTTGGGTCCGATGCCGTCTATCATTTGCAGTTCCTCCGTTCGGGTCTCGATCACTGTCAGGACTTCAGCGCCGAACCGCCCGACCAGCTTCTTCGCCAGAACAGGACTCCGCCTGATTCGGAATAGGTGAATATCCCCAGAAATCGAACTTTTTGTGGGCAGGCGTCCATTAGAGACCAAACCGTTTCATGTCTTCACGTAGTTTCTGCTGCATCTTCGGAGCCTGCCGCTTGTCTCGAACACTTATCTCGTGCTCTCTGATTCCTTGCTGGAGGTCGCCGATTGTCGTCACCCACGTCCCCTCGATGAACCGGGTTACATTACCAAGATATTCGTCAAAAAAGGGGCGAGTCTCGTGTGTCATGAACGATCTTTTTCATCTCGAACTCAAAAACGGGCTATTCATCGACTCGGAGGGCAAGCGTTATAGGAGTCGTTCTCGTCTCGTAAACACTTCGTCGCGAGCCCCAGTACGATTCACACTCCTCCGGCCCCTGCTTGCAGATGACCTTTTTGACCGCCAGACATTGTCTTGGTTCAGCGTGAAATGGAGAAGCGACGTT
>DASPST010000101.1:0-25179 GCA_035623795.1 Terriglobales bacterium
GTTGTCGCAGCTCTTCAAGCGCTCCACTACCATTCGGCGAAATTCCTTGGGATACCGCCCCACTCGTCTCTTTCCCACTCGCAGTTCCTTTCCCTGCATAGTGTGCCCATAACGAGTGTCTCACTTTAGGGGTTCAGACCACTGGTTCCGCTTCCCTCTACCCTGACTTATGGAAATCCCCACTCCCATGAGACCATGAATCAGACGTCATGATTCAGCTCGCAGGCGCCGGTAAGCGCTTCGGACATAAACTGCTCTTCGAGAAGGTTGACTGGCTGATCGCGCCGCAGGATCGCGCGGGTCTGGTAGGTGCGAACGGCACGGGGAAATCCACGCTGATGAAGATCCTTGCCGGCCTGGAGACCCTCGACTACGGCGCCATCACCCCCGCTCGGGGAATCTCGGCGGGATATCTGCCCCAAGACGGGCTCCGGCTGGCAGGCCGGTCGGTATTTGCTGAATGCTTGTCTGTCTTCGCCGGGTTGCGCGCTCTCGAGCAGGAAATGGAGGAGCTGACCCGGCGCATGTCCGAACTGCCTCACGATTCCGCCGATTACGCCCAGGTGGCCGACCGCTATCATCGCCTCGAGCACGAATTCCTCACCCGCGACGGTTATGCCCTAGAAGCGAAGGTCGGCACCGTGCTCGCTGGCCTCGGCTTCTCCAAAGACGACTGGCTGCGACCCACCGAGGAGTTCTCCGGGGGCTGGCAGATGCGCGTCGCCCTCGCCAAGTTACTGCTGCAGCAACCCAACCTCCTGCTGCTCGACGAGCCCACCAATCATCTCGACCTCGAAGCCCGCAACTGGCTGGAAGAATACCTGGGCAAATATCCCTATGCCTTTGTCCTGATCTCGCACGACCGTTACTTCCTCGACGTAACCGTCCGCAAGACGGTTGAGATCTGGAACCAGCAGATTCTTTTCTACAACGGCAATTACGAGAAATACCTAGCGGAAAAGACTCAGCGCCGCGAGACCCTCGAAGCCGCCTACCGCGCCCAGCGTGAACGCATCGAGCAGCTGGAGGTCTTCATCAGCCGTTTCCGCTACCAGGCGACCAAGGCGAAACAGGTGCAGAGTCGCATCAAAGAACTGAAAAAGATGGAGCGCATCGAGATTCCCGCGGAGGAGAAGACCATCCACTTTTCTTTTCCCCAGCCGAAAGCCAGCGGACGGATCGTGGCCGAGGCCCGTGACCTGGCGAAGAGCTATGGTCTCAAAGAAGTGTTTCGCGGCGTCAACTTCCTGCTCGAGCGCGGCGACCGCATTGCTCTGGTGGGTGTGAATGGCGCCGGCAAGTCGACCCTGATCAGGCTTCTGGCCGGAACCGAGCCCCTAACCGCCGGCGAGTTGAAGCTCGGCCACAACGTTGCGGCAGATCACTTCGCCCAGGACCAGTACAAGGAACTCAACCAGGATGCGCGCATCCTCGACGACATCAGCGAGCTCTCTCCGCGCTCAACCCAGACCGAGTTGCGCAGCCTGCTGGGTTGCTTCCTGTTCCAGGCCGACGACGTCTTCAAGCGCATCGGCGTACTTTCAGGCGGCGAGCGCGGACGATACGCCCTGCTGCGCCTGCTCCTGCATCCGTCGAACTTTCTGCTGCTCGACGAGCCCACGAATCACCTCGATATGCGAGCCAAGGACGTGCTGCTCGATGCGCTGGCGGCCTATACCGGCACCGTCGTGTTCGTTTCGCACGACCGCTACTTCATCGACAAGCTGGCAACACGAATCTTTGAAGTGGGCGACGGCCGTGTAGAGATCTATCCCGGCAACTACGAGGACTATCGGTGGCGCAAGCAAGGCCTGGCTGCCGTTGTCCCCACGCTTGACGACGTGCCCATGACGAACGCCGCAGGCAACTTGTCTCCCCGGGAGAAGTCGAAAGGGCACGGCGGGAGTTCGACCGCAACCGCAGCCATTCCGGCGACAAAGGCGGACAGGTCGGGCCCCGACGGAGATCAGTCCGGGCTGGCGGAGAAGCGACTGAATCCCATTAAACGCAAGCAGATGGAGGCCCGCCTCCATCAGATCGAGGAGGAGGTCGCCCGGCTGGAGACAGCCGTCGCCGAATACGAGAACGCCTTGCTCACCTTCATTAGCGCCGAAGAAACCCGCCGGCAGACGCACGAACTTCAGGCCAGCAGAGCCCAACTGAATGGGC
This sequence comes from Terriglobales bacterium, assembly GCA_035623795.1. Lineage (GTDB taxonomy): Bacteria > Acidobacteriota > Terriglobia > Terriglobales > Acidobacteriaceae > DASPST01. The sequence goes on from DASPST010000101.1 coordinate 2,170, forward strand.
TGATGACGGAATGGGAGGAGCTATCGCAAGCACTCGAAGGGGCGGAATGAGCCATAGTGCCGGAGTCCCGCCGGCTGTCGGGCAGCGCGTCCTTGGTCTGCACAGTTGGTGACGATACGGAAAGCCCGCCCGCTCCTTGCCGCACCACGTCAGAATTCAGCCTAACCAGCCGCACCGCGCTCTCTCAGCTTGCTCTTATGGCTTATCCACGGGCTTCTGTGCCGGCGCGCTCGCTTCCTTAATGGACAGCAGCTCGATGTCGAAGACGAGCGCGGCATTCGGTCCGATGTTGGGGCCCGCTCCGCGTTCTCCATACGCGAGGTTAGAGGGGATGAAGAGTTCCCACTTGGAACCCACCGGCATCAACTGAAGGGCCTCGGTCCAACCCTTAATGACGCCGCTGACCGGAAAGGTAGCCGGCCCGCTGTGCTTCTCGGAGCTGTCAAATTCCTTGCCGTCGATGAGCGTCCCGCGATAGTTACAAACCACCGTGTCGGAAGCCACGGGTTTCTTGCCGTCGCCCGCCTTCAGAATCTTGTATTGCAGGCCGCTAGGCAGAACAACGACGCCATCTTTGGTCTTGTTCTCTGCCAGAAAGGCCTCTCCCTCTTTCTTGTTCTTGTCGCCGAGCTCCTTCCGTTCCGCCATCTGCTTCTGCTGGATCTGGTTCCTCAGATCGACCAAGGTAGCGTGAATCTCATCTTCGGTCATGAGCGTCTTACGTCCGGCGAGTGCGTCCTCCAGAGCGCCATAGAGAACGGCCGGATCGATGTCGATCGACTGGGAGCGGATGTTATTGCCCAAGTTAGCACCAAGTGCGTAACTTACTTTCGCCTTAGGAGTGTCCAGCACCGGGGCTGCATTGGCGGACGTGGCCTTGCTCGGAGCGGGCTTCTTGGCCGCGGGTTTGGCGGCGTCTTGGGTTTGCCCCGATGAAAGCAGAAAGCCCCCGGCAAGGAAGCTTGCGAGCAGCAGGGTTTTGCTTGTGAGTAGCGGATTAACTGACATCCTCTCATTGTACCGGTCGAACCTGGCCAAAGATACTGCGGAGCTACCGGCACGCCACACCCAGAGCTTGTGCGAGAGCCTGTTCAGACGGCTATCTCGGCTCGGCTCCGCATCCTTCCCCCGCAAACCACTGCAACCCCTGGGGTGACCTCCCGCGCCGCCGTGCTTGACTTTGGGCGCTCCGCTTTATCGGCCATGCCTTCGAAGGCAAGCCGCTAGAGCTCTTTTCGGATTGACGATTCCCGCTGGTGGGCACCCGCTGATGGGCCGCCAAGGTTGGCGGACGCCTCTAGCTCAGAACAGGGGTCCGGAGATCAGCGGCCGGAACAGAAGGTAACCCAGTAAGGACCACGCTGCTGCTAGGAGCACACACGCGATTGCGAATGGAGTTCGTCCCGGGGCTGGCCTTCGCACACCCACAGCGAAGGCAGCGACGGCCGCAAGTGCGCTTCCAAGAATCACGGCTTTCTGTGTCGTGTCTGCCTGGGGGAAGAAACCCTCTCCGCCCAGCACAAACCGAAACAATGCCATGGTGGCGAAGTCGAGGGTGACAATCGCCACCAGCCAAACCGGCAGCTTCTGGCGAGAAGATCCGGCTTGGGTTGGGCCGCCGCGAACGGCGCGATACCATGACCAGCCCAAAAGTGTGGCCTCAGACACAATGATCGCCCCAGGCACCATCGCGGCGATCAACTCCGCCCTATCCACGCGATGTTCCTCTCCCAGCGGGAGAAATCCCTAGCCTGGTTACCTTGGCTGAGTACAAACACTCGCCGACGCGCGACGTATAGCCTAGATTCATGAGGCGCACCTCGCCCTACAATGAGCCGTCCTGGGTCTGAGCCTTTCAGGTGCGAGACATTCTAATCCACGCAGGACACGACCTTTCCTGAGCATGCCTAGGCGCGGGGATGGGCCGCCCCTGGCGCGCTGCGCCTCCCCGTACTCGCCCTGAATCCCGCCTCAAACCTGCGACCGTACAGGTTCTTCCGTAACCTGCCGTGTCCCTTATGCCCGTGCGATAGTCAGGGTGCCGAGAGGCCGACACGCTCCCAGCTTGCGTCGCGCGGGAGCGAGGAAGGGCGAAAAATCGATGCTGCAGCCACCTGAAAATCAACAGAAAACCACCCAGTTCGCCAATCTCAACAACTACGCGCCCCCCAAGACTGGCAACGCACCTCTGGAGCAGGCCACCATTGGGCGTTCGCTGGTCATCAAAGGCGAAGTCAGCGGAGCCGAGTCGCTTTACGTCGACGGTCGCATCGAAGGCACCATCAACATTCCCGAAAACCGTGTCACCATTGGGCGCAACGGCGTGGTGGCCGCCGATGTCAATGCCCGTGAAGTCGTCATCATGGGCAAGGTGACCGGCAACATTGTCTGCAGCGACCGGCTGGACATCCGCAGTGAGGGCTCGGTGACCGGCGATGTGGTCACCCAACGCATCAGCGTGGAAGATGGCGCCCACCTCCGCGGCAGCGTGCAGGTCCAGGCAGCCGAACAGAAGAAACCGGCTCAGCCGCAGGCGAAAGCCCCGGAAGCGCCCAAGCCGATCGAACCTCCCAAGGCTCTCGTGGCCGCGGGCGGGCAGGCTTAGTTACTTTCCGGTGCAAAATTCGGCCCGAGCCATCAAAGCCACCGGAAGGGCACGAGGTTTTCGGGCCCTTCTTTCTGTGCGCCGAGGCAAAATCCTCTTCACAACAATATCAAGGTCTCAAGGAGCGCGGAGCAAAGACGCGAGCCGAACCGCACGATCCGGATCCGAGACGGTGCCGGACGAACCCACCGGACCGCCGGATGCGAACCCGCATGTCGGTTGTTGCCGGCGAGAGTGGGTGAGCACTCCCCCTATGCCGATTCCGCAGGTTCCACGCCGAAACCACCGGCGGGCGCCGGCCTACTTCTTCTCCGGCGGTTTCAGATCGAGGGCTGCCGAGTTCATGCAGTAGCGCAGCCCGGTGGGCACAGGGCCGTCTTCGAACACGTGACCCAGATGTGCGCCGCAGCGGGCGCAACGTGCCTCCACCCGGGTCATGCCGTGGCTGCGATCGGTCAGTTCCTCGATCTTGTCGCGGTCAATCGGAGCCCAGAAACTGGGCCACCCGGTCCCCGATTCGAATTTTGTCTCTGCCGCAAAAAGCGGGGCGCCGCAGCCCACGCAGTGGTAGGTTCCCGGCTCTTTCGTCTTCCAGTATCTCCCCGTGAACGCGCGCTCGGTGCCCGCCTCGCGGGTCACGTGATATTGCTCCGGCGTAAGTTGCGCCCGCCATTCCGCCTCACTTTTGATCACCTTGTCACTGACCTTGTCCGCCATTGGATTTCATCCCTTCGAAGTCGATGCTTCGGCCATGAGAAAGTTGCCGCCGGGACCGTCGCCTAGGTGATAGGAGGCGAAGGAATCGCTTCCAGCCTCTGCGCTGGCATCGGTTGCCGTGCCACGTTGGAAATTCGCTGCAGACCAGAATCCGGAGCGGGGAGATCACTACCCCGAGCAACGCCACCGGCCCTGGAGTCAGACGGACTTTCACCGCCTGCAACACGCCGGCGCGATGCGAGTGGAGTGCAACCCGTTCGAGGAAACCGCTTCCCCGTGAATTCCGGTGGGATCGAACGCTCCTGGAACAAGCCTGTCACCTCCCCCGTTAAGAAGATGATTCAGCTCGGGCCGTTGGGTCTGCCGACGTCGTCGGTTCCACCGGGCCTCCCATCGCCCGGTATTGGCCGCGGTGAAACAGCAGCGGGTCCCCCTCCCGCACGACCACGTCCTCCACCTCGGCGATGAAGATCGTGTGGTCGCCGGCATCCTGCGTGCTATGCAGGTGGCATTCGAAGTATGCCAGGGCGCCGTACAACACCGGCGTTCCGTGCCGGGTGCGCTCAAAGCGGGCGCCCGCCTCGTCTTCGGCCTGGTCGTGCGTCCGCGCCGGGTTCGCGTAGTACTCCGAGATGGCCCTCTGGTCCCGGGCCAGCACGTTCACTCCGAAGCGCTGCTTGGCATGCAAGTGGGCGTGGGTACGCGCTTTCTTGTCGACGCACACCAGCACCAGCTGGGGCTCCAGCGATACCGAGGTGAAGGCGTTGGCAGTCATGCCATGCACCTTGCCCTCCTCATCCAATGTGAGGACCGTGATTCCGGTGGCAAAGCACCCCAGGGCTTGGCGGAATTCGGCTTGGGTAACTCCCATGGCAGAGTCAGGACTCAGTTCGGCAGAGCGTGCGGCAGCCGACTGCCTACGTTACCACGTCCGGCCCAGAACTCCCGGGTCCCGGTTTCATGTATGATTCGGCTATCCGGACCACCTTGGGGTGCGAGGATTCCGGAACTGAGACACCTTGAGCCCTGGTACTGAGAGCACAGCTCGGCCCCGCGCGGCAAAGTCCTATCTGGCCGAAGTCAAGGATGGCCTGCCTCTGACCCGCGCCATGGCATGCGAACTGATCGCCTGCGGCGCCCACGAGCTGTCCGACCTGCTCGCCGCCGCCCGCGCCGCCAAGGAGCGCTTCAAGCCCGGTGTCATCACTTATTCCCGGAAAGTCTTCCTTCCTCTCACCAACCTGTGTCGCGATTACTGCAGGTATTGCGTCTTTCGCCGCGATCCCGGCGACCCCGGCGCGCACACGATGACTCCAGATGAAGTGATCGAGGTCGTCCGCCAGGGGGAACGGCTGGGCTGTACGGAAGCTCTCTTCAGCCTGGGCGACAAGCCGGAGCTGCTCTTCCCGGAAGCGCGTGAGGCCCTGCGGCGACTCGGCTATCGCTCCACTCTGCACTACCTGGAGGCGACTTGTGAACTGGTGCTGCGCCAGACGTCCCTGCTGCCACATCCCAACCCGGGGCTGTTGAGCGGGGAGTGGGTGCGTCGCCTTGCCGCCGTCTCTCCCAGCATGGGATTAATGCTGGAAAGCGCGAGCCCAAATCTGCTCCGGCCGGGCGCGGCGCACGACAACGCACCCGACAAAGTGCCGGCCAAACGCTTGCGCACCATTGAAGAGGCAGGCAAGCAGCATGTGCCGTTTACCACCGGCCTGCTGATCGGGATTGGCGAGTCACTCACGGACCGCGTCGACACCCTGCTCGCAATCCGCGAACTGCACCGCCGTTACGGCCACATCCAGGAAGTCATCGTGCAGAATTTCCGCGTGAAGCCAGGCATCCCCATGCAGGATTGGCCCGAACCCAGCCAGGGCGAGATGCTGCGCACCGTGGCCGTGGCTCGCCTGCTAATGCCGCAGATGAATATTCAAGCCCCGCCCAATCTCTCCGCACCTTACTATGATGACCTGCTCGACGCCGGAATCAACGACTGGGGGGGAGTTTCGCCCTTAACTCCCGACTTTATCAATCCCGAACGACCGTGGCCCCACCTGGAACAGCTCAGGCGGCGCACGGAAGCCAAGGGCCATAGGTTGCACCAGAGGTTGCCGGTCTATCCCGAGTTCCTTCCCCGCATTCTGCAACGACCCGGATTGCTGGCGGAACGAACCAGGGCCTTGGCGGATGCCACGGGCTACGTGCGGAGGGCCGCATGATCACGATACTGACCGGGGGCACCGGGGGCGCGAAGTTCCTGGATGGTCTCCGCCAGGTGGTTCAACCCGAGGAACTCACCCTCATCGTGAACACCGGTGACGACCTTCTCTGGTGGGGCCTCTATGTTTCCCCGGACATCGATTCCATCACCTACGTCCTCGCCGGCCTTCTGAGCCGCGAGCGCGGTTGGGGAGTCAAGGGGGACACATTCTTCTGCCTGCAGGCCATGGGGCAACTCGGCCAGCCCATCTGGTTCCACGCCGGCGACCGCGACCTGGCAGTTCACATCCTGCGCTCCAAGCTGCTCGCCGAGGGAAACACTCTCCTGGAAGCCACCACCGAGATCGCGCGCAGCCTGGGAGTGAAGGCTAGAATCCTGCCCATGAGCAATTCCCGCGTAGAAACTCGCGTGGGAACGCCCGTTGGCGAACTTAGCTTCGAGGAGTACTTCGTGCAGCGCTGGTACCAGGATCCCGTGGAGCACGTTCGCTTCGCCGGCGCCGCCGACGCCGAACCCGCGCCCGGTGTCATCGAAGCGATTACCACCGCGGACACAGTCCTGCTCGCGCCCAGCAACCCCGTGACCAGCATCGGGCCCATCCTGGCCGTTCCGGGCGTCCGGGAAGCCCTGCAAAGAACGAAAGGCCGCATCGCTGCCGTCAGCCCGATCGTGGGCGGTGCCGCCGTCTCCGGTCCGGCCGGCATTCTGATGGCGTCTCAAGGACTACCGGTCTCGATCGCCGGCGTGGCCCGGGCCTACCAAGACTTTCTCGACCTGCTAGTTGTTGATGTCCGTGATGCGGAAGCTGCCGAGGAACTGCGTCGGACGGGATTGCGCGTGCATACGGCGGAAACCATCATGCGGACTCCCGAGGAGAAGGCGGAACTGGCGCGGGCCGTGCTCGCCGCAGTCAGCGGGCAAAGCGCAGCACACGCGGCCGCCGACCGGCCATGATCCTGGTCCCGGTTAAGAACCTGAGCTGCGCCAAGCAGCGCCTGGCTCCCCTGTTGCATCCGGGCGCGCGCACGCAACTCGCCCAGGCCATGCTGTGGGACGTATTGGAAACCCTGGGCCGCTGGAGCCGTCGTCCCGAGGTGGCCGTGGTCAGTTGCGATCCGCTGGCCCTCGAGTTGGCCAGCCGCTACGACTTCCAGATCATCGCGGATCCCAAAAATCCCGGGGAAACTGGGGCGATCGAGATGGCCACCCACGTCTGCCAACTGCGCGGAGTGGAAAGCACGCTGGTCATTCCCGCCGATATCCCGCTGATCCAGACCTGGGAACTGGAGATGGTTCTCGACGAAGCTCCAGGCGAGGGGACCTTGCTCGTGCCTGCGCGCGACGGCCGCGGCACCAACGCGATCCTGCGACGCCCGGCCGCACTCTTCCCCCTTCGCTTTGGTAACGACAGTTTTAAGCCGCACCTCGCCGCCGCGCAGGCCACGGGAAAGCCGTGCGTGGTTTTGCATCTGCCCGGCATCGCCATGGACGTCGATAATCCCGCCGACCTCAAACATCTGGCCTCCCTCCCGGGGGAATCCCGCGCCCAGCGACTGGCCCGGCGCTGGGCTGCGGCTGACTTCCCGGTTGCGGCCAACGAGTGAGGGCGCCATGCGCGAACTGCGGGTGATCCCGCTCCCCCTGAAGGCCGAGATCCGGCCGGGAGATTCTCTCGCCGACAAACTTGACCAGGCCCTAAAGCGAAAGCGCCTGCGCCTCCTCAGGGGCGACATCCTGGTGGTCAAGCACAAGATCGTTTCTAAATCAGAAGGACAACTGGTGGAACTGAATCGTATCCGGCCCTCCGCACCATCCCGCGCCTGGGCGCGTCGCCACAACCTGGACGCACGCGTCACTGAGCTCGCGGTTCAGGAAAGCAGCCGCACCGTCCGCCGCAAGCGAGGCGTGCTGATCACGGAAACCCGCCATGGCTTCATCTGCGCCAACAGCGGTGTGGATGTCTCCAACGTCGACGGCGGCCGTCACGCCCTGCTGCTTCCCGAGAACCCCGACCGCTCCGCCGCCCGCCTGCAGCGCGCTCTCCGCCGTCGCTGGAAGCTCTCGATTCCAGTGATCATCAGTGACAGCTTCGGCCGCCCCTGGCGCGAGGGTCTCACCGAGGTCGCCATCGGCGTCGCCGGCATGCAAGCTCTGCACGACTATCGCGGGCGTCCCGATCCGCACGGATATCCGCTGCGCGTGACTCTCGACGCCGTGGCCGACGAACTCGCCTGCGCCGCCGGCCTGGTCAGCGGCAAGCTGGAACGCTCGCCTTTTGTTATTATTCGGGGATTCCGGTATCGACCGGCGCGCGGCAGCGCCCGGGAACTGATCCGGCCCGCAGCTCTCGACCTGTTTCGTTAGGAGACAGCCTTGGGTCGTGCCGCCATTGCGCAATTGCAAGACTTCCCTTCGCTGGAGTGGACGAACATCGTTTCTCGGCTTGCGCCCGCGATTCGCGCCGCCCTCGAAAACGCCCTGACTACCCAGGATGGCTCATGTCTGTCGAGAGACGAATGTTTGCGCCTGGCCCACGCGGAGGGCGATGATCTCCTCGGCCTGCTGGTAGCGGCCAACCAGTTGCGTGCGGAGCTGGCCGGCAATCTTGTCACCTACGTGGTCAACCGTAACATCAACTTCACCAATGTCTGCTTCGTCGGATGCAAGTTCTGCGCCTTCAGCCGCGGGCCGCGTGCATCCGACTCCTACTTTCTCACCCTGGAAGACGTCGCCCGCAAGGCCACGGAAGCCTGGCAGATGGGCGCTTCCGAAGTCTGCATCCAGGGTGGCCTGCCCCATGGCCTGCCTCCGTTCTATTACCGCGATATCCTTCGCGTCGTAAAGGCCGCCGTACCGGGCATGCACTGCCACGCCTTCTCGCCAATGGAGATCGTGTATGGCGTCGAGTTGACCGGCATGCCGCTGGCCGACTACCTGCGCATGCTCCGCGACAACGGCCTCGACACCCTGCCCGGCACCGCCGCCGAAATCCTCGACGACCAGGTCCGGTTCGTGCTCTCTCGCAACAAGCTTTCCGTTGCGCAGTGGCGGGAGGTCATCTCGACGGCCCACCGCTGCGGCATCCGCACCACCTCGACCCTCATGTATGGCCACGTGGAGACGCCCGAGCACTGGGTGAACCAGCTTCTGCTGCTCCGCGAAATCCAGCAGGAGACCGCTGGGTTCACCGAGTTTGTTCCGCTCGGGTTCGTGCACCCGAACACGCTGCTCTTCCAGCAGGGCCTGTCGCGGCCCGGTCCAACCCTCGCCGAGCACCTCAAGATTCACGCCCTGGCGCGCATTCTGCTGGCCGGTTCCATCAACAACATTCAGGTGTCGTGGGTGAAGCTCGACCGCAAGCTCTCGCAGCTGTGCCTGCAGGCCGGCGCCAACGATTACGGCGGGACCCTGATGGAGGAGAACATCTCGCGCGAGGCCGGCGCGACCTCCGGCCAGTACATGCGCCCCGAAGATTTCCAGGTACTCATCCTCGACGCCGGTCGTATCCCGGCTGAGCGCAACACCCTCTACTCACGCATTCACATCATGAGTCCGGTAGAGGACTTCACGAGCGAGCAGGCTTGGCTGGCGGAATTCGCATGAGCCGCCCCATCACGATTCTTGGAGGCACAGGTCCGGCCGGCATGGGCCTCGCCCTGCGCTGGGCGCGGGCGGGCGAAACCATCCTCCTCGGTTCCCGCAGTCCGGAGCGCGCCAAGCAAGCCGCCGCCCGGATCCGCGACAAAGCGGGGAAGGGCGCAAAGATCAGCGGCGACGAGAATTCCGTGGTGTGCGCGGCCGCCGACCTCCTCGCGCTGACCGTTCCCTTCGAGGGCCAGTCAGATCTGCTGAAGCAGCTGAAACCCGCCTTCCAGGCTGGCAGCATCCTCATCGATGCCACCGTGCCTCTGGCCTCGAGTGTGGGCGGCCGCGCCAGTCGCGTGCTCGGCGTCTGGCAGGGCTCGGCGGCGCAGCAGGCAGCCGAACTCGTTCCTAAGGGTGTGACGGTCGTGGGCGCGTTTCATAACTGCTCGGCCGACATCCTGAACGGTGACGGCCCGGTGGAGTGCGACGTGATCGTTTGCAGTGATGCCCCGGAAGCGACACGGCTGGTCTGCGACCTGGCCGCCAAGATTCCCGGGGTGCGGGCTATTGACGGCGGCAAACTCGAAAACGCTCGCATCGTGGAACAGATCACCGCCTTGCTGATCGGGCTCAACATCCGACACAAAGGTCACGCGGGCGTACGCGTCACCGGCCTTCCCGCTGCGGCCTACCACTCGCTGTCGTAGTCCGGGTGGGCGCTGGCGTCGCATCGCCGTGTTGGTCGCGTCAGCCTCCTGCCGGCTGTGGCCAAGGCACCCGGCCCTCGCTGGCGGTTGGTTCGACGGTTACAGGGCGTCTTGACGTCCGTCCACATGAACCCTTCTGCCCAAAACAGCGTGGCCATCGAGTTCTGCGGTGTTTCCTTTCGCGTTGCTCGCGGCCACGACCTGGTCAACAATCTTGACCTTAAAATCCTTCGCGGCGAAACCCTGATCCTGCTGGGCCGCAGCGGTTCCGGCAAGACTACCACCCTCAAGCTGATCAACCTGCTGCTGTCCCCCACCGCGGGAGAAGTCCGGGTGGACGGTCGTCCCACTACCGAATGGGATCCCATCCGCCTCCGTCGGGGCATCGGTTACGTGATCCAGGACGCCGGCCTGTTCCCCCACTTTACGGTGGAGCGCAACATCGGCCTGGTTCCCGCCATCGAACAGTGGCCGCCCGCGCGCATTCGCCAGCGGGTCGCCGAACTGCTGCAGTTGGTGGGCCTGGACGCAAGCGTCGCGCCGCGTTATCCCCGCGAACTCTCCGGAGGACAGCGCCAACGGGTCGGCGTCGCCCGTGCGCTGGCCGCCGATCCTCCCATTCTGCTTATGGACGAGCCCTTTGGCGCCCTCGACACCATCACCCGCGCCGAATTACAGCGCGAGTTCTCGCTGCTGCAGCACCGCCTCGGCAAGACTGTCGTGTTTGTCACCCATGACCTCCGCGAGGCGCTGCGCCTCGGCAACCGCATCGCGCTTCTCGAAGCCGGTCGTCTCGTCACCGCCGCCCCGACGGAAGATTTCCTGCGCTCTTCCGATCCCCTCGTGCGCCGCTATCTCGCGGCTTTCGGTGCGACGCCAGGCGACGGAACTTGAGAGCGGTCTCATAAGAAGTCGATGCCAGCCCGAGCTAAGAGGTGAGTGGTTGAGACGTTGACGGGAGCCCGACTTGAGAAATTGGTATGGGGTCGCATGAGTGGCCATGCCGGAGGAGATGCCGTCATCGCCGGCAGAGAGAACTGCGAAAGATAAACTAAACGGAAGAAAAAACATCGGTGGAGGACGGGTGCCCCGTTCTTCACCGGCGCAAGAGTGCTCGGGATGTTGGATCAACCCGGCCGGTAACGGCGGCATGGGAAAGCCCGGCAGGCAGGTGCCGGGAAGCAGGGATGCGATGCGGGAGTCCCCCAGGGCTCGGTATTCGCATCGGGCGGGAGGCAATCCATGCATCTTCTCCAATTCATGCTCCAAAATCACAACGAGGTCCTCTCCCTGATGCTGGAGCATCTCTGGATGGTCGGCGTGTCCACCCTGCTCGCGGTGCTGGTCGGTATCCCTCTCGGCATTCTCCTCACCCGCCGTCCCGCTCTGAACAAGCCGGTGTTAGGCACCGCCAACATCATCCAGACCATACCCAGCCTCGCCCTCTTTGGCTTCCTGCTGCCGGTACCCTGGCTCGGCGACCGTGCGCAACGCCTGGCCATCCTTGCCCTCGCGCTGTACGCCCTGCTGCCGCTCATTCGCAACACCTACGCCGGGATCCGGGGCGTCGATCGCAGCGTGGTCGAAGCTGGCCGGGGCATGGGCATGACCGATCGCCAGCTTCTCTGGCAAGTCGAGATGCCCCTGGCCCTGGGCGTCATCCTCGCTGGCGTCCGGGTTGCGACCGTCATCTCAGTCGGCCTGGCAACCATCGCCGCCGCAATCGGCGCCGGCGGGCTCGGCGAATACATCTTTCGCGGACTGGCCATGGTCAATAATCAACTCATCCTCGCAGGCGCCATCCCCGCTGCCGTGCTCGCCTTACTGGCCGACGTGAGCCTGGGATGGCTGGAGAGGCGCCTCAGCCGGCGATAGCCTCCGCGGTAGCAGACCTGCGCAGGTAGCCAGCAGGCGCTTCGGTATCGAGTCGCGCCGATGTCTGACCGGCAGGCGCGGACGCAGTCGAGCCGTCCAAAGTCTGTGTCGCACTCGAATCCTGGTGCAGCCCGGGCGCCTCGCCCGGGGCTCCACAGGCACCCACCATGGCATGGTGTCCGGCAGACTGGGGCCACAAGGCGAAGGGTCTTTGCTTCCGCTCACGGCTTCAGCCCCTGAGGTATGCTGGCCAGGCAACTTTCTTCGCCCGCTGCCTTAAAATCATGCGCCAACTGCCCACCTTCCTCATCGCGCTGCTGTCGATTCTTTCCTGCGGTCCCCCGCGCGCGAATCTCATTGTCATCGGCTCGAAAAACTTCACCGAGCAGGCGATCCTGGGCGAGATGTTTGCCCAGCAGATTGAGGCGCACACCCATCTCCCGGTCGAGCGCCGCTTCTATCTCGCGGGCACGTTCATCTGCCAGCAAGCCGTCCTTGCCGGACGCATTGACCTCTATCCTGAGTACACCGGCACAGCCCTCACGGCAATCCTCAAGCAGAAGCCCGCGGGCAGTCCGCAGGATGTTTACGACCACCTCAAGAGCGAATACGAGAAGCGCTTCCGCCTCACCCTGGGTCCTCCGCTCGGATTCGATGACACTTTCGCCATCGAGATTCGCGGCGACGATGCCCGCCGCCTCGATCTGACCACCATTTCCGAGGCTGCCGCCTATGCGCCGCGCTGGCGTCCGGGCGTGGGCTACGAGTTCATGGAGCGTCCTGACGGGTACGCCGGATTGGTAGCCACATACGGCCTGCGCTTCGCCCAACCACCTCGCATCATGGATCTTGGTCTGCTGACCCGCGCCCTGAAGGACAGGCAAGTCGACCTCATCGCCGGCAACACCACCGATGGTCTCATCCCCGCCTTTGACCTCTTCGTCCTCAAGGATGACCGGCACTACTTCCCGTCTTACGAAGCCGTCGCCGTCATCCGCATGACGACCTTCGCTCTGCACCCGGAAGTCGGCGAGGCCCTGGCGCAACTGAAAGGCAAAATCTCCGACGGCGAGATGCAGCAATTAAACTATGCCGTGGACGGACAGCATCGCCAATTGAAAGAAGTCGTCCGCAAGTTTCTGGAGGGGAAGGGACTGGCTCCGTGAGCGACAACCGCGACCTCGACGCCACCTGGAAATATCACAACGGCAGCAAGCATTCCTTTCTCAGCCTTCGCTCCCACCCCCACTTTCTGGACTGGGACAACAAGCCCTTGCCCTTCAAGATTTATCCCACCCTTGCCGTCACCCGTCTTCCCAAAGACTTTCGCCAGACCGGAGTGGCCGCCCTCTCGGCCATCGCCAGTCCGGGTGTCGCCCCACCGGGCGAGGCCATCCCCAGTCTCGAGGCCGTGGCTCAGCTGCTCTTTTTTGCCGCCGGCGTCACCAAGAGCAAGAAATATCCCGGCGCCGAAGTGTTCTTCCGCGCCGCCGCCTGCACAGGCGCGTTGTACGAGATCGAGCTTTACCTTGTTTGCCAGGACCTGCCCGGCTTGCCCGCCGGCGTCTACCATTTCGGCGCGGCCGAATTCGGGCTGCGCCAGCTCCGCGCCGGCGATTATCGCCCGGTCCTGGTCGAGGCCACGGGCGCCGATCCCTCCGTCGCCCAGGCGCCGTTGATCATCGTGTGTACCGGCACCTACTGGCGCAACGCGTGGAAGTACCGCTCGCGCACCTATCGCCACTTTGGCTGGGACAACGGCACCATCCTGGCCAACCTCACGGCCATGAGCACCGCGCTCGGATTTCCGGAAAAGCTAATCATGGGATTCGTCGATCAGCGCGTGGATGCCTTGCTCGACCTCGATGCCCGCAAGGAAGTAGCGTTCTCTCTCGTCTCCGTCGGGCAAACCCAGTCCGTGCCTCCTCCCAGCCCTGGGATCGAGCCGCTGCGGCTGTCGATCGTTCCCTACTCCAAGCAAGAGGTGGAGTATCCCGCCATGCGGCAGATGCATGACGCTTCGAGCCTCGCCCTGCCCGAGGAAGTCGCCGCCTGGCGAACCGCCAAAGTCCTACTGGCCCCGCCCCCCGCGAAGGGACGGGTCACGGATCTCGAACCCATCGCGGATGACGCTCTCCCGCCTGACTCCCTCGAGCAGGTGATCCTGCGGCGTGGTTCCACTCGCAAGTTCGCGCGTGTAGCCATCACCCTGCCCCAGCTCTCGACCCTGCTCGACCGCGCCACCCGCGGCATCCGGGCCGACTTCCTCAGCCCGGCGGGGATGCAGTGGAACGACCTCTACCTGATCATCAACAGCGTCGAGGGCCTGGCGCCTGGCACGTACTACTACCAGCGCGAAAAAAAACAACTGGAGTTGCTGAAGGAAGGAGACTTCCGCCGTCAGGCAGGCTATCTCGGACTGGAACAGGAACTGCCCGCTGACGCCAGTGTGGGTGTCTTCTTCCTCGCGGACCTGCACAAGATTGCGGCCGCCTGCGGAAATCGCGGTTATCGTGCGGTGCAACTGGAGGCGGGCCTTCTGGGCGGAAGATTATATCTCGCGGCCTACGCCCAAAAGCTCGGCGCCACCGGCCTGACTTTTTACGACGACGATGTGGTCAGCTTTTTCTCCCCGCACGCCAAGGGCAAGAGCGCTGTGTTTCTGGTGGCCCTGGGGCGCAGCGCGGTTTAGAGGCTCTTCGCCCCAGCGCCGGCTCGATGTGCCGCCGGCGCCCCCGCCTGCGGCAAGGCCAGGAGGCCAACAGGGGCGAGTTCGGCCGGAGTGGGTGGCGCAAGGCGATGACCAACACGAAAGTGCAACCCACCGCAGGCTCGCGCCCCTCCCCGCTTCAACGCCCGTCGCAAGCCAGGAGGGCCGCCGTGCAAGTCGCGCAGCGATTTGAATCGCAACTCGAATCTGCAGCAGATGGTGGGACCGCCACACCCGCTCCCCATAGGAAATCCCGCGTCCGTTGTGGCGAGCCCAGTTACGACCGTGCTTCGCGCGCCACGCACGCCTGTGACCCGCGTCACACCCCGATGAGATAAGCGCAGGCGATAATTCTTGTGAGTTTTGGGAGTGCCCTTCACTCCCCCGATGGGGGTTCAGTGGCTAAAGGAAGAGTTTCTATCATCGTCGAGCGCTGTAAGGCCTGCGGCTTTTGCGTAGAGTTTTGCCCCACCAAGGTTCTCGCCCTCTCCTCCGCCTTCAATTCCAAGGGCTATCACCCACCCCACGTGGTGGCTCCGGAAAAATGCAGCGGCTGCGACCTGTGCGGCATGTACTGCCCTGACTTCGCCATCTACGGCCAGAAGGTCACCGAGGCGCAACTCGGCGCCCGCCCCGAGGTCTTCCATGAAAGCTGATCCTCGCGGCGTGCTGGCCGGCACCCACTTCCTCGATGGCGATCATGCCTGCTGTGAAGGCGCGCTGGCCGCTGGAGCGCGCTTTGCCTCCGGCTATCCCATCACCCCGTCGACCGAAGTCGTCGAGCGCTTCGCCGCGCGCGTGCCCACTGTCGGCGGAACTTTTATCCAGATGGAAGACGAACTCGCTGCCTCCATCGCTCTGCAGGGCGCGGTCTGGGGCGGAGCGAAGGCCTTCACCGTTACCTCTGGCCCTGGCTTCTCCCTGATGATGGAACACATCGGCTATGCCGCCATGACTGAGACTCCGTGCGTCTTCGTCGATGTGCAGCGCGGCGGCCCCTCCACCGGCTTGCCCACGCTTCCAGCGCAGGCCGATATGATGCAGGCCCGCTGGGGCTCGCACGGCGACTACGAAATCATCGCACTCTGTCCCAACTCGCCGCAGGAGTGCTTCGATCTCACCATCCAGGCCTTCAACTTCGCCGAAGCATTCCGCGTCCCCGTCATGTTGATGATGGACGAGGTCGTGGGTCACATGACGGAGAAGGTGGTGATCCCGCCTGCCGACGCGATCGAGATCGTCCCCCGCCGGCACACGCGCAAATCGCACGACGACTATCTCCCCTACGCCGCAAACGGCGACCAGGTCCCCGACATGGCCCACGCCGGCGAGGGCTACAAGTTCCACGTCACCGGCCTTACCCACGACGAGCGGGGCTACCCCAACATGACGCCGCAGGCGCAGGACCAGCTGGTCCGCCGTCTGCAGTCCAAGATCCGCGCCGCCGCCGATCGCATCAGCCTGCTCGAAGAAGAGGCGCTCGAGAACGCCGACGTGGTCGTAGTCTCCTACGGTATCACTTCGCGCGTTGCCCAACGCGCCATCGAGATGGCTCGCCAGCAGGGCTTGCGCGTCGGCAAACTGCGCCTCATCAGCGTGTGGCCCTTCCCCGAACGGCGCATCCGCGAACTCGCGGACAAAACCAAAGCCTTTGTCGTGCCTGAACTCAACCTCGGCCAGATGGTGCGCGAAGTCGAGCGTGCCGCCGCCGGCAGAGCCCGCATCCTTCCCGTCCCCCACGCCGGGGGCAGCGTCCACCGTCCGCAAGACATCCTGAAAATCATCGTGGAGGCAAGCCGATGATCGAGGTGACCAACCCGGTAGAGCCTTTCCTGCGCACCGACCGCATGCCCCACATCTGGTGTTCTGGCTGCGGCATCGGCACCACGGTCAACTGCTTCGTCCGCGCCCTCATCGAGTCGAAGGTTGACCCCCAGAACCTGGCCCTGGTCTCCGGTATCGGCTGCACCGGCCGCGTGGCGGGCTACGTCAAGCTGGACTCGTTCCACACTACCCACGGCCGCGCCATCCCGTTCGCGACCGGACTCAAGCTGGCCAATCCCAGGCTCAACGTCGTTGTCTATTCCGGCGACGGCGATCTCTCTGCCATCGGCGGCAATCATCTCATTCATGCCGCCCGCCGCAATATCGACCTCAAAGTCATTTGTGTCAACAACCTCATCTACGCCATGACCGGCGGCCAGAGCGCCCCCACCACGCCTGTTCACGCCGTTACTTCCACCTCCCCCTACGGCCAGTTCGAACCCGCCTTTAACCTGCCGCACCTGGTCGAAGCCGCCGGCGCGGTCTACGTGGCGCGCTGGACCACCTTCCACGTGCGCCAGCTCACCCGCTCCATCGCCGAGGTTTTGCAGAAGAAAGGCTTCAGCTTCATCGAGGTCATCTCGCCCTGCCCCACCCTCTACCAGCGCCGTAACAAGCTGGGCGACGGGCTCGTCACCATGAAGTACTACAAGGAAAAGAGCAAGGTTCGTCACGGCGCCCCGACCAGCGAGGTCGGCCTCACCTTGAGCGGCGAGATTGTCGTCGGGAAATTCGTGGACCGCGACCGTCCCGACTACCAGTCACTCCTGCACGCGCAGATGGTCGAATCGCTGGGCGAGCGCTACGTCGAGCAGCCGGAGGAAGCATGCAGCTGCGGCTAACTGAAATCCGCATCGCCGGTTTTGGCGGTCAGGGCGTCATCCTGTCCGCCGTCATCTTGGGTCGAGCCGCCTCCATCCACCAGGGCCAGTACGCCACCATGACCCAGAACTTCGGCCCCGAAGCCCGCGGTGGCGCCTGCAGCGCGCAGCTGATCCTCTCCGACCAACCCGTCCTCTATCCTTACGTGACCCAGCCCGACATCCTGGTAGTCATGTCGCAGGAGGCCTATTCCCGCTTCGCTCCGGAACTCAAGGAGGGCGGCACCCTGATCGTCGAGAGGGACCTGGTCCGGGTCACCGACCTGCCTCGGGAGACCAAGGTCCACAGCGTCCCTGCCACCCGCCTCGCCGAGGAGCTGGGCAAACGCATGGTTCTGAATTCCGTCATGGTGGGGTTCTTCACCGCCGTCACCCATCTGCTCGACCCCGACGCTGTCCGCAAAGCGGTCGCCGACTCCGTCCCTTCCAGCTTCCGCGAGCTCAACCGGAAAGCCTTCGAAAAAGGCTACAACTACGGCGTAACCTCCCTGGCCGAAGAACGTGCCTCTCAGGAAATTGAAGAAGAAGTCTACTCAGGAGAGTAATCGAGCGTAGCGAACAAGCGGCGGTTGAGCACACGCCAGGGGTGGCGATTAGGAGCTAAGATCCGCTTCCTGCGGTTGGTTCTTCTCCGGCCACCGCCTGCGCCATAATCAGCTTCCGCGTCTCGCCGTGAAACGCGGGCAGCTTCCGTGCAAACAGGCCCGCTCCCGCCACGCTAGCCGCCGCTCCCACTGCCACCGTCAGCGGCGCGCCCAGCCGGTCCGCCAAGGCTCCTCCCAGCAGCGCCCCGAACGGCGCCATACCCATGAACATCATCGAGTACACTGCCATGACCCGCCCGCGCAGCGCGTCCGGCACCATCGTCTGGATCAGGGTGTTCGAACTGGCCATCTGCAGCATCAGGCAAAATCCCACCGGAATCAGCAGGGAGGTCGACAACCAGAAGCTTCTGGAAAGAGAAAACGCGATCAGACTCACGCCGAAGCCTCCGCAGGTCAGCGCCACCAGCCGCCCCAGCCCGCGTACCCCGGACCGCAGCGCCAGCGTCAGCGCGCCCAGCAGCGCACCCACGCCCGTCGCACCCATGAGCACGCCCAGCCGCACCGCACCCGGATCATGGGCTCTCAGAACTGCGGCTAACACCTCCGCCCCGCCGTGCAGCACATGATCGGCGAACACCGGCATCAGCACGGTGTAGGGCATGCCCACCAGGCTCACCAATCCCAGCAGCAGCAGCAGCGCCCGGATCGGCGCCGTGTGGCTGGCCCAGCGAAATCCTTCGATGATGTCCTCGAGCGGAGAGTCCGACTTGGATCGCGGCGGACAGTCGATCTGCATTAGCAGCAGGCCCACAATCACCGCGATGTAGCTCACGGCGTTAATCAAGAAGCACCACCCCTCGCCAATCTTCGCCACCACGATGCCCGCAACGGCCGGCCCAATGATGCGCGCTCCGTTGAACATCGACGAGTTCAGCGCGATCGCATTCATCAGGTCTTCCTTGCCCACCATGTCCACCAGGAACGCC
This sequence comes from Terriglobales bacterium, assembly GCA_035623795.1. Classification (GTDB taxonomy): domain Bacteria; phylum Acidobacteriota; class Terriglobia; order Terriglobales; family Acidobacteriaceae; genus DASPST01. The sequence goes on from DASPST010000101.1 coordinate 20,823, forward strand.
TGCCGCCCGGGAATGTCGAACGCGTTCACCACGCCCAGCGCCGCCGCCAGCACCAGCACGTGCCACTCCCGCACCCGATGCAGCAAGGTTAGCCCCGCCAAGATGAACGCCAGAATCATGGCCACCGTCTGGGTCGTGATCACCAACCGGTGCCGGTTGGTGCGGTCGGCCGCCGCTCCTCCCACCGGCGCCATCAGGAAGACGGGGAACTGGCTGGCAAATCCCACCGTCCCCAGCAGCAGCGACGAGCCCGTCATCTTGTAGACCAGCCAGGACAGGGCCACGGTCTGCATCCAGGTGCCGATCAGGGAAATCAGTTGTCCGCTGAAGAAAAGCTGGAAATTGCGATGGGTGAGGGCGCGCATTCCCGCCGACCATCTCGACGCGGGGACAGTCATCGCCGGACCGCGGGACGGATTAGGCATCGTGGCTTCTGGCATCGCCGTTATTTGATGTTACCCCGGCGCGTCCAGCACCTGCATGTCCGCCCAGACCTCTAACGCCCTTGACTGTGTGGGTTGTACTCCGCGTGGCGGCCAGCGCCGTCCACGAGCGCAGACTCCGGCTCACGTCCCGCTGACTTTACTTTGTCATTTGACCCGGGCGGCAAGCTGCGCCAGGGCCGCTCGCTTCGTGCCTCCATCAATCCGTCATAACCTCCACCGCCACCAACCGCTCCGCCTTCGCCGGCTCCGCGCTCTCCTGCGCATCCACCACCGCGATGGCCGCGGCGTTCACAATCTCCTCCACCTCCGCGCCCCGCGCCAGCAGGTGCACCGGCTTGCTCATCCCCATCAGTATCGGGCCCAACGTCTCGCAGCCGCCCAGCTTCTGCAGCAGCTTGTAGGCGATGTTCGCCGAATCTAGGTCCGGAAAGATCAGCACGTTCGCCCCGCCTTTCAACACGCTGAAGGGATATTGCTCCTCCAGTGTCTCGGGCGAAACCGCCACGTCAGCCATTACTTCTCCATCCGCGATCAGGGTGGGATCGGCGTGGTGCAGCAACTCCACCGCCCGGCGCACCTTCTCCGTCTGTGGGTGCCGCGCGCCGCCGAAGCTGGAGAAGGAAAGCATGGCGACCCGTGGCACGACGTCAAACCGCCGCGCTGTCTGCGCCGCGCACAAAGCGATTTCGACCAGGTCCTCCGCCGTGGGCTCGATGTTGACGCTGGTGTCGGCCAGGAAGTAGACCTCGCCCTTGCTGGTGATCATGGCGTAGCAGCCGGACACCTTATGCAGCCCCTCGCGCACGCGCAGGATCTCCAGCGCCGGCCGTATCGTCTCCGGAAAGTGCTGGCTTACGCCCGCCACAAGCGCGTCGGCGTCGCCCATGTGGAGCATCATGGAACCGAAGTAGTTGTGGTTCAAAAGCAGCGCGCGAGCCTCCGTCAGTGTTACGCCCCGCCGCTGGCGGAGCCGAAACAGCTCCCGCGTGTAACGCTCGCGCAGCGGTGAGGTCGCCGGATCGACGATGCGCACTCCCCTGCAGTCGAGCCCCAAATCCGCCGTCTTGCGATGAATCGTCGCCGCATTCCCCAACAGGATCGGAACCGCGATGTTGTCCTCCACCAGGATGTGGCAGGCGCGCAGGATCTTCTCGTGGTCGCCTTCAGGGAAGACCACGTAACGTGGTTGGGCCTGCGCCTTATGCACCATCATGCGCGCCACCTCGTGCGCCCGTCCCAAGCGCCGCTCCAGCTGTTCCCGGTAGTTTTCCAGGTTCACCGGTTCCTGGGCCACACCCGTCTCCATGGCGGCCTTTGCCACCGCCTCCGCCTCCCACAACAGGACGCGCGGATCGAAGGGCTTAGGAATCAGGTATTCCCCACCGTACTGCAAGCGCTCCACGCCGTACGCGCGGCACACCGAGTCGGGTACGTCCTCTTTGGCCAGCGCCGCCAGTGCCTTGGTTGCGGCCAGCTTCATCTCTTCGTTGATGGCGGTTGCCCGCACATCGAGCGCACCCCGGAAGATGAACGGGAATCCCAGCACGTTGTTGACCTGGTTGGGATAATCCGACCGTCCTGTCGCCATGATCACATCATCACGGCTGAGCTTGGCCTCTTCGTACGTGATCTCCGGATCCGGGTTTGCCATCGCGAAGACAATGGGCCGTTTCGCCATCGAGCGCACCATGTCGGCGCTCACCGCGCCTTTCACCGAACAACCCACGAACACGTCCGCGCCCTTCATGGCCTCGGCCAGTGTGCGCAGCTGGGTCTCCAGCGCAAAGCGCTCTTTGTAAGGGTTCATCCCCTCCTTGCGCCCCTTGTAGATCACGCCCTTGGTATCGCACAGGATCACGTTTTCCCGCTTCACACCCAGTCGGAGGTAGTGGACGGCGCACGCGATGCCGGCCGCGCCTGCGCCATTGAACACGACGCGCACCTGGTCGATGGCCTTGCCCGCGATCTCCAGCGCGTTCAACAGGGCCGCGCCCGAGATGATCGCCGTCCCATGCTGGTCATCATGGAAGACAGGGATTTTCATCGTCTTTTTCAGGGTCTCTTCAATGTAGAAACACTCCGGCGCTTTGATGTCTTCCAGGTTGATGCCGCCGAAGGTGGGCTCAAGCAGCTGACACACCTTGATGACCTCGTCGGGGTCATGCGTGTTCAGCTCGAGATCGAACACGTCCACGTCGGCAAACCGTTTGAACAGAACGCCCTTTCCTTCCATAACCGGTTTGCCGGCAAGCGCCCCAATGTCCCCCAGCCCGAGCACCGCCGTGCCATTACTGATCACGGCCACCAGGTTGCCGCGGGTGGTGTACTTATAGGCATCGTGCGGATTCTTTTCAATCTCGAGGCAAGGCACCGCGACCCCGGGCGTATAGGCCAGGCTCAGGTCCCGTTGTGTACGGCACGGCTTGGTGGAGCTAACCTGGATTTTGCCCGCACGCTCGCCCGAGTGGTAGTCAAGCGCTTGCTGCGGAGTGATCGGCATAACCGCCTCCCTCTGCCAGACGTTCGGCGCCAGAACCTGCGCGCCGTAGCATTGCCCGCTGGGTCCCGCTGGACTACACTATTGTTGGCTTTTGACCCGGAGTCCGGCTGTGATTCGGGTCACCGGGGGTGGTGTCACGCTAGCTGTGACCCGCTGGGCTGCAAATGCGGGCGTCCTCGCCCGCCGGGTTTGGTGGTACGCCGGCGGTTGGTTCTTGGCGGAGAGCAAGCCAGTCGCCAATTTTCCACAGCCTGCGCCATGCGTCACCAGTTGGTAACTTCCCAACCGCCACTTGCTGCGCTAGAGTGGGCGCTGTCCGGCGCAGCGAAGGAATCAGTCGCGAGGAAGCCATGACAACTACCCCAGTGAGTCTTGAGCGCCGCGCCGGCCAGCGTTTCGATATCCAGATTCCAGTCTCCCTGAAACTGACGCGAACCGCGCAGGAGGCCTCTGCCTTCACCCAGGACCTCAGTGCGCGCGGAACTTTCTTTTACACTGATTTCCCTCTAGCCCCGGGGGAAGAGATCGAACTCATCCTCGTGATGCCCTCGGAAATCACGCTCACGGAAAGCATGAGGGTGCGCTGCCGGGGAACCGTGCTGCGCGCCGTGCCGGCCACCGCCGGCGCCCGCATCGGTGTGGCCGTGCATTTTGCCGGCTACGACTACATTGCACAGCCCCGGTCGGAGGAGGAATCTTCCGCCAGCTTCAACCGTATCTCTGCCCTGCATGGGCACGCGGGAGAGGATGAAGAACCGGCGGCTTTTGTGGCCGGGCGGCGCTGACCCGGCTTTCCGACCGAGAGTCTCCCAGCCGTCGACAGCCCTTCCGGGTGAGCTTTCCTTCTCCCCCACTCCTTTTCAAGGGGGGGAAGTTGTCATAGAATGAGTCGAAAGCACACAGGAGGGCCCGCCGCTATTCCCCCCGTGCTGGCATCCTCGTTTTTGCTTCGTCGTCGTTAGCGCCTCGGTGGCCGGAAGATATCATGACTGATTACCTAGGTCACTTGGCGCGGAGGAGTTCCCCCTCATACCATGCAGAAAACAGTGATGAGATGCGAGCCATGCCGGGCATAGCCGTCGCCATCCTGACCGAAGACCGGGAACAGTTGGTGGTCTTGCAGAACCGGCTGGAATCGACTCATGTTGCCCGCCTGGTATTCAGCAATGTAGGCTTTCCCGTCGCCGCCACCGATGCGGTGGTGCGTCGGGTCCAAGACCAGGGCGCGGAAGTAGTGCTGGTTGAGCTCGACTCCAACAACCCGCAGCGCGCCATCCACGCCATCGAACTGATCCGCGCCACCACCAGTGAAATTGCCATCTTCGCCATCGGCGAAATGCGGAACCCGGTGCACATCGTTTCCGCCATGCGCGCCGGGGCGGGAGAATTCGTGGACCGCGCCGGCGGTTCC
>DASPST010000106.1:0-32762 GCA_035623795.1 Terriglobales bacterium
TGTGAGAGTTGCAAGTTGTACGTCTGCGTGCCGATGTCGTCCGTATATCCGTAGACAGCAACCGTATATCCCTTAAGCGTCATCAGGATCCCGGCGATGCGATTGAGGATGTCGCGGTATTCCGGTTTAATGTTTGCCTTATCAAAGTCGAAGCGAATCGACTTGCTGTCCAGCGTCATAACCAAGCCCATCGCGGTACGACGCGTTTCGGCGATTTGCCCGAGAGCTTGTTGCAGTTGTTGAAGTTCCGACTCTCGCTCTTGCCGATATTCCTCAGCCTGCTGTGTGGCTTGATCCGCCTTTTGCTGCTCGGCGGTGGCCTGCTGCCGCGCAAGTTGCGCCTGCGCCTCCGAGTTCAATTGAGCCTGATTCGCCAAGTCGCGCTGTTGAGCCGCTGCCCGCGCGTTCGCAGCGGCTTCTGAAGCCTGCTGAGCCGACGTCTGCGATTGCTCCAGTGCCCGCTGGACCAGTCGGTTGAGACCTTCCGTCTGCTGGCTGAGCCGTGCCAACTCGCCCTCCACGCGACGGACCGATATTAGATAAACAAACCCAAGAACCAAGCTGAGCGCGATTGCGATCACTCCCAGAGCCAACGCTAACTTCGCTTGAGACTTGGCAGATGCATCCTCAAGTGCACGCTTATCCGGGTTCAGCGGCACTCGTGAAGAGTCCAGCATTTGGCAATCTTAGCTTGGAATTCTAGATTGAAGCAAAACGAGATAGCTCGCCGGTTAGTGATTCCGATTCGGCAGCCTTACCGCCGAGCATCTTTTGGCAGGTCTTCCCGGCAACTGCACGATTATGTACTCTTTGGGGTCAATACCGGCTTGCGGCCTGATGAGGCATGGCAGCTTCAAAAGCATGCCCGGCGCGGTGCGGCCGTATGAGAGACCTAATGGCGAGGCTCCGTCGGCGCGCTTGGATAGCGCGCCCGGGGCAGAGAAAATAACGCATGATGCCGTTACGCCTACGGAAGAATGGCGAACGCCAGGACCCAGTGTAGGCATGGTAGGCGCGAACGGCTTCGAAGAACCACAGTGTCGCATCGACGGTGTTGTACTCGGGAGTCTCCCCGGCATCCGGAAAACGGTTCGGCAGCATGACCTGATCAACATGTTGCGCATACGTACGCAGAATGTTTCGTGCAATATCGAAGCGTCCAGTGGGAAGCGTGAGCCAGGGAAGCGCGATCATGGCATCTCGGCCCCAATCGCTGAACCAGTGATATCCGGCGATGATGCTCTTCTGATCGCCGCGAGAAACGATGTACTGATCTGCAGCGGTAGTCAGTGAGGTTATGAAATCGTTTTTGGCTGGCGCGTGTTTTCGTGATCTGACGACGGCGGACGATTTCGTCTTGTTCAAACAGCTCAGCGGCATCGACCTTCCGGGTCTCGGTCGATGCAATAAGCGTGGCTGTCGGCCGCTGGTTGAGGTCGAAACGAAGCACACGCGGATTGAATAAATCTTCCTGAAAATCGAGACCGCGCTCACGTTCAGCCTCGTATTCAAAATTGCGGTACCAGTGGCCGGTGCTTTCAGTCTGGGCGGCGTCATTTGCGAAGTAAAGACTAGGAAGTCCGCCATATGGAGAAACGCTGATCAATTCCCTTTGTATGTCAACTCTGCCGTCGATTGTTCGGTTTTCGTGAGTGAGATTGTGGTAATCGCGGAAAGCAATTAATGGACGCAGTTCAAGCTGCACACGAACCGCACTCGGGGCATTGATCAATTCATATTTGGTGACCGTCGTGTTCTGGCCGTGCACCATAAACAGCTTCTTCTCAATTTCGACTCCTTCTACTCTAAATGTGAAGATCGGAAACGGATCGAGACGGAATTGCGTCAGAAATTGGAAACCTTGCGGATGCACGACGCCCGGGTAACGATTCGTGCCAAGGTCGTACCCGCGGCCATTCACGGTCAGAGGTATCGGACTGTTCTAATTCTTCGCGACGTGCAGCAACTGAGCATTGCGGAAACAGCAAAGGCGCTGGGCATTTCGGAAGAAAACGTCAAAACGCGGACGGCGGGCCGTTTATCGCGATCCCGTACTCAGCCGCTATGCCATCGATCCAGCCAAGCCAATCCGCATAGTGGTAGATCACGGCCACCTGAGTCTGTGTGGGACCGTCGCCAGCACCATGGACAAGCAACTGGCGGGTATTCGAGCCAGTCAGGTGTTCGGCGCTTTCACCGTACAGAACAACCTGCAAGTCGAAAAGAAATCCTAACCGCCCAGCGGTAGCCCTGCACCCTGCCCGAAACCCGTTATTCCACCCTCCATGGGAAGTTCCTGACCGGACGCGAACGCCCCTCCCTTGAACAGATCATGAGGGGGGAGTCGAGCTGCCAACCTGCCATTGCCTGCTGCTGGACAGGCGATATCGCCGGGCATACGTTTCCGAAAGGGACCAGGCAATGATCCTGTTTGCGCTCATGGAGCCAGATGAGGGTGACGTCCATAACGTGTTTGTGGATGGGATGCTAATGAGTCCAGGCAGTGAGGACTATAAGTTGCCGCCTCCCCCTGGGCTCTCAGACGAGCTCCGTCGGTTCCTGGATCGCCAAATTGAGGTTTCCCGAGGCACCTGAGTCAGGTTGCTGGAGTTCCAAACGGATCGGGGTCAAGCTAGGTTGGTTTCGAAAACGCTGCTTCGCAGCGGCTGAAGAATAGCTCTGAGAAGCCGATGCCACCGCCACAGTCCAACCACTCTTCACAGCGCCTCCTTCAGTGAAGCGCAACCCCACTTAGAATGTTTTGCAATCGGCCTGCACTAATCGACGGGGTCGCGCCCGTTTGAGTCGCAACCCATGATGCAAGGCGATTTGCAGCCTCACTGATTTCCTCGAGCGAATGGCCGCGCAGATAGTGATGAGCTAGACAGGCCGCGAAGGCATCTCCTGCACCGATGGCGTCTGCGACCTTCACACGGAAGCCGCTATGCTCAACCGTATGACTTTCCGTCACAAGCAAGCTTCCACGAGCACCACGTGTTATGCAAACCAGCCGCAACTCATACGCGCTCAGCAATTGCTTGGCGAGCATTTCTTGGCTTCCATCGCCCAACTTTAGCAAAGCTGACACCTGGAGCAACTCCCGTTCGTTGAGCTTGACGATGTGTGCATGCTGGAACGATGTACGCAGCACATCTCTGTTGTAAAAGGACTGGCGCAGGTTAACATCACAGATGCGGAGCGCCTTCTCCGGCGCGCTTCGCAGGAAGCATTCAATGGTGGCCGCGGATGTCGGTGAGCGCTGAGCAAGCGAACCGAAACAGACAACATCTGCACGGGCAGATAACTCCTCCCAAGCTGCAGTCCATTGCAAGAAATCCCACGAAACGAAATCTTTGATTGTGAAGTTTGGCTGGCCAGAAGTGTCAAGTGACACGCTCGCAGTACCGGTTTCATGCAGATCGTCGCGCTGCACATACGATGTGTTCAGACCAAGTTTTTGCATGACGCTACAAGCGTCGCGTCCCAAGTCATCGTTGCCAATACGACTGGCGACGACGCCTTGGTCTCCCAGCACCTTTGTCATGTAAGCAAAGTTCGCGGGTGCACCACCCAATACCTTTCCTGAGGGCAGAAGATCCCACAAGACCTCGCCCAACCCAATCACGAGTGCTGGCTTAATCATGAATTCATCTCAACATCGTCCCTCGCCTCACGATGCCCGACTTTATTGAAAAAGCCTTGGCGCGAAATCGGCGAGGTACTTGCGCCACACCGTCCAGACGTGAGCCCCCGAACTTTCGACCCACACATGTTTGACTCCGGCTTTCTCTAGTGTCTGGTGAGATTCTTTCACGGGTGCGAGGAGGAAATCGTCGTCGCCGATGCCAATCCACAAAAGACGAAGTCGCTGATTTATCTTCGCCGGATCCGATAGAACGCCATCGTATTCTTTGGTCGTATCGGTTATCGCAATGGCGGGACTAAATGCGCCGATATACGCAAATTGATCCAAGTGATTCAGTCCGATACGAAGTGCTTGGGCACCACCCATGGAAAGACCCGCCAACGCCCTGTGGTTGCGATCTGGTATGGTGCGGAAATTGGCGTCAATAAACGGGATTAAATCGTGGGAAACGACTCTGTCAAAAGATGCGTACCGTTCATCCATGAAGAAGCGCAACACCGACCCGGAAGGTGGTGCATTTGCAGCCGCGGGTCCGGGTCGAGGCGGAGGAGGCGGTTGAAGGTGGACACCCGTCATTCCGTTCTCGTTAACTATGATCATCGGTGTTGCTTTACGAGCGGCAATTAAATTGTCCAGAATAAAGTTTTCATGGCCCTGGTCACTCCAACCTGCTTCGTCTTCGCCCCATCCGTGCTGGAGGTACAAGACTGGATAGCGTGAAGTGTTTTGGTCGTATCCTGGCGGTGTATATACGAAAATTTTTCTTGTCTCGCCTGTCGTTTTCGAGAAATACCACTCTGTGCGCACCGTGCCGTGGGGCACATCCTTGATCGCCCCCGCCGCCTGCATTCAGCGCAAAGATTACGAGCGCCTGCCCTGGTCCAAGGAGTTCATGATTCAGGGGCCCACAAGCGAAGACTGCCTTTATCTGAATGTTTGGGTGCCAGTAAATTTCAAGGGCCGCAAGTTACCTGTCTATGTGTTCTTCCACGGCGGTGGCTTCATGGAAGGCGCTGGGTCCGTGGACGTTTACGACGGTACGAATCTCGCACGGCGAGACCTGGTATTCGTGACCGTCAACTACCGGCTTGGTGCGTTTGGATTCCTGGCGCACCCTGAGCTTAGCGCTGAGTCTCCGCAACACGTGAGCGGAAACTACGGCTTTCTCGACGCTGTCGCTTCTCTTCAATGGGTGAAAGAGAACATTGCCTCGTTTGGTGGTGATCCGCGAAAACTCACAATTGGCGGGCAATCGGCCGGCTCGGGTCTCGTGCACGATCTTTCTGTGAGCCCCATGGGGAAGGGATTGTTTCGCGGTGCCGTGGCCGAAAGCGGAACATCTCTGGTTTCGATTCCGATGAAAACACTGGCTGAAGCCGAGAAGGACGGAGTTGACTTCGCAAACTCAGGAAGCGCGCACTCGTTGGCGGAGTTTCGCAAATTACCTGCGGAAGACCTTTTGCCTCCTCCAGGATCTCCCAGAGTATTGCGCTTTGCTCCTGTGATCGACGGATGGGCAATCCCAGATTACCCCCTGAAAGCGACCCAAGAAGGAAAGGCCAATGATGTTCCCCTCCTCACCGGCATGCAGGCCGATGAAGGCAGCGGCTTCTCCAAAACCTACGGCAAGATGCCGGTTGATGAATGGCACAAGCAGGTACAGGAAAGGTACGGTGATATGGCTGCCAAATTCAACGAACTCTATCCATCGTCGGACGATGCCTCAGCATCGATGGCACAAAAGGCGAGTGCAAGAGAACGCGGACAAGCAGCGATGTACCTGTGGTGCGCAAGGGTATTCAATAAGCAGAAAGGGAAGATCTACACCTACTACTTCAATCACGCGATTCCGTGGCCGGAACACCCGGAGTTCGAAGCATTTCATACAGGCGAAATGGTGTACATCTTGTCTAACCTCGATAAGCTGGCTCGGCCATTTACGGAGGTGGACCGAGCGGCAGCTGCTACTACATCCGGTTACCTCGTGAACTTCGTCCGCAAAGGGGATCCGAATGGTAAGGGTCTCCCTCGGTGGGACTTCTTCTCTAAGGAGCATCCTGCAACGCTCGAGATCTCTGCGAGGACCAGGATGCGTCCTTTAATGGATCCGGCAAAGCTCGCATTCTGGACCACTTATTTCGAATCATCACAAGGGAAGAATGCTATCCCGTTCTGAGGAAACGGTTATTCGATTAGAAAACTACAGGTTTCTAACGCGCACAATTCCGTCGAAAAAAGCCAATGTTTTCGGGGTTCCGTGAGTCGATTTTGGAAGGGGTTTTCTAACGCCTTATCTCGCCCCACAAAGGGAACGGGTGTGCACCAGGCCCAGGAGCCTTGAGTGATGTCACGATCCCGGCCAACACTAACGTTGACAGTTGCAATGACGACGCAGTTGAAGTAGAGTTCTTTGTCGTCGAAGAGCGAAGGGGTCGCGTCAAGACACCGTCGTTCCTATTATCCACGTTCGACTCTATTTAGTTGCCCATGGGTCCCATCATGACCCGCCGATACTGACAAACAACACGTAGGACTCAACCAAGAAGGTGTCGCTGGTTCAAGGCTACCTCGTGGTACTGAATCACTGGCACACAAAGGTGTTTTTGAACAAGAAGGGAGAGTGGTTTCCGAACCCACTCCGCTTCAAGATTTCCGCGTACACGATCATCAACGCAGACAGGAGATGACTCATGGATCGCATGCTAGTAGTAGTTTTCCCGAACGAAGGTAAAGCATATGAAGGGCAAAAAGCTCTTCAGCAGTTGGATGGTGAAGGCAGCATCACTGTCTACGCCTATGCAGTGCTTACGAAGAATGCGGATGGGACCGCAACGGTAAAACAAGGGGATGATGTGGGGCCGATCGGCACTCTGCTCGGGACATCCTTCGGAACTCTCATTGGCGTACTAGGAGGCCCAGCAGGTATGGCCGTCGGTGCAGCCGTTGGGATGGCTGCAGGTAGCACCGTCGACCTGGACAACGCTCGTGTCGGCTCCGACTTTATTGACGATGTCCAGAAGGCTCTTTCGCCGAACAAGGTCGCACTGATCGCCGAAATTGAGGAGGAGTGGATCACGCCCGTGGATACGCGGATGGAAGCAATCGGCGGAACTGTTTTCCGACGCGCTCTTTGGGAAGTAAAGGACAAAGTTGATGATGAGGATGTCTCCGCCATGAAGGCTGACCTCGCTCAGATGAAAGCTGAGCACGCCAAGGCTCAGGCAGATCGGAAAGCGAAATTTCAGGAAAAGATCAACCAGCTCGACTCCAAGATTCAGGCCCATTTGGAGAAAGCGAAAGAAAGCCGCGAAGCAGCACAACGTCAGGCTCAAGAAAAGGTCAAGATACTCAAGGCAAAGGCAGAGGCTCTTAAAGCAAAAGCGTCCTGAACCGGTAGACGGGCCGTCTAAAGATCGGATAGTAGAAGCCCGTGCCAGGGTAATGGGCGCAGGCGGAGATTGAAATCATCAATGCCTGCGCTCTTTTTTCGTAAGCCAAGTGTAAGATTGGCCGCTTTTGATGAGGACGCCTTGAGGGATGGCAACGCGGCACAGATAAAGACAGTGGAGGTGAGTCATGGCTGAGATAACGGATATAGGTGGTCAACACAAATGTGCGCACGAGCAGTGCAGATGCGAGGTATCGACCCTGGAGACATACTGCAGCGACTACTGTTCGGATGCCGACGATCAGCAAGAAGTCGAATTGCAGTGTGACTGTAAACACGCTTCGTGTGCAATGAATGACGGCGATCCTCTTTCCACGTCATTGGATCAACAGGAGTAATTGGAGTTCTGGCTCTGCTCTTTGCCGATCATCAGTGTAGCTGCGGGCTTGCAATTCATGACGACCGGCCATTGGAGTTTGACTGTGCACACCTTATTGCCCATCGCTGCCGCAGTCACAGGAGACGACCCGCATGAGCCTGCCAGGTGGGTGCCTTAGAAAGAGACCTGCAACCCACAGGGGTTCCTCAAAGGCGCTCTAGTCATTCTGAACTTATTTCCCGTGTGGTTGAGCGGACTGCTGCATCCGCAGCATCAGTCGCCGCCAGTGCGATCTGGCTCTTCGCCATTACTGTTCTCGCCATCTTCCTGTTGAAGGATGGACGTCAGATGCTGGATGCGCCCATCGAGGGAGTCGAACGGCGAGGGCGCCGAACGGGCTTCGAGCGCATCTTGCGACAGATTGATACGATGCTCGGCAAGTACATTCGCGCGCAGCTCGCTCTGGCCGGTCTATCTTTTCTCTTTTATAGCATCTCCATGCTTGTCCTGGGATTCCCGTATGCCTTCGCGCCGGGGGCTCTGGGCGGCGTTCTGGAGTTTTTGCCGGCGGTGGGATGTATCCCTTCGGCTGTGATGATTCTGACAGTCGGATTCCTCACTCATTCCCACTGGATCTGGATGGCGGTGCTAGTGGTTGTCTGGAGAATTGTGCAGGATTATGTCAATTCTCCTCGGATCATCGGTCAGACCTTAGACCTACACCCTCTGACTGTCGTTGCGCTTATGGTGGGAGCTCAAGGGGGAGGCATTGCGGGCGTGTACATTTCGGTCCCGGCAGTTGCTGTGCTGAGAATCGTTTGGCGGGAATATTTCTCCCCAACTACCAACTCCGACACGCTACTCACACAGACGAAGACATGATACTGTGCAGGATCCTTGTAAAGGAGACGATGATGCCAACGTTACGTTTCTCGATATCGAGATTTTTCATCTTGCCGCTGCTGGCGCTACTCTCCGCCGCATGTGTGGCTCAAGCTCCCACCCCCGAGCCGGTCACCGACCAGGAAACCGAGCTCGGACAGGCAGTGTACAAGCAATTGGGGGAGAACGGAGAGATCATTGAGTCCTCTCCCTTGTACGACAATCTGAAACCGATTGCAGAAGCAATAACTCGCGTTGCACAGCCCCGCTATCCCCATCCCTTTAAGTTTTTTCTAGTACATGAAAAGCAGCCCAATGCATTCGCGACGCCCGGAGGCAACGTCTACGTGGTGGATTCTCTTCTGCACTTTGTGAAGAACACTGAGGAATTGGCCGGAACCCTTTGTCACGAGGTCTCTCACACCATTCATCGTGACGCCGTTGCTCTGATGGAGAAGGAGAAGAAGATTGAGGAGCGGGAAGTGGCTGCCGCGATCTTGCTGGGACCGACCCGAGCTCACCTTATTGCGATCGCCCTGATCGGAAAGCTGCACTCGCTTGGCTATTCACGGGACGCCGAATCGAAGGCCGATGTGACTGGCTCCGACATATGCGCAGAAGCCCCTTACAACCCGTGGGGACTGACGTGGCTGTTTCAGGATTTTCAAAATGCTGATGTCAACCAGATCCCGCAGCTTCTGTCGGACCATCCTGCCAACGGCACTAGGATAAGAACGCTCGAGAAACACTTTCAAGACAATCCTTCCACTTTTTCACAGTTTAGTCCCGACCCAAAATCAGCAACTCCATTCAGCGTGCCGAAAGACGCGCCTATGGTACTTCTGCGGCCAGACACCAAGGGGGGAAATTAGACTGGGATAGGTTGCAAGGCGTCCAGCGGCCTATCGAAACTTCATTACGGGAGTTGAGGAGTGTGAATCAGGCACGATTGAGTCGGAAACACAAGACTCGCATGCTGCGGGTAGGAGCGTCGCCTTGTATATGGTGTGCTGTACTCCTCCTTATGTCGGCGGCCTCGAGCTTCTGTCAAAGCCCAAATCGGCTGCACACATTTTTCAAGCAGAACATTGGTCTGGCGGATTCAGAAATTGCCGACATCGAGCATGGCAAAGCCGTCGCCAAAATACTGGATTCACCTTCTCCCTCCGAGGTCTTCGTGTTCGGCAGTGTCTTCATCAAGGCGCAGCCGAGCGCCTATGTGCACATAGCAGCCGATCTCGAGAAGCTCAAGTCTCTGCCAAGCTACCTTGCCATCGGGCGCTTCTCCAGCCCGCCCCAACTCTCCGACCTTTCCGGTTTTGACCTCGACCCTGATGATGTGAATGCTCTCAAAGACTGCAAGCCCGAAAACTGCGAAATACAATTGCCGGTAGAGAACATTGAAGAGTTCAAAAGTCAGATTGACTGGTCAGCTGCCGACCCCTCTGCGCAAGTCAACAATCTCGCCAAGAAGATGGCCCTGGAGGCGCTCGCCGCTTACCAGAAGGGCGGTAATGCAGCACTCGGCACCTACCGCGACAAAAAGTTGCCTGCTCAGGTGAGCGAACAGTTTCACGCGCTCTTATCTCGCTCGAAAGTTCTGCCAGAGAGGCTTCCGGCGTTTTATTTCTACTTGCTCGATTACCCCAAAACGTCCCTCCCAGACAGCTCCTCCGTCTTCTACTGGGAAAAAGTGAAGTTTGGACTCAAACCAACTCTTCGCATGAATCACCAGATTATTGCGCGTGCTGCTGGCGAGGATGGCCCGATCGATGTGGTTGCGATCAAGCAGTTGTACGCCAGTCACTATTTCCAAACAGCGCTTGACTTATACTTCTGCGTTCCTGGCGATAGCAGGGGGTTTTACTTAGTTACCGTGAAAGGCTCGGAGCAGGCAGGATTGACTGGGGTCAAGGGCGGGATGGTCAGGAAAGTAGCAATTGATAAAACACGATCATCTCTCGAGAAATCCCTTGAAGCTATTAAAGCGCAGCTGGAGAAGTGATTTATCGCTAAGGTCTTCCGCCTCGCTGACGGAGGCGAGGCCCACGAGTTCCGCCAGCGCCTGCCAATGCGATAATGTGCCGCAGCATCGTAGTCTTACCGGCGCCGCTGCCACCCAGCAGTACCATCACTTCACCCCTTTGAATGTCCAGACTGACGCGGTCCAGCACGCGCTTGCCTTCGTATTCAACCGTCAGGCTATCAACCGAGATCATCACTTCCGCCATGCGCTAATCCTTGTGCACCAGCTAGAAAATCGCAGTGAAAAACGCGTCCGCCAGGATCACGAGGTATGTGGACCTGACCACACCGGATGTTGCTGAACGCCCCACTGCATCGGCTCCCCCGCGTACCCTGAGACCCTTCATGCAGCCCACATTCACAATAATAAATGAGGCTCTTTAATTTAGTAGTCCGGTCAAGACGTCGCGCAACTCAATCGAGTTGAAGATGTATCGCATGTACATTGCGAACCGAATGTTTGTGGTGATGCGCATGAACACAGCACCCGCAAGAATGCCAAACGTGTTGCTCATAATGGTCAGGCAGGGGAGGGTGATCATTGCCGCGATATATTTCGGCGTGAGCACTAACTCGATGGGATCCATCGCCATTGTTTTCATCGCATCGATTTCGCTGGTCACTACCATGGTTCCGATTTCCGCTGAAAATGCCGACCCCGATCGTCCGCATATGATCAGAGCCGTGAACCCGACGCCAACGACGTCCATGACGTAGCGCTCCGAACCTGCGCAGTTCCGATCCGGTTTGCATTGCCAGAATGAATCCCGCGCACACCGACATGATTGCGATAATCGGCAGTCCGTCGACTCCGATCGCCGCCATCTGCTGCATGGCAGTTTTCCAGCGGCCGCGCTTGCCCGTGAGCGGCAATACCCGGGGTGAGGCGCGCAGCTCCGACAAGAACTGCATCGTGAGTCCACCGACGTAGGCAAGTCCTTGGATCACGGCGTTTCCGACGGCTTCCAGCACGTTCATGTGCCCGCCTCCTGCCCCGCGATTTCGAACAGTCGATCGAGATGCGTGATCTCAAAAAAGTAGCGAGGCTGATCGTGCATGCCACCGAGGATCAACCGTGTGCCCTGATTGCGGGCGATCCGAACCGCCTCTATCAGGGTGGCTAACCCGGAAGTATCGAGATAGGAGACGCGGGACAGATCGAGGGATACGCTCGCCGGCTTTGTGCGTAACGCGTTAGCCAGCGCTGTGCGCATTTCGCCCGAGTTTGAGACGGTGATTCGGCCTTGAATAGCCACGGTTTGATCCATCCCCGCATTTCCACTAACGATGTTGATGTCGCCCAACATTTCAGCAGCTTTCGCTTGCACAGAATCTCTGCCTATTCCCATCCGCACGAGTGGAACCCAGCAGTTGGTCGGCAGCTGATCAGTCTTCCTGTTGCAACGCGAACGCCACACGCTATGCGCGATGGTTTTTGATCTGCCAGAGAGCCAGCCCAGCGGCGATGAGCGACGAGCACATAACAATGTGAGAGGGCCTAAAGAACGATTTCTTGGGCTTCTCCTCTGTGTGCTTGTGTTGAAGCTCATCTAATCCCACCAAAGTGGCTGCACCGAGTTTCACACCAAATTCAGCAAGTTTGCGTAACGTCATTTGTTTCTTACCTCCCAAAGTGATGAATTTTCTTATCACGACCATGCCCCCGGGCTAACTGCGAATGACCTCTACGGAGCAGTGAGCGTACATGGCCACCGCCTCAGACACGCTCCCCAGAAGCACGCGATCAAGACCATGTACGCCATGTGAACCAACCACCACCAAATCGGCACTCGATGACTTTGCCTCATCTAACAAGATGTTGCGAGGGTCACCGAACAACGTTTCGGACGAATCGCAAAGCTTCAACCCTGCAGAGCTTAATATCTGGCGGGCACTTCTAAGCGCATCCTCGGCACGGCGCCGTTCACGCTCCAGAACTTCATCCAGGAGAACCGGGTCAAAAGCCATGGCCATTCCACCAGCAGGAACGATAGGTTCTCGGACGCTGATCACTCTAACCAAGGTCTCCGTTGGCCATGGGAGATTTGCAACTGCTCGCGTAGCTTTTTCCGAGCAGTTGGAGCCGTCCGTGCCAAGCAGGATCTTCATTCCACGGGAAAAAGCGGGGACACCTCGCGGACTAGGTCGTACGATCTCAACCGAACAGGCCGCAGCACGGAGAACGGCATGTGCCACGCTGCCGAGGAGAAAGCGGCTTACGGCACTCGATCGGTGAGAACCGACCATGATGAGATCTGCTCCCCATTCCTTGGCATACTCGGCAATGGCTTTCTTGGCCACGCCCGCTTGAATTTCCGAAACCACTTCATGACCGGACCGGCTGAGTTCGGACGTGGCGGCCGTCACGAGCGTTCTCGCCTCACGCTTTGCATCTTCCACGAGCTCGGGCGATCCAATCCACTCCCACATGTCCACAACGCTCTGTACGCAGAACGTGGTTCCGGACGGCCATGGATGGGATACTGCTTCAGCGATTACATACTGTGACGCACCAGAGGAATCGACTGCCACTAAGACTTTCATATCAGTCCCCACTTGCATCTGTGTGACTTTTTCGGTGGATACTTCTTGAACATTTTCTCGATCGCGTTGTTCGGTTTCCGTCTCATTCTTGTTCGTCGTGTCGGTAAGCGTACCCGTGGCTATGCCGCGCCAGACCATATCTTTCCTTGACACATCAACCAAATCGACGACCAGACTTCCATCCTTTTCAACTTCGCTCACCCAAGAACCAGGCCCTCTCGGCCATAACCAAAGCGGTGGGCCATATATCTTGCTATATAGGAATTCAGCGTAGACATATCCGTAGTTAGTCGAAACCCTCGACGATGGTTCATTCCTTGATGCCAGAGTTGTACACAACCTCGGGATCCGGATTCGTACTTCCGTCTACTTTCTTGAGCCCTTTTCGGTTAGCTGCCTGTCAATTGCCGCCACGACCCGTTGGGCCCAGAGCGCGTCGACCGGATGCTGGCTCTCAAGCCACGCGTAGGTCTTGAATCTCGAGAAATCAACGCTTTTTCGAACTGGACGTGCACCTTCTGGGCGAATGCCCCACCGGCCGCGAGCACCATCAGCGTGGAGAGAGCCATATGAGACAGTCTCATTCGAATCCGGACTTTCTGGCGGTGAGGTTCATCGCGAAACCAGAACTCGGACGGATTCAACGTCGTCCACCTCATCGAAAGCAGGCCGCCTGCCAAAGGCGGTAGCCTGAAGGTGGCGGAAACTATGCGAAATCTTAGGGTTCCCAGCTTCACTGGGGTAGAGTATTTCCTGGACAAGGCGAGTCCAGACTGCATTTCGCCACTATGACGAAAAAAAGAAGAGCAAGTCGCTGCCGATTGCCCTCGTAGCACGGGCATGCCAGGCACACGGGCGCGACGGGATGAACCGTCGTAAATACCTTTTGATTTGTGTGCTGATCTCAGGCAAGCAATCCCAAGGGACGGAGTTGCTCGTTCGTGAGGATGACGTCGTAGATTCCGTACGATTTGCCCGCGGTCAAGGCCCTGGCAGCGTCGTCTAGAGAACACCGGCCTGAACACCGGTTGTGGCCGCCAACAGCAGGCGCAACGGCCCAAAACTTAGATATTTCGCCATGGGCGAGGGGCCCCCGGGGCCAGAGACAGGAGCAGCCAAGAGCAAGAGTTCCTTGGTTTCGATAGGAACCAGATGCTACCAATAGGCGATCTTTCTTGAGCTGCGTTTTGGCACTCGTGATCCTCTCTTAAACGAATTCGAAACCTTTAACGGCCCCCCACAATTTGGCAGCCACATAGAATCGATGCGCTTTCAATTCCGCACTGTGAGGACGGAGCACCATGCATCGCACGCGGCCTCATAGGCAGTGGCCCAAGGCATGTGCGAAGCTGCGCCGATGCGGGTTTTCCGATGCAGTCCCAGAATGATTGCGTCGGACTTGAGCGTCTTGGCTACCTGCAGAATTTTCTCAGCCGGCGTTCCGAACTCGACCACAAATTCAGGTGCTACTGCTAGCTTGGCATTCTGAGATACCAATTCCTTAAGCCGACGAAGACTGTTAGCCCGACCTTTTTCCTGCATCTGCATGACATCGCTGGCAGTGGTGAATTGCACGGCCGCTCCCCACTGGAGAATCCTGAAGGGAGCCGGGACCAACGGTCAATACAAGGCAGCCGGCGTGACGAAAGATGTGCTCTGCCACTGAGCCGAGCAGCAGCTTGCTCATCCCTCGTCGAGCGTGCGTACCGATGACGACCAGTTCGATCTGTCCTGGTCGATGATTTTGTCCAACTCGTCCCAGACGTTCCCCTGACGAACAATCACTTCATGAGGCAAACCGCCGAGCGCCCCACCTTGGACAAGCCGGTTCTCCAATTCGCGGGACATACGCTTGAACATAGCAACCCCGCTTCAGGTTCTTCTGTTGCCTCGCTGGTACGGCGCTCCTTTAGGCTGTGTGTGAAAAGCATTGTCTCTACCTCTCGCGTGTCGGCCAGGAACTGGAAATTCTTGTACCTGCTCGCCCCGTTCGCGTTCTTCCTGCTGTGCCTTGGGTCGATACCATTTGAAGTAGATTGCCGCGCCGATGCCGGCCGTTATTGCCAACGCAATCAGCACATACATGACCGGGTGGTAGTAGCGCGAGAAGAAGTTGATTATTCGCTGGCCATAGGCGCGGGCGAGAAACGCCGCGACGAAAAAACGAATAGCGCGCCCCGCTGTCAGCGCTGAGACAAACTTTTTGCGCGGATATTGCATGACGCCGGCAGCCATCAGCACCGGGGTGAATGGAAATGGCGGCGGCAGTATGGCACTTCCAAGTATCGTCATGAATCCGCGTTTGTCGAACGCCTTGCAGAGTTTTTCTGCACGCTCTTTTCGTATTTTCTTTTCCAACGTCTGCTGGCCGCCTTTTGCGGACAGCTGATACGTAACATTGCCGCCAAGCACCTCGCCCAGCGTAGCCATCAAGGCGTAATAGGCCCACCACTGGTGCTGGTGTGCCGAAAGTACGATGAGAAAAATGTCTACGCTTCCCGCCGGGCATCCAACGGGTAGGTTGTCGGCGATGCCAAGAAGCAGTAGCCCTGGCCCTCCCAGGCGGTGAAGCCATTTCGACAGCGTATCGGATTTGGCGCCGACAAGCATCGAGCACTTCGCGATTGCCCATCGCATACGCTTTTCCTCGGCGACGCTACGCCGCAGCGGCCAGCGCTGTTTGATAAATAACTGCGTTTGCTTTCGCGGCTCGGCGCAGGAGCCAACGTTTCGCAAACTCCACAAGCACGAGATAAACGCCCGTCGCGACCGCAAGAAACACAAAGAAACCTGCCGGCATCGCGGTGAATCCCAGCGCGCCTGCAAACGGGCTAAAGGGCAAGAGAATCCCCACTGCCACAGTGGCAAGACAAGTCGCAATCAAGGGCTTGCTAGGGCGGCTGCGGAGAGGATTCTTCGCGGTACGGATGACGAATAACACGAGCGTCTGCGTTGCCAGCGATTCCACAAACCAACCCGTATGGAACTGCACTTCGGTCGCATGAAAGATACGCAGGAGCACGTAGAAGGTAAGAAAGTCGAAGATGGAACTAATGGGGCCGATGTACACCATGAAGTTGCGGATCAAACTAATATCCCAGTGCTGGGGCTTCCGCAGAAAAGTCTCGTCTACATTGTCGGTTGGAATTGTGAGTTGGGATAAGTCATACAGAAGATTATTTAAGAGGATCTGCATCGGGAGCATCGGCAGAAAGGGGAGAAAAAGAGAAGCTCCCGCCATGCTGAACATGTTGCCGAAGTTTGAGCTCGTGCCCATCAGCAAGTACTTCATGACGTTCCCGAACGCCTTTCGTCCCTCAACGATGCCATCATGTAGGACTTTCAGGCCGGGTTGAACAAGAACTACGTCGGCCGCGTCGCGCGCCACATCCACTGCACTTGAGACGGAAATGCCGACATCGGCCGCGTGCAGCGATGGCGCATCATTGATGCCATCCCCCATAAACCCCACGGCGTGACCATTGTGTTTGAGGGCCAGGAGAATCCGGTTCTTCTGAGCAGGAGAAATGCGTGCGAACACGCGTGTCTCCCCGGTGACGACACCCAGGGCTGGGTCCGTCATTCGGTCCAGGTCGTCGCCGGTTATAACTCGTCCCGAATTAAGTCCCACCTCAGTACAGACGTGGGCGGTGACGCGATCGTTGTCTCCGGAAATGACCTTCATCTCGACGCCATCGTCTTTTAGGGAAGCTAAAGTTTGGGCGGCATCAGGGAGAGGTTGATCGGCAAAGCTCAAGAAGCCGGCGAGCACCAGATTGCGCTCGTCCTTGACCGAATAATCTGCCTGTGCGGGAACTTCTGCATAGGCCACTGCCAATGAACGGAAGCCCTGATTATTCAGCTCAGTGCTCACCTTTTGCATACGCTTGCTGGCATCTTCGTTGATGGGTAATCTCTTTCCTTCGAGCTCATACCCGGAAAGGAGCGGGAAGATTCCTTCCGGCGCTCCTTTAGTAATGAGGAGTCTCTGTGACGACCGCTGAACCACAACTGAAAGCCGCCTCCGCTCGAAATCGAAAGGAATCTCATCGCACTTGGTGTAGTCGTCTGATTTTGGGGAAGGCTGATGGAGAATGACGTCATCGAGAGGGCTTCGGATGCCGGTTTCGAACTGGCTGTTAATGTAAGCAAGTTCCAACGGGAGCCGACAAGGATTTCCAAAAGGATCGAGTGACCGATCCAGCGACATGGTTCCTGCGGTAAGCGTGCCCGTTTTGTCGCTGCAAAGCACGTCCACGCTGCCGAGATTCTCGATGGCAGAAAGATGCTTAACGATGACCTTTTTGTGTGCCATCGCGATGGCGCCTTTGGAAAGCGTCACAGACGTGATCATGGGCAGGCCCTCGGGCGTCAAACCCACGGCCAATGCGACTGCAAACAGTAGCGACTGCAGAGGATCGCGGTGGCGTGCGATGCTGACCACCATGAGGAAAAGCACTAGAAAAACAACCGTCCGCGCAAGGAGCAGGCTGAATTTTCGCAGACCCTGATCGAAAGCAGTCTGTTCCGGATGAGCTCCCAGGCGCTCCGCAATGTCGCCAAACGCGGTCCGAGACCCCGTCGCTACGACTTCCGCGGTAGCCGTTCCGCTAACGACCGACGTACCCAGGAAAATCATGTTGCGCGCGTCAGCTTTGGTCGAGGCGGGCTCTGCCGTAGCTTCCTTATCAGCGGGGAGAGATTCTCCCGTCAGAGCGCCCTGCAGAACATAAAGATCGCGAGCTTTCAACAGACGCGCGTCTGCAGGAATGAGGTCCCCGGCAGAAAGGCGAACTACGTCTCCGGGCACTACCTCACGCCGAGGGAGTTCTTTCCACTCCCCATCGCGCAGGACAGTTGCCGTAGGGGCAACCTGTGCTCGCAGTTTTTCGACTGCACTTTGGGAACGGTAAGCCTGAACTAAGTCAATCGTGATGCTCAACAGAACAATGGTGGCGATAATTGCGGCATCTGTTCCCTCGCCTAAGAATGCCGAAACCGTCGCGGCAATCACCAGAATCACGACGAGAGGATTCGTAAGCGCATGCCAGAGGTCAGAAGGAAAAGAACGATGTTGCGCTTGTGCTGGCTCGTTCGGCCCGAACCGGCTTAAGCGTGCTCCAGCTTCCTGGGCTGTCAAGCCAACGCTGCCGACGAGCTCTTCATTAGCATTAGGCGACATGGCTAGGCTCCCCATTCGTTGCCGCGCAAAGAACGCTCAAAGGGGCGAGCCGTGATCGCTCCAAAGATGCAGCCGCCCACATGAGCGACGTAAGCGACGCCCCCCCCTTGCACGTCGGCCACGGAGCCGACCTGATTAAAGAGCTGAATTATGAACCAGACTCCAATCAAGAGTGCCGCGGGGATGAAAGTAATGCGGAAGAAGATCCCAAACAGGACCAGTGTCCGTATCTCATCACTCGGGTATGTGATCAAGAAAGCACCCATCACGCCTGCAATAGCGCCGCTGGCGCCCAGATTCGGAACCGTGGCATGAAGTATCGCGGCAACCTGCGCCAGAAAAGCTACCACGCCACTGAGCAGATAAAACACTAAGTAAGGCAGTGGCCCCATAGCATCCTCGATTTCGGGACCGAATGCCCAGAGGAAAACATCGTCGCTGCTGCTTATCGGAACTCGGGCATTCACTTCGGCTGGCATGGCGGCCGTTCCTCCCTCCCGCGCTCGCTCACATCTTGTGCAGCTTCAGCGCCATGGCGATCCAAGCCGAACCGTAGAAGATCAGATCGATTCCCACGAAAAGACCTACGACCCAGAGCCCTGAGACTGGCCATTGCGTCAAGAGCAAGACTCCCAGGATGGTCGAGATCGCTCCGTTAGCAGCTCCCCATCCCCAACCCGCTGCATGACTCCATATGGAGCCAAACAGTAGATAGAGGCCGCCAACCATGAAGAATATCGACATGACGAAGGTTACAGCCTCGGCACTGATGACCGGCTTGAACACCATGAGCGCACCGACTATTCCGAACAAAAGCGCCACAAGCAGGTGCAGGAAGAAACCTGCCCACTTCCCGACCATAAAGGAGTGTACGAACTCGATGATGCCGGAAAATATCAATAGCCAGCCGAAGAACACCATCGAGGCTACGGTGGCTGCGAAGGCCCTCACAACCGCGGCGATGCCCAGCAGCACCAAAACGATGCCAAACGCAAGGAACCATCCCCAGTTGTGAATCATCTCCGGGGTGACACCTACGATCACTTCGATTGGACCATACATACTCAGTTCTCCTTTCACTCTTCCAATACTGGAGCCGTAACGGAGCAGATCCTAAGCCCGGGCGCCATGCAAGTGACCCGTGTTTTCTGGCAGCTTCAAGGCTTTTATGGGTGGCTAGCGAATACATCAGCCGACTCACGCCGCTTATGACGAACTTTGTGCCAACAATACCGCCTATCAGTCGCATCGAACTGACTGGCCACAAGCCGCATAGAATCAACACAAGAAGAGTCGTGGCGATTGCGCCAGCGGTGGCAAACGCATTGGGCTGGTCGTGAACCAGATAGAACTTGAAAGGATGGTTGTATCGCGGTTGTGCCGACTGTGTGATGGCCTCGGCAATCGGTTTCAGCTGATCGTATAGAGGAGATGACTCGACGATCTCGCCTCTGGCCTTGAGTTCGTCAAAAACTTCCTGACCCAGTTGCAGCTCTTCGTCCTGATTCTGCGCTTGGACCGTTGATGGGCTTGCATTCAGGAGCGACGCGAGACAC
Organism: Terriglobales bacterium; assembly: GCA_035623795.1. Lineage (GTDB taxonomy): Bacteria > Acidobacteriota > Terriglobia > Terriglobales > Acidobacteriaceae > DASPST01. Next base: position 19,603 of record DASPST010000106.1, read on the forward strand.
AGTACTGCAGTGCGGACGTACAAGATCGCGCTTCGGCGTATCTCAAACACATTCATAGTTTCGTTCCTCGAGACGCGGTCGGCGTTGCTGCGTATGTCGATCAAACGTGTGTTCCTTCTTCTTCACAGGGAGCGTGTCCGCAGCAGCACGAGAGCTCGACTTGCGCCGCGGCTTCGGCGCCTGAACAATAGTCGCTGCAATATTCCTCCGGAGGACCAACCTCGCACTGGCACTGCTCCCGCGCGCATTTCTGCTTGCTCTCCGTATTTGGGGCGTGCTCCATATCTGTCAGTCCCCCGTTCTTGCCAACCTTTGGCAGCAATCTGATCTCGTTACTTGTGACCGATAACGTTGGCAGTCCGTCGGGCGTACGGGAACTGCTGCCCGACTCGCCGCAGATCTCGGCGAATACGTCAAGCCAAGTTGAATAACGGCCACAAGGATCACGACCCAACCAACTGGCGACGCTGGCCGCGTCAGAAGAAAACCAAGAGCCGCCAGACCCAGTAGCGCGGTCACTTTGCTCATGAAAGCAAGCACCCTTTGACATCTATGAGTCTCTCTCTTCACATTTCCTGGTTCAGACATGGAATCCTCCCGCCAACACTGCTCGACTCGTAGTCCAGACATCGCCTTTGAGCTACCCTGTGGAAACACGTGGTCATAAATCAACTGCGTACTAGACTAGGCGCGGGTCTCCGCAGCCTTTGTCGTCGTGGCAGACGCTTTGGCCTTGAGGACGTCGGCCTTGGCTTTCGCCCGGCGCTCCGCTTTCTCATGCCGCTCCTTTGCTTTTTCCAACTGCTGCTGAATCTTCGCCTCGAGCTGATTGATCTTTTCGTACAGCTTGGCTTTGTGATCTGCATTTGCCTCCGCTTGTTCAGCCTTCAGCAGGGCGAGATCAGCCTTCATGGCAGCGATATCTGCCGAGTTCGCCGCGTCCTTCACCTCCGATAGAGTCTGGCGATAGGCGACGCCGCCAAGTTCCGCCATACGCAGGTCGACCCACCTTGTCCAGTCCTCGTTAACCTCCGCCACCAATGCAAACTTGCCAGGTTTGAGTTCCCTCGAAACTTCGGCCACGAAGTCAGCACTGACGCGCGAATTGTCGAGATCGGCTACGAGGCCAGTCAAGAATCCGGCCATTGCGCCAACTGCAAATCCCGTTGGCCCAACGAGGAGTCCGATGAGGCTTCCCAGGGAGCTTCCGAGCACCGTCTTGAGCCCTACCCGATCCTTTTCCTCATTGACGACAATTTTGCCGTCCTGCGTTTTTGTGATGATCGCGTAGGTGTAAAGCGTGAGCAGATCCTCGTGATCAAGCTCCTGTAGTGCGTCTCGCCCCTCGAAGGCCTTGCTGGCCTCGCTAAAGACCACTACCAATATGCGATCCATATAGTTTTCCTCCTACGCAAAGCAAACATTGCATCCGGATTTCCAAACTGGCCGGAAAGTCTTAAAGGTGAGGAGGTGCTAAAATCGCGGGCTTAGAGGAGAGACAGGAACTGTGCCTAGGGTGGGTGAAACTGCCGATCCGGCGCTATTCCGTCACTGTGGCGAAACTTCCAAACTGCCGACTCCACGCTTCTTGGTCCGAAGCCCGCGCCACACACGCTGCGCGACAAAGTCTATGCGGTTATTTCCGGGGCGAATTGTCCCGTCCTCGCGGTGCGAACCAGCATCAACGAGGTGCATCCGAGCAGTAATCGGCGCATCCATTCCGGTCGATGACGCTGTTTGTGTCATCTCTTGGGTTTCGAGCCCTTGCGACCTGGCCGGTCAGCTGGCGCTCTCTTTGCTTCATTCAGATTTGCTTTTACTTTCCTTGCCAGTGTCTTTGATTCCCGGACTAACTCGGCTTCATTCGCGTTCACACGGTCCTTAATTTCTCGATCCTCTCCGGTATTTGTTGGCATATTCAAATCGCCTTCCTTTCATATGCGGCGACAGATATAGGGCAAAACGCGCACGGCAAGTAAATGTTCAGATGTCCAGATGTCGGATTCTAGCAAAGGACAGTCCATACCACGACTTGAAGCCGCATCAGATGACTCGTGCCGCCAAGGGTTAAAGGGGGCAAGGGCAACGGGCCTGCTCCGGTTATGGAATCTCGCTTGCAGGTGAAAGGACTCACTCTCAATCTTGAGAGTGACAAGGATGGCTTAAGGAGAAACATCATGGACAGAATGCTAGTGGTGGTTTTTGACAATGAAACCAAGGCCTACGACGGAAAAAAGGCGCTCATGCAGCTCGATGGCGAGGGCAGCATCAGCGTCTACGCTTACGCGGTAGTGTCGAAGCACGCCGATGGTACGGTAACAGTAAAACAGGAGGACGATTACGGACCGATCGGAACCCTGCTTGGCACCTCATTTGGAGGCTTGATCGGGTTGCTGGGTGGGCCGGCAGGTTTCGCGATCGGCCTCGCGACGGGGGCAGTTGCCGGCGCGGCGGTTGACCTGCGCAATGTTGGCATCGGTGGGGATTTTATCGAAGACGTCAACAAGGCATTGACGCCAACCAAGTTTGCAGTGGTCGCCGAAATTGACGAGGACTGGACCACTCCTGTCGACACGCGCATGGAGGCGTTCGGCGGGACTGTATTCCGGCGCGCTCTTTCGGAAGTAAAACATACTCTCCATGAAGAGCACGTCGCTGCCATGAAGGTCGACCTGGCCGAGATGAAGGCCGAGCATGCCCAAGCTCGTGCCGACTGGAAAGCAAAGCTGCAGGAAAAGATCAACAAACTGGACGCAAAGATCCAGGAGCAGTTGCAGAAGGCCAAAGAGAGACGTGAAGCGGCAGAGCGTGAGGCGCAGGCAAAGGCCAAGGTGCTCAAGGCAAAAGCGGCGGCTGCGAAGGCCAAGGCCTCGTAGCGCAAGGCCCTTGGGCGTAGTTGGCACCCGTCCGAAGGGAGGTCGAAAGACCTCCCTTTTGGAAAACAATAGTGGAGGTATGGAATGTCTGTGCAGAGCCTGATTGACGAAACGAAGAAGCCTGCCGCTTGGACCATCTGTATGGGTGTTCTGACCGCAGTCCTGGGGGCATTCCTGATCGTTTACCCGCTGGCTCCGGCGAAGTTCACCACCGTTGTGCTGGGGTGGGTGCTGATTTTAGTGGGCATCGCTCAATTCGTGTTTGCGCTTCACTCTCAGAAGCCCGGCAGTTTCTTCCCGAAACTACTGTCTGCCGGAATGTTTGGAATTATCGGAGTTGCGTTCGCGTTCGCTCCAATGGCAGGAGTGGAAGGATTGACCGGTTTGCTCGGGACTCTGCTTTTGGTCCAGGCAGGCCTTGCCACAATAACAGCATTCCAGAGTGGCCGCTCGTGGGCTGGGGATGGTTTCTGCTCGAAGCTGCCACCAGCCTCGCGTTGGGTATGTTGATTTTCGTCAATTGGCCGTCCGGTTCCGTCTGGGCGATCGGAACGCTGGTTGGTGTGGCAGTTTTGATGGTCGGCATCGCCAGAGTCGTTGTTGCCGTGAAGATCCGGAGTGGCGTCAGCAGTGTGAAGCCCTTCCCTTCTTGCGGCGTAGGTGTGAGCAACGAGCCGCCGAATACGCAGCGTTCCGTTTCATGATTTCGTGTGAGAAAGGTCGCGCATGCGTTCTACCGTCAAACTCGGGAAAATCTCAGGAATCGAGATAGGGCTGCACTACAGTTGGTTCATCATTGCCGCCCTGATTGTTTTCTCTCTTGGCGAGCACTTCCATCATGTAAACCCGAACTGGAGCATGTTGCAGGTCCGGATCACTGCGCTGGTCACGGCGGCTCTGTTTTTCGTCACATTGCTACTGCATGAACTTGCGCATTCGCTTGTAGCCCAGAGAAGGGGACTGAAAATCAGCGCGATCACCCTCTTCGCGCTGGGCGGCGTCTCCCAAATGCAGGACGATGCCACCGACGCGAAAACGGAATTCTGGGTCGCGATCGCCGGCCCAATCACCAGCCTGCTTATTGGTTTCGGCTGCCGGGCCATCGCGGGGTTGGGCTGGCGGCACTCGACCGAGCCGCACACGGTGGTGACTGAAGTCCTGGTATGGCTTGGGTATATCAACATTGGGCTGGCGCTCTTCAACATGATTCCCGGCTTTCCCCTCGACGGCGGCCGAGTGCTGCGCTCGATCATCTGGGGCATCACCAAGAATGCCGATCGTTCCACCCGCATCGCCGCACGCGTCGGCCAGGTTGTGGCCCTTTTATTTATCCTCGATGGGATCTGGCAATTTTTTTCCGGCGCCGGCTTCGGCGGCCTTTGGATCGCATTCATTGGCTGGTTTCTGATGGACGCAGCCAAGGCAAGCTATGCCGAAGTGGGGACTGCGTCGGCGCTTCGAGGTTTGCGTGTTTCCGAGGTCATGTCGGGTGACTGCGTGATCGTGAACCACGGGATGAGCTTGCAGGAGTTTGTAGATATTTACCTGCTGACAACGGGTCAGAGATGTTTTGCAGTGGATGACCATGGCCGGCTGATTGGGCTCGTTACTCTGCGAGATGTAACCAAAATTCCACGCGACCGTTGGGAGCGGACGACCATGAGCGAGGCCATGCGTCCGCTAAAGGAATTGCAGACGGTGAGCCCCGATACGCCGGTTCTGGATGCGCTCAAGCTTATGGTTCGCAATGACGTCAATCAGCTTCCGGTGGTCGCCTACGGTTCTCTGCAGGGAATCGTGTCACGTTCGCAGATTTTGCAACTGCTGCAGATTCGTAACGAATTGCGCTTGGCGGCCGCTTACCGTCCACCGTCTGAACTCAGCGCCAGGAATGAAATGGACGTGCGCACCATGTCGCAAATGTCATCACGGCACTCGCGGCCGTCGTGAACGGGATCAAGGATCGAGGTATGCCATGGCAGAAGTTCTGGATCTAGGCGCTCAACGTAAGTGCGCGTACTCACTGTGCGAATGTCAAGTCTCATCCATTGAGGCGTATTGCAGCGATTATTGTTCGGATGCGCACAAGGGCAATGCGATTGTAAACACAGGGCTTGCGTGAACCTGGCATTCGGCCGGTATGGAGAGTTCTCCAGAGGGAATGAGGAGCAGCCATGCTCATAAGCGTTCACTTAGTAGGCCCGAACCAAGTCGGCTCCCATGTACTCATCAATGAAGACGCAACCGTAAGGGATGTTGCCACGTCGAAGTATCACCTGTTTTGGCGCACCGTGAAGAGGAACGGATCGGTTGTCCCCCTCACTGAGAGAGTCTTGCCGGCGACACCGTAGCTGTAGAGGACGACACTGTAAATGAGTCATAACGACACAACGAACGGATGGTGCGCCGAATTTCCCGGCATCGTGTTGTCGACTGGTGTTGCGGTCCTCATTCTGTCCTTCTGCCTGTCTTTGCACGTGCGAATATCCGCTTCTGACAACCTTGCGGGCATCACTTCGGCCCAGCAGGCCCGGGAGCAAAGCCCGGAATCCGGAACGCCAGGACGCACGCGGGTGGCCGAGGGAGAATACAAAGTTCTCAGTCAGGCCGGGATTGGATCGTTCGTCCCCGCCGTCTACGACTTCACGGAATCGTGGACCCTCTGGAGGCTCGAGGATGGAACGTTCGAAGTCAACGGCACAAGAAACTACCGCTCGCCTGCCGATGAAGCTCACAGCGACAACTTCGAGGCCCGCCTATCGGGCGATCTCCGCGTCGTGGAGTTAAAGGAATTCCGAAGATTACGATGGAGGCCGGATATAGGACTGCTCACCTGCGATTTTCTGCCGGGAAAGGTCGCGTGTACGGCGAACTCAAGGGATAAGAATCAGAATATGAGCCTGGACGTGCCAGTGCAAGCCGCGGCCGGCTTGCTTTGGCCGATTTCTGCATTCTCGTTGAGCAGCATCACGCGGTCCGCGAGTCATGATCCGAAAGCGATCACACCGGTTGAGCTCCTGACATTCGAGGAGATCAGTAGTGCCGACCCGGTATTCACCACAACTCTGGGCGGACACCTGAAATATCTCGGGCAGGAGAAGCTCCTTTTGGCCGGTCGCGAGTGGTTAGCTGACAAGTTTGAATTGAAAGTAGCAACGCACGCACCATTTCTGCTCTGGACTTCATCCCAAGGCCTACTTCTCGCATTTGCTTACGAAAAGGACAGCAACAAGACTCCACAGGAGGGAATGGTCTTAGCCAGTTTCCACGACTCGGAGCTTGTCCCCAGCCCCTGTCGCCACCGTAACTGATGTACCTTTTGTCAGTTCGTCGCCGGATCAGTAGTCGAGGAGTTTTCAATCCCAAGGGAATCCAGCCAGGCGGTTCGCAGCACGGCGACTATGGGGACCGAGAGATAGATACCCGCAATACCTCCCACTTGACCTCCGATCATGAAAGCAACTAACACGAGCAGGGACGGTAGCTGCAAATTGCGCCCCATGATGCGAGGAGAGTTCACATAGTCCTGCACGACCCTCCACACAACGATCAAACCTGCCATCCAGATCCAGTGCGCGTGCACCAGGGCGCCAATCGTGAGGATCACTGCGGCGGAAGAGATCCAGCCCACCGCCGGAAGGAACTCTAGGACACCACCGACGATGGCCAGAGGCAAGGCATACGGGAACCTCAGGATCAGCAACGCAGTGCTGTAGAAGACAAATGACAAGGCGGCCAGCATGAGCTGTGCGCGCATATAGTTGGCAAGCGTCACATCAATATGCCGCAAAAACTTCCCAAGAGTTGTTGGCTGGCCCTTCCGCTCAACGGCTTTGAGAATCGCGTCCTCGATCCGACTGCGATCTCGCAAGATAAAGATGGCCAACACAGGAATGACCAAGAGCCATGCCGCGTTGGCGGCGACGTGTGCTGTAGCTGCCGCACCGCGCTTCAAGGTGGCAGCAATGAAATCCTGGTGACGAGCTAACCAATCGTGTATCTGCAGTTGCTGAACCGCGCTCAAGCCGTGCTCGACTTCCAGCTGGGAGACAACCTGGCCAGTGACAAGCCCGCGCAGAATTTCGGGCAGAGCCGAGTTGAAATTCTTTAACTGGGCGGCAACCCGGGAACCAAATTCATACCCTAGGCCTCCAAACACAATCGTGCCAACAAGGTACACTTGGGCAATCGCCCAGTTGCGATGGCCCCGCCCCAGGCGCGAGTGCAGTTGTACCGCCTTGACTGCGGGTTCCAGCAGATGCGCGAACAGAATAGAACCCAGCAGAATAAGAAACGCAACACGCGCCAAATAAAGGATAGCCGCCGCGATCAGGAAGAGAATCACGGTCGTGACCACATTTCCGGTTCGATCGTCGACTGAGAACATTGTGGTCCACTCCTCGCTATCTGTGATCAGCGTTCGTCTTGCTTATGCTTGCAGCTCCCTTGATCGCCTGCTCGATTCGCGCGGGATCCCCCAGATAGTAGTGACGAACAGACTTGAGGTCGTCATCAAGTTCCTCGACCAGAGGCACTCCAGTAGGAATGTTGAGATCAACGATCTGTTGCTCTGGGACATCTTCCAAATATTTCACCAGGGCCCGCAGGCTATTGCCGTGGGCCGCGATCAGTATTTGCTTGCAGGATCGAATACTGGGGGCGATCAGCTCATGCCAGCATGGCAGGAAGCGCTCCACGGTGTCCTTAAGGCACTCCGTTAGGGGAAGTTGTTGTTTTGTCAGGTCCTTGTAACGTGGATCCTTCCCGGCATAGCGTGGGTCCGTCTCCTCGAGCGCTGGTGGACGGACATCGTAGCTCCGGCGCCAGAGTTTCACTTGTGCTTCCCCATATGTCGCCGCTGTTTGGGCCTTGTTGAGCCCTTGCAATGCGCCGTAATGCCTCTCATTGAGTCGCCAGTCGAGCTGGATGGGAATCCACATGAGATCCATCTCATCCAAAACAATCCATGCAGTACGGATTGCCCGTTTCAACACCGACGTGAAAACGAGGTCGAAGCTGTACCGCTGCTCCTTAAGCGTGACCCCCGCCGTTTTGGCCTCCTCTACGCCTTTCTGTGAAAGATCGACGTCTGTCCAACCGGTAAAGAGGTTCTCTTTGTTCCAGACACTTTCTCCGTGGCGGAGCAATACGATCTTGCGCATCTTCAATATCCCTCTTGCCGCTATGCCTTGGAGAGTTCAGCCAGGTGAGCAGTCTCCGCCGGGGAATTCTCGCCAGGATTCCTCGCCAACGCTTGTTGCACATCAGTGCCCGTCACTGTTTCCTGCTTCAGCAGCTGCTGAGCCAGGGTTGTATGCGCGGCGTGATGTTTCTTCAATAGGGACTGAGCACGATCATACTGCTCCATCACAAACCGCTGAACCTCTCCGTCAATCGTGTATCGCGTCTCCGGGCTGATCTGGCCGTTGTCTTCGATCGAGCCGCCCAGATACTGCAGTTGTTGGCCTGCGTAGCGCACGGATCCGAGTTTTTCGCTCATGCCGAACTCGGTGACCATACGGCGGGCCAAATCCGTCGCCCGCATGATGTCGTCACTGGCACCGGTGCTGATCGTGCCGAATTCCACCATTTCGCCGGCGCGCCCACCCAACATGGTGGCGATTCTGTCGCGCAGCTCGTCAATCGTGAGCAGGTATCGATCCTCAGTTGGCATTTGCATCGTGTAGCCTAAGGCGCCACGGCTATGGGGAACTATGCTGATCTTGCTGACAGGTTCGCCGTGCGGCACCAGTTCAGCCACCAGCGCGTGCCCTGCCTCGTGGTAGGCAACGGTAGTGCGCTCCTGCTCGTTCATCACCCGACTCTTTTTCTCGGAGCCGGCGATGACTCGCTCGATGGCGGTCTCGAAATCATCCATTGTGACTCCCGTCGCATTGCGCCGGGCGGCAACCAAAGCCGCCTCGTTTACGGCATTTGCCAGATCCGCTCCGCTGAAACCGGCCGTGATTCGAGCTGCTCGGTCAACGTCAAACACTGGATCCAGCTTCACGTTCTTAGTGTGAATCTTCACGATCTGCACCCGGCCAATAAGATCGGGGTTGCCTATCGCGATCTGGCGATCAAACCGGCCTGCGCGCAGTAGGGCCGGATCAAGTACTTCCGGGCGATTTGTAGCTGCCATAATGATGACCGGCGCGCTGGCATCGCTTTTGAAGCCATCGATCTCCGCCAGTAATTGATTCAACGTTTGTTCGCGTTCGTCATTGGTTCCCAGCTGCGTTATCCCTCCGCGGCTCTGGCCAATGGCATCAATCTCATCGATGAAAATGATCGCAGGCGAAGCTTTGCGTGCTTGCTCGAAAAGATCGCGGACCCTTGCTGCGCCGACGCCTACGAACATTTCGACGAATTCAGACCCAGTCGTCTCAAAGAATGCGACTTGAGCCTCGCCAGCTGTGGCTTTGGCCAACAAAGTTTTCCCGGTGCCTGGAGGTCCGACTAGCAACACTCCTTTCGGAATGTGCCCCCCCAGTTTTGCGAACTGCTCCGGGGCCTTCAAGAACTGGACGGTTTCTTGAAGCTCTGCGATGGCTTCATCGCAGCCGCCTACATCCTTGTACGTGACAGTAACGTCCTCAGGCTTGAGCTCAATCGCCTTACTTTTGCCGACACCAAAGACGCTGCCTGGCCCCGCAATACCAGATCGCTGATACGCCATGTACCAGAAACCGCCGAGCAATAGCATCGGCAGAAGATAGCCCAGCAAAATACTACCCAGGGGACTCGGAGGTCGCTCGAAGCGGTAAGTCACATTTGCACTTTGCAATCCTTCAATCAATTTGGGATCACCGGTAGGAGCAGGGACACTGGTGAATGGGACGGCGGCCGGAGGCCCGTCCGCTTTGGGGTTCTTCATCTGACCGGCTATGCCCTGCTGGCCGATGGTTACCTCTACGATTTGACCGTCCGCCAGCTTCTTCTTGAACTCGCTATAGGGGATCTCTGATCGTCGGGCCAGGGGGGTCAGGAAAAAAATCTGAAAGAGCCATAGCGCGATTAAGCTCGTGATCAAGTAGCTGAAGCCGTAGCGGATCTGCCGGTTCTGTTGTTCCTCGCGTTTCTTCTTATCGTCGCGATCGGGTTTTCTTGGTGATGATTGTCTTTCGGCCACGATGTACCTCCTCGGTATCGTTCAATTCCGTTCCCATCCTTGATTCGTGTTCGTTGCCTATCCGACCAATGTCATGCTTGCGGAAATGTGCCGCGGTGATTTCAAAAAGGAGGTTCGACGGGAGCGTTCAGGATTTGCACGTTTCATGACCATATCGGCCCGATCATTCCGGTTTCGCTGGAGTTCGCCATCGAGTGCCTGATCGCATACTCTCTGGACAATGCCATCCAACGCGCATCGTGCTCTAAGCAAATCCGTTCACAGACCGTCAGCGGCTCTACCTCAACTCCCAGCTCCCTGCCGTGCTCGCGTAATTGCTCAAACCACTTGTCCAGCTCGGACTCTGTTCTCTTCGTACCGATTTTGGAGAACAATTCCACGATGACCATCCAAAACATTGGAACCGAAACACCGCACGGTCGCTCGTCCAGCATCACGATCTTGCATGTCTCAGTGTTGCCTCCTGCATTCGGAAGACCACACACGAAAAGCGGATCGTTTGGTTACAAGGTATTCTGAGTACGGAGCTTACGGCGACCCAAGCCAAGACCACAATTTCTTGGTCGCCGTTCTGTACTTGAACACACCGACCACACCTCGTCAGAGTGACGAATTCTTCCCTCGCCGACAAAGCGGTTCCCGGGGACTTGCTCCTGAACCCATATCCTCAGCCTGGTCCGCCCTGCCGAACGCTCTGGCAACGCAATTTGCGGACGCAACATGGTCACTCTCGTGCTACCGGAAGCTACAAAGGGGTTGGAACGTAACTCGGACGCAGGAAAACGAGGTAGTATGCATCGCATAGTGGTGATCGTTTTTGATAACGAAACTGAAGCTGAAGAAGGAAAAAACAAGCTGTCGCAACTGGATAGGGAAGGCAGTATAGGCATCTACGGGTATGCAGTGGTTGGGAAAAAGGCGGATGGCACGGTTGTCCTAAGGCAAGTGGATCGCCATGGGACGCTCAGTCCTTTCGCCAATTCGCTAGTTGGAAGCCTCTGTGATTCCGCATGTCCGGCCCCTGAATCGGCTGCAACGCAAGCTGGTGACTCTGCCGCAGATTCGAAGAGAGCCAAGAGGGGAAAAGACTTCATCCGTGACATGACGCAGATCCTATTGCCGAACCGAGTGGCAATTGTGGCGGAGGTGGAGGAAGAATGGCCGCCCGTCCTGGATCGCCGCATGGAGTCGATCGGAGGAGTCATTTTCCGGTGGACGGTATCAGAAGTGCAGCACGCGGTTGATATGTAGAACGCAGGTTTGAGGCGCAATGGAACACCGCGACTCGTAACCTATTATTAAAGCCAAAATGCGCGCCAGCATGCTGAGGTTAACGCCGCAATTCTCTTCCAATCGTGCTGTTCGAGAGTACGTAGAGAAAATATTTGCCGGCGGCGGGACGTTATCGCGAACGAGCCGCAAATGAGAGCAAGCTGGGGATCGAACTGGCCGGCCGCTTGGAATCGCTCGCCGAGGGCTGGAAAGACGTGCGATTCGGTGCGGCAACCACACACAACGAAGGAACGCAATGTGCTTTTGAAGTTCAGATCTTTTTAGGTGGACTCGATCCACAGGTGGTGGAAGTAACCGCAAGCTGATGGCAAGGTCTTCCGTCAAAAAATGGAGCCAAGCCAGCACCCTGTCTCGGACGGTTATACCGTGTACTCGACCAGAGTACCAGCGAATCGGCCGCTAACGGACTACACCGCGCGCGTCATTCCGTCTGAGCCCCAGCAGCGGTACCGCTTGAAGCGGCCCCGATCCTCTGGCAGAAATACCGACGAGAGGCGACGTTCGGACGGCCGGGTCCATGACCCAAATTGTGGCGCCAAACATGCCGTCCAACGCCCGTTAGGTGCTGGAAAGCTGGTTCCGACACAGGTCTCCGATAATGGGACGCTATTGAGGCCAGTGAATAAGGAGAGCTGGGTCGCGGAAAACCTCGATGACAAAACACCGTGAGATGGTCCTACTTGTGGGGCTTTCCCAGGCACATCGCCCGGCCAGCGGCGTGCAAGATGAACTTCGTGTTTTTTGCCAGCCAGGGCGTTCTTCCAGACCTTCGCTGCCCTGACTATTCGGACTATCGCGTCCAAGTGCAGAAGTTTTATAAGACTGATGAGTTCGCCAGACCTCTGGCGACGCCGGAACCGCTGTTGGATGGTGGCGGCCCCACAGGAAGCCGTCACCCATCCATCCGGTCGGAGAGAGCGCTCATTTAGGCAGCGATATCCAGATAATCGACAACCTCATTCACTCCCGGAGCCGACCACGCAGCGCCCTCGGCTTCTTGGCGCTCGGCCCAGGAAGAAACCTTCCCATTGAGGACTACCTTGTCTTTCACGACGCTCACCTTGATTTTGTCCGCATCGATTTCAGCAGCCCGACGCAAGGCCTGCTCAATACTCGTTTTGACCTCAGAAGGCGACACTTCAGGCTTCTTGAGAGTGATCATGTTGGTCACCCCCGTGACTCCAGTCAAATTGCAAACAGCGTCGGCCGCGTCCTGTTGATACTTGTACTCAACCTCGCCCTCCAGCGTGATCCACCTGTCTTCCACTCTCACTTTGATGCGGTCGGCCGGGACCCAAACATCCCACTGGAGCGCGTTAATCGCCGCTCTGGCGATGTCTTCATCGATGCGAACGTGATAAGCGGGCAAGTCGACCTTCAGTTCTTCCGCGACTGCCTTTACGCCCGCCACTCTTTCTGCCGCATGCACGGCTGTGTACTTCGCAGCGTAGCTTTGTACATTACCTGTCAGACCCACGATTCCGTCTTTCGCGGTCACGCCGATCTGAGAAGCGCTGATGCTTGGTTCGTATTTCAGTTCCTGGAGAACATTCTGTTGCAATTGTGAATCGTGTTTTTTCATATTTCCTCCCAAAAACTTGGATTCATACTGGAGTTATCGATCGGCAGACCTGAATCCGTGGTTCGCCAAACGGAATTCCCATGGCCCCATCGCAGTCAAGTTGAATCTCGTTACTTCCGCAGCTTGCGAAGGGCATCTTAGGGATCGCGCAAGAACAACTCTACAGTTGAGGCTTGATGGTGTAGTTCCACTCAGGCAAGGTTTCGTGGCGCTGCAATCGTAGTGAAGAAATTTGCTCCGGTGTGGGTTTGAGACCGCAAGGATAGAAACGACGGTC
>DASPST010000109.1:0-36080 GCA_035623795.1 Terriglobales bacterium
TGCGTCTTGCTGAGCCTCCTGGGGAGAGCTGTTGGTTTGGGGCGCAGAAGACCCCCCCATCGAGATTCCATCCAGAACGCTGGCGATCTCGACCGGCACCGCACTTTGTGCGTGGGCGATCCCCCAAGCAAGCAGGACCAGCACGAAACCAGACAGCCAGCGCGCGTACGTCTTCGAAGAGCCCATCTCGGTATTCTTTCTTCCCAGCTGGCTACAGCGATTGGAACCGTAGACACGCCTACGGAGTTGCATCGAAACCTCAATTACTCCCCGCCGAGCCTATTTCTGCCTGTCGGCGTGTCCTCTTCCGGATCGTGGCGATGCAGCACCGGATGCCCATTTTCCACCATCCAGCCTGCCAGTCTCGTCTTTAGGTCTTGGAACTCGCCCGTGTCCACCACAGATTCAGTCTTGTCTGGCAGCAAACTGGAAATCTCCTCTTGCGCGCGACGAATGCGGCCTTCTGTGAAGGGATGCGGGTCGAAGGCTTTGGATACAAGATTTTGCGTCTCTTTAGCATGTAACCTCTCGAAAAATTGAACAAAAGCCTGGGGATCATAGCCGGCGACATACTGGTATTCCAGCCCCAGCCGATCAGCTTCCCGCTCCCTATCGCGGCCAAACTTCAGGAACATGCCAGTTTGCAGGATCATTCCGAAGGGCGGCCGGCGGCTGGAAAACCATCGGCATGGTTATGCGGTATGCCCACGCTGATCCGAAACGCATAGGGCCAGCGCTGGAGAAATGGTGCGAATCTAGCCCCACCACTAGGCCACCGAGGTCGAAGAGCGTGAAAATCCGGTGGCACATAGAGTGCAGTAAGATATTGCCCGCGTTGTAGTTGTCTCAGGTTGCCCGGGTGGCGAAATGCTTGCGATGAGTCCTAAGGTGCTAGGGACGTAGCCGGTCATGGTCGAAGAGGGTCGACGACCTCGATAAAAGGAAACTGATGGAAGTCCGTATCTCGGGTGCACATCCTGCGGATTCCATGCTCGCGCATCAGAATAGCTGTGTGAGCATCGTGAAGCAGGTTGCCTGCTAGATGAGGAAGTTCCGTGAAAACCTCCGCCGCGACATCAGCGTGCCTTTGGGTTGCAACCAAGACACTAAGGCCGGGCGAGCTGAGCAGAGCTGCGACAAAATCCCATGCTGACGATATATTCCAGGGCCGTCGCATGACTCGCGGGTGAGTGACTACGCGCAGGAACTCGTACAAGATTGGCCAAGTCGTATACCACGCATCCGGACGCACTCGTTGGCCATCAAGCCACTTGCGGCAAGTGGCATGAAATGGCGAATCTTGGTCGGCAGCGTAAACCAGCACATTAGTGTCTACGACTAGCATTACCGCTGTTCCATGGCTTGATACAGGGCGTCCCGGTCTGCGACGTCCACCAGCGTGCCACCACTGCGAAACACGGGAAGGGGAGGAAGCTGCCCCTGCTTCTTCGAGGCACGAAATAACATGCGCAGTGCGGTCTCGACCAGTTCCGACATGGTACGTCGCTGGCGCGCTGATTCGCGCTTGAGTTGTGCCATCACAGTGTCGTCTATATTGAGAGTAGTCTTCATATGGTAAAACATATCATGAGTATGGCAATATGTCACGCTTTGACTCTTCGGCCGTCGGCGCATGATGCTGAACGAGGTCGGGCTGGGCAGGAGCAAAACCAGCGCCATGTTTGAGCTGATGGACTGCCCCCGATTGACAACTGACGAACGCCCTGGGCCTGGAAATTTTCTTCGCTGCGCATTTGAATTCGGGGGCCAAGAATTGGAGAAGACAGCGCAGCAAGAGATCGATCACACACCGGTGATTCGGCTCGAGCGGATGCGCGAGTTACCCCTGCCCCATCACACCCTGTCGGGTGCCAGTCAGGCAATCTGGCATACGATAGGGCAATTGCCAAGCGCGTTACACTGGACGAAGTAAATTCAATCTCTCCCGCCCGGGTGGCGAAATAGGCAGACGCACGGGACTTAAAATCCCGAGGCCCTAACGGGCCGTGCGGGTTCGATTCCCGCCCCGGGCACCATGTTTTCAATGACTTAATTGACATTCACTGCCACTACTCTTTCTTTTAACCTGGCCTGCGCAAGTGATCTTGAGGGCGGAGGGCAAGCGGACGAGCCTCGGCTTCCCGGAGTTACTCTCCGCCAGCTGGATCAGGTGGGTGTTCGGGGTTTCCTCCAGCGCTCCTTCTGCAAGTCTCAGGCGTTCAGCCCACGGGCCCTGCAAAGCAGAAATCCTATTTGAAGGCAACTTTAGACGAGCTGATTCCCTTCGAGAGATCGGACCAAGTCTTTCCGCTGTCGCTGGTCTTAAACGGGCGGGCAACTTCGATTGGAGAATCACTTTGGACAACAAAAGCAGTCTTGGGATCGGATACTACCAAACTGTGGCGCCTGCTCTCGAGTGAGGTGCCCTTTCTAGCCCGCTGCCAGGATTTGGCTCCATCGTGAGTTATGTAGGCGCCATCAGTTCCTAAGGCGTAGATTGTCAATGGATCTTGCCATGCGACCGTGAGCAAGAATGCCTGCAATGGCTTGTGGCGACGGGCGCCTGCCGGAACCCAGTAAGCTCCTGCGGTAGTTGATTTGAATATGCCGTCGTGAGTCGTCGCATAAATCACGTCGGTGTCTGTGGGGTTGAGGGCGATTGATGACACAAAGACGTATGGCCTGATCTGCGGCAGCCCGTTGTTTACAGGATTCCAACGTGCACCGGCATCATGCGACTTGAAAACACCGGGTCCTGGTTCTTGAAATACTGCATACAGCGTCGAACGTTTTGCCGGATCGACTGCGATCGTGGATGGGGATAAGGGAAGAGCCATCCTGTTCCACGATATTCCGCAGTCCATACTCTTGTAGGCCCCTCCCAGTGGGGTGGCGGCAAACAGGGTTGATGAATCGTAGGGATCAACCGCAAGATCCCACACCTGCGCTTTGGCGCCTCCGGGCAGTCCAGTACTCTCCATGTGAATCCAACTCTGTCCGCCGTCCATACTTTTGACGATTCCGCCGAACTCTGCCGAAACGTAAATCGTGTTTTCCTTATCGAATACAATTGCCGTTGGAACAAAATAGGGAGGTAGTCCGCCCGTTCGAACCCATTTTGCCCCTCCATCGGTGCTCTTAAAGATTTCGGCACTAGCGCCCGAGTGTCGAGGTCCTGTTCCTAAGTACAAGGTGTTGGGATGATTGGAGTCAGCCACAAGCACTCTAGTATCCCCGATGTGCCGGCGGAGCGGCACCCAGTTCAACGTGGACACCAGTGCACTCTGGCGAATTCGTGTCAAGAGCCCGAACGAAGGCATGGCGCAAAATGGTCAGGCGGAGCCACAAAAATAGCGCGCCTGAGTCCAAGACACTTAAGGAAAGAATCCTCACCCTATTTCGTTCAGATTAACAGCCCAAAATTTTGGTTGGCTGTGGAAAACTCATTAGCCCCGCGTAGGTATAGAGGAACGCGACGGTTGCATTTTTTTGTGTCGCGTGCAGCGTTCCAAAACTAACGGATGAGGTCTCTTGGGTGAGTGATTGAGATTACACGGGATGAGGTCGCGCATAACGCTTGACACCTGTTGCATGTCACAACGGACGCCCGACACATGCTCTGCCACGTGCAATCCCCGACAGAGCGCGGTGGGATGAGCACCGGTAGGAGTCCTCCCCTCCCAGGACATCTCGTTACCTGGGAACTCTCACAACCGGCGCACAGGACAAACGTCTCCGGGCGTTATCGGTCACAACTTCACTAATCAGCCACTTGCAAACGCGACCAACCCGCGCGAATCCCTGGGCAACGAATGAATGTCCCTACGCGGCAACGACTTGAACGATTTGAAGGGATGTCAATGGGAGCACTTCGCCTGAACTCTAGGTGATGGCCTCGCGTCAATTGATGTAAGTCATTGTAAATACTATGAATCGGCTAGGTTCTGCAGCCCGCAGTTTCGATTCCCCCCAGGCACGACCGACACGAAGCACGATTCCGGCCGCCACGATTTGTGCCCCCAGTTCCGGCAGGCGAACAGCACGCTCCGGGTGTACGATGTGGCCCTGAGTCCTGACCGTGCGCCTGGCGAATCTGGAGCACTAGCACAGGTGGCTCCCAGCGGTTGATCAGATCCGGACATCAGCTTTGGCATGGGACTCGGGGCCGCGGGCACCTGACCACCGACTACGCACAAAGATCTACGCCGCTTGCAGCGCGTCGATGTCCCTGAGCAGTACGGCATCGTGACCCTCCGGGTTCACTTTCTCGTACACCCTGCGAATAATGCCGTTCGGGTCCACCACAAAGCTGGTCCTCTCCCAGAACTTCATACCGTTCCACTCTGCCCGGCCAATACCCAGAGTTTGCATCAGGGCGGCGCTAGTATCGGATAGAAGGTCAATGGTGAACGCGAACTTGTTACAAAAGTTCTTGTGGGACGCCACGTCGTCCGCGCTCACTCCGACTACCTTGATGCCCGCCGCCTCGAAGTCGGCCCTTCTGGTCGTAAAGGATTTACCCTGGATCGTGCAGCCCGGCGTGTCATCCTTGGGATAGAAATACACGACCAGCCACTTTCCGGCGAAATCCGAGAGTTTCACCACGTGGCCGTCCTGATTAAGGAGCGAGAAGTTGGGAAACGGGTTCCCGGCTTGCAGCATGAAGAGACCAGTTCCTTTCGCTTAGAAAACGCTGGGCGGAGATTGTAGCAGTCCGGAAGCAGCGGCCGGCGCTCCTTGCCTCCGAAAGGCCTGGTGTAAGTTCATTGGGAGGGCCGCCCCAGGTGCGTCGCCACGTACCAGGAGTTACCAAACGGATCCTTCACCGCGCCATTCCGGTCGCCGTAAGGCTGATCTGCCGGGGCACTCAGCGAAGTCGCGCCCGCGGCGAGTGCGTGCTGGTATGTAGCGTCCGCGTCCGGCACGTAAAGATAAAACATCGTGGGCATGAGCGAGTATGGACCGTGAGCTTCGCCCATCTCCAGCGCTGAGTCGCCCAGGCGGACCTTGGCGTGCTGGACGACCCCGTCCGGCGACGCGTATTTCTCCAGTTCCACCGCTCCGAAAGCGCGCTCCAGGAAACGAATGAACGGTTCCGCCCGCAGGGGATGCAGGTATGGCGTGACCGTGCCCAGACCCTCCAGCTGAAAGTGCGCTCCTTTGGCGGTCGCGATATACCAGTGGTTACCGAAGCCATCCTTCACGCTCGCGCCACGCCCGCCGTAGGGCTGGTCCGTGGGAGGACTAATTGAAGTTCCGCCGGCCGCAAGCGCACGTTGGTACGTGCTATCCGTATCCTCTACATAGATGTGCAACGCGGTGGGCTGTGAATCTCCACGCCAGGAGAGCTCGGGACTGCCGCCTCCGATCATCAA
Organism: Terriglobales bacterium; assembly: GCA_035623795.1. GTDB lineage: Bacteria > Acidobacteriota > Terriglobia > Terriglobales > Acidobacteriaceae > DASPST01. The sequence continues at coordinate 5,376 of DASPST010000109.1, forward strand.
CATGGAATCACCAATGCGAACCTCGGCATGCACACCTCCCGCCGAGCCCGTACTGCGGAATGTCTGTTCGGCCCCGAATACCTGGCTGATGAAATCGATCAGCCCCGACGCATCCTGCACCACGATGTAGGGCGTAACTGTGTGAAAACCCTCACGAATGGGGTTGGCTCGCTTCGATTTGCGTTCGGTCGCCGCCATTTCATCGAAGCGGCGCTGAATCTCCTGTTCTGACATGTCTTGCGTGCGGGTGGAAACAATCCAGGTGTAACCGAAAGGATCGGCCACCTGCCCGGAGCGGTCGCCGTAGAACTGATCCTCGATTGGGCGTACAACTATCGCACCCGCAGAAACCGCCCGGCGGGTGAAGGCCTCCACGTCCGGAACGTAGAGATGAATCTTGGCAGGCGAACCACCCAGCGTCTTCGGGCTTATTGCTCCATAGTTTGGGAATTCATCCGACAGCATGATGGTTGACCCTGCGATCCTGATTTCGGCATGTCCAATTTTCCCGCCGGCATCCGCCAGGCGCATTTTTTCTTCTGCTCCGAACGCGCGCTTGTAAAAGTCGATGGCAGCAGCGGCGTTGTGGAAGGCCAGGTAAATCGCCATGGATGTGGTGGTAGCAACATTTGGATCCGCTACGCTGGGCATGAAACTCCTCCTAAGAATTTCCTTCTTCAGACGAACCTTGAAACCGGCGCGGGGCAGATGGCGCAGATCCTCCGCGATGCGCAGCAATGGGGTCAGGCTGGGATCGACGCGCGGCTTCTTGCCGGGCCGGGCCAGCATCTCTTGCACCGCTTGGTCGAGTTGTTCGAACCCAGTGCGATTAGGCATTGCTCGAACTCTGTTTGCGGCCACCCACTTGCGCTCTTAAGGTCTCGAGTGCCCGGAACTGCAGCTGTTTGACCGCGCCTTCCGTCCGGCCAAGTTCAGTGGCGATTTCGCGCATCCTCCTGCCCTCGGCGAAGCGCATCCGGATCACACGCTGTTGGTCTGCCGGCAGCTTGTCCACCAGGCGAAAGAGTCGGGCCCGGTGTCCGATCTCCTCCAGGTTCGCCTCCGCGGCCATCTCAGGCGGATCCGTGACGATTTCACGTGCGGCACCGCGTTTCCACTGGTCGACGATCACGTTGGCGGCAATGCGCAGCAGCCATGCGGAAAACGGAACGCCACGCCAGTCGAAGTTCGGCAACGCAGCCAGCGCCTTGTGAAAGACGTCCGAAGTCAGATCCTCCGCCAGGTCGCGGCTTCCGACCCGGCGCGCCACGTAGGCGTACACCCGCTCGAAGTTATCCTCATAAAGCTCACCAAACCGGGCCGGATCCTTCTGTGCAGCCTTCACCAGAAGGCGCTCACTGGCCTGCGCACTCGACCCGCGGGTTGCCGGCTTGCTGACAGCCATCGGATGATCTCTGCTACATCGGCTCTCTATCTATGGAAACTGTCCAGAGTGGAAAAAGGTTACGGGAATTGTAGCGGTTTGCTCAGGCTAGGCGGAAGCAGTTGCACTGCGGAAAGCTGCCCATTTTGCGTCGTCCATGCCGTTGCTTGAGAATAAGGAGATGCCGGAAGCTCCTCCATCGCGGCCCATCTGGACGGTTTGGAGCAGTGTTTCTGTGTTCATGTCATGGATGAACAGTCCGCTGTAGATTGGTTTGTTCACGCTGCTAACGCCCTCGCGAGTCTCCCGCCGCACCCAGGCGGGCCCTTCCTCATAGAACTGGTTGTACAGCATAGGCAGGAAAGCGTCGATTTGAAATCTGCCCCAGTCCTGGCGAACCATCTGGCGGGCTAGTGAGGGCCCGGGAAATACCGCCGCCGTAATCATCTTCCCCTGCGCACGCGCCGCCGGCGCCAGGTACTCGTTCACCAGATCCACGACCATGTCCAGTTGAAACTGGAGCCAGGCCTTCTCCAGCTCAGGATCGTCTACCTCGCGCCGCGCGATCCTGCGCGGATCGATGCCGTGCAGCTTCTTGAATTGTGCCCGTTCGTACTGGCTGTACCCGTAATCGTAGGCGGGATAAACCTTGTCCTGCACGATGTTGTATTTCTTCCACAATCCCCGCGGCAGAATCGCGTCGGGATGCCGGATATAGTCGAGATGGATTCCAGTGAGTTGCGGTATCGCGGCCAACTCCTTCACCGTTCCCTGCACCCACTCGCGCACCTCGGGACGTCCCGGATCCAGGAACTTGTAATAGTCAACGTAAGCAGGCTTGTTGGCCGCGGATTCTCCCAGGGCGTTGACGTTGTACCAGTCCGGATGCTTCGTCAGAATCTCCGGGATCAGGCAGGGCATCGACCACATCCAAGCGTGAACCTCCAGGCCCTCGGCGAGTGCCAAGGGCAGGATGGTTCCCAGAAGATCGGGTCCGCTGGGGAGACGACGGCTGGGAAAGTAGGCGTGCCGGCCGTCGTAGATCTCGGGAAGAACGGCCCTGACGTTGTTGTCGCGCATGCGGCCAAAGAGGCGCTTCCACTCGTCGGGCCGGCGATGGGTGTCGACGGTCACCCACACCCAGTTCTTTAAGACGGTGGCCGGCGGACGCGGCTGCTCGCTCGGATCGTGGGCGAGCTGTTTCGTATTCATGGCCGCCAGTACGGCGCTCTTCAAGAATGTCCTGCGATCCACGTAAGCAGGCTAGCATAATCATAATAAGGTTGCACTGAATATAGTTGACTTCGTCAACTAGATAGTTGACAGTCGAGATTGGAGTTCTCCTCTGATGACGTTAACCCGGCTCAGGCGGCAGGTCGCAGCGGTTCGACAGTTCAACCGTTTTTACACGAGGCAAATCGGGCTATTGCAGGCCGGCCTTCTGCGCAGCCCTTTTTCGCTGACCGAGGTGCGGGTCCTCTACGAACTCGCCCGTTGCAATGGGTGGACGGCGGCGGAACTGGCCAAGGACCTTGGTCTCGACCCGGGCTATCTCAGCCGCATCTTGCAGAGCTTCGAACAGCGCCGATGGGTTGAGCGTGAGGCCTCAGCCGCTGACGGCCGGCAGCGCGCTCTGCGCCTTGCCGCAAAGGGACGGCAAGCCTTTGCACCATTGGACCGCCGCTCCAGCCGGGAGGTGGCCGGTATGCTGAACCGGCTATCCTCCAAGCGGCAGCGGCAACTGGTAGATGCCATGCGAACCATCGAACGCCTGCTCAGCGCGGAGGCGACCACAGATCAACCACCCTACCTGTTGCGCGCTCCCCAACCGGGAGACCTGGGGTGGGTGGTACATCGCCATGGACTCCTGTATGCCGAGGAATACCGCTATGACGAGCACTTTGAGGCCCTGGTCGCCGAGATTGTTGCCAAGTTTGTGCAGAACTTCGACCCGCGTCGCGAGCGCTGCTGGATTGCGGAACGGGATGGCGAGATCGTGGGCTCTGTCTTCCTGGTGAAGAAGTCGAAGACGGTGGCTAAACTCCGCCTTCTGCTGGTCGAGCCTTCCGCCCGCGACCTGGGAATCGGCACGCGCCTGGTCGCCGAATGCGTGCGCTTCGCCCGCCAGGCAGGATACAGAAAAATAATATTGTGGACGCAAAGCGAACTGCACGCGGCCCGCCACATTTATCGGGCTGCCGGTTTCCGCCTGGTCGGGAAGAAACGTCATCGCAATTGGAGCCGGGATGATCTGGTGGCCGAGACCTGGGCTCTCACCTTTTGACTCCGCCTCAGGGCCGCGCGATGAGGGCCAGCCCCAACAGGCAGAGCACCACCCCAAGCAAGTTGCGGACGGATACTCGTTCGTGAAACCCGGCCATCCCGATCGCAACCAGCAGCAGCGCGCTGGCGGTATTGCCGATCACCGACAGCAGGCTGATCTTCCACCCCGTCCGATAGGCCAGCAGAACAGATAGTTCCACGCCCACGATGGACGCGCCCACGGCGCAGCTGGCCCAGTTCACGCTCTTCCATGCCCAGGATTCGGCTCCGCGCGCCGGGAACAACGGCAGAATCAGCAGCGTCCCCAGCAGAGCGCTCAGGTAATTCAGCACCAGGGAGAATGCCGGGTTCACCTGGGGTGGTACGGATTTCTGGGCCAGGTGGTAGAAAGTGGTTCCCAGCACCATCAGGATGATGGGGAAATAGAAGCTCATGCCGGCCTGCTTTCGGGAGAAGTATCCAGCGTTCTGCGGCAACCAGCCTGCGAACTGATGGCTAAGAGTCACAACCTCAGTTCAGCCCCAACTCGCGCGCCAGCGCCTTCCACTTGCCGTCCACCTCCAGCCTGGTCTTGGCATCCATGGTGATCTCGTCGGGCCAGGGACGGCTGAAGCCCTCGCTGGCCCACTTGCGGGTCGCGTCCACTCCCATCTTGGAGCCGTAGTTGGGCAAGCGCGACGCATGGTCCAGTGAATCCACGGGGCCCAGCGTGAACTGGATATCGCGCTCCGGATCGATGTGGTTCAACACCTTCAGCGTCACCTCAGCAAGATCGTGCACGTTGACATCTTCATCTACGACCAGGATGCATTTGGTGAACATCGCCTGCCCCAACGCCCAGATCGCGTTCATCACCTTGCGCGCCTGCCCGGGATAAGACTTGCGGATGGAGACGATCATCAGGTTGTGAAAGATGCCTTCGATCGGGAGATTCACATCCTGCAGTTCTGGAATGGTCAGTTTCATCAGGGGAAGAAAAATGCGCTCCACCGCCTTGCCCATCCAGCCGTCTTCCATCGGCGGTTTGCCCACGATGGTGGTGGCGTAAATCGGGTCCTTGCGGTGCGTGACGCAGGTGACATGGAAGACCGGGTACTGGTCTTGCAATGAATAAAACCCGGTGTGGTCGCCAAACGGACCCTCTGTGCGCAATTCCTCGAGATTCACATAGCCCTCGAGGACGATCTCCGCCGACGCCGGAACCTCTAGATCCACGGTCTCGCACTTGACCAGCTCCACGGGCTTTTGACGTAGGAAGCCTGCGATGAGGAATTCCTCCACGTCTGGCGGGGCCGGTACGATCGCCGAAAACGTAAGCGCGGGATCGGTTCCAATGGCAACGGCCACTTCCATCCTCCCGGAGGGGCGGTTCCCCTCCGCCAGCACCGCGCCGCCCGAGCTTCGAGCCATCAGATCCACCCGCCCCGCTGCATCAGGCTGGGTCTCCCGCAATCGCTCCCGATAGTGCTCAGCGCCAACTTTCTGCCGTTGCCAATGCATCCCTGTTGTGCGTTCATCGTAGACCTGCATGCGGTACATACCGACGTTCCGTTTTCCCGTCCTGGGATCGCGCGTAATGACGCAGGGCAGGGTAATGAAGCGCCCCGCGTCCTGCGGCCAGCAGTGAAGTATGGGGAGATCCAGCAGCGAGAACTTGTCGCCCTTGATCACCTGCTTGCAGGCTCCGCTCGGAACCGTCTTGGGAAAGAACTTGCCCATCTCAGCCAGCATGGGCAACATCTTCATCTTGTCCAGAAAGCTCTGCGGAGACTTCACGTCCATGAAACCGCGAATGCGCTCCGCTACTTCATCCAGCGAGTCGACCTCCAGCGCCATGCGCATTCGCTTGTCAGAGCCGAACTGGTTGATCAGCAGCCGAGCCCCCTGATATCCCTTGACATTCTCAAACAGCAAAGCCGGACCGCCGGCAGGCACTGGCCTACCGCCAGCACTTTCATACTTTGCTTTGGCAACGCGGTCGGTGATCTCGGCGATCTCGAGGATCGGGTCCGCCTGGGTGCGGATCCTCCGCAGTTCGCCTGCAGCTTCGAGTGCCGCCATCCAGTCGCGCAAGTCTTCGTAGGCCAATGGTTCTCCCCAAGAAACGCTCGATTATATACGGCACCGCCAGCGCTTCGAAGCCGTCCGTCTGGCGAGACCGAGGATTCGCATGGCATCCTTAGCATATCGAGCCTTCGGAGTCGCTTCTGCATCCAATCTGTGCGGCTGGTCCTGGATAGAATGAGATCAAATTGAAGCGGCGCGCGGTAGTCACGGGGATGGGGGTAATAAGCCCGAACGGCATTGGCAGGGCGGCGTTCGCCGACGCAATCCTTGCCGGCCAGAGCGGGGTTCGTCGTATTTCGCGCTTTGATCCCAGTGAGATTTCTGTGCGGATTGCGGGCGAAGTCCGCGACTTCGACGAGTTGGCCTGGGTGGAGAAACGCGAACGCAAGCATGTGTCCCGCGTTCTGCCCCTGGCGCTGGCGGCCGCTAATGAAGCCCTCGAGCAGGCTGGCGTAAACCCGGTTTCCCTCTCGCCCGCAGAGCGCCGCCGGTTTGCCGTCATTCTCGGATCGGGCGGTGGCTCCCAGGAATTCGTCGAGGAGCAATATCGATTGTTTTTTCAGCAGGACTTCCGCCACATGAGCCTGTTCGGCGTGCCGACGGGCGTGATGGGAACTCTATCCAGTGATGTGAGCATCCGCTTTGGGTTGCGTGGTCCCAGCCACGTGATCACAACCGGATGTACCTCCTCCACCGATGCCATCGGCTATGCTCTGCGCCAGATTCAATACGGACGTGCCGACCGCGTCCTGACCGGCGGCGCCGACGCTCCGATCGCTCTCGGCATCATCAAAGGGTTCATCTTGATGAAAATCCTGACCGACTCGTGGAATGCGGCACCAGAAAAAGGATCGCGGCCGTTTTCCGCCGACCGTGATGGCTTCGTGCTTGCCGAAGGTGCATGGATGTTCGTACTGGAGGAGTACGAACATGCCCGCGCACGCGGCGCCACCCTGCTTGCGGAGGTTCGCGGGTATGGATCTACTTGCGAGGCCTTTCACCGCGTGCGGCTCAAGGAATGCGGCGAGGAACCGGCGCGAGCGATTGGCTTGGCCATGCAGGAGGCCGCGATCGTCCCCCAAGACGTCGACTACGTGAATCTGCACGGCACTTCCACGCAATTGAACGATCGCATCGAAACGCAGGCGCTCAAACTAGCTCTCGGGGAGCACGCCCGATGTGTGGCGATGTCCGCGCTCAAGTCGCAGATCGGCCATCCCCAGGGAGCGTGTGGAGCCGCGGGAGTCGCCGCCACCATCGTCGCCATGCAGCGGGCGCAAATTCCCCCTACGATCAACCTGGAAAAGCCCGACCCGAATTGCGATCTCGACTACGTGCCCCATCCGGGGCGCACCGCCGACATCGAGCATGCTGTGTGTAACTGCATCGCGTTCGGGTCGAAGAACTCCGCGCTGGTTCTCGGCAGGGTTGTATAAAGGGTTGCCTCATGGACTCATACGACGATCGTCAAGGGAGTTGTCAACCATGGGAACTGGCCGATAGGGTCCGTGAGCTTGCCTCGGCGAAGAGCGATTCTCGCCGTTTCCCATCGGCAACAGCTTCGACCATCTGGGGTCGTGCCACACCTCTTCATCACCGGGTCAGGCGAATGACGCATTCTGAAATCATGCGCGGCCAATGAAGCCGGTGGGAACGGCAGCTTAGCCGTCCAGTGACTCCCGGACGATTTGTACGACGACATTCCATGCCTTCGAACGCGGATCGATGACGTCAAAGTGGTTGGCTTCGGGAATTTGTACCAACGCAACCTGCTCCCCACTTTTCTGTTTTGCTTCCACGTACCGCCGGCTGAAGTTCGGCGGTACGATGTCATCATCCAGACCGTGAATGAGAACCTGCCTCGCCTCCCGAATGGAAAGCCGCATGGGATCGGCCCTGCGGTAGTGATCCGCAACCTGGTCGGGCTTGCCGCCCAGGAACTCGACCACCGCATCCGAACTAAGGTGGAGTTCGAAAGCACGCTGCAAATCAACCACTCCCGCCAGCGACAGAACACGCCGTACGCTGGGCTCGTGCGCCACCAGGCACAACGCCAGCTGGCCTCCCGCTGAGTGGCCCATCACCACTACGCGGGAGGCGTCAAGGTTGTATTGAGTCGCGATTTGTGGAAGAAAGCGGTAGGCGCGCGCCACATCTTCGAAGCTCCCCGGCCAACCGCCTCCCTCATTGCCGATGCGGCGGTATTCGACGTTCCACGTGGCTATGCCTTGCTGTGTGAGCGCTGCGCACGAGTGCCCCGCGTGGGCCAGATCATACTCAGCCCGCCAGTAGCCGCCATGGATATTCATGACAACCGCGCTCGGTTTGGCCTTCACTGCCTTCGGCAAGCGAAGATCGCCGAACTGGTTGGGGTCGCTGCCGTACGCGAGGCGCTGGTCAGCAGGTGACGAAGCCCAGTGCAAAATGGGATCGGCGCACACGCCGGTAGTGTACCTACATATGATGGGCTGCGCGCCCTCCAGCAGCGGTTCGATCAAGGGAGATCCTGGGCTCGCTCTTCTCCTTCCGGCCAGGCCCAAACGAATCGGGATACCTTCATCCTCAGCAGACGAGGAAGATCTCTGCCGGCAAGCACGGGACAACCGCTCGTCTGTTCACCGCAGCCCCGGTCCGAACCGTGCCCGCTGCTGAGGCCAAAGCCGGCCGCTCCGCTCGTCACCCACCGTCACCTTCGGCCCTTCCGCGTCAGCTGAACGACCAGGCCATCCCCCCAGCCATACTTGCGCCGTGACAACTTCTGAATCTCTCGGCACAATCTGCCGTCCTCCTCCGGACGCAGCACGCGCGCCTGCGCGGCGAAGCTCTCCGAGCCGATCCTGACGCGCACCTCAGCATCCGCTCGCAGGTTCTGTACCCAGTTCGAGGTCTCGTGCTCGGCAAGCACGTAGAAATGGCCCTCGCGCTCCGTGAACCAGATTTCGATCTCCCGCGGGCGTCCCGTTTTTCGCCCACGGGTCGTCAGATAAAGGAATGGAGCGGAACCGAGGTTACCGACCTTTGAGCTTAAGCTTGGACTTGTTCTCTTCAAGAAATTGTCGAAGACTCTCAGCAGTGTCCAACAGGCGCACCCACTGCTCGTAGTAGAGCGTAACCGGAAAGCGGCCCAGTCCGTAAACGCTGACGCCCCCTTTCTCGGAGACACGAAATTCGAGGTTTCCGCTGCGCTTTCTGGCATCGGTCTGTTTTTCCAGTTCGGCCAGGCGGGCCTTCAGTTCCTCATAGGTTGGTTCAGGCATAGATACCTCGATGGCTTAGTCCTAGACCATCATAAAAGCCCGAGAGAGTCTGCGTCGAGACGGGCGTTCAGGAATTCGTCGGCGGCGTGTGTGCAAACGGCAGCTTGGCGTAGCGCGCCTTGTCGATCTCGATCACCAGGCAGACCCGTCCGAACGGATCACGGAAGGGGAACGGCTTCCCCGTGTATTTGTGTGAGATGGGGTCCATGACCACGCAATCGGGGTCGGGCCGACGTTCCACGACGCGACCTCGCAATTGCGCCTCTTCGTAGGGGTTGCGCAGATCCACTACCGACAGCGCTACCCGCGGATCGCGCAAGGTGTTTGTCGCCTTGAGCGAGCGTTCCGAAGTGCAGACCAGGATCTGATTCCCTTCTCTGCCTACCCACACCGGCACGCTCTGCGGCGAGCCATCCGGCATCAGCGTAGCCAGGTGCACAAAGTTGGGACGGTCCAACAGGCCGCGGACCTCCCCGGAGAGTTCGATGCCCATGTTTTCTCCCACTTCGGGCTGCAGCATTCTAGAAGAATCGCCCGAGCTGGAAATAGAACTTGTGATGGCCACTATCGCCCACGGCGCCGCCAAATACAATGGGACCAAGAATCGTCTGGAATAGCACCGCAACATTGCCGTCCATGGGCAGGCGCGAATCTGCGGTGGCCAGATCCCCGTAAGCCTTGCCGATCTCGTAGTCCGTAACCAGGTAGACATTCTTCCCCAGCAGCGGCGGAAGAGTGGTCAGGCGGTGAATATAACCCGGCTGAAACAGGAAATATTGGTTGGTAAGCAACTCGTTGACGCCATAGGCCGCCAGACGGGTGGGCCCGCCCAGCGAGAACACCGGGATACCTGTGCCCTCACGACCAAAGGTTGTCCCTCCGGAGGCGAGCAAAAACAACGACGAAGGGGCGGATATGCTGTGGAAGATTCCAGAGCGAATCTCGCCGGACGGGAAGTGCTCGCTCGCATCAGGGTTGGAATCGTAGAGTCGGAACTCGGACTCTGCCCGGAAGCCGTTTCGCGGAATGACCGGGTCGTCGGTGTGGTCAATGACGTGCCGCAGGCGGGCAAATCCTTGCCGGCCGCTGGCGTTGGGCAGCTCGGGGGTCCCGATCTCGCGGGTCAGGGACTCGTACCCGGTCTGGTAGCCAAAGCGCAATTCAGAAAAGCGGCTGAACGCTACGCCGAAGTCGAACCCTCCACCGTAATTATGCTCGCGGTAGGTCGCGATGCGATTGCCCTCAAGGTACACGTCAAACGGCTCGGACCGGGCAAACCCTCGCGGCGCGATGAAGAAATGGCTCAGCCAACTTAGCGGGTGGTAGTACTCGGAGGCGATGCCGTATACCGATCCTCCGATCAGGTCTGTCCGCCACTCCGACCCGAATCCCCCCAGGTCCATCAGGGTGATGCGCGCGCCAAGGTCAAAGCGCGTGTCCGTATAATCCGAACCGTCGATGACGAACAGCGGATTTACCGTTGGCGGAGCATAGTCCTTTTCCTGGGTGTGGACCAGCAGACCGTCCTGCCCGTTCCGCCGCGCCAGCTGAAAACCCGCAGTGGAGAAGCGGCCCAGACCTGTGATCTCGGTCATCTCCCGGTCCAGCCCGGGGAAGTCCACCGGTTTGCCGACGTTGTCTTGCAGCCCTTGCTGAATCCCCATCGCGATCACTGGAGCTGTTCCCCTGACCTCGACAAACTGCGGGATCGGCAGAGGTCGCTTTCGTTGCTCGCGCTGCGCCATGTATTGCTTCCACTCCGCATCGTCAAGGGCGAACCGGGAGAGCACCTGCTTCCTTTCCTCTGCTCCCGAAAATCCCAGGGCGATGATCTTCTCCGAAGCCTGATAGTCCGTGCTGGTGAACTCCTCGGTGTGCACCGGGATGAGTACATCCGCCCGTTGCATGCTGGCCAGTTCGTTGACCGCAACCACCACGCTGATGGATCGTTGCAACACCCCAAAGGCCGACATCGCAACCCTGGGATTCAACCCCGCCGTCTCCAGGTGGACCGCGATCACGATGTCCGCACCCATGGCGCGGACCACGTCCACGGGCAGATTTTCGAGCAGTCCCCCATCCACGTAGATCCGGTCATCGCGTCGCACCGGACTGAAGATGGCGGGCAAAGACATGGTGGCGCGCAGGGCCTCCGCCAGCGAGCCGTGGTCGAAGACGATCGCTTTGCCGCTCACTAGGTCGGTGGCAACGCAGCGGAAGGGCGTAGGCAGCTCGTTGAAGCTGGTCAGCTCGGAGTAAGGCAGAGCAACCCGATCCAAGATCAGCCCGACCTGGTGACCGGAGTTGAAGCCGCTGGGAAAATTCACGCCTCCCTTCAGCCCGAACTCCATGTCATTGGGATATTGGCGCCGGTCTTCCTTGCGACGATAGGAGCGGTCACGGTACGGTGTTTCGTTGCGTAGCACTTTGTTCCAGTTGATGGTTTGCACGAATCGGTAGATCTCTTGGCCCGACATGCCGGTCGAGTACAGGCCGCCTACCAGTCCGCCCATGCTGGTGCCCGCCGCATAGTCGATGGGAATGTGGTTGTCTTCGAACCAGCGCAGGACCCCCACGTGCGCCAGGCCCAGCGCCCCGCCGCCTTCGAGCACCAGCCCGATGGTGGGACGGCGGGCAGAATGCCCGTCCCCGCTAGAAGGGGGAGGGGCGGTGCTGTCCTGCGCTGCTGCTACCAGGCACCCAAACAACACGGCGAGCGGCGTTAACCTTAATTGGGACTTCATGGCGTCTCCGGAATGGTGTGCCAGTATAGCCGGGAGAGGCTGTGGCCTAGGAAACGCGTCCCACTTAGGCGCGCGGCTGATTCGAGGGTCAAAAGGAGAACGTGGCCTGCAGTTCAATCCGGCGATTAGCCGCCGTACTGGAGAACGGTCCCCCGGCGAGGGCCGTGGACTCGCCGAAGAAGGGAGAGTTCACGTTCCCGATGGGCGTGGCCAGGTTCATCCGATTCAGAGCGTTTCTCGCCAGCACGCTGAAAGTGAGGTTGTAGCGCCGGTTCGTGACCGGGCCCAATCCAAAAGGCCCACTCATGCTGCGGCCGTACCCGCCTCCCTGAGGTCCATGCCCTCCATGCGGACCTCCTGCCGTCCCAGCCTGTCCCGCCGTCGTACCGCCGCCCTCTGGTCCAAATCCAAACGTCTTGCCCAGCCTGAGGTTGAGCGTGAAGCGACTCGGACCAGTCAGATAATTGATCGGCACCCGAGCGGCCGTCGGATCGGGATTCGCGTTGTAGTGGCAGGCCTCGGTCGGCAGCTCACAGGAGCCCGCAGCATTGGCCGCGAACGCTGGCCGGTCGTTGAAAATCGAGTCGCCATTCAGATCCTGCCCTACTGTCACGTTATACGGCATGCCCGACGTCACGATCATGAACGGGCTCAGGCGAAAGGCATACGGCAGCGCGATCGTCCCGCCCACAAACGCACGGTGACGAAAATCGTACGACGCCCGCCCGTAGTCGACAGACAAATCGTACTGGTTCGAAGGAAAGTCCGAGATGCGACCTACATCGCTGTTTGCGTAGTTCAGTGTGTAATAGCCGAACAACGATAACCTCGCCCCCACCCGCACGTTTGCGTTCGCAATCAACTGGTTCTGCTTGAAGATCCCCTCCGAGGCGTACTGATACATGTTGTCGAGATTGCCGTACGGCCGAACGCGGGGGTCGGTGGGATCGATCGCGGGTGGAATCGGAGCGTTGATGTTCCGGGTCAGGAACTGGTGCACACCGCGCGAGTTTAAGTAGGACACGGTGAAGTTGGCATCCTTTGAGATCTGCTGCTCCACGCTGACCGCGCTCTGGATGATACACGGTGCGTGTAGCGCCGGGTCGATCAGGTAGCTCGTCGGGGAAACCAAACTGGGCAGCAAACTAGGTGGTTGTGGCGGATAGGAAAAAAAGTCCGGGCTGGGCACGATGTAGTTTACTTGGTTGGCCCCGTTGAAGCGCAGGGCCTGCAACATGTAGTCTTCCTTGAACCGGTCATAGAACATCCCGAACCCGGCGCGCACGACGGTCTTCGCCGCGTTCTTCCCACCCCCGCCGACGCCCCACGACAGGCCAACGCGCGGTGCCCAGTCTGCGTGGTCGTCGATCTTGCTTTGCGTCTCAAAGCGCAGCCCGTAACTCAGCGTCAGGTTGGCACGCACTCGCCAGTCGTCCTGCAGGTACAAGCCCGCGTCCACCCAGGAGACGCTGGCCCCGGGAACTGGCGGACTCGGACTGCCGGAGGACGAAATTCCTCCGCTCGTCTGCTGGTACTGGCTGGCCAACTGCCCCAGCCCCACGAAGCTGTCCCGGTAGGCCTGGATCGAAGGGAAGTAGTAGGTCCCGTTGAAATTCACCGCTTGGATGCTGTCTTCGTGTACGGATCGCAGCCGGCCGCCAAACTTTAGGTAGTGTTTGCCCAGCGAAATCGAAGTATAGTTCTGCAGTTCGTAGTGGTTGCTGAGGGAACTGGTGTTTCCCACAGCGCTGCCCCCGCTGCTGAACGCATCCGCGACTTCCACCGACGTATCGGTGTTCTGGGCGGCCTGGTCTTCGTAGTCGTGAAGGTACTGAAACCGCGTCTCATTGATGATCTTCGTGCCGACAACCTGCGTGTCGCCCAGCTGCAGCGTGTGCTCCGTGCTCCGGCTGTTGTACCCCTGTGACGCGAGCGAGAATCCTCCTACCCCATCGTTGGTTTGAGTATCCTGAAAGAACTGGTAGCGCGCCGTCAGCGTGTTGTTCTTGCTCAGCTGGTAGTCGATGCGCGGGCTCAAATTCGTGCGCGCGTACGGGTTGGGTACGGCCGCCGTGTAGTTATACGCGTAGTTCGCGGAGTTACAGCTGGTAGGCTGGCCGGGTTGGCACGCGGGGTTGAGAATCTCTGCATTGATAATCGCAACTTCGTTGATGTTCCGCCGTTGAAAGTCGAAGAAGAACGAAGACCGCTTGTTGATCGGTCCCCCCACGCTCCCCATATACTGCGTCGAATAGTAGGAAGGTTCCTGGGCAAGGAACGGATTCTTGGAGTTGAACGCCGAAGAATTCCCCTGGACAGCGATCTGTCCGTGAAACTTGTCTGTGCCTGGCTTGGTGAAGATCTCGATCCGTCCGTAGCCCAGCTTGTCGTATTCCGACGAAAACGGGTTCTGGTTGATTCGAATTTCGCGAATCGACGATTTCGGCGGAAGCTGTCCGGCCGTAAAGCCGTCAATGTAGAGTTGTCCCCCGTTCGGGCCCGCCGATGGTCCGGCCAGCGCCTCCAAGTCCGACTGTAGTTCGTCCGGATCGTCGGATAACGCCTCCAGGTCTTTTCCCGTCATCACCACCGCGCTGGCGTTTCTGGAGGGAGCCACATCGACCGTGGTGGTATGCTCCTGCACCTCGACCTCTTGTTTCTCCACCGCGATGCTGAGCGTGACGTTGAGTTCTCGCGGCGGCCCGGCGGTGATCTCGACATCCTGCTCGAGGAATGTGGCAAATCCCGGCGCATCCACCTTAATCACATATTGGCCCGGGGCAAGCCCCTTCACATCGAACACGCCCACACGGTTCGTGGCCGTGGTTGTAGCCTGCCCGTCTGGCTTTAACACCTCGACTGTCGCATTGACTACCGCCGCACCCGAAGGATCCGTCACATGCCCGTGCAATGTTCCCGGGCCGGTTTGCGCCCGGGCTCTGCCCACACCGAATATGAATAACACCGCTAACAGCAGTAGAATGAGACCGACCTTCGCAACAACAGAACCAAACTGCATGAACGCTCCTGTCCGCAATGGCGATTCATGATCTGGAGCCTGCGGCTATCTCACATGTCGCCGGAGCGTACTTTGACAGGCGCCAGGAAAAATCCCTGATTCGTATGCGCGCACGCCGTCAGCCGCATCATCCCTGACGGTTTGTGTCCGGGCAGCCTTCCGAGCCTGCCCTGAGCGAAGTCGAAGGGATTACCGCGTCCGCCAACACGACGTGCAGCTTCACTGGCCGCACAAGCACCGGGCGGCTGGTGTCAGGGCATAGCCTTTAAGCATGCCGCAACCCTGGCCCACCAAGGCGGCGAGGTTCGTCAAATCGACTTTGTTGGCAACCTCTACACCACCTTGCCAGCGCTACGGGCTGGCGCCCTCCAGGCTCGGGGAACCGAGGCTCCAGGGCGAAAGCAGCATCGAGGAGGCTCCGTTCGGCGACGCTCGCAGGATCGCATCCACCCCGGCCAGGACCGTGATCGCCGTCACTTCTGCGGAATCGCTGCCTTGCGTTGAGACTAGCATCACCACGTCCCCCTTCTGCAGATCCCGTAGAGACGAGGCTGGTATGCGAGCCAGAATCTGTTGCCAGTCAGGAGCCCGGCCGGCGCCCCCTCCCGCGGAAGCTTGCGACTGGGATCCCTCGCTCCCGTTACCTGCCGCGCTTCCCTCCCCGGATGACTCGCTACCCTTGAGTCGCAGGGCAATCCGCTGAGCGAATTCCTCCGAGAGTTTTCTCAACTGCGATTCAGAAGAGAACCTGACCACCACCGGCTTCTTGCTGATCGCATCCTGCACCGTCAGCCTGTTGTCGGTGGCGTCCACTTGGGTGACTGTTCCGGCGATGTTGCGGAAGGTGCCGGAGACAACCTCTTCCGCCGCTATCTCGCTGCCGTCCGCACTTCTGGTTCCGCGCGCCCGCAACTGGTCGCCTGGCTTGATCTGGTCGAGGGGCGCCGGCTGGGCGTCGTCGAACTTGGGCGAAGCCGGCGCATAGCGCCGCAAGATCGTGTTCTTGGTGGTGTGCACAGTCACGGTTCGTTTGGCTCCGAGCGCTCCCACCGAAAGCGTGATCGTCCCGCTGACCTGATCAACCGCGGTCACCAGTCCGCCCACGCCCCGCTTTTGCCAGTCTTCACGTTCGCGCTCGCGCGCGGCCACGACATCGGTCTGCTTCATAACGACGATGGCCGTCGCCTCGAGCGCGTGCGGGTCATCGGAGGGCCTGCCCCGAACCAGGATCCGGTCCCCCGCCTGCAAATCTGCTAGGTTCGCCGGCTGGGCATTCTTCAGGTCCTTCTCCCCCGGAGCGACCCGCAGCAGCCGCGTCGTATCCCGCACCGTCACGTAAAGGGTTGCGCCCCCTTCATCGGAGGCGAGCGTTATGGAATTCCCCTCGATCGCTTTGATCGTTCCCACCACCCGCGAGAAAGCGCCCGCAGCCTTCCCGGTTCCCTCCTGCCCCGCCGCTCGCAGAGCCCACACGCACAGGCCCACGGCAGTCGCACCCGCGAACAGAATCGCGGCTCGTAAACCGCTTTTCGCGCCACCAAAGCCGATGTCAGCCACGTTTTCAATCTAGCATCGCGATTTCCCCCGAGGTCCGGCCTTTACAAAGTTTTACGCGGCGGCAAACGAGTCTTCCCTGAAACAGAACGGGCCGCCCGTGCCTCTTGGCCAGAAGCCCCTCCGCCATGTACGATGCAGCCTGTGCCGCCGGTAGATTCCTCACCTGCATCCCATTCCGCTTCCCTGCCCTTGCCATTTCCCCCCGGATTTCTCTGGGGAGTCTCCACCGCCTCCTATCAGGTCGAGGGTTTCAACCGCAACAGCCAGTGGGCCGACTGGGAGCAATCTGGCCGCATCAAGAGCGGTGACCGCTCCGGCGCGGCTTGTAATTGGTGGAGCAACGCCAGGCCCGACTTCGATCTGGCCAGCAGTCTCGGTCTCAATGCTCTCCGCCTTTCTTTGGAATGGAGCCGCATCGAACCGGAGAAGGATCGCTGGGACCCGGCCGCCCTGCATCGTTACCGGGAACTGATGGAGGAACTGGCCCGCCGTGGCATTCGTCCTCTCGTCTGCCTTCACCATTTCACTCACCCCCGCTGGTTCGAGCAGCAGGGCGGATTCCTCCACCCTGCAGCTCCCAGCCTCTTTGAGCGCTACGCACGCCGCGTGGTGAGCGCGTTGGGTGATTTGTGCCGGTCGTGGGTCACCTTCAACGAGCCCAACGTCTATGCCGCCTTCGGATACGTGCTGGGCGAGTTTCCTCCCGGCAAGACCGGACAGATCGGCGCCGCCATCCGCGTCATCAGCGCACAGGCCCGCTGCCATCTCGCGGCCTATCGCGCCATTCATGAACTCCAGCCCGAAGCCCAGGTGGGATGGGCACAGCACTTCGTGGTGTTCGAACCGATGGCAACCATAGTCGACCGCTGGGTAGCGGGACTCCTGCATGGCACGTTCAATCGAACCTTCATCCGGTTGGTCGAGAGCGGTCGCCTCGATTTCCCCTTCCACCTGCTGGATGGCCATACCGCCGACGTCAAAGGCGCGTGCGACTTCGTCGGCCTGAATGTGTACGGACGTTTGCACGTAGCCTTCGATGCGCGCAACGTCGGCCAGCTCTTCGGGCGTATCTTCGTGCCCGGCCACGTCCCCCAGGGCGACCCCGGCGTGGATCGCCCCTACGGCGAGGCGTACCCCCCGGCGGTTCGGGTTGCAGTCGAGGATGCCGCGCAGCTGAAAAAACCAATTTACGTTTTGGAGAACGGGGTCCCCGATGCCCACGATCGCATCCGTCCCTGGCTGATTGTGAACGTAGTGAAGGAGCTGCACAGCCTGATTCGCGAAGGCTACGACATTCGCGGCTACTTCCACTGGACCCTCACCGACAACTTCGAGTGGACCGAGGGCTGGAAACTTCGCTTCGGCTTGATCCAATTAGACCCCGCAACCCAGCTCCGCACGCCTCGTCCCAGCTCGCGCTTATATGCTGAGATCGCCCGTAATAATGCCCTTGCGCCGGAACTCGTCGAGGCCTACCGGCCCGCCCCCAGTTCCTGATGCCTTCCCGCAGAGAGGAGGCAGAGCGTGTGATCAGAAACAAGGACAGACCTCCTCGCGGAGCCGACCACCTCACCCCCACGCAGAGTCAGCATATTGTCTTTTAGCTACTTTAAAG
Source organism: Terriglobales bacterium (assembly GCA_035623795.1). Taxonomy (GTDB): domain Bacteria; phylum Acidobacteriota; class Terriglobia; order Terriglobales; family Acidobacteriaceae; genus DASPST01. The sequence continues at coordinate 23,302 of DASPST010000109.1, forward strand.
GGGGATGCTCTACCGGGAGCATTTCTAGGTCAGGCTCGCCCACGCCGCATCCGGCCCCAGCGGACGAACATCGGGCAGCGATTCGGACACAGAATATGGAACGTGGCGTTCCAGCACCTCGTCCAGGATAAAAGGCACCTCGAACAGCGCCCGGTTGGAGAACGCGCGAGCATTACCGCAGAGCTCCGCGAATGTCTCCGGCCACAGCAGTTGCTCCACTCCGCCGGCAATCTCGCTGAAGCTGCGCAACACGACACCAAGCCGCTTCTCTGCGACCCAGTCCGTGTTGTAGCGCTCCTGCGGCATCGTCCTCTGGTTGCGCTCTACGATCACCGGCAGATGAAACTGCAGTGCTTCGCTAATGCTGCCTGGCCCGGGTTTGCCCACGAAGAAATCGGCCAGCGCCATGTAATACGCCATATTCCACGTGAAGCCCTCAACCAGCATAGGCATCGGAGATTGCATTCCGGCCAGCTCAGTGCGCAGTTTCTGGTTGTGCCCGCAAATCATGATCAGCTGAACTCGGTTCGCGCTCTCGCTGAGTCTCCTGGCAATCTCCAGCATCGCAGGCGATCCGTGGCCGCCGAACAACACGATCCCCGTCGGTAACTCAGGATCCAATCCGTGCCGCGCCCTCTCCGCCGCGACGTTGACCCGCGGCTTCTCGTAAAACTTTGGCTTCAGGATCATGCCCGAGGTCTTGAACACGCGGGAGCGCGCGTGGCCCATCTCGAGCGCCTGCTGCTCGGCGCGCTCGGTGCCGCAAATCAGGAACTCTGACTCGTCCTCCATCCAGAAATGCGGTGGACAGTCCGCCAAATCGGTCAGCAATGTGGCAAAGGCCGTAGCCGGAGCAGACTCCCGCAAGCTCTCCGCCAGCGCCCGGTTGAACAGGGGGATTACCGACAGCACCAGGTCAGTCCGGTTTTGCTGCCAATATTTCTGAAGCGCGGCGACCACCTGCCGGTGGTACAGCCGGATCAGGCCGCGCAGTAGCCCCAGAAGTTGCGGTGTCGGACGCGTCCAGCCTCTGCGCAGGATCAGGTTGTACCCGTCCTGGATGCGGATGCCCGTCGCGCGCCGAATGAGGTCTAGGGAATCGAGTAACTCCTGCAGGTTGAGAAGACAAACTTCCCAGGGTCGCGCCTGTGTCTCTAGCGTGCCCTTGAGCGCCTCGGCGGCATTGCGATGCCCTCCGCCGGCGTCGAAGAAAACGATCGTCAACTTACGCATGAGGGTCCTCGCCGGGGATAGCACCATTTAGTGTGCAACTGATTTCTTACAGGCAGGTCAATACTGTGTTAATTCTCGAAGACAGAAGGACACGGTACCGCGGTAATCAATTGGGCTCGAAAACGACAAGCACCAGTCGAAAGGCCGGTCTCGGTATCGAAGCTGGAAAAGGTATGACGGTCGCGATAATGCGGGCGGCGTATTGACAGGCCCTCACTTCGATGTGAAACTGCGATGCAGCCCCGGAACTGGTTTGTACCGCTCATCCACTGACGTGACCAGAAGTAGCCGCAGAATCGGAGGCCGCGGGTATGCATACCCATTCCGTTCGCCCCAATCTGGAATACCTCGAGAAACCTTCCGGCGGCGCCTTTGTCGTGCAGGAACACGCTCGGGATACGCCGTCATTTTCTGACCTTCTCGATCTCCAACGGTCGATCGCGATAGGCGAGTTCGACTTTGACCGTGCCGTTCATTTGATCGCTCGCTGTGCGCGAAACGTGGCTAACGCCAGCGGAATTGCCATCGCCCTTCTGGAAAGAAATCAACTCGTTTATCGGGCCGGATGCGGAAGCGCCGCCTCTTACGTAGGACGGCGTGTTATGGCGACACTGAGCGTGTCAGGGTATGACAGAGGCGAAATTCTGCGTGTCGAGGACGCCCAGACCGACACACGCATTGAAGCGGCGATTTGCCGGCAGTTCGGAGCCAAATCGCTGCTGATCCTGCCGATTTATCACAACGGCACGGTGGCCGGAGCGCTGCAGATTTTTTTTGCCGAAGTGCATGCCTTTGGTTATCGAGAGATGGCCACCTATCGAGTGATAGCTGGCCTAGTCGAAGAGGCGATTTGGTATGCCGACGAAGTGGAACACGAGAAGACCCCGGCGGCAGTGTCAATCATCTCGCCGCCAGCCGAACCCCTGCGCCTGTATGGGCGCGGATGGCAAGCGGCCTTGGCCGCGATACTCGCCCTGGCTAGCTGGATCGCCTATAGCGGTCGCCGTCCGGCGTTGTCTGCAGCTTTTTCAGCATCTGCAAGCTCATCTGCCATCGCGCTGGGGGCGCCCTTTGCGTCTGCGAAACCACATCCGGCAGACACTATGTCCAGGCTGCAAACCGGAAGAGCAGAGGACGGGAGGAAGGCTGCCAGGACGTTGCCGCGATGGGTATGGGTCGGGGAGAACGAACTCGACTACCTGGCACAAGGTGTGAAGGTGCGGTATTTCATTCCCCGACCCCAGCCGCAGCAAATGTCACTCGCGAAGAGTCACGTCAAATATATTGGCGAAGATGTGACAGTGCGCTATTTCACGCCCGAACAAGCCACCGCGTTGCCACCGCTGCCGACTGGAAGCGCAGCGCGGCCCGCGGCAGGATGTACGGCTGGCGGCCTATGCCCGGGGGGGCGTGAGATCCGGGTGCCAAACCTCAATAACTAAGCGCGGATGCTTTTCGAAGCCCAGCCTTTGCGGTCGCGTCTTGCAGCTTGCTTCTGGCAGAAATGCGATCGACACACGGCTCGAATCGTCTCGCACTGATACGCCGCACGCCGCGCCTGCCCCTCGCTTGCACAGGTCCGGTACTACGGAATTCGCAAGGCGCGATCCGGCCGGCTTGTTCGCCGCCGCACAACGTCACTCGCTGCTGATGATGGAAACTACGAGGAGCCTGTATTGCAGCTATCGGCCTGGAGAGAGTCTTGCCCCGGAAGTCATAAGTCGCACGCCGTTGGTGAGGAGCGAGCCTTAAGTGTTCAAACATCCATGGAGGCCCCCCTGCACGCCGACCGGTTGGGGCCGATGGCCGGCGCCTGCAACCGTGATCAGCGAGCTCAGAGAACTAACCTCATGTCTGTCGGACGACTCTGTCTAATTGTTGTTCGTCAGGTTGGTCAATCCGAGGGTCACGCGCGAGCCGGATGATAACATCCGGCCTGGATCAGGTTAGCAACCAGGGTGTTTCTCGAGTCGAGCCTACGCGCCGCCAGGAAACCCAGACCTACAGATACCAAGGGCCCAAGTCCCTTGACACGCCCGACGTCGTTCGACATGTTGTAAAGAGCTTCCGATCAACCGAGGGTAATTATTGAGGATGGGGTATCAATGCGGGTCCTAGGCGAGAATCAACGGTGGCTCTTGCTGATTGCGGTATTCGTGGTATTGGGTTGGGATGTCACGAATTTAAGCCGTTCGTCGATTCTTCAAACCAACGACTTTGTCCAGTACTGGTCCGCAGGCAAACTGCTTCTCTCAGGCGGCAACCCATATTCGCCTCGCCAGCTGCTGGAACTCGAGCGGTCCTTGAAAAGAAATGGAGATACAGCCCTCATTCCGTTCAGTCCGCCTTGGGCACTGACGTTTATGGCACCTCTGGCGCTAATTGAACCGCACCGCAGCCGCTTGTTGTGGCTCTGGGCCACGCTCATGATGGTGGGGGCAAGCATTGAATGGAGCTGGCGGTTATATGGGGGTGGTAACTCGGGACGGCATCTGAAATGGTTTGTAGGCATATTGTTTGCGCCTACTCTTACGGTCTTGATACTCGGCCAGATTGGCCCACTGATCGTGCTCGGAATAACGGCCTTCCTGCTCGTCGAACGACAGCGACAAGACTTCGTCGCCGGGATGCTCCTTTTGCCAGTCGCTCTTAAACCTCACCTTCTATACCTGTTCTGGATAGCGCTGCTGCTCTGGACTGCGAGAGAGCGACGTTGGTCTATACTAACCGGTTTCGGTGTGGCTTGGTTCGTGTGCAGCGGGATAGCTGTGCTGCTCGACCCTGCCATCTTCCGACAGTATTTTTCTTTGTGGCACGATCAGGGGATCTTGGACGAGGCTTATCCGGTGTTGGGAGGTGTACTGCGCTTGATCTTCGGTGCGGAAAAACACTGGTTGCAGTTCATTCCCTCAGCCGTCGGTTTGGTCTGGTTTCTCCAGTATTGGCGGGCGCACCGTGATGACTGGGGCTGGTTGGGCAAGATGCCATTGCTGCTTTTGGTGTCGCTGGTGACAATTCCTTATGGTTGGTTCTTCGATCTGGTGGTTCTGTTGCCGGTTCTGATGCAATCTACCGTATGGCTTCTGCGTTCCCGCGATTCAGTCGCGGCCCAGGTCATCGGCGCGTTCATCGCCAGCAATGTCGTTGTGTTCACTTTTATAGCTCTCGGGTTAAGGACCTTCTGGTACGTTTGGGCCGCGCCGCTGTGGCTGCTTCTGTACTTGATCTTGCGGCGTACGATTAGGCAAACGTCGGCTGGGTCCCCGGTTGAAGTGTAGGTGACGAGACACGCCCTCATCCCGCGTTTCAGGGGCTTTGCGGAATGGAGGGAGGGGCGGCTGCCGACCCACTATTGTGGCGCCCGTTATGAGGACACTGTATCGGTAGCGGGCCGGCCCTAATATTTTCGATCCTCCAACACCCGCGCATCAGCCTGCCCAACTCCCGGTAACCGGCCTCACCCAGCGCAGGATTCGTCTCTCTCGTTCAGGCCACAATAGATGACTACCCCGCTAGAAGGGGGATGTAGCGTTGCTGGGACAACTCCGCAGTTCTCGCGACATACTCAAAGCCTGTTCGGGTTTGCGAGTGGCCGACGCCGGTTTCCTCCCAATTTACAACGATTCCCTCTAGGGTCGGAATTGGGCTGCAGTGGTGCTGAAGGCCTGCGTAGTGAGCCGCTCTAGCGGCCACTGACGCAACGTTTCGGATAGGACTTCGATGCCCCATGGACCGGTGTATCCCATCCGTTGGAGGCAGTCGATGAAGCCCCTAATGTCGAATTCCCCTTCGCCGCACAACCTGCGGTGGTTAACCGTGTCTTCGTGAAGGCTCCAGGGCGCGGAGAAGGTGCCGTCGTTGAGCTCGACGCTGGTAACCAGTTGCAGCGGCACGCGTTCGATTTCTGCATACGGTATCCCGAGCTTAACCAGGTGCCACAAGTCGAACACAATGCCGCCATTCTCGGCGCCAGCGCCTTCGACCATTTTCCGTGAGTCTTCAAGCGAATCGATCATGGCGAAGGGCATGAGCTCAAACCCAATCTGGGTACCGTGTTCCGCGCCCTCCGCACACAGCTCCGCGAAAGCTTCAATCAGGTGCGGCATGGGACACTTCTGCCGCTGGAAGTCACCTACCTTGACGTGCCGGGCTCCCAGGGCTTCAGCCGCTCCCAGCAACATTTTCCTTTTCAAGTCGGACCGCTTCTTGCGTTCTCCGTCCAGAAACCAGTCCGTCAGGAATTCCAGTTCGACGTACTTGATCCCGTTGTCGTCCAGGATCCGCTTCATCTCCTGCAGGCTGCGGGTACGGAGGACGTGTTCCAAGTCCGCGTGCCAGATGCCAAAGCCCTTGAACCCGGCTCTGGCCGCTGCTTCCACCCTTTCCCGAAAGTCAAATAGACTGTACTCGCGGTCGGTATGAGGTGGCGCCGCCGAGATGGTCCAGTAGGAGGCAAGCAGTTCCGCGTTGCCGCTCATCACGCTCCGCTCAAGCCGCGACCGCCTGGTGGGCAAGCACCGACTTCACGGCCGCGACAATCTTGTCCTCGTTCGGCAAGAGATAATTCTCCATCGGCTCGCTGTAGGGGATGGAGGCATCACACGTCGTTACCAGTTTCACGGGAGCACGCAGTGATTCGAATCCATGCTCGGCGATTTCCCCGGCGATGACCACAGCCGCCGAAGCGTGTCGAGGCGCCTGGTCGACGAGCACGACGCGGCCGGTCTTCTTCACCGAGTTCACGATCGTCTCGACGTCCAGGGGCGCCAAGGTCCGCGGATCGACGACTTCGGCGCTGATGCCTTCGTCGGCCAACCGTTGGGCGGCGGCCAGCGATTTCTTGACCATCCAACCTGTAGCGACAATGGTGACATCAGTCCCTCGCCGCTTGACATCCGCAGCTCCGAGCGGAACGACGTATTCTCCCTCCGGCACTTCACCTTGCTCCAGAGTCAGCATGTAGTGGTGGAGATACACCACCGGGTTGTCGTCGCGGATGGCCGCTGCCATCAAGCCTTTGGCATCGGCGGGAGTGGATGGCATGACCAGCTTCAGTCCTGGGATCCCCATCATGGTGTGATAGATGCAATTGGAGTGTTGACCGGCCCATCCCGCGGCAAAACCGAACCCAGCTTTCAACACAAGCGGGACCTTCACTTGCCCTCCGGACATGTAACGCAAGCGGGGCGCTTCGTTAATGACTTGGTCCATGGCTACAAGCATGAATTCGCTCATCCACAGTTCGACGATCGGCCGTAGGCCCGTCAAGGCGGCTCCTACCGCGATTCCGATCTCGGCCGTCTCCGAAATGGGCGCGAGACGGACCCGGTTGCGTCCGAAGCTTTTCAACATAGGATCGCGCTCAGTCATGGCCATGTTCTGACCGTAGAAGACGACGCTTTCGTCCCGCTTCATCTCCTCCATAATGGCCCTGGCCATCGCCTCACCGTACATCATTTCCTGTGGCATGGGATCTCCTTACGCGTACACGTACTTAAGTGCATCTTCCCCGGCCGGGTGGGGGCTGGCCAGGGCAAATTGCACGGCATCATCCATTTCGGCATTGGCACCGGCATCGATTCGCTGTGCTTCGGCCTCCGTCATGATCCCCTTGCGGATCAGCTCGCCTCGGAAGTGCTGGACCGGGTCATTGGCTCTTGCCGTCTGGTATTCCTCCTTGTTCCCATACACGCCCACAGCCTCGTGCTCAGGAAATTGGGTGGGGGCAGGCGGAACGGTGATGGCATTTCCATGCGCGCTGAAGCGGTAGAATTTGGATTCGATCAGACTGGGACCTTGCCCGGACCGGGCGCGGTCGACTGCGTCTCCGACCTTCTCGTACACTTCCAGAGGGGCGGTACCATCCACGGTCACGCCGGGAATGCTGAACGCTTCGGCTTTCTTCGCAAGGGGGTCGCCCGCGGCGTAGTTCGCATCCTCCAAACTGACGTGCGTGTAGGCTTGATATTGATTGTTCTCAAGCACATAGACAATAGGCAGCTTCCAAATGGTGGCCAGGTTCAGAGATTCGTAGAAGGCTCCCTGCTTCGAAGCTCCGTCCCCGAAGAAACAATAGACGACCTGGCCGGTGCCCTTCACTTGTGCGGTCAGAGCCGCGCCCGTGGCGTGAGCGATGCTTTGCCCGACGATTCCCGAGGTGCCCGGGAAGTGATGTTCAGGATCGGCCAAGTGCATTGAGCCGCCGAAACCCTGGCACAGCCCGTCTTTGCGTCCGTAAAGTTCGGCCATCATCCGTCGCGGAGACGTACCCAGCACGATGGGATAGCCGTGACAGCGATAGCTGGGCATGACCGGATCGGTCTCGTCTCTGGTTGCGAGTGCACCCACGATGCTGGCTTCGGCACCGTCAGCCAGATGCGTATGACCGCGCATGGCGCCCGGGTGTTGCAGAAATGTCCGCTTCACCCTTTCCTCGAACTCGCGCACGCGCATCATTTGCGTGTATATCCAAATCAACCGGTCTTTTCCCAGGTCTTGTCTTTTTCGCATTTCCGCTCCTTTGGTGCTAGGAGGATACGCTGTTCTGTCGAGGACCAATCTGGCAGAGTGCCTCACCGACTGGCACTTGAGAATTCTCCTGCGCGAGAATCTTGATCAAAATACCCTCCAGGGGCGACTCCAGCTGGTAGCTCACCTTTTCAGTCTCGAGCTCGACCACTGGCTCACCGCGGCCTACGTGTTCGCCCTCCCGTTTGAGCCAGCGCACCACGTTGGCTTTCGTGGTTGGGATGCCGCCCGTTTTCGGAACTTTGAGAGTGGTGAGCATGGGGCTTCCCTCCCCGCCTAATGAACCTGCCGTTCCAGGCCGGCCCAATAGGGCCTGCGCAGAGCTAGCCGGTCAATTTTTCCCGCGGGCGTCTTGGGAATCTCCGCACGGAACTCGACGGATTTGGGCGCTTTGACACCTCCCAAACTCTCCTTGCAGTGCGCGATGATCCTGTCCTCGGTCAGCGACGCTCCGCAGCGCAGCACCACGATCGCTGTGACCGCTTCACCCCAGGTCTCGTGGGGGACCCCAATCACGGCGCACTCGTGAACCTGCGTGAGCGCCATGATCCCCGCCTCCACCTCTGCGCAATATACGTTGAAGCCCCCGGTGATGATCATGTCTTTCTTCCGGTCTACGATGTAGACGTATCCGTCATGATCCATGTATCCGACATCCCCGGTGTGGTGCCATCCATATCTACGGATTTCGGCAGTGGCTTCGGGCATTTTGTGGTAACCGGCAGTGACGAGCGTACCGCGGGCCACGATTTCTCCTTTTTCGTTCCGCGGGAGGAGCCGGCCTTCCTCGTTCATGATGGCCAGCCGCACGGCCGAGGTTGCCCGACCACAGCTTCCCAGCCGTTGGGGTTGGTCGCCCGCCGCAGCGGCTGCCACCGTCTTGGCATCCATCCAGGTCAGAAGCATGGGGGATTCCGTCTGGCCGTAGCACTGGCACAGGCACGGACCGAAAATCTCCACCGCCTGCTTGAGCTTGTGAGGAGAGACCGGGGAGCCGGCCAAAAGAAAAACTCGCAGACTGGAATAGTCGAACCTTCTTACATCCGGATGCGCAAGCAAGTGATACAGGGCCGTAGGTGGCAAAAACAGATGGGTAGCCCGGTAATGCCCGATGCTACGCAACACTTCTCCCGCGTCGAACTTGGGCAGGATGACGTTGGTGGCTCCTATCGCGCACATGGTGAAGGCCACGACCCCGGCGGCGTGAGACAGCGGAGCACTGTTAAGGCAGACTGCATCTGCCTCGGGGCAACGCCAGTAATGGGTGGCCATCTCTGTCATGGCACCCCAGGCCAGACTTGTGACGCGTACTCCTTTGGCCGGCCCCGTGGTGCCTCCGGTTGGTACAAGGCCCACCAAGCGATCACGGTTGCCGTGAGGGTCGCCCCATTCGATGCTCTCCGCGCTCCAACCGCTTTCCATAAACGTATGCAGCGACGGGTGGTCGCCCTCGTCACTATCGAGGCAAACCAAGCCCTTCAGGGATGGAACACGCTCCTTCAGTTCGCGGATGCAGTCGCGGAAACTGCTGTGATAGAACAGCCACTCCGTCTCCACGTAACTCAGGTACTCGGCATTCGCAGCGATGGCGTTTCGATAGTTAATCGGAACCCAGACGCCGCCCGCGCGCATGATGCCCAGCATGCAAAACAAAACCCGGGCGTCATTGGGCGAGAAAATCGCAGCTGACCGCTCGCCTCTGAGTCCTGCCCCCCACAAGGCGCGCGCAATGCGTTCCGTGATTCTGTGGACTTCACCGTACGTGTAACGGGCATCCCCGTCGATCACCGCGATGCGTGTCGGGGCGATTTCCGCACCTTTATCGAAGTAATCAATCGCCCGCATGACCGGATCCGCACGACGAAGACAGTCGCGCCTTGGAGAGACCCTGTCCCTCCAGCACTTTGAGAATCTCCCGGTGTCCTAAGGCTTCCGCAGCCGATGCAAAGCCCACCTTTCGCGGGGCAGTGTGTGACAGGTGGTGCGCGCCGAATGCCTGGATGAGGCCGGTTTGCCGGTAGCAACAAGTTCCGAACACAACACATTGTGCATAATCTGTACTGCCGCGTGCGACGACAACATCAATGGTGCGATGTTCACGACTGTTTTCCCGCGGAGGCGTGCCGCCTTGTACGGCGTTGGCCATTTCGCCCAGCCTTCGTTCCTGTTCTTCCTGGGGTAATGGCCGGATTTGATCTTCGAACATCTTCTCCGTGGCAGCCACGCTCTCCATGATTTGACGATCAAGCAGTCCACCTAATGACCGGACATTGGCAACCTGCGGGTGATGCCTGTACCACACCGGATGTGGAAAGCCGCCCCACGCCAGGGCCAGTTGTGTCTGGATCGAACCGGGCACGACGACCTCGTAACGCGCGGCACGGGGCCAGGGCTTGTAGCGGTTCTGTTCCAGATAAAATGCGTCGGTTTTGATTACGGCAAAGATCGTCTGCGTCGACCCGAAGGTGGGAATCCCCTTAAACATTGTTATGATCTCGAGCGTATCGATGGAGCCTGTCTCGAGACAGAGGCGCGCCGCCGCATCGCTGACCGTCGACATGAAGGCGGTGGCGGGCGCCGCAAGCAAGCCCCGCTGCGCGAACTTCTCTCCCCAGTTTTCCGCAACTTCCCGAAGCCACGCCTGCTCACCCCCAATGTCGAGGTAGTGGCACCCCGCTTGCAAGCAGGCCTCGATAACCCGTGGGCCGTTGTAGAGGAAGGGTCCGACAGTGTTGCACACCACTCTCGCTCCAGCGAAGAGCCGTGTGAGTTCCGTGACGGACCCGGTGGTCTCCACAACCTCGTAGTCGGCGGTTTCGATGCCGGGAACCCGGCTTAAAACATCCTCGATCCGCGTCCGGTTCCGCCCCGCTGCGATGAACGGAACGCTGTATTCTCGCAGAAACTCGGCGACGAGCCGTCCCGAAAAACCACTCGCCCCGTAGATAACCACGGGTCGCTTGCTGCTCATGCAGTCCTCTGGTTGAGGGATTTGCGCGTCTAGGACAAAAGGGAGATCTCGGCCCACACGGCGGTCTGTCGACGAATGCCTCCCTCGACATCCCTGAATGGCCTGGTCCTTCCTACCCCACCCTTCCCGATCAAGCGGTTCCCCCTTACCTGGGAGGGAATTCTAAGCTAAAGTATCTTTATTGCTAGTAGGCACCTTTCAGTAACTTGGTGGGGAGGCTCCGGTGGAAGAATTCTATTGCCCAGTCAAGTTGACCGCCGACATCATCGGTGGGAAGTGGAAGGCTCTCATTCTCTTCTATCTCGAGGGAGGCACTCGCAGATTCGGAGAGCTGCAGCGGTTGATTCCTGGTCTCACTAAAAAGATGCTGACCCAGCACTTGCGCGAACTCGAACGCGACGAAATCATCCACCGCAAGGTGTATGCAGAGGTTCCTCCGAAAGTCGAGTATTCGCTCACCCGGCACGGCGCATCCTTGAAGCCCATCCTCAAGCTGATGAGCGCTTGGGGCAACAAGCACCGCGCCCGGTACGGTATGCCAAAAATCTCTCACCGGGAGCCCTCCCCGGCCAAAACCGCCCCCCCGATCGCGGACGGTGTTCCGCATATCTAGCACGTGTTGAACGGGGGATTGGAGCCACAGCGAAGGACGCTCGCATGACATCTCGGTCTAAAGGACTGTTCTCACACTACGATGATGTTTGGCTCCTGGACGGCGTGCGCACGCCCTTCGCCGACTACAACTCTGTGTTAGGCCTGATTTCTCCCACCGACCTGGGTATCAAGGCTGCCCGCGAGGTGTTCCGACGATCTGGAGTATCGCCGGACGAGGTGGGCGGCGTCATTGCCGGAAATGTGGCCCAGGCCAGTTTCGACGCTTACGTTCTGCCCCGGCACATCGGAATCTACTCCGGGGTCCCAATCGAGGTACCGGCTCACCTGGTACAACGCGTCTGTGGAACGGGAATCGAGGGGATTCTCCAGGCCGCGGATTCCATCAGACTGGGCAAGGCGGATCTGGCCTTGGTCGTGGGCACGGAGTCGATGTCTCGCAACCCGATCGCTGCCTACACGCACCGGGGTGGATTTCAGCTGGGCAAAGTCGAGTTCAAGGACTTTCTTTGGGAGGCATTGCTCGATACCTGCCCCAACCTGACGATGGGGGGCAGCACGGAGATGTTGGCCAAGCGTGAGCACATCTCGCGAGAGGAGGCCGACCGTTTTGCGGCGGACAGCTTTGCACGAGCGATTGCCTCGCAGGCGGCTTGCTTCCTGAGTGGAGAGATCGCGACAGTGGTGAACGAAACCTTCGAGCGGGAGGGCTACGCGTCGCGTGGACTCCGTCTCCCGCGCGAAGTGGAATCGTTCAGCGCGGACAGCCATATTCGAGAGTCTTCGATGGAGAGTCTTTCCAAATTGCCGCCGGCTTTCGGCGGAGTTCAAACCGCCGGCAACAGTTCCGGCATCGTGGATGGAGCGGCCGCTGCGCTGATCGCCTCCGGCACTTTTGCGCGCTCCCAGACGCGACAGCCTCTGGCTCAAGTGCTCGCCGGAGTTGTGGTCGGCGTCCCCCCGGAAATCATGGGGATCGGGCCGGTATCTGCCATCCAAAAGATGCTGGAGTCCACTGGGTTGAACCTGGAGCAAATCGATCGTTTTGAAATTAACGAGGCTTTTGCCGCCCAGGTATTAGCATGCGAGCGCCTGCTTGGACTGGACCATTCCAAAGTCAACGTTAACGGTGGGGCTATCGCGATTGGCCACCCGCTGGCCGCAACTGGGGTACGACTGGCGGTCACACTCTCCCGCGAACTGGCCCGTTGCGGAGGTCGTTACGGTATAGCCTCCGCATGTATCGGAGGGGGGCAAGGAATTGCCTTGCTAGTCGAACACTCACAGCGCGCTTAGGGACTGCGCAAAAATAACAATCCATTCATGAGCGGAACTAATACATTTTCCTGACATCGCAAGCTCTGGGAGGCTTCCTTCGGTCGGCCAAAAGCATCCGGTAAACACTGGCTCAGACGTAATGCTACGTATGAGCCCG
>DASPST010000002.1:0-45216 GCA_035623795.1 Terriglobales bacterium
TCGAAAGGAGTTTACGTCCCAAGGGACTTCATCCTCCACGCGGCGTTGCTGCGTCAGGGTTTCCCCCATTGCGCAAAATTCCCCACTGCTGCCTCCCGTAGGAGTCTGGACCGTGTTTCAGTTCCAGTGTGGCCGTGCGCCCTCTCAGGCCGGCTACCGATCTTCGTCTTGGTGGGCCATTACCCCGCCAACTAACTAATCGGCCGCGACCCCCTCTTCCAGCGAATTGCTCCTTTGATCCCCAGGACTTCCGCCCCGAGGATATTATGCGGTATTAGCCCCGGTTTCCCGAGGTTATCCCCCACTCGAAGGTAGGTTGGTCACGTGTTACTCACCCGGTCGCCACTTTACTCAGGGATTGCTCCCCTTTCTCGTTCGACTTGCATGTGTTAGGCACGCCGCCAGCGTTGATTCTGAGCCAGGATCAAACTCTCGTTTGAAACCTGAAGTTCAGCCCTTGGCGCGCCGCTAGCTTTCAGGATTGCTCCGGATGCTACCGACCGCCTTGAACTGAACAAGTTCGTGAGTACGCTCGGACTTGAGCCCGAACCTCCCTACTCATAACTGGCACGTTCAACCTGTTTGTCAAAGACCGAATCGCTGTCCGCACTGGGCGGCGCGCTTCAGTCCAGAACGGACGCACACCAACGCGCGCTCGTCTGTCCTCGAAACCTTGCCAGCCTACCGCGTTCATCAGAACACTGTCAACCCTAAGAAATCACAGGGCTTCCACAAGATTTGCACACCACCTGTGGCAGCTCGGACTCGACTCAGAGGAGCTTTTTCAGCTCTTCAAGCGCGATGAAACGCGTCTTCCGCGCGAACCCGGGTCGACTTTCGGCACGAGCCGAGGCGGAAGGGCTTGACATGGGAAAAGATCGCTTGGAGGTTCTTGCGAATGCCGCTTAAACCCTTCGAGGAACCTTGTCCCCGAATGCGAACCCCGTGGCCGGGGTTAATTGGTTCACTTCCTTTGATGCCGGACGCGCGACGAGAGCTGCAGAATTTCGCCCGGCTAGCCACACACACTGCTCTCGGTGAAATGTTTATACCATGTGAACCGGAGATTGCGCAAGGGGGAACCAGAACAGTCATGCGGTCTGTGACAGTGCAAGGCCGTCCCGGGCTACAAAACAGGGCGATCAGACGCGGAGGGCAAGATTCAGGCGCCAAGGCAGGTGCGGATAGCGGAAGCGATGTCCTCGGCCAGAGCCCGCATTCTCTCTTCGGATTCGGCCTCGACCATCACGCGGGCCAGGGCCTCAGTGCCGGAGTAGCGCACTACGACACGGCCATTGCCGTCGAGCTCCTGTTCGGCCTTCTCGATGGCGCGTTGAATTTCGGGAACCTGGGTAAGCGGCAGCTTCTCCCGCACGCGCACGTTCTGAATGGTCTGGGGAAAGACTTTCAGGTCGCGCACGAGATCGGCAAGCGGGCGGTCGGTGCGCGCCATAATGTCTAGGACGCGGAGGGCGGTCAGGAGGCCGTCGCCAGTGGTAGCGTCGCCGTCGCGGAACAGGATGTGGCCCGACTGTTCTCCGCCCAGAGTGGCGCCGGTCTTCTGCATGGTCTCGAGCACATACTTGTCGCCGACGTTAGCCCGGATCAGGCTGATGCCGGAACGCCGGAGCGCCACTTCCAGCCCCATGTTCGACATGGTGGTAGCCACTATCGTGTTCCCCGCGAGCGCACCCCGGGCCTGCATATCACGACCCGCCAGCAGCATGACCGCATCGCCGTTGACGATCCTGCCCTCGCCATCACAGAACAGGGCGCGGTCCGCGTCGCCATCGAAGGTCACGCCCAGGTCGAATCTGCCGGGCTGTTCGGCTACCAACCTGGCAAGCGCCTCCGGATGCAAAGCTCCGCAAGCCTCGTTGATGTTCTTCCCGTCCGGAGCCGCATGCACAAAGGTTGCCGGGATACCGCAGGCGCGGAACAGTTCCGGGGCCTCGGCCGTTGCCGCACCATGGGCGCAGTCGACCAGGATCCGGTAGCGGCTCAGACTGGTCGAGACATTGCCGGCTAACCAGCGGATATAGGCTTCCCGCAACTGGCTGGCTCCAGGAAGGCTGGGCGGCATGGGCTGCGGTTCGACTTCCGGCGGAAGATTCTGGAGCAGGCTGAAGATCTCCTGCTCGATGGCCATCTCGCGGGCGTCCGGGAGCTTGTAGCCGTCGCCCGAGAAAACCTTGATGCCGTTGTCGGTCCAGGGGTTGTGCGAAGCCGAGACCACTACGCCCGCGGCGAAGGCGTGGGCGCGGGCCAAATAGGCTACGCCGGGGGTGGTGATGACGCCGGCGCTTTCGACCTGCACGCCGACGGAAGCCAGGCCCAGGGCGACGCGATCGGCGATCCAGGCGCTGGATTGGCGCGTATCCTGGCCCATTAGGACGCGCGGTTTGGCAGCAGCACGTAGGAGGTCGTGACCGAGGGCCCGGCCGATGACGTACACGCTCTCGGGGGTCAGCGGGAACTCGCCGGCAACGCCGCGAATGCCGTCGGTCCCGAACAGCTGTCTGGTAGGTTGGCTCATGGGCGTGACTCTGCCTTCGGCTCCGGGGAAGTGGCCTCGCCCTCCACGACAACGGTGACTCGGACGGGGACCGGGCGGATCATCTGCACCAGCGGATCGGCGACGTAGGCACTGGTCACGAATGTGCTCCGGCTCATGGTGCCCGAGGCGTCGACTGGATCGGTGGTGGCGGCTTCGACAGCTTCCACTCGCTGCTTCGGCCCGGTGATCGCAACCGTGGCGGGAGTCGCCAGCACTTGAGTGATGCGCACGCCCGGCGCGAACACTCCGATCACGCGCGGACGAACCGGGACCTGGCGGGTGATTCCGGTGTCGAAACTGAGGCGAACCTGGCTGGGAACCACCTGCACAACTTCCAGAGCACGAGGCTGGTGCACCTGCTGGGCGGTCAGGTCGAAGGTGCGCTCGCCCGGCTTGACGCCAGACACGTCCACCTCGACCCGCACATCGGCGGGGCGGAGCTGGTGGATGACACGCTCGGGTCCGCGAACCCGCACCTGCGCTTCGGGAATGTTCATGGAACTGATTTCCAGGTTGCCGGGAACGTGGTGGAACTCGATCGGCACGGTAACTTCCACCTCGGCGATGGGATCGCGAGTAATGGCCAGCCACAGTCCTACGGCCAGCGCCAGGGAGAGCAGTTTCAGGGCGAGGTTGGCAAAGACATAGCGGCGGAGGAAGTCCAGCATGGCTAGCGATCGACCTCGGGAGAATACGCTGGATCGCTGGCACCGGGTCCGGTGGCGCGGTCCACCTCGGGTTCGCCGTGGTTCACGATCGGGGTGGGCAAAGTCGCCGGCGGGACGTAACGCCGCAACAGGGCACTGAGGCGATCGCGGAGCCGTTCGACGGTGAGATCGCGCTCGATGTTGCCCGCCACCGCCAGGCTGATGGCACCGCTCTCCTCGGAGACGACGACGGCGATGGCGTCGGTTTCTTCGGTGATGCCAATGGCCGCGCGGTGACGCGTTCCGAGCTGAGTGGAGAGCACGGGATTCATCGAGAGCGGTAGGAAGCAGGCGGCAGCGGCGATGCGGTCCTCTTGCACGATCACGGCGCCGTCATGCAGCGGGGCGCTGGGCCGGAAGATGGTGGCCAGCAGGTCGTAGGAGAGCTTGGCATCGAGGGGAACACCGCTCTCGATGTAGGTTCGGAGGCCGATCTCGCGCTCGATGACGATGAGGGCGCCAGTCTGATTCTGGGAAAAAAGGTTTGCGGCCAGCACGATGTCATCATAGGCGTCGGCTTCAGAGCTGATGGCGCGGCTGAAGGTCAGGCGGCTGCCGAGGTTGGCGAGGGCATGGCGGATTTCGGACTGGAAGACCACGATCAGGGCAAAGATCACGTAGGGAATAAGCGTGCTGACCAGCCAGTTGAAGGTCGTCAGCTGTCCGATGCGGGCGATGTAGAC
The DNA here is from genome assembly GCA_035623795.1 of Terriglobales bacterium. GTDB lineage: Bacteria > Acidobacteriota > Terriglobia > Terriglobales > Acidobacteriaceae > DASPST01. Next base: position 3,948 of record DASPST010000002.1, read on the forward strand.
GGCAAGCGCGATGCCGGCGACGCCCACCAGCATGGGCACGGCACGGGTGCCGCGGATCAGCATCAGGAACTGATAGATCACCGCCGCTACCAGCAGAATGTCGAGAACGGTGATCAGCGACACCTGCGGTAACGGCGCCAGAAACTGCTTCACACTGCGCCTCTCTGCTCAAGAATATCGAGACGGCCGACCGCAATTCTTATTGTAATCCAGCAGGCTGCGGACCGCGGCGCTGCCAAGCTCGGACTTCGCAGCCGGGGTGGTGGGTCGCCTGGGTAGTAAACGGTGGACGGGGACAGGTCGCGGCTGCGGCGGGAATGGCGGGGGGGGAAGATCATGGAAGGACTCGGACACACCCGCACCACAGATTGTTGGCAACTATTCCGAGCTTTTCTTGACGGTTGCGGCGATCATGCCGTGGGCTAGGCGGGCGGAGATCTCGTCCCCTGGTTTTACTTTGGTCGCGTCCTTCAGCAGCCGGCCAGCGGAATCGAAAACCAGGGCGTAGCCGCGCGCCAGGATGGCCAGGGGAGATAGGGAGCCGAGCTGACTGGTGTTTCGTTCCCAGCGGGAGCGCAGCTGCAACAGGCGACCGCGCATAGCGGCGGCCATGGCACCGGTGCGCGCCTCGAGTTCACGGCGTGTTCCGGCGAGCACCAGCCGCAGGTCGTAATGGCGAACCGCAGCGGCGAGGGTCTCGAAAGCGCGGCGATGTGCCTCGAGGATGTTGCGCATGGCATGGAGCAGACGGTAGCTGAGGTCGTCAACCGCCTGCTGGCGACGGCGGATCACATCCATCATGCGCCCGAACGCGCCGTGCTGCGCCATTTCCGTGAGGCGCTGCCGGGACATCAGCAACTGGTAGCGCGCGGCTTTGCCGAGGCGGTTGTGAAGACTCTCCAGCTGCTCTTCCACGTCCTGCTGCGAGCGGATCACCAGTTCGGCGGCGGCCGAAGGCGTAGGCGCGCGCAGATCAGCAACGAAGTCCAGGATGGTGAAGTCGGTTTCATGGCCCACCGCCGAAATCACCGGAATCGCGGAGGAGGCTACGCTGCGGGCCAGCGCTTCGTTGTTGAACGCCGCCAGGTCCTCCGCGGAACCGCCGCCCCGGGCCACGATGATGACGTCGACCGATTGTGTCTGGTTGAAGTAGCCAACCCCAGCCGCCACTTCCGCCGCGGCGCTCTCACCCTGCACCTGCGCGGGGTAGATCCGCACGTTGACCGTCTGGTGGCGGCGGCGAAGGATATTCAGGATGTCGCGCAGCGCCGCGGCTTGCGGCGAGGTCACGATCCCGATGGCGACGGGCAAGGCCGGAACCAGCTTCTTGCGTGAGCCGTCAAACAGTCCTTCCGCTCCCAGCTTCGCTTTCAGCTGCTCGAAGGCGATCTGCAGCGCGCCCGCACCGCGTGGTTCGACGTACTCGGCGCTGATCTGCAACTGCCCGCGATCCTCGTAGATGGTGACGCGTCCGCGAACGATGACCTGTATGCCGTCGGCAGGACGAAAACGCAGCAGGCGGGCGGAGGAGCGAAACATAACCACGCTGATCTGGCCGCCGCCGTCCTTCAGGGTGAAGTAAAGATGGCCGGAGTCGGGGGCGCGGAAATTAGAGATCTCACCCTCTACCCACACCTCGGAGTACTCGCGCTCGACATGGGCACGCACGGACGCGATCAGCTCGCGGACAGCCCAGATTCGCCGCTCCGGGGGACGGAAGTTGAAGCCGAGCTGGTCCAGGACGGACACTGTTGGCAGTGTACCGTTGTTGCAGACTGGGCGCCAGATTGACCCTGGGTCTGTGGCGCTCCTATGCCTTTCCTGAAGCATTTGCGCCCGCGACTGGCCGACCTGAGCGGCGCAAAACCGCCGTTGCAGCAGTGGCTGAATCGCAGCGCGGAAGCCGGCGCCGGACACCCGCCACCCCCGTCCGGCTCGTGACGCACCGCCGGAAGCGCTGCTGGGTCCCAAAAACACAATTCCGGCAGCCTGCTAGTGGCGAAGCTTTCCGATGACATAGATCGCGACCGAAAGAATGACACTTAGCAGGATGGAAGTCGCCAGCGGGAAATAGAACGTGGTGTTCTTGCCGCGGTAAAGGATGTCGCCGGGCAGGCGACCCAGGGGCAGGTTGGTCCTTCCGATCAGCAGAAAAAACACGCCAACCACGACGACCACGAGGCCCAGGAGAATAAGGATTCTGCCAAGATCTGCCACGCTCTTCAGTCTAGCGCAAAGCCGGCCGACAGCAAGGTGCAGCGGCCTCGTGGCCTGGTGTTCTCGTGGGCGCGGCGGCTGCCCGGCGGGAGCCTCGCTGGCATCCTAGGCGCAGACGCCCTCGGGACAACCAGCAGGATGCCAGGGCCGCGGGTCCTACATCTCCCTCGCAGTATGGACGGGGCGATGCCACCGTGCTGCAGGGTTTGGTCCAAATCGCGACCGGCGGGTTAGCGAAGTCGGGTTCCGCCAATCAGGTCACGTCCGTTGAGGCTCCAGCAATCGTAGTTCGATCAGTCGAGGTCGCGCCAGTTGGGGCCGAGACCGAATTCGACTACCAAGGGAACGGCCAGGGGATGGACTTGCTCCATTTGTTCGCGGATCAGGGAACGCATGAGGTCCACCTCTTTCTCGGGAACTTCAAAGACGAGCTCGTCGTGGACCTGCAGGGTCATGCGGGATTTCAGTCCGCGCTCGCGCATGGCCTGGTCAATGCGGATCATAGCGACCTTGATGAGGTCGGCGGCGGTGCCCTGCAGCGGGGTGTTGACGGCGGTGCGTTCAGCGAAGCCGCGGAGGTTGGTGTTCTTGCTGTTGATGTCGGGGATGGGGCGGATGCGGCCGAAGAGCGTCCTCACCCTTTGCTCGCGGCGGGCCTCATCGAGGGTACGGTCGATGAACTCGCGCACCCCCCGGTACTTCTCGAAGTAGGCGTTAATGAATTGCCGGGCTTCGCCGGGGTCGATGCCCAGCTGCTGCGACAGCCCGAATGCGGAGAGGCCATAGACGATGCCGAAGTTCACCACCTTTGCCTGGCGGCGGTGATCGGCAGTGACCATCAGCGGGGGCACGCCGAAGACCTGGGAGGCGGTGAGGGTGTGGATGTCGTCGCCGCGGCGGAAGGCCTCCACCAGTAAGGGATCCCGCGAGAAGTGCGCCAGCAGGCGTAACTCGATCTGCGAATAATCGGCGGCCAGCAGCAGGTGGCCAGGTTCGGCAATGAAGGCGGCGCGAATCTCGCGGCCGAGTTCGCTGCGGATCGGGATGTTCTGCAGGTTGGGATTGGCGGAGGAGAGGCGTCCAGTTGCGGTTCCGGTCTGGTCGAAGGTCGTGTGCAAGCGGCCGGTGACCGGGCTGAGCAACGCAGGCAGGGCGTCGACATAGGTGGACTTGAGCTTGGCGAGCTGGCGGTACTCGAGGACAAGGCGGGGAACTTCGTGGGAGGCGGCAAGCCCTTCCAGCACATCGACAGCGGTGGAGATGGTCTTGCCTTTGCCGTACTTCACAGGCTTAGGCAGGTTCAGCTTGTTGAAGAGCACGTCGCCCAGCTGCTTGGGCGAGTTTATGTTGAAATCGAATCCGCAGAGCTGGTAGATCTGCCGTGCCTTGGCCTCGACCTCAGTGTCGAGCCGCGAGGACATCTGCGCGAGGACGGCGGTATCGATCTTGACACCGGCGTTTTCCATACGCGCCAGCACCGGGGCGAGCGGGAGGTCGATTTCCTCGTAGAGCGCCTTCAGGCCGGCGCTGGCGACTTCCGCTGCCAGAGCGGTGGCCAGGCGCCCGGTGATGTCGGCGGCTTCGGCCAGGTTTCCCGAGAGCTTCAGGTTCAAGCGGCGCAAGGCAACGTCGGCAAGAGCGTGGGAGGAGTAGGTGGGGTCAAGCAAGTAGGAGTAGAGCTGGGAATCATGGCGGACGCCAGCGAGGTGGAATCTCGCAGCCTCCAGGGCATGGATGGCGGCTTTGTAGCCGTGCAGGGCTTTGGGGAGGTTGGGATCGGGAAGCGCCTCCTTCAGCTTCTCCACCGCCTCGGACAGGAGAGACACTATAGCTGCCGTTCCGGGCGCGGCGGAGATGGCGATACTGCGCGGTGTCTCCATGGCGGCAGGCTCGGCAGCATCGGCTGACAGCGGGAGCAGGCCGGCGGCGGGTTCTTCTTCCTCGTCTTCTTCCTGGGCGGTCGGCTGCAGGGCACCGCCATCGGCAGCGCTCTCAAGCGCCACGGCGAGGAAACCAAGGGCAGGGACGGCGCGCAGGATCTCGTCGACCTCGGCCGCCGACTTGGCTTCGCGGTACTGCGCCTCGGTCACCTGGATTACGGGCAGGAGGTCTTTAAGCAACGAAGTGAATTCAAGTTCGGTAAACAGCGCGCGCAGGGTCTCGACATCCGGCTCGCCGGATCTCATGGCCTCGACATTCAGTTCGACCGGAACGTGGGTGTCAATCGTCGCCAGGCGTTTGCTGAACAGGATGTTTTCTCGGTTGTTCTGCAGAGATTCGCGGTAGGTTTTTCTTTCAACTTCGGCGGCGCGCTCTAGCGCCTGCTCGACGGTGCCGAAGCGCTTGATGAGTTCCACCGAGCCTTTGTCGCCGATGCCGGGGGCTCCGGGGATGTTGTCGATGGCGTCGCCGCGCAGGGCCATGACGTCGATGACGCGCTCGGGAAGAACGCCCAGGATCTCTTCCACCTTTGCGGCGTCGGCGACCAGGTTGTCCTTGGGCGGATTCAGGACCAGGATCTTGTCGTTGACCAGCTGCAACATGTCTTTGTCGCTGGAGACGACGTAGACGAGATGGGACCGTTCGGCCGCCAGACGGGCTAGCGTGCCGATCACGTCGTCGGCTTCGAAGCCTCTGAGCTCGAGAACGGGAATGCGGTAGGCCTCGAGGGCGCGGCGGATGTAAGGCACCTGCTGGGCGAGATCCGCGGGCATCTCGGCGCGGTTGGCTTTATAGCCTCGGTATTCCATCTCCTGGAAAGTCTGCGTTTTGATGTCAAACTTGCGGACGGTGGTAATGGCTTCGGCTTCCTGGTCGCGGAACGTCGGAGCAGCGACGTCGAAGACCGCGGCCAGGTACTCGGGAGCGAAGTCATCGCGCAGCTTGCGCAGCATGTTGACGAAAACGTACGTAGCCGCGGTCGGGATGCCGGTCTTAGTAGACATGGGACGCTGCCGCGCCATGGCGTGGTAAGCGCGGAAGATGAACGACATAGCGTCGATGAGGAAGATGCGGCCCCTGGCCCCGGCACCTCGGTGGGGCGCAGGGCAGGGTGATTCTTTGGGCGCCGGCGTTTTTTTTCTGGGAGGCAACACCACAGTTTAGCAGCCGGAGACAGTTGCGCCGCCCCGGCAAGACGTAGACTGGAAGGGGCGCCGGACGCGGGCGCTACGATTATCTCTGGTTCGCGGCTGGTATCGCAGGGGGAGATTTGTATCGTGCCTGTGGGACTCTCGGCGCATCCCCCAGACTTAAGATGAGAAACTTAGTGACGGTTTTACAAGGCGGTCTCGGCTGTTCAGAGACGGTTCCCGGGTCCGACTATGAAATGGCGGATCACATTCGCGACAGTGGCGGTTGTGGCAGCGGTCTACGCGGGAGACCATATTTCCGTCCGCTATCGCATTCCGAGGAGCCGGGAACCGTTTGGGAGGGTGACCATACGGCGCTACGATGCGATTCCGGAGAAAGCCGGGAAAACTGAGTTTGTGTTCGAAGAACCCCTGGTCGAGACTTGCGTGCATGCCCTATTCCCACACATGGGATACGCGCCCTGCTGGTATCTCGAGCGGCGGACGGAGCAGAGAGTCACCTACTAAGGCATGGCTTCGGAGCAGGAGGTCCAGTTCCATTCTGGGCACCTCAGGCCTACTTAATCTTCGCGGGGATGCTGCCGCCAGCGGTTCAAGGGGGTATGCTTTATGCTTGTCAGGGAGGCCCTTTGAAACGGGAATTCGCTTCGCTCACGTCCCAGGAAGCGCTGCACGTGGCTATCTTCATCGAGGAGCGGAACGCCGAGATCTACCGAGAACTGGCCGAGATGTTCGCCGAGTTTCGCGATCCAGCCTCGCTGGAGATTGCGGCTGCGTTCTGGGAGATGTCGAACGATGAGCGGGGACACGGTACGCAACTGCAGAAGCGCTACTTCGAGCGCTTTGGGACCCAAGCCTGTGCGGTGACCGAGGACGACATCAGCGATTTCATCGAGGTGCCACGGTTGTCCAACGGCGAGATTTTCGCCATTAGCAAGGTGAAGGTGGGACGTTCTCCTCGCGAGATGGCTCTGGAAGTGGCGATCGCCGCCGAAGACAGCGCCATTCGCTTCTACCGCCGGTTGGTGGAGGCGACGCAGGATGAAAATCTGCTGGACCAGTATCGCGAGCTGCTGGCGTTCGAAACCAACCACTGTGGCTGGCTGGATCAGAAGCTGTCCGAAACCCGGCGCTTCAACAGTGGGACCAAGCTGGCGTAGAATTCCCTTCCTGTCGCCCCCGGCCGGGGCTTAGGGTTTCATTTCTGAGTCACATAGTTGTGTTTTACTTTTGCGCCACTCCCCCTATTTGCGGTGCTGTCCGTGTTTCCTCAGGGCGACGCAGAAGTGCGAGGGGCAGGCGGGGAGGCGGACGGGCGGCATGCGTATAGGCTTAGCGGCGATAGCTACACCGAGGGCGCCCGTCACGTCTGGGCGAGCGGACAAGGCTCGCTATTCGCGCGTCGCCGGCTTGGGAGTAGCTTCCTGGGGAAATGCTTTGAAGGTGACGGAGCGTGATCTTGTCGTGACCTTCTTGTTGGCGTCGGTCACGCTTTCCGTGAGAGTGCCTTTGAGTATGTAGTAGGCTTCGTCCCCCGGATTTTTTCCTTCGCCGCGCTCCACCGCGCCTTTGAAACCGTACCACACGCCATGCACGGTTTCGGTGACGAACTCCAGCCTGTCTGCCTCGAGCTTGCCGGTTTTGAAGAACTGGTCCAGGAAGGCTCCCCTGTCGCTCTCCTGATCGCCGTAGCGGGAGACAAAGCCGGTGACGTGGCCTTCGTCTTCGACGGTGATCTGTACGAATTCTCCTTCCTGGAGGAAGGTGTACATTCCCGAGTACTGGGCGCCTGGGCGAGTGTCGGGCTTCGCGTCGGAGGGGGCAGGCTTGTCTTTCTCCTGGGCGATACGCTGCTGCGCCCCAGGCTCCTGGGCCAGGAGGGCCGCGCTTGTCCAGGCAAACAACAAGAGGAACGCACAGACAAGGCGCAGGAACCTGGATATCGATTTCATCGGCGTACGCGGGTCTTTGTTGGGCTTATGGTACTACACGGGTTGGGGCGTCGTAATGTGCACGCCAGGGTGCATTGCGCCGTGAACGGGCAGGCGGCTTCGTTATAATTGAAGGACTTTTGCTCGCGTACGGGGATCCATGGACGCATTGTTCGGGCCTGCCAGCATCCTGTCCGCACCCAGCCCTAAAGCCTCGCCCGACGCGGAGCCGAAGCTGCTACTGGAACTGGAACCCTGGGGTCGGACCTTTCTGCGGAACTTGCAGGATGCGATTTTGTTTCGCCGCCCCCCGCGAGTGCCGGTCGGTTCGCAGTCCGGGGAGTTCTGGCCGGACGTGTTTGTGAGGCGGCCGTGGCCCTGGGCAAGCTTCTTCAAGTCGGGTCTAGGCCATGGGCTGGCCCTGGCTGCGCTCCTGATCCTGGGGCGGGTGCGGGCGCCTCGGCCCCAGTCGGCCCCCGGGCCCAGGTTCGATCGGTCGCAGGTGATCTATTACACGCGCTCCGAATACTTGCCCCCGCTGGATACGGGCCAAGTCGTGGCCAAGAAGGCCACGGACAGGAATGGCCCTACCCGGAAGGGTGAGCCGGAGTTTGCCAAACAGCCCATCCTGTCGGTGCCGCCCGAGGCGGACAACCACGACCAGACCATCGTCACGCCGCCCCACATCGAGTTGAAACAGAGCGTTCCGATTCCCAACATGGTGGCTTGGGGCGATGACCGCGTGCCTATGGACCTGAGCGGAGGCGCCGGTCCGCCATTGGCTCCGCCCGATCAGGTAGTGGGGCCTCCGCCGGAGGTGGCGCGAGAGGAGCGACAGGTCTCTTCACTGGCGGAGGCGGTGGTGGCACCGCCCCCGCGGGCGAGCGCCGTGGGTGAGCGGCGGTCGCTGCCGGCGCCGCAATTGGCAGTGGTCGTACCGCCACCGGCGGTTGATGCGGATGCATCCCGGCCGCTGGGGACTGTGAACTTGAGCGCAGCAGTGGTCGCGCCAGCGCCGAAGCTGGCGGCGAACGCGGGGCGAGCGGCAGCGATGCTGAACGGCCTGGGCCTGAAGGCTTTGCCTGTAGTCCCGCCTTCTCCTGAAGTCGAAGGCATGGGCCGTGTTGGAACGGGAGACCCACATCGGACGCCAACGCAGGCCTCACTGCGAGAGCCGGCAGCGCCGGTAGTGCCGCCGCCACCCACGATGCAAGGGGCGGACGGCCGGATGATCGCCCTGGGCACTCAACCCGCAGCGGTTGCTCCTCCGGAGCCCCCGCCTGGGAACCGACGCGGCTCGTTTTCGGCCTCCCCTGAGGGCAAGCCGGGAGCTCCAGCAACGCCTGATGTCGTGGCCGACAAGAATACTAGTGGGCACGGGACGGCCAGCCAGGCAGGAATTGACGCAGGAGATGTAACCGGCGAAGCGCCTCGGGGGTTGCACGTGGGCGCGCCCCGAAACGGTGCGGCCAGGGGCGGAGCACCGGGCTCCGGCTCTAGAAACCCGCCAAGCGCGGCAGAAATGGCGAGCACGAGACACGGCGGCGGCGGACCGACGCTGCCGAAGGCGGTACCGTACACGTCGGCCGACCCGGAAGCGGAGCCGCTGGCGCAGCAGGTCTTCGGCGAGCGCCACATCTATGCAATGACGCTGAACATGCCGAATCTCAACTCCGGAGGCGGCAGTTGGGTGATCCGCTTTGCTGAGCTGAACGACGACGGGAACGAGGGAGACCTGTCGGCGCCGGTGCCGCAACACAAGGTGGACCCGGCGTATCCGATCGAACTGATGCGGCAGAACGTTGGCGGCACGGTGGCGCTGCGGGCGGTGATTCGGGCCGACGGCAGCGTGGGAGATGTACGGTTGCTGCGCAGCATCGATGATCGCCTGGACCGCTATGCCGCCGAGGCTTTATCGCATTGGCATTTCTATCCCGCCACCAGAAATGGAAACCCGATCGACCTGGAAGCTGTGTTTATGATTCCTTTCAAGCCGGTTCGCCACCGGAATTTTTGAGGGGTAAGGCACCCCCTAAAGGGGTCTCTGACCTTGCTTTGCCGGTGCCGACCCCTTTCCTGTGCTCCTGTTATGCGGGGGTCATAGGAGCGTATGTGTTTCTTGGCTGACTCCGAATCGATCCAAGCGCGCCTTAGCGGCCGGAGCTGCCAAACAGGCAGGCGCACCGCTGCTCTGAACCGCTGCGCCAGCTGCAATCCGAATCATGACGACATTTCTTCTTGCCGGGCGAGTGCCGATGAGCTCTCTAGACGACCCTCACCTTCTTGCCGGTCTGCTTCTCGAGCCGGCTGGCGACATCCGCGCGAACTAAAGGTCGGCGGCGGCGGCGACAGTGACCTGCTGGGCCAGGGAGACACGAGAAACGAACAGCAGCATAACTGCGGTGGCGGCCCAGTTCGGGATTGGCATTGTTGTGGACGCCCCAGCCGATCCAGAAGTGGCAATGGCCGAAGCGCTGACGATAGCAAAAGGCGGCTGTGCGGGCCCGCGCTCGGTTCGGGCGTATAATTCCGGCGGGAGGTGGGTTATGCGGCTCACGGGCCTCCTGGCAATTCTGCTCTTCCTCCTGATCGTCTTCTTTGCGGCGCCAGCCGCGAGCCACGCGCAGATGGCGTCTCCTCAAAGCGCAGCTAAGCCCGATGCGGCTAGCCCTCTGGCGGCGGATGCGTCGCCGGTGCTCGAACCCGCACGGACCTCCCGCGGGTTGCGGCGGCCAGTCGAATTGGAACGGGACGGGGTGTGCTACACGATGCGTACCTACGTGCTGGCGCGGGAAGAACGCGACTCCGATGTGACGCGGATGGTGCGCTACACCACGTGTCTGCCAGCTTGGAAACTACAGTACAAGACGGCGGTCCAGGAGTTGCGACCCCACGATTAGGACCCCTCTGCGCCTGGGCGCGCCGCGTGTGAGCGCATCGCGGGTTGACCAGGTCGCGGAGGTATTGCGGGGACCAAGCCGGTGCCATGCGCACCGCCAAAGAAGGCAGGACCCGCATTCTGCCGGCAGACCAGGGAGGATAGCGAACCGCGCCATGGCAGGGCACACATCAGTCGGATGAAGACGGTGCGCCCGATCACCTCGATAGTTTCCTTCTTGGAGAAGTGAGGCTTGGCATGGGGGCTGCAACGAGCGTCAACCGCAGCCCACCGGCGGCCGCACTCGGCTCCGCGTGTATTTCGCGTGACATTGTTGGAACAGGTTCGTAAAAAGAAACCGCAGAAAATCAAAATGGCGAGGGCCAGGCGCCTGGCTCTCGCCGTCACCGCTTGCTTGTGACCGCTGCAAGATTCAACTCATTTGCCTCCTCCCGCAGCCTTTGAGACCTGATCACTGGCTTTGGCCGTGCGCGTCAGCGCAGGCGGGATGGAAAAGGTGTAGGCCCCGAGCTCGGTCACGATTTCGCTCAGGTAGTAGACATCCCCGACGCGTATCAGCTTCGCCCCCGTCTCTCCCGCGAAAGCCCCGTCATGCGTGCAGGGAAGGAGGAAAGCCGAGGCTTCTTCGCCCCGCAGAATCAGCGCTTGACCGGTTTGCGGCAAGTCCTGATACACCTTGTAGGTGCCCGCAGGAAATGCCTTCCCACCCGCGATAAAATCCTGGCGGATATGCACCACAACCGTACCCGCCTGAGCCCGAGCTCCGGTAGCCACCGTGAACAGGCCGGCGATCGTGACAAGTGTGCTCCACAGAAACTTCTTCATAATTCTCCTTAGATGCTCACGCTAATTGCTGCTCTTGGGTTGATTCGCGAAGCGATCTGCCCACTGGCGTTCGACAACCAGATGCAAGTCAGCCAGCCCCAGGCGCACTCTAGAGCGCCTGGTTTGGCCTGCTCCGCGAACCCTAGGCCGCGGTCTGTTCATGAAGACTGTCTTCAGTGCACTTTAGGAGTTGGATTCGGCCCATCCGGAATAGTCGCACCGGGCGGTGTCAACTGTTTGTCAAAGGGATGTTGCAAATCTATGAAGCAGACGAAGCGCGCAAGGAGTACGCGACGCTGCATCGGCTAGGAACCGGAAATAGCGCCTTTGCCGCGTTCCAGCGTGGCATAGATGGCGGAGTCGGTGCATACTTCGTAGTAGGGCTTGTCGGTCCATTTCTGGAGGGAGAAGGTGCGCGGGTCGATGTGAGGGATCCAGCTCTCGCGCACGACGATGCGGCGAAAGATCTCGTTATCGACCGCAACCAGGGCGGTGTGGAGACGGAATTTTTCCTTGCCCCACAGCGTGGGCAGGGCGAGTTCCACGGGTTCGAGCGAGACTTCCTGCCTCAGCCGGGCGAAGGCGGCGGGGTTTATGCGGATGCCGCCCAGGTTGTAGGTCATAGTGAAATCTTCGGCGACCTCTCCGGCATCGGCGTCGCTCACGGTCTGGAAGGCGTAGACGTGGAAGGGACTGCCCAGCGGCTCGATGGCCTTGCGCGCCCGCTTGTTGCAGGAGGACAGGCGGTCGCTCTCGTTCAGGGCCTCGGAGATCATGATGCGCTTCTCGCCATCCATGAGGTAGAGCGGTGCGGAGTCCTGGTAGGAAATGCCCACGCCGAGTTCCAATTGAGGCAATCCGCTGCGGATGACCAGTTCATTGTAGCCACGCACGATCTCGACAATTTCACGGGCCAGCACGCAGGCACGGCTCACGGCTAGGCCGGGTTCGCCCTCTTTTTCCTGGAGCGCGAGGATGATGGCATCGCCTTCGAGAAAGACTTTGCTGGCTGCGTACTTCGCGAGCAGCTTGTTCACTGGTTCGTAGAAATTCAGGCTGAAGTAGGAGGCCGGGTTGAGGCCGGAGTCCAGCAATGATCGGGTCAGGCGGGACGAGTCACGAATATCGGCCTTGATGATGACGTGGCCCAGCACCCGCTCCTCAGCCGGTTTTTGCTCTTCAGGAAGAAGGAACTCGTAGAGCGTGCCGTTGACGGAGGAAAGCTGGCGGAGTTTCTCGGTGCCGACGAGGTTGACGCTGTCAAGGGCGGCGTTGAGTATTTCCAAGCGGCGAAAGTCGCGGTGATAGCGCAGGAAGTCGCGCAGAAAACGGCCGGCGATCTTGGCGCATTCTGCGCCTCGGCAACTGGCCACGCGGGAGACGGCAGCGTACAGGCTGTGAGGCGATAGTCGCCCACCCTCCTGGATCAGGCGCTCGACGCGGGCGCACTCGGCGCGGGAAACCAGCGCATTCTTCAGCTGCTGCGGGTTGATTTGCGAGGAATACTCGCGCAGCAGGGGCACGACCTCGTAGGAAGCGATGACGTACTCGATGACGGATTCGTCCTCGAGCAGCCGCACCCAGGCGGCGAGGCGACTTTTCTGCGAGCGTCCCTGGGGTGTGGCTTCGTCGGGGACGCCGTTGCCAACCAGTTCCTGCGCGTTCTCCGGAACGTTGAGCCAGCCGTCCAAGACAACTTCCTCATTTCCTTCCGACACCTGGTTGAGGGAACGCAGGAACTTGCAGGCGATCTCCCGCATGGGATCGAAGCGGTCGGGGTCGCGATCCCAGTTGCCCAGCATGACGTAGTGTTCGGCGCAGAGATAATCGTCGCGCCCGTCTTCAGAGAACACGAGCCGGTTGATAAACAGCTTATGGCCCTCGCTGTCGCTGTCGCCGAAGCGCGAGCGGCGCATGTGCGCGAGGGTTTCCTTCTCAATCTCGCGCAGCATGAGGAAAAGTTCCTGCCCGACCTTGCGCAGGATAATTTTCTTGCGCACCTGGAAGGAGGCAACCCGCTCCCGATACTCCATCGCTTTCTGTTGGCGCACACCGTCGTAGTTCTTGAGCAGGATGCGGCAACGCTCGAGCACCTGCGCGAACTGGTGCTGCAGTTCCAGGCGGAGGAACTTGACGACGGCGCCGCGGGCCAGCAGGTCGAGCGCGACCTTGTTTTCCGCCTTAGCGCGATTGAGAGCGGCCACGAGCAAGTCGGTGAGGACAGGCTTGAGCTCGGCGGGCTCCCCCTTGGACCGCTGCTTCAGGGCAGTGGTCAGCTTGGTGAGGAAAGGATTTTGCGTCCCGGGCGGCGGGGCTTCGGCCGCTAAAAGACCTTCGACGTCGCCATGACGAGCGATCAGACGCGCGATCTGGGCGCGAGCCGCTTCCACGAAGCGGGGGCTGAGATAGACGTCGTACCGCAGGTTGTCGACGCCGACCTGCAGGCCGTCGAGCGAGAGCGATGGAATGTAGCTGGCGAGAACAGGGGGGATCTGTTCTTCGGCGGTGGATCCGAGTTTGAAGATTGGAATGCGGGGCATGAAGCTCCGTGGCTGTTGGGTCCTAGTGTGCCGCCTGCTGCTGCGCCTCGGCCAGGGCGGCGCGGAACCGCGCAACCACCAGCGCCTGCTCGACCGTAGGCTCGTTGAGGCCAGCGAGCCGGTTGGCCAGCACTTTTGCGTCCTCCTGCGCTCCGCTCTGCGTGTACGCCTTCCAGAGCCACAGCATGGCCTCGGGACCGTTGGCATCCTCCTGCAGGTGTTCTATGGCATCGCTGTATTTGCCCTGCTGCACCAGTACGACGCCCGCTGCGGTGTGATAAGCGAGCTGGATCACCTGGCTGCGGCTCTGGTTGGCCATGGCTTGCAAGCGGACGACCGCCTTCGCCGCGGGCTCCATGGCTTTGGCCTGCGCCGACCGCATCGCCACGATCTTCAGGATGAGGGCGCGTTCTTCTTCCAGCTCGGTTTTCGAGACAACATGGCCTTCGGTCAGAGCATGCTCGGCGGCGCGGAGATGGTGGTTCGCGTCCCTCAGATCGGGAGCGCTCATGGCCATGATGCGGTTGGCTTCTGCTTCCAGCCGGGCCAGGCCGACATGGTGGGCGTGCCTGGCGACTTCGTGCAGTGAGCTGTCGACCTGCTTATGGTTGTTTTCCCGGATCCAGGTAAGGGCTGACTGCAGCTCGTATTCGACGCGTTCGTTCTCACTCCTCACGAACAGCAAGGCGCGGGCGTACTCTTCGCGCGCTTCCGCTTCCTTGCCCATGACGGCAAGAGTGTCGGCGACGCCGAGTTCGGAACCGAAGGTGGGATCGACACGAATCGCCATGCGGTACTTGTCCAACGCCGCGTCGAACTGGCCGGAGGCGCGCAGGATCTCGCCGTAGGAGTCATACGGGTTGGGCTGGTCGGGCTGGAGCTGAACGTAGCGGTCCATGAGGCTGCAGGCTCTGGCGAAGTCACCGCTATAGGCGTAGGCATAAGCCAGCTCATTGAGTGCCGCCGGATAGTCGGGGAACAGGGCGATGGCGTGCTGCAGTACTACCGTCCCCTGCGCGTAGCGCTCCTGGTGGATGAGCCAGCGCCCGGCGAGGAAGTAGAGCCGGTGGTCCTGGGGATACTTCGACAGCAGGTCGTTCATGGCGGCGATAGCCGAAATGTAGTTGTCCTCCTGCACACCGCTCAGCCAGCGGATCAGAAGCCGCTCACCCGAAGTGACGTGGAATGCCAGTTGCAGGGCGCGAGTGCGGGTGGCGAGCTGCTCGTTGGGATCATGGGAGAGGTGCGAAATCATGATCAGCGCCTGAGCAAACTTGGGATCGCGCTTGACCGCGGCACGCAGGTCATCGACGGCATCGGAGCGGCGCAGGACTTCCAGGCTCTTCATGCCGGCTTCGAACTTAGCGCGGGCGGCGGGAGAGGCCGTGGTGACGGGCAACGTTAGACTTCTGGGGATAGCTCGGTGAGAATTCGCAGACACGTGCGGCTTGGCATCAGAGCCCAAGGCTACCGCGCCGGCAAGCACCAGCACGAGGGCAGTCGAGCGCACAGGACACCTCGCAAATGACTGATTTCAATATGCCTAAGGGACGAGCCTAGCATGCGGGCGGCGCCGGGGGAACGTTACGCAAGTTACTGAGCAAGTGGCCGATTTGCTGGAGGGGTTAGCGGGCTCTATCCAAACGCGAATGGAAGTCTGAACAAATTTCTGGAAACAAACCACACTCCAAATACGCGATCGGGTGCGGGCGAGGGCCCTACATTTATGAGAGTCTCGGCCCGGTGCTTTACGGCCCACTCTTCAGGCGCGCCGGCTCGAATTCGTCGCCCTTTTCCCAGCCCACGAGTTTCTGCTGGCTGGCGGCTTCCCAGCCGAGGGCGAAGCCGAAGCGGGCCATCGCGCTGTCGCCGGTGAAGTCCATCTCGGGGTGGTACTCGTCGCTGGGCTGGTGGTAGTGCTTCTGGGTGTACTCCTCCTGCCGCGCCAGGCCCCAGGCTTCGTCGTGGCCCTTATATTTTATGCCTTCGTTGATGGAGAAGGAAGGAATGCCGACCCGGGCCAGGCTGAAGTGGTCGGAGCGGTAGTAGTGTCCGGCTTCGGGGTGGGCGTCGGGGCGGATGGCGAGGCGGAAGTCTTTCGCCGTGGCTTGGACAGCGTGGTAGAAGGTGGTGCGCTCGGAGCCGGAGACCTGGACCTCTTCGGGCGAGCCGAGCGGAGGAACGTCATCGTAGTTGAGGTCCAGGGTAATTTTGCCTGCGGGTATAGGAGGGTGTTTGCCCAGGTACTCCGAGCCGAGCAAGCCCTGCTCCTCGGCGGTGACGGAGGCGAACAAGATGGAGCGGTGGGGCTTCTCGACGGCCTGTCCGTAGGCACGGGCAATCTCCAGTAGGATGCCGCAGCCGGTGGCGTTGTCATCGGCGCCGTTATAGATGTTGTCACCGGGCATGTCGGGACGTATGCCGAGGTGATCGTAGTGTGCGCTGTACATGACCGCTTCGCTTCTCAGGCGCGAGTCAGAACCGGGGAGCATGGCCAGAACGTTATTGGACTCGAAATGCCGCACTTTGCTGACCATATGAGCCTTGAGCCGGACACCCAGTTCGACGGGCTGGAAGTCGCGGGACTGCGCCGCGGTCATCAGCTTACCAATGTCCTGGCCGGCAGAAGTCAGCAGTTGCTGCGCTATCTCGTATTGAATCCAGGAAGCCACCTTCAGTTGCGGGTCGCCCTCTAGCTTGAGGAACGATTTCTCGCCGGAGTTGGAGTTGCGAACGACTTCCCAGGGGTAACTGGCCATCTCGGTCTGATGAACCAGGATGGCGCCGACCGCGCCCTTGCGCGCGGCTTCTTCATATTTGTAGGTCCAGCGGCCGTAGTAGGTGAGCGCCTTCCCCTTGAAAAACTTGGGATCGGTAGAGGGAGGCTCGTTGACCAACATGAGCAGCACTTTACCCTTCACGTCGGCGCCCTTGTAGTCATCCCAGTTGTACTCGGGAGCCTCAATGCCGTAGCCAACGAAGACGATGGGAGCCTCGACGCTTGACTCCGGCTGCTGGGTCTGGTCGTAGGCGACGTACTGGTCGAGCGGTTTAAGCTCGGTGGAGGAACTCTTGCCCGAGACGAAGGCGAAGGTGGTTTGCGGCAGGGGGGTGATACCGACCAGGGGAACCTTCTGCATGTAGGAGTCGTTATCTCCCGCGGGCTTCAGTCCGTAGAGCGCGAATTGGGTGGCGATGTACTCAGCGGCGATGTCTCCGCCGCGCTGTCCGGTGCCCCGGCCTTCGAGCAGATCGTGGGAGAGGAAGCGAACGTGGGCGCGGATGTGTTCGGGGTTGATGGTCTCCATGGCGGCAAATGCAGCCGAGGAAAGGCGCGGCGCCGGAGCCGGGGGAACGGCGGCAGGTCCCTGGTAGGCTTGTCCGGCGCAGACCACACCAGCTAAGACGGCGACCAGTACACTGCCCAGGGACAAAAGGCTCTTACGCATGGTTGGATCGGGCTCCTGAAAAGGTGGTTTAGATGGGAACGGTCTATTGTAACGGAACGGGTTGGAAGGGCAGGAGAGGAGGTCCAAACCACACCTCAGACCTGCCAAGACCTAAGGAAACCTGGAACGCGTTTGTTCTTGCCACGGACATAATTGCGGCAAGTTTTCGCAGGTGAACGGCGCCAGCCCTGGTTCCCACGACCGTGGGATCAATTCTTGGATCCTCAACCGGCGCGGAAGTCGCGCACGTCGTCGCCGGGATGGAAGATGTCCCGGGGAGCGAGGCTTTCGGCCTCGGCCATTCTGCGGTTGAGTTGCTCGAAGTCGCTCTTGACCCAACCCACGCTGGAAATCTCGACCTCGCCGTCGCCTGCAATCCAGAAAATGGTTGGGACGGTCGTCAGCCCGTAGGCATTGGAGACTGGATAGCGGCTCGTGTCATCGAGCAGCATCGGGAAGGTGATGCCCTGTTCGCGGGCAAAGGCGGCGGTGTCCTTGGCAGGGTTCTGCGAGACGCCGACGAGTGTGACGTGCTGGTTTCTGTAGGCCTGGAATAAACGCTCGAGGAAGGGAAACGTGTACTGGCAGGTGGGACAGGAAACCTTGAAAAACGCCAACACCACCGGGCCGCGGGCGAGGGAATCTTTCAGAGAAAACTTTTTGTGGTCGAGGGTCTCGAGCGCAAAGTCGGGCGCAGCGGCGCCAGTGGTAAGTGCGGCCATCTTCTTCCCTCCGAAGAGCTTGCCGAACATAAAGGATCCTGCCCTTATTTTAGATGATAGCTGCGCGGCGGAGGATTTTGCGCGCCAGCCCGGTCAACGGAAGGCCGGCCAGGCGTTTTTGTGCGATCCAGACTCCCTCGAGATGTGGGGAAGGAGAGAGTTCGACGACGCGCACGCGGTAGTCGGTCTGGGTGACGGAATGCCGCAGGGTGAAAAGAGGGCGGGCTGAGTCGTTCTGTTCAGCTATCTCGGGCAGTTCCCACATGCCGGGCATGAGAGATTCCAGGCGACCCCGTCGTGTCAGCAGGACTGTACTGCCACGACGGGAGAGTGCGTACTGGACGGTGCGTCTTTGCTGACGGGAAATGGACCGAGCCACGGGCAACTCGCCGCGCGTGGAGCAGAAAGACGAAACCGGACACAGCAGGCAATTGGGGCTGCGTGGCAAGCACACGGTTGCGCCCAGTTCCATCATGGCCTGGTTGAAATCGCCGGGGCGCCGGCGGCTCAACAACCCTCGCGCCGTCTCCCACAAACCCGCGCTGCCCAGACGCTCGCCACAGAGGCGCTCCAGGACCCGTTCCACATTGCCGTCAACTACCGCCGCGGGCACATCGAAAGCGATGCTGGCAATGGCGGCCGCGGTGTAGCGGCCGACGCCGGGCAGAGAACGCAATTTTGCGACGCTACCGGGAAAGTGGCCGCCGTGCACTTTGACAATCTGCCTGGCGGCAGCATGTATCCACCGGGCCCGCCGGTAGTAGCCGAGCCCGCTCCAGGCGGCGAGCACGGAAGATGGGCGCGCGGCCGCCAACTTTTGCACGTTGGGAAACTTGCGGAGAAAGTTACGGTAGTGCTCGAGCACGGCTGTGACTCTGGTCTGCTGGAGCATGATTTCTGAGAGCCAGACGTCGTAGGGATCGCGACTCTGGCGCCAGGGCAGCGCGCGCTTGTTCCTGTCATACCAGGCAAGAAGGGATTTGCGGAAAGCGGGAACGTCCGTGAAGAAGGCGGCAGTCATGCAGGAGGCTCAAGGCGTTGTCAGGGCGGCCCCAGCACGGTTTGGGCGAGGGCAACCCAACCGGATTTCTGCTGCTGCCAGACTGTCATGCGCCGCTGCGGCTGTTCGGAAAGCGGTTTGCCGCCCGAGGAGCCGCGCAGAACTATGGTGTAGGTGACCACGAAGGTGTCGCCGTTCAGCTGAGTCTGGAGATCCCCGAGCGAGAAATCCTTGACGTCCATCTGCTGGAACGCGGCCAGCGCCTCAGGGCGATCGAGCGGGCCGAACAGCGTCAGGAATGTGAAGTTTGAGGCGAGGTGCAGTTGCAGGTCCTTCCAGTCCTTGTCCTTCACGTCGTTCCACAAGGAACGCTCGAACCCGGCTCCGCTGGTGGCATCGGAAAAAGACCTGACGGGATGCTCGCCATAAACGGTACAGGCGGCGAGCCAGGGAGTCAGGCAGAGCAGAATCCCGAGGCCGCGGAGCGGAGGCATGGCCAGCCGATTGTAAACCAAGAGGGTTTCGCCGGTGGCGCGACGGATGCTCCCCAGTTGACCCCTATTGCCCCCCACGAAATAATAGGCAGGCTTGGCAACCGCACAACCGCGGCGTGAATTTTTGGGTAACCTCACCTCTCGAGGAGCACTATGGACGACTTCAACCGCAAGGTGGAAGATGCCTCCAACCGCGCCAACAAGGCGATCTCCGACGCTGCCGAGCGGCTGGAAAAAGACGGCGAGGAATTAATCCGTTACCTCAACAGCGATGTGGTGCCGGCGGTGCGGACGCAGTCGACCAAGGCGTTGCGCCTCGCCGCCGAGAAACTCGCCCGACTGGCCGACTACATGGACGCCACGAAAAAACCGTAATGGTTCGATTTCTCGCCCTGCTCGCAATTCTCCCGGTCCTGCTGGCCTGCCTCACTGGCTGCGCCAGCCATAAACAGGCCCGGGTCAACGTGCCGCCAGGACCCTCGGAGAAGTCCCGCTCTCCGGCCGGCGTAGTAACCGCCCGAACATCCCCGGGCCCGCCTACCGGGCAATCGGAAGCGGCAGACGAAACGCTGCCCCCGTTTCCAGCCGGCGCCAAACCGATTCTTGTCGAGTCCGGGCTGGCCAGTTGGTACGGGGCGCCTTATCACCAGCGTCGCGAATCGAACGGCGAAATATACGACATGCACGCCATGACCGCGGCGCACCGGACGCTGCCCCTGAGCTCCATTGTGCGAGTGACGAACGTGAAGACCGGGAGCACGGCGGTGGTGCGCATCACGGATCGCGGGCCGTTCGTGCCGGGGCGCATCCTCGATCTTTCGTTTGCGGCGGCAAAGAAGCTGGATGTGTGGCAGGCGGGCGTCGCGGAAGTGAAGATGGAAGTGATGCAGGCTCCCGCTCCCCTCAGAACCGGGGGGCGCTGGGCGGTTCAGATCGGCTCCTTTGGTGGACGGGAGAAGGCCGTGGAACTCGCCAATCAGCTTTCGCGCCGTTATCACACGGCCAAGGTCTTGACCTTTCCCAGTCCGACGGGAGATTGGTGGTTGCGGGTCCGCGTACTGAACGACGATCGGCAGCGAGCCGAGGCTCTGGCCGGGGAGACGAGGACGCCGGAGGGTGCGGTGTTCCTGGTCCGACTGGATTGAGAAGGCCGAAAACCCGTCGGTGGTCGTTAGGCTCGCTGGGCCGTTGCCGGGTGGAAGCTCTGACTCCGAAGCCAGCCCTGAGCGGTCCGACACCACAGTTGCGGGGAGAGTACCATCGCACCAATAGGGCTTGGCCGACGACCAACGACTGACAGCCGACTCCTGCTTCTATGAAGGACTGCCTGTTCTGCCGCATCATTCGAGGCGAGATTCCAGCTCGAAGGGTCTATGAAGACGAGCACACCCTGGCATTCGAGGACATCAATCCCCAGGCGCCCACACACGTGCTGGTTGTACCCAAGAAGCACATCGCGGGACTGAAAGAGGCGCAGCCGGAGGATGCGGAGTTGATCGGACGACTGCACCTGATCGCGGCGCAGATCGGGCGCCAGCGTGGCATTGAGGATGGATATCGGACAGTGCTGAACGTAGGGCCGCGGTCTGGACAGTCGGTGTACCACGTGCACGTCCACCTGATCGGCGGCCGCGACCTGAAATGGCCGCCTGGGTAGGACGGCGAGAAACTACTGCGCGCCCGCTTCTTCTTCCGGAGCGCCGTGACGGCGCAGCAACTGGGGCAGGTTCTGCGAGAAGGCTGACCGGGGCAGGACCATGTCGCAACCCACCTCGTGTGCTTTCTGCTTCAGGTCGCCCTGGACGTGAGACAGGAAGCCGATGATCGAGGTTCCCTTCTTCAGCTTGCTCTTCAGCTTGGGAATCAGCGTCAGCGGCTTGGCGTTAGCGTTGTTCAGGTCGAAGATGATCAGCGAAGGTTTCTCTTCGCCATTCTCCTTCATGCGGTCGAGCAGATCCTTGTCGGTCTTGACGAATTCGACCTTCACGTTCATCTTACGAGCCGTTTCCTGAATCTTGGCCAGGAAAAACAGGTCATCGACGAAAGCGAAGATGCGCGAGGTGGAGTCATCGCGGGCGGGCAGGGGTTCGACGTCGGCCGGCTGATAGGGGGGCACGAATCCGCCACGGAGGCCGCCCCGGCCTGGCTTCTGACCGTTGTCGCCGGCGAAGGCGGCGCGGTAGCTGTGATCCATGGGCGCGGTGTAGATGCCGCCATGATTTTGCGACTCGCGGGCGGGGCCGCGGCCGCGCTGGTTGGGTGGGCGACGGCCGCGACGCCGTCTGTTTCTGCCTCCGCCTCCGGAGGCCTGTCCCGGTCCTGCATTCATAAGTTTTCTCTTGTTTCCGTCCCCAACTCTTCCATCTTGAAGGGTGTTCGTGCTTACTGTTTCATTTCGCAGGTTTGGCAGAGCCTGCGTTCCAGCAGAGTCTTCCTGCGCGGAGAATCCAAGGCGACGACCGTGAATGATCTTGTTCGCTTAAGCGCCTGGAGCCAGTGGGCGCGGAGGGCCAGCACGGGAGCGTGGCCGCTGGGTACCTTTTAATGCTACCTGCAGGCGGCAGAGAGCGCAAGTGCAAAGTAGCAGCCGTTTTGCACAGAGGTATCGCCTCGACCCCTCACTTCCGGAACAGCCGACCTGCGGGGTGGCCGAGGCAGCAGCTTCACGCGCCCGCGCTGAGGAAATCCGAAAGCCAATTCAGATAACCGATAGCCCAGAATGTAAGCTCCTGGACGAACGCGCCTTCCCGGTTTGCAGTACTCTGCCTGGATGAGACAATACCGCCCGATTCTCGCGGTGTTGATGGTCGTCGTCCTCCAGGTCGCACCACCGGGGAGTGCCCTGTCCCCCGCCCCGATCGATCCGAACCCGCAAACCTTTCTCGGATTCGACAGCAACGAATATCCCGGCGACAAGAACCTGGATGCGCTGCGCAAGACCTTCGCCTACGCGGGATTCTGGCTGAACAACCCGCCCGGAGCAAACGGGAACACTTGGTCGGGAAAGAGAGAGACGCTGCAACAAGCCGGCTTCGGTTTTCTGGTCCTCTTTAACGGGCGGCTGGACGCCGAATTGAAACGGGCGCCGGACGCTTCGGCCCTAGGCCGATCGGATGCATCCCAGGCCGCGCAAGCCGCACGCCGGGAAGGCTTCGCGGCGGGCACAGTAATCTTTCTTGATCTCGAAGAAGGCGGCCGCATGCTGCCCGAGCAGAAAGCTTACATCTACGCCTGGGTGGACGGCATTGCGGGTGCCGGATATCGTGCCGGCGTTTACTGCTCCGGAATCCCGGTGCCAGAAGGTCGCGGAGTCGTAGTCACCGCAGACGACCTCCGGCAGA
The DNA here is from genome assembly GCA_035623795.1 of Terriglobales bacterium. Taxonomy (GTDB): domain Bacteria; phylum Acidobacteriota; class Terriglobia; order Terriglobales; family Acidobacteriaceae; genus DASPST01. The sequence goes on from DASPST010000002.1 coordinate 26,458, forward strand.
ATGCGGGGGAGAGGGAAATAGTCTATTGGGTTGCCAACGACGCCTGTCCGCCGTCGCCGGGCTGCTCCTTCCCCCGCCGCGCCCCAGCGCCGTCTGCCAGTGGCGTGAGCTTCGCCGAGGTCTGGCAGTTCGCGCAATCACCCCGACGGCGCGACGTGGCCCAAGGGTGCCGAAACTACCATCGCGACGGCAACTGCTACGCGCCGGGCTCTGAATCGACGCGCCTGTTTGTGGATCTGAACGCGGCGGCCTCGGCGGACCCCTCAGGTGTGCGGAGAGCGAGATAGCCGCAGACGACTGGGGGCTTGGCTTCAGTACCATTCCAATGACAACATCAACCCAAAGGGGACATTTCTAATCCACAAAGATCTAGAAGATCTAGTCCGGCCCTTGACCGCGGTGTTGACGCGGGATAAGCTTATTTCTCACAGGGTGGCCGGTTCCTCTCGCCTCACGCATCGCAGAGAGCTCTTCTGCCGCCGCCAACGCTAGGCCCGCAGCCGCCCCTCAGTTCTCGAGGGGCCACCTTCAAATACCTTCCACGAAGAGGAGACGACTTTCATGGGTGCTATCGATCTGCTCGTCGACGAAGTAGGAAGCCGCTTTGGTCTCACCAGCGCCAAAGCCGGGTCACTGCTCACCTCGGTGTTGTCACTGATGCAGGAACAGAACGGCTTCAGTGGTTTCCTGGACCGCTTTCGCAAGGTCGGCCTTTCGGATGCGGTGTCGGGCTGGTTGAGCGGCGCTCCGACCAGCGCCCTCAGTGCGGACACTCTGCAGAGCGCGTTGGGGTCGCAAACCGTCAACAACATTGCCTCCCGGACGGGCTTGTCCCTTGCCACGGTGACGTCCGCGCTGGGCTTCATGATTCCGAAACTGGTGCAGAGCCTGGCTCCGGGCGGTGCCATTCCGACACGCCTGCCGCCAGAAGCCATGTCTTACCTGACCGGGGCAACTGGGATGGTCACGGCCGGGGCCCGACAGGCGGTCCACGCCGCGGAGAGCACGAACCTCCGGCGCTGGCTCTGGCCGCTACTGGCCGTGATCGCACTGCTGTTGCTCTTCTGGCTGTGGCCGAGATCAAAGTCCGTCAGTTTCAATATCGAGGACCAGATAAAGATGGCGTCGGACAAGGCGATGGCTGCCTTGTCCGCCCTGAAACGCGGCTTCGCTCCGCAGGATCTGACCAGTGCGTTGAACCTGGAGATCATCAATTTCGATACCGGCAGTGCCCAGATTCCCGAATACAGTAAGCCTTTCCTCAACAAGGCCGCCGAAGTAATCAAGACCGGGCCGCAAGCTATGGTCATCGAGATTGATGGGCACACCGATAACACTGGAGATGCCGCGGCCAACCTAGCCCTCTCGCAACAGCGGGCGGAGGCTGTGCTTGGCTATTTGGTCCAGCAGGGGGTTCCCGCATCCCAACTCACCGCGAAGGGCTTCGGAGACACCCGGCCAGTGGTGAGCAACGATACCGAGGAGGGACGATTCCGCAACCGGCGGATCGAATTCTCGGCGCATTAGACACCCACTCCGTGTTGAGCGGCAGCGGCTCAGTCGAATCCGCTGCCGTTTTTCTTGCGCTACAACCGTTTGCTCGGCCAACAGGGGGACGGTGAAACGCATCTGACTTCGGGTTACTTCGGAGATAGTACTAAAGAGGACTTTGACGGCCCCCTCCCGCGGATGTACACGTTAGGAGAACAGGGCCTAGTTCCGATGATCAAGTCGATTACAGCGTTTGCCTGGTTGCGGGATCTTGCCATCGTTCTCCTTTTCATTGCCGGTTTCGACCTGCGGGAAAGCATGCCCCGTGTCGCAGTTCTAATGATGATATGTGCGGTCGTAGTCTTCATTGAGCGCGTGCTTTGGTCCTGGTACCTTTTCGACTTGCGTGACCAACAGCCGCCCAAGGCATCCTGAGCACACTGACTTCGCCTTGCCATTGGGCTTATCTTCCGGCCTCCGTCGTACCCCCCTGCGCCGCCAGTGCTCAGCCGCGATGGTATCCTAGGTCAAGATCTCTCCGACGAGGCTGTAACCTTACATGTCCGATCCGCCCGCCTCCAATCCCAGCTCACTGAAAAGGCCAACCCCAACTGACGGCGGCGAGTCCGCCGAATCTTCATCCTTCAAGGACGCATTCGCCGAATACGAGCGCAGCCACATGCGCGCGGCGGGAGACTCGGGCGGGTGCCGCGAGGGCGCGGTCATTAGAGTCTGGGCTGACTCGGTGCTGCTAGACATCGGCTCCAAGACCGAGGGTCTGCTTCCGCTGACGGAGTTGCGCGCGGGAGAAGTGGTCAAACCCGGCGACAAGCTGCTGATCACGGTGAAGGGACGCGATCCGGAAGGTTATTACCAGCTAGTGCGCGGGAGGGTGGAACGGCCGACGGACTGGGCCTCGCTGGAGAAAGCTTTCGCCGACAGGGCCACGATTACGGGCACCGTCACCAGTGTGGTGAAAGGCGGGTTGAGTGTCGACGTGGGCGTGCGGGCCTTCATGCCGGCCTCACGCAGCGGCGCCCGCGATGCCGGCGAGATGGAAAAATTGGTGGGGCAGGAGATTCGTTGCCGCATCATCAAGCTCGATGCCGCCGACGAAGACGTTGTGGTGGACCGGCGCGCCGTCTTCGAGGACGAGGAACGGGCGGTCAAGGACCAGCGCTTCTCGGAACTGCGTGAGGGCGACACGGTGCGCGGCACGGTTCGCACCCTGACCGACTACGGGGCGTTCATCGATATCGGGGGCGTGGATGGGTTGCTGCACGTGGGCGATCTCTCCTGGCGGCGTGTCAACAGGCCGTCGGACGTACTTGCGCCGGGACAGGAAATCGATGCCCGGGTGCTCAAGGTCGATGCTGACCAGCACCGCATTTCTCTGGGCGTGAAGCAGTTGCAACCGCATCCCTGGGATTCGGTTACCCAAAAGTACAAGAACGGGGATCGCGTGCGCGGCTCGGTGACCCGGCTGACCGAGTTCGGAGCATTCGTCGAGCTCGAACCGGGGATCGAAGGCCTGATCCACATCTCCGAGATGTCGTGGGGCAAGAAGGTCCGTAAGCCTGACGACGTGGTCAAGCCAGGCGAGACCGTGGACGCGGTGATCTTGGGCGTGCACGCCGGGGAGCGGCGTATCTCCCTCGGACTGAAGCAGGCACTGGGCGACCCCTGGGCGGAGGCGCCGCAGAAATTCCCCGCGGGCGCTGTGATCGAAGGGCCGGTGACGAGCATCACCAAGTTTGGCGCTTTTGTGCAGCTGGCGGAAGGAGTCGAGGGCATGATCCACGTCAGCGAGATCAGCGCCGAGAAGCGCATCCACCACCCGCAGGATGTTCTGCGGGTGGGGCAGACAGTGAAGGCACTGGTTCTCGCCGTCGACGCCGACAAGAAGCAGCTGCGGCTGAGCATGAAACAGTTGGCGCCGACGGGGCTCGATGAATACCTCACGGAACGAAGGACAGGCGACGTCGTGACTGGACGCATCGTCGAAGTTTCCGGGGCGCAGGCGCGCGTCGAGCTCGGAGAGGGCGTCCAGGGCACCTGCCGCATCAAGGAGTCAGATACGGCGCGGGACGACGCTGGCAGGGAAGAGCGCCATGGGCCGGGTTCGCCGGCGGCTAGAGCAGATCTGTCTTCGCTGACTTCCATGTTGCAGGCACGGTGGAAGAGCGGAACGAACCAGGCTTCTGCCAAGCCGGAACACATCCGCACCGGTATGGTGCGGAGCTTTCGCATCGTGAAGCTGGACCGAGAGGGGAAGACGATTGAGGTGGAGTTGGTGTAGGCTGAGGTCGTCGATTCACGCAGAGAATCGTTAGACACGCTATCCAACGTCTTGCCGGTGCTTGTTGGGCCGGGTTGTGCGTACTTGCTCCACCAGGTGCCGCCTCAGGATGGCAACTTTTTCTTCCGCGGTGTAGTGCTTGCGCTCTTTTTTCATTGGTTCTGCCAGCTATCCTACTGGAAGAACGCCTTTTCCATTTCCGACTGAGGCAAGACAGATCTAGGCGACATGGTCGGCGATTGTTGGGACGAAGCCTACACGATGGACTTGCCAACGCACTGGACCACAAAGGACCTGACCTTTTCTGAACTCATTAACTTCCCTGCGGATTGGGGTTTTGGTAAACGACAACCGCATCGCAGCGGTCACCTATACTGGCGGCCAGAAATGCTCAGCAGGCGTACCGTAGGTCTACACATGCGGAGGCGCAATCCAGCTCCACTGAAGGGCAAAACAGTTTGAGCTGGAAGGCTTAGGGACTCTCGCATCTTTTTCAGGACAGCCGCCCGAAGGCTGGGGCGGCTTTTCTTTCATCGCTCCGACGGTGGTTGCTCGTAACTTCTGTTATCAGCCGATAACACTCATTGATCCGTGATCTTTTCCGAGGGGTGTTTTTTGGGCCTTCCTTGACATCTCCAGCCGATGGGGTATCCAATGGCGCCGCATCCAAAGTTTCTTCTGAATCTCAAACAACCAAAGGGAGACAACCATGAAGAGAAGCCTGATATGGTGTTCACTCGGGCTGGTTTTGTTGGCGACTGCTGCCTGGGCGCAAACCGGAGGCACCGAGAAGGCTGTGGTGGACCTGGAACAGAAATGGCTCAAGTCGCAACAAACGAATAATGCTGACCTGATCGCTCCTCACCTGGCCGACAAACTCGTGGATACTCAAAGTGACGGCAAGGTTCTGGACAAAGCCGCAGCGGTTGCAATTGCAAAAAAGACGAAATACACCAGTGCTGAGTATGAGGATGTGAAAGTGACCGTCTTTGGGAATACGGCCATCGCAACGGGAGGCTTCAATGGCAAGGGGACCGATCCCGAGGGTAAGGCTTTTGATACGCACGAGCGCTGGACCGACACGTGGGTAAAGATGCCAAACGGAGAATGGCAGTGTGTGGCGACTCAATCCACACCAGTGAAAATGTAAGCGACTATCTCAATGCTGAAATAAGACGGCCGCCCGATGTCTGGGCGGCTTTTCTTTGAATTATGCCGAAAGTGGGTCAGCGTAACTGTGGTTAACAGACATCTGAGTAAGTGTGTCAAGCATTTTCTTGCAGACCTCGGTTCCCACCTTCACTCACAATCCACAGCGATCGCACAAGGGCGTTGCCGGCGGTGCGAGCACCGCACTAAGTGGCGAGCCTCGCTTGGCTAATGCCGCCAGATACTGGTTTTCGTCATAAGCTACGCGATCTTGCCAGCAACGAAACACGATGCGAATCCATTTAAAGGCCAGGGTTCGTACCGCGGCATGGTGGTCCTAGCTCCTTGCCCCGCTGGCGCTGTTGCTGATAATAAGCGCGGCCTCACACCGACTCCGCAATCGAGTGTCCCGCCCATTCGTGAAAACTTTGCCGCAGAAACTTGGGACAAGCCCAGCGGAAATGCACCCATTTCCTCTTCCCGCTCCTCTCCGTCACCGGCGCGATCCCGCTGTATTTCTGTACTTCCTCGGCGCTGCCGTAACGATCCCTTTGGGAGCCCAAGGCCGCCAACAAGCGTGGCGCCAACGCGGCTTATCCGCTTTGCTGTGCGGAACAAATCGCCAATCACGAAATACCCTTTCGGCTTGAGCAATGCGTGCGCTGAAACTTCAAAAAATCCCGATTAGAATACCGCCGCTCACCGCGAGCGAGTGTTCGTGTCCGCTACCGAATTTGTATTCATAGCTTGGTTCGAGATACCAGCCGAATCGGTGTTTGCGCGACTGCCAAAACATCAAGTCAGGCACAACTTCAGCCCCAACTGAGTCCATTTTGACACCGTAGGCGTTTGTATGAATCCATTCAGGTCCAACCCCGATCATAAACTCCATCTTCTCTGAGAAAGTCCACGGCTTCTTGAAGAGTAGGTCAACGCTCCATTCTGTCGAATGCCGCCGAAACAGCGGCGTAACCCCAGCCTCAAGCTCCAGCCAATTTTCTATAGGCGTGACCTCAACTGCGACGGTGGGGCCGAAGCTCGATTGAGCCGCCGTCAGGCTGCGGTCGGCAGCCGCGCCCAGTTCAAGAACTGCGGGTGGTTCCTTCTCTGCTGACTGTGCGACGGCGAATGCTGTGCAGAGAAATAGAGACTCTATCAAGAGGAATGCTCGCGAAGCTGCGTGCAATTTGTCTGTCCTAAAGATAGGAAAGCTCCATGCACTCATCGGCACCGACAATTCTCAACACGATCCGCACCGGAATCGGGAACCGCCGCCGCGACGGATCAGGCACCACAGTCGGCGAAGATAGCCGATATGTCTTCCTGCGAGTTCTGAGTTCGCATCCGTGTGCCGCGAGCACGTTTTTCACCCACTCCGATTGGCTGCTGTAGGTGAGCGCTATGACGAATCCGTTCGGCACTCGAAAGACGTTCACTGGAGTCCGGTAAACCTTACCCGACTTGCGACCTACGTGCGTGAGGATACCAAAGCCCGGAAGCCAACCTGCGAATAGGCTGGTGATCCGGTTGGTGAAAGCGATGTTGATCTTCGCCAGCCATCGCTTCCGAAACCGCATCATGAGAACGCCTGAGGCGGCGATGGCGATGATTATGATGGCTCCGGCAGTCATTGGTCGCTGGTTCCTCAACGCGGCGACTGGCTCGACTCTCATCGACGGGAATTTCGGTTGGACTTCGGCTTGTGCTTCGATTTGGCGCGAACCTTTACGGCGTTCGACACCAGCACGTCCGACAGTTCATACGCTTCCTGAAGCCACTCAGTAATGGGAGCCTCGACCTCGTCCCGATGCCTGATGTGAATGATGTGATACACCTTGGACTTCGACGCCCGGTCGCTTCGTCGCACTTGAGGAGCCTTCAGTGTGCGACCGAGGAAAAGGCAGAGTTCGAGAATGTTCTTCTTCGGACGCACGAAGAAGTAGCAGGACTTCCGCGAGAACATGATTGATTTGTGCGAGGCGTAAATCCGCTGGTTGCCGAGGGAAACAGCGGTCTCGCGTAGCCGCTCCCAAGCATCCCGCAGATCGTCCGAGAGGTCTTGCGTCAGAGCCGCTTCCGTGGTTGTCCAACAGTCGTGCTCTTCTCCATCCTCGATCCACTGCTTGCAGTGATAGCACTCTCGACCGGGCATGCTTCAGATTGTACTGGCGGTCTTCAACAAACCTGAATGCAGGCGGGTGCGCTGCGGCAAAGAAGCTGCCAAAAACCGTCGCTGCATTGTGTTCTGGGGCTTGCAAACAGTGGTCAGAACAGGCTTCGCCGTCGCGAGCCGAACTCACCTGTTTTCAACGCCGAAATTTTCAATTTCGCTGGTTCGCCCGGTATACCTTTTGAGTTTGTGGGCGAGGTTCTTGAACATCCGTGAGTCGGGCTGAGTGCCGTGTGCCTCAGTTTATGTCGTTTCCGCCCTCGCTTTGGGGTGGGAGGGAGACTCTGTCGGGAACCCAAGCCGGACAAAAGCTATTCGATTTTGCAGTGGCAGTAGAGAAACTGCTGGATCGTTCCAAACGGCGTCCGATGCAATTCCTTGAGGCTTTCAAGCAAACGAAAATGCACACCGAACTCTCTGTGTAATGACTCAGCGTCATACCTCACGACATCGAGACCGCCGCATTTAGTCGGCCCATTCGGCCCGAAGGTGGTGACAATCACATGACCTCTGGGCTTTACCGCGTGCGCGGCTTGCCGCACGTAGGCAACGCGGTGACTTTGGTGCGTTAGAAAGTGAAATACCGCACGGTCATGCCACACGTCGTAGAACGAGTTGGGGAGTTCAGCTTTTGTAATGTCGCCAACAAGCCAGTGAACGCGCTCAGCAGGACTGCCGAGCCGTCTCTTGTTCTCCTCGATTGCCCTATGCGAAATGTCGAGGACTGTGATGTTCTCGTATCCATGCGCGAGCAAATCATCCACCAGCGTGGACTCGCCCCCACCCACGTCGATGATCGCTGAGTTCTTCGGTACTGCAACCCGTTCTATGAGAGCAAGCGAAGTCTCAAGGTGCGGGCGATCCCAACTGACCGCTGTCGGCGCTTTTTCTATATATATTTTTTCCCAATGGCTCTGAGTGTCCATATCAATTCCTCCGAGGTGGGAATCTAAGCAAAATGGTATCGCACAGTCCGAATGGAAGAAACGGTTCAGTAGGCAAGGCGGGCAAATTACCCGGTTTCACAGGTTAGAATCACAGGCAGAAATGCAGGTTTCTTCACCGAAATGCCAACAGAGTCGGGATAATCCTCAACTCTAATTACGAGCCTTCCTTCGGGCAGATGCTTCGATATACGTCTTAAAACTACTCCGGTCGTTTGGGGGTGCGATCTCGAACGTCAACTTGAGTTCATCATCGCCTGTCTTCAGGTAGGTCAGGCGGTATCGTGGACCCAACTGGGACTCGTTGCTAGTGAAAACCAGCTTGGTCGCGGACAACTCGACATCATAGTGAATCACATGAGCTTCGTTGTCCCAGTAATCCGCACGTGTCTTCTTGTTGTCGTCATCGCGATAGATCACCATCAGATCGTCGTGGCGATAGGCTGGCTTGTCCTTGCTCGGCGGATACTCCGCATAACTATGGCGTGTAAGAACTGCGCCTTGTAGTACCGGCTCAAATGTGAATTCTCCCTTGCCTTGACCGGGATCACCAGTGCCCAATCCCTGCCAAGTTCCGAGGAACGGCTCCCAGCCAGTCCAGAGACCCTTTGTTTGTGTTTGCGCCGCAGCTAAGCTACTCAAGCAAAGAACAACGATTATCCAGCGATACATGGCTGCCCCCCCAATACGGCGGATTATAGCTGGGCTTTCCTTTTCTCGTGGTGAGAAGGGTTGAGGCATTCTTGCAGTTGCCATGTTCCCCTCCTTGGATTTTGTGAGATGCCGAAAAGTCTAATCCCCGGAAATTCGAAGGTACACCCAGCACGCAACGACGGGTATGGCTCCGGCTTGCTTGATCGGACTATTGACTCTGGACTGCGCTCCAGATTGTATGATTCTGTCATGGCGACGAACCACCAAGCCGCGAGCGCGACCATGCAAATCGGCGAGATCGCGACGCGCACGTCACTGACCGTCGATGCGATCCGCTTCTACGAAAAACGCAAGCTGCTACCCAAGTCGGATCGTAGTACGGGTCGGTTCCGTCTCTTTACCGAAGGCACCGTTGAGAGGCTGCACTTCATCCAGCAAATGCAGGGACTCGGCTTCTCCCTGCGCGAGGTCGGGGAACTGATCCGGCTTCGCGAAAGCAAGGTGGAAGCCTGCGAGTCAGTCAGAGAGTTGTTGACGACAAAACTGGCTAACGTGCGTGGAAAGATGCGTGAGCTAAGGCAACTGGAGACTGAGCTTGAGGCGGATTTTCGCAAATGCAGCCGTGAATTGAACCATCGTCGGCGGCACGCAGCCTGTCCATGCCCGGTGCTCTAGAGGAGACCACAGGAATAAAGGGATGAGGATCGAGGTTCTGTATGTGCCCGGCTGTCCGAATTACGAACCTGCTGTGGAGCGCATCCGCAAGGTGTTGGCATCCGAATCGGTAGAGGTCGGAATTCGGGCAGTATCCGTGAACACCGAAGCAGAAGCCAAGGCTCTGTTATTCCCCGGCTCGCCGACCGTTCGCATCAACCTGGAGAACCCCTTCGGGCCAAAAGTGTAACCTATGTCTCCGGAACGGACAAAGATAAGGATGGTGGGCGCTATAGGATTCGAACCTATGACTTCCACCGTGTGAAGATGGCACTCTACCGCTGAGTTAAGCGCCCAGTCGTTCGTATTCAAGCATTTGCGACCCCAATCGTCAAGCCCGTGGGAACGGATGCGAACGAGTTTCGTTCCCGGTGTCCTCGTGTACCTTTTCCGGGAACGGAATCGCTTGAACAATGCGTTCATCGGCCAGACTATCTCGCATTATCGCATCGTCGAGAAGCTGGGCGTCGCGCTGAAATTCCTTCCCAAAGACCTGGCCCGGAACGCAGGAACGCTTTCGCCGCTAAGCGCGTGCCGCTTCACCCCTGAACCATCCCAATATCTGCACGATCCACGAGATTGGCAAGCACCAAGATCATTTCTTGCGTCATGGAGTATTTGGAAGGGTGACACTGAAGCACCGAATCTGGTGTGCCGTTGGACGTCGAAGCAGTACTGTCGCTTGGGACTGGAGATTGCGATGCTCTCGACGCGGCCCATTTCCTCTGGCATCAGATCAAGCCAACAAGCATCGTCGTCCCCAAACGCGCGGGCACGCGACGATTCTGGATTTCGGGCTGGCCATGGTGACCCCGTTCTCAGCAAAGTAGGAGAGGAAGACAGGTTCTTCTTCAGAACAACCGGTATTGAAAAAAAAGAAGCCTCCACGACCTCGAAGTGTGGTCGGTATACCCGTATAGCGGGAGTTACGGCCTTGGGGGCACTTTTAACGTGTGAATGTAGAGAATGATGTCTTGGATGTCTTCGTCGCTCAGGTTTCCCTCGAAAGGAGGCATGATGCCGCTGCGCCCGGTCTGTATGGTGGAGCGAACCACCTCTTCCGTGGCGGATCTTCCGCTAGGAAGGAACCTGCGATCGAAGACACCATGTAGGTCAGGAGGCACTATTCCTAGGTCGACCCTTCTCCGACTGTGGCAGCCGCTGCAGTGCATTTCAAACAGATCACATCCGCGTGCGATGGATTTCGCTCGGCGGTTTTCCCAATATGAGCAGCCGGACGACCCCGGTAACAAAAGAGCAAGAGCGAGGAGGCCGAGGAACCTCGCCTTGCGGGTGGGGTAAGACATGGGATTCCTGCGATGTAGGCTTGCCGTCAGCCTGCGTCAAAACCGGCCACTATTCACGCCTCTACTAGATCCGGCTCGTTTGGCCGAGAGCACTGTTTCGAAGGGCTGCGCAACACGAGGACGCACATCATCCCATGGGAGAGCCACCGATGCCCTGCGGGCGAGGTCCGGGATTGAGCGCAACGCTCCAACCGGCGTTTCTTTCCTGGAGTAACTTCAAGCAAGTTGCGCTTAACCGTCGTGGTGGAATTGACGGTCGAAACACGCTTTCCTTGTCGCTGAGACGGCGTGCTAGTTTGTTCACCCTGCCCTGAACAAAGCGGCAAAGCCCTCACCAGCTTGCATACCGCAACCGCCCAGATTTTGCGTTCACTCCGGTCACTTTGCCAGGTGTATTGTTGCCTGAAATGCCCCAATCGCGACGGCGAACATCAGGATCAGCGCCGCAACCGCGAAGCCGTTTCCGTTTACGAACTCTGATAGGTTTTTCATAGTCATTTTCTCCCTTACCCGGCATCCCGTGCTGCGCTCTGTGGGCCGGCCGCGCCCGCAAGATCCGCAACTGTTGCAGGCAACCCCTGGAAATGTCGGCATCCCAAGGTCGGTTGAGCGCTACCCGGCAGAAGAGTCGGGTCCACGGCTGGGTAGGATTGCAAAGCCAGGCGGATTTCTACAGGAAAAAACCTTCCGTTTTTTCGGTAGCGAAAAGGATTGGAGCACGTCGGGTTATTGCACATTTTGACCACAACAGCACCCGAACCATGAACACGATCCTACAACTCTCCTCCGCACTGACCGCCGAAGCTGTGACCCAGACCACAGATCCTTGTGATCATCCTTAAGGGCAAGCATGCAAGCTAGGTCCAGGGAGGCAACAACCGAAGGCTAGAAGCGAGATGAGCAGCGCAGATAGCCCACCAGTAACAGGCGCAGCAGCACCTCCGGATCGATCGAAACGGCTTTCGGACCCTGAGGCTGTTGTTTGAAGATCTATGCTTTGGCAACGCCGCGTCCCTTTTGGACTCGCTTTTTGCGTATTGGTTCATTTTGACGCTTTGGCTTTTGGCTGACCGGGAGAGCGGCAACCAAACCATGAGATGAGATGTACATTTCTCTCTCAGGATCACACCTTTCCGTGAGCAAGGTCACATCCTTCCAACGTGACTGGTGGTATTTAAGCGCAATCCGCGTCGCATGACGTAGGGTGTGGTTCCGGTGCCGGTTGGAGCGGAACCGCATACTCCCAGGAAGGATGACCCTATGATCCCGCCGAACGAGACGTTTTTGGGGGCCCTGCAGAAAAAAGGCGTCAGTCGTCGCCGATTTCTCAAGTTCTGCACCGCCATGACCGCGACCCTGGCCCTCCCCCCGCGCTACGTGGCCCAGGTGGCTTCCGCTCTGGAGAAAACCAGAAAGCCGGTGCTGGTGTGGCTACAGTTCCAGGACTGCGCCGGGAATTCGGAAGCAATCCTGCGTTCGAGCCATCCCTCGGTACTGCAGGTGGTACTGGACCTGCTTTCGTGGGAGTATCACGAGATCATCATGGCGGGGGCCGGCCACCAGGCTGAGGCGGCACTACAGCGCGTGGTCAAAGAGGAAAGGGGCAAGTACCTGGCGGTCGTGGAGGGCTCCATTCCTCTGGGCGACGACGGAGTTTATTGCACCGTCGCTGGAAAGACCGCAGTGTCGATCGCAAAAGAGGTCTGCACGAATGCAGCGGCGACGATCGCGGCTGGAGCTTGCGCTTGGTTTGGCGGCTTGGTGGCTGCATCTCCGAATCCGACGGGAGCGGTGGGGATTTCGGAGGCCGTGCCGGAAGCCAAGGTCATCAACCTGGGCGGATGCCCGCAGAATCCGGCAAACACGGCGGCGGTGCTGGTGCATTACCTCACGTTCGGCGAGCTGCCCGCTGTCGATCAGTACAATCGGCCACTCTTTGCCTATGGACGGATCATCCACGACCAGTGCGAGCGGCGGGCTCATTACGATGCTGGTCGTTACGTGCAGGAGTGGGGCGACGAGGGACACCGGCGGGGCTGGTGCCTCTACAAGATGGGCTGCAAAGGCCCAGAGGCGACGTTCAACTGCCCTTCGGTGCGGTTCAACGACGGCACGAGCTGGCCAGTGAAATCGGGGCATGGCTGCGTCGGCTGCGGCGGCTACAACTTCTGGGAGACCAAGTCTCCGTTTTACGAACGTCTGCCGAACGTGCCGGGGTTCGGAGTAGACGTCAGCGCCGGGAAAATTGGAATCGGGGTCACGGCCGCGGTAGCGGGGGCGACCGTCGTGCATGGCATCGCGAGCGCAATTCGTGACCGCATGCGAGCCGTGCCCGGGGCGTCCGACAAAGCAAAATCATAAGAGCAGGCAGGGGAGGACCTTATGGCACGCATCGTAGTCGATCCGGTGACTCGCATTGAGGGCCATCTGCGCATTGAAGCCGAAGTGAGCGGTGGCGCAGTCACCGATGCCTGGAGCTCAGGAACAATGTTTCGCGGCATCGAGCTGATCCTGAAAGGGCGTGATCCGCGCGAGGCGTGGATCTGGACGCAGCGCATCTGTGGCGTCTGCACGACGGTGCACGCACTGGCGTCGGTGCGCGCAGTGGAAGACGCGTTGGGCATCGAAGTACCGGAGAATGCGAATTTGATCCGCAACATTATTGGCGCTAGCCAGTATGTGCAGGACCACGTCATTCACTTCTACCACCTGCACGCGCTTGATTGGGTGGACGTGACGCTCGCACTCAAAGCAGACCCGGCAAAGACTTCGCAACTGGCGGAATCCATTTCACCCTGGCCCAAGGCGAGCCGCAACTACTTCAAGGCGACTCAGGACAAGCTCAAGGCGCTGGTGGAGAGCAAGCAACTGAGCTTGTTCAGCAGCGGATATTGGGGGCATCCAGCCTACCATCTGCCGCCCGAGGCGAACCTGCTGGCAGTGGCGCACTACATTGAGGCGCTGGAATTCCAGAAGGATTACATCCGGATTCATGCGGTGCTGGGCGGCAAGAATCCACATCTGCAGACGTATCTGGTCGGAGGAATGTCGACTTCCATGGATCCGAACGAGCCGGGCGCGACCATCAATCCGGAACGGATTACGTTCCTGACCGAGGTGGCGGCCAAGGCGCAGGCATTTGTGGATCAGGTGTACGTGCCAGACGTGCTCGCGGTTGCTGGCTTCTATCGCGACTGGTTCGGGCACGGAGAGGGGCTCGGCAATTTCCTTACCTATGGCGATTATCCGCAGGCAGGACTGAAAGATCCGGCGCGGTTCTACCTGCCGCGAGGGGCGATTTTCGGGCGCGATCTGTCGAAGGTGCATACCGTTGATCCAGCCAATGTGTCGGAATATGTCACCCACTCGTGGTACGAATACGGCGACGGGGATCAGAATGGAAAGAATCCCTACCAGGGAGAGACCAAGGCGAAATACACAGGGCCGAAGCCGCCATTCGAGCATCTGGATGTCGATCAGAAGTATTCCTGGCTGAAAGCACCGCGTTATCAGGACCATCCCATGGAGGTCGGGCCGTTGTCGCGGATGCTGGTGGCGTATGCCTCGGGACATCCCGAGGTGAAGGCAGCGGTGGATGGTGTTTTGACCAAACTGAATGCGCCGGCGACCGCGCTGTTCTCGACGTTGGGCCGCATCGCCGCACGGGCGATTGAAGCGCACTTGATGGCAGGACAAGTCACGAAGTGGATCGCCGAACTCGGCGACAAGCTCGGACACGGCGACCTGCGCATCCACAATGGCGAGAAGTGGGATCCAGATTCCTGGCCAAAACAGGCCCAAGGTTGGGGATTTCACGAGGCGCCGCGGGGGTCGCTGGGACACTGGGTCGAGATCGAAGACAAGAAGATTAAGAACTATCAGTGCGTGGTACCCACGACGTGGAATGCGGGGCCGCGCGACGGCAAAGGACAGCGGGGGGCTTACGAGGCCTCACTGTTGAAAACACCGATTGCCGATCCGGAGCGGCCGGTGGAAATTCTGCGCACTGTACATTCTTTCGATCCGTGCCTGGCCTGCGCGGTACACGTGGTAGACGCGCGCGGAAAACGTTATGCCGCAGTCGAGGCGAGCTGAGGCGTCATCCGAGGTTAGCGGGAAAGGAGGCCTGCCGTGGCGACATTGCCAGGACATCACGCATGGAGTGAGGCGCACCGGCCGTACCCCGCCGCGGAGCTGGTGCGGACCTATGTCTGGGAGTTGCCGGTACGCGTGTCGCACTGGTTCATTGTTCTGCCGATCGGCGTGCTGGCCTTTACCGGATATTACATGCACAATCCGTTCATTGTGGCCAAGAGCACCACAACGTTCCTGATGGCGAAGATGCGGTTCCTTCATCTCGTCGCGGGCTCGGTGTTCATCAGCGCATTCCTTCTGCGCATGTACTGGTTCTTCGTAGGGAACTCCTGGTCGAGTTGGCGGTCTTTCTGGCCGATCCGGAGGCGGCAGTGGCGCGGCATGGGCAACATGATCGCCTATTACAGCTTCCTGAGAAAAGACCTGGTACATCATGTCGGCCACAACGCGCTCGCGGCGGTGACCTACCTGCTCATGTTCACCTTCATGCTGATCGAGATCATCACCGGGCTTACGCTCTATACCCATGTGCGGGGATCCTGGTTGCTGGCGGGGCTGTTCCGCTGGATACCGGGAGTGATCGATATCCAGTATTTGCGGCTGATACATTTCTGCACCATGTTCACGTTTTTCGCCTTTGTGATTCACCACGTTTACAGCGCGGTGCTGGTTTCGTGGGAAGAGCGCAACGGCCTGATCGAGAGCATCTTCACCGGGTACAAGTTCATTCCCAAGGACGAACTGGAAGAAGATTCACGGCAGACGAAGTGATGGAAACACGATCGGCCAAGACCGTTGTGCTGGGCCTGGGCAACATCCTGCACGCCGATGACGGAGCCGGCCCACAGGCCATCGCCCGACTGCGCACGGACCCTCGAGTGCCAGCCGATGTGTCTCTCGTGGAGGGGGGAACGCTCGGTCTGGAATTGCTTCCTTATGTCTGGGACTGTGCCCGCCTGATTGTGATCGATGCTGTTGACGTCGCTGAGCCTCCGGGCACCGTGGTCCGGATGTCAGGGGAGGAGCTAAGTTCCCTGCCTGGCAAGAGCAGCGTCCACCAGTTGGGAGTCTCTGATCTGCTGGTGGCGCTGCGAATGCTGGCCGAACGCCAACCGCGAGTGGTGCTACTGGGGGTGCAGCCGGGAAGCACTGATTGGACTCACGAGTTGTCTCCTCCTGTTGCAGCCACAATGGATTCGCTGGTTGAGGCCATTATCCGGGAGCTCGAAGCGCAACCAGAACCTGCTGCGTGAGGCTCCAGTGAAACCCGGCTATTGAGTTGCAGGCCGACCGGTTTGTTACCACCTAATCGGTATCGTTGCCGTGACTGCGAGCCTTTTTCGCAGCCGCCGAGTCGTGCGCGTTGTCCTCTTCCCGTTCGTATTTTCAGCCACTTGGCTGTCCCCTTGTGGTTGAATGTATAGGACAGAAAAAGTGTGCAGGCCGGCACTCGATCGTCTGAATTAAGGTCCAATGAATTAAGGTCCAACCATGCGGCACGCACGTTGGTAACAAAACCAACCAATTCTCCCTGGGCCCGGGGGCGTGTTAGCCTTCTAGCCAGGCTCCCTTCGCCCGGCGGCAGCTGTGCCCTTGATCAGGCAACCATGGCAGTCCCGTTCGATCCCCCGCGACCACCGTTAAGCCCCTCGAAACAAGGGAGTTCTACTGGATTACCCGAGGACCCGGACGAGCAACTTTCCCGCCCCGACGGGGTTGATACGGATGTGAGCAGCTTAGCCATCGACCGCGGAATGCTCGCGATGGGCGCCCTCGGGTCCCCGCCCAAGGGCGGCGAAGCGGGCATCCCCCTGCCGGGCACCGCCGAAGGGTTCACCGATGCGGATGTCATGCTCCGCGTAAAAGCTGGCGATGAGTCTGCTTTCGCCTACCTGGTGCAGAAATATCGCCGGGCCATGGTGAACTTCATGTTCCGGATGTCGCATAATGCGGCGGCAGCCGAGGACCTGGCGCAGGAAGTCTTCCTGCGGGTGTACCGCTCGCGCTCGGGCTACGAGGCGAGCGCCAAGTTCACCACCTGGCTCTATCGGATTGCGACCAATCTGGCCGTGAATCATGCCCGCGACACGCGGCACGAACGGCCGCAGGCAATGCTCAGCCTGGACGAGCCGGACGAGGAGACCGGGACCACCCTGGAAGTGGCGGATCGCTCCCTAACGGCCGAGCAGGCGATTCTGCGGCGCGAGCGGATGGAGGCGATCCGCAAGAAGGTGCAGGCGTTGCCGGAGCGGCAGCGCATGGCCGTGATCATGCACAAGTACCAGCAGATGGACTACCGCCAGATTGCGGAGGTCCTGAAGCTGAGTGAATCGGCGACGAAATCCTTGCTGTTCCGCGCCTACGAAACGCTGCGCGAACAGTTGAAAGAATTTGTATAGAGGAAGTGGATCATGAGGTGCGATGAAATCCGTGAAATGTTGCCCGACATGGCCGCGGGGATTGGCGAAGCAGCTCCCGGGATGAACGAGCACCTGCGTTCTTGCCCGGGCTGCGCCAGCAAGCTGGAGGAGATGCGCAGGACCATGGCGCTGCTCGACGAGTGGACCGCGCCGGAACCGTCTCCGTATTTTGATACGCGCCTCGCGGCGCGCCTGCGGGAAGAGATGGCCAAGCCGCAACCCGGTTGGCTGCAGCGTTTCCGCGCACCGGCGTTGGCGCTGTCGTTTGCGGTGTTGATGATAGTGGTGGGCGGAATCACCCGGTATGGAGGGACGCCGGAAGCGCCTCCCGCGGCGCAGGTACCCGCCGCCCCGGGGACCGCAGTGGGCGACCTGCAGGCCCTCGACAAGAACCATGAGCTGTACACTGACTTCGATATTCTGGATGACCTGCAGGTGCAGCACGACGTGCAGGCGAATCCGTAGAAGACCAGAGTCACGAGGCAACGAGGAGCCAGGAGCTAGTTGGGCCGGGGATTGGGGAAGGGCCGTGAAGTCAGATCACAAATGGGCACAAAGGTTGATTTTCGCCGGTCTGTGCGCGGCGCTGGCGCTCCCCCAGCCCGCGTGGGCCCAGAAGCAGGATCACTCCTCCCGGCATGAGGTTCCTCGGCCGCCCCAGCACCAGCAGCAGGAGCACACGGGCCGCGGCGGCGCTCCTCCACGCGAAACATATTCCCAGTCCCCATCACACTCGGCGCAGCCCCACCCAGTGCCCCGCCCGCCCCAGTCCTACGGTCGATCCGGGGGCGCTGGAGCCGTTCCGCACGAAGTGCCACGGCCGCCCCAGCATCATGCTGGAGACTGGCTGCGCAGCAACCGCGATCTTTCTCCCCAGGAGCAGGAGAGAGCGCTGGAGAGTGATCCAGCCTTCCGCCGTTTGCCGGCGCAGCAGCAGGAAAGGCTCCGCAACCGGCTGGAACACTTTAACAGCCTGCAGCCGCAGCAACAGCAGCGCATGCTCAACCGGATGGAGGTTTGGGAACACCTGACACCAGAGCAAAAGCAGGACGCGCGCCGGTTGGGATCTCAGCTTCGACAGCTTCCGCCTCCGCGCCAGCAGATGATGCAGACCGCCATTCGGGACCTTCGTGAGATGCCTCCGGATCAGCGCGAGCAGGTCCTCGATTCGCCGCGTTTCATGAGCATGTTTTCGGACCAGGAGCGCGGCATACTCAAGGGCATCACGCGCCTGCCCCTGGCGCCCGTGGAGCGAGAGAACGAGGTTCCCCACCCGTAGAGGGCTTTTGATGTTTCGACCCGGCGGCTGAAGGCGGGTGCGGGCGACCTCGGGGTTCCAAAACCCTCGCGCAAGAACAGAGTTGTTAGTGTAGTACTAACTAAGGCCCCGCTCACCCTAAGAGGACTCTTTCCGCAGCCTGTGAGGCCGTTAAGGCAGCGAAGCTCTGCTGGAGAGGACATCCCCAGCTTCCATCCGAGGACGAAATCGCTGGCGTAACCTGAAAAGGCATCTGCG
>DASPST010000049.1:0-72283 GCA_035623795.1 Terriglobales bacterium
CGTGACAAGCGGCATGATTGAAGCCGATGGCGACGTCGAGGTGCTCGACAAAGAAATCTATATCGCCACCGTCAGCGAAGGTGGCAAGCTCGATATGGAGATGCGCCTCAAACGCGGGCGCGGATACGTTTCCGCCGACAAGAATTTCGAGGACGATCTCGGTCTCGGGTTTATTCCGATCGATTCTGTTCACACCCCGGTCCGGAAGTGCAATTACACCGTGGAAGCGGCGCGTCTGGGCCAGATCACCGATTACGACAAGCTGACGATCGAACTCTGGACCAACGGTTCGATTACGCCCGGTGATGCGCTAGGTCTCGCGGCGAAGCTGGTGAAGGATCACATGAACATCTTCATCAACTTCGAGGAGGAGATTGAAACCGCCTCCGCCTCTGAGGACCGCAAGCCCGAGATCCGCAACGAGAACCTGAACCGCTCGGTGGAGGAACTTGAGCTCAGTGTGCGCAGCTACAACTGCCTGAAGAACGCGAATATTCAGACCATCGGAGAGCTGGTGCAGAAAACCGAAGCGGAAATGCTCAAGACCAAGAACTTCGGCCGCAAGTCCCTGAATGAGATCAAGGAAATCCTGGCCTCGATGGGCCTGAGCTTGGGTATGAGGATCGACGAGCACGGGAACGCCGTGCCTGGCCCCACCTCCAACCAGGTCTTACCGGCCGCCGCCTACGGAGCGGACGACGAGCTATAAGACACCGGATTTTTCCGCTTTCGGGTGTCGAATTTCAAGCCAGCCGAGTGGGACAGGCTGCGGGGACTCGCCCGAAACGTGAATACCTGAAACTCGAAACGTGCAGAGGTTTGCCCATGCGTCACAAAGTAGCAGGATGGAAACTGGGCCGTAACACGGCGCACCGGCGCTCGTTGCTTCGTAATCTGGTCACTTCGCTGATCCTGGAGAACCGGATCGAAACCACGGTCCCCAAGGCGAAAGCGATGCGGCCGCACGTGGAACGAATGATCACGTTGGGCAAACGCGGCGACCTGGCGGCACGCCGCCTGGCGGCCGCTTACCTGATGACCGACCAAGCCGTCCGCGTGCTCTTCGACAAAGTGGCTCCGCGCTACGGCGATCGGAACGGCGGTTACCTGCGCATTATCCGGGCGAGCTGGCAAAAAGGCGACGGCGCCGAAACAGCCTTCGTCGAACTGCTGGGCAGCGAAAAGGAGCTCGACGAAAAACGCCAGAAGCGCGCCGAAGCCCGTGCCAAGCGGGTGGCCGAAGCCAAGAAGGCCATGGAAGAAGCCGAGGCGCAAGCGGCCCCGCCCCCAGGCGCAGCCGAAGGGGGGGAGAAGAAAGAAGAATAAATAGCCCCCTGGGTCTGGCTTTGGATCCAGGCCATCGCACCTCCGCCCGGGCCCCGCGGCGATCCCGGGTCACTTCCGTACATGTCCTCTGGCGTCTGACCAGGGTAACTTGTGGCTTTCCTGCCCAGGATTCAACATTTAGGGCACACCATGGGGTTTACCCGGAACCAGATTTACATCGCGGTGGGCGCAGGCGCGCTGATGGTGCTTATCTTCCTGGGTTATCTGGCTTGGCTCAACAACCAGGGCCCGGTGCTGAGGCGCTCGGACCAGCACGATCCGTTAACCGGCATCCCGGATTCCATCAAGCTGAACCCCTTGCGGGACCGCACATCCGAACAAGTGGCAGCCCAGTTTATTCGCGCCATGCGCGATGGAGATTGCCGCAACCAACTCTCGGACTGGGAGCGCGACTATCGCAGGAAGTATGCCGCTTTCATCTGTGACTCGGAAGCAAAGCATCCTCTGCTGGGATGGCAACTGGCGGAGTGGGAAGATCGCCCGCCCCTGCGCATCCTCGAGTACCGCAGCAAGCGGCTCACGGCACCGGGCCAGCGTCAGGTGTATGCCGGACTCTTCTCTGTAACCCTGGAGAAGCACGGCTCCCTGTGGGAAGTGACCAAGTACGACGCCCTTTACTGACCGTCTGACCTGCTGGTTGTCTCGCGCAACCGCCTGATTCGCCCCCCGAGCGGTCAGGCGTTTGACAACACGCCAGGTGGCGCGTCGGTTTTTTTCCGCATCCAGAAAAAGAGCAGGAGTTGAGCGGCGAACGCTGCGGCGCTGTCCAGGACCACGTCGTGGACCGTGCCCGTGCGAGAAGGAAGAAAGCTCTGATGCCACTCGTCCAGGCTAGCGACCAGCACGGTCATCAAGAAGCCTACGCATGCCCAGGCGATGGACCAGCGAGGATTTCCTGCCCGCAGGATCGTGACCCGCCAGGCGCGAAATAACAGGATACTGAGCAACCCATAACCCAGGACATGACCGGTCTTGCGCAGCAACAAATGCCACAGCTTGAACTGTTCCCAGTCAAGGCCGAACAAAAAGTGGAAGGCGGGATAGAGAATCCGGCTGGTGTGTTGCGAGGACAACAGGCTGGTCGACTCCACCGCGATGACTCCCAGCCAGAGCAAAGCGGAAGTCCATGCTCTCCAAAATGCCCGGGGGTCGCGAATCACAGGCGGAACTCACCGGCTTGGGGTAGGGTGGCTACGATCTTATTCCAGCGCATAGTTTGGGGCTTCGCGAGTGATGATGACGTCGTGGACGTGGCTCTCACGCAAGCCGGCACCGCTGATGCGCACGAAGCGGGTCTTCTGCAGGAGTTCCGGAATGGTGGCCGCCCCGCAGTACCCCATGCCGGATTGCAGACCGCCTACCATCTGGTGGACGATCATGGCCACCGAGCCGCGGTACGGAACCCGACCCTCGATGCCTTCCGGCACCAACTTGGCGAGGCGATTGCCATCGTCACCCAGCGTCGGCATGGCCGCGGAGGCTTCCTCGGCACTTTGGAAATAACGTTCGCTCGATCCTTGGGCCATGGCGCCGAGCGATCCCATGCCGCGGTAGGACTTGAACGTGCGCCCCTGGTAGAGGATCAGTTCTCCCGGACTCTCGTCGGTTCCGGCGAAGAGCGATCCAATCATCACAGCGCTGGCCCCCGCTGCCAGGGCCTTGGTGATATCGCCCGAATACTTGATGCCCCCATCGGCGATGATGGGGACACCCGCATCCTTGGTGGCTCGGTACGCCTCCGCGATTGCCGTGATCTGAGGCACGCCCGCCCCGGTGACAACGCGGGTTGTGCAGATGGAGCCGGGGCCGATGCCGACCTTGATCCCGTCGGCGCCGGCGCGAGCCAGTTCGCAGGCACCGTCAAAGGTGGCGATGTTGCCCGCCAGTAAGTCAATCTCGGGCAGCCTGGACTTTACCGTCTTGACCGCTTCCAGAACCCGGCTGGAGTGGCCGTGCGCGCTGTCAATGGCGATCACGTCCACCTTGGCCTTGGCAAGTTCCTGCGCGCGCTCCAGAAAATCTCCGGTCGCACCGATCGCTGCACCCACGCGCAGGCGGCCGTGAGAATCCTTGGCCGCGTTGGGGTACTTCAGTTTCTTCTGGATGTCTTTGACCGTGATCAGGCCCTTGAGGTTGTACTTGCCGTCGACCACCAGGAGTTTTTCGACACGATGTTCGTGCAGGATCTTCTCCGCGTCCTCCAGCGTGGTGCCGACCGGAACCGTGATCAGATTCTCCTTGGTCATCACGTTGCGTATGGGAATGTCGAAGCGGGTCTCAAAGCGCAGGTCGCGGTTGGTGAGGATGCCGACCAGTTTGCCGTCCTTCTGGGTGATGGGAACGCCCGAGATCTTGTACTTGCGCATTACTTCCAGGGCATCGGAGACCTTGGCATCAGGCGACATGGTCACCGGGTCGACAATCATGCCGCTCTCGGAGCGCTTCACCTTGTCCACTTCGTTGGCCTGCTGCTCGACGGTGAGGTTGCGGTGAACGATCCCCATCCCGCCCTGCTGGGCCACGGCAATGGCCATGTGCGACTCGGTCACCGTATCCATGGCCGCACTCACAACCGGAATGTGGAGCTGAATATTACGGCTGACGTGGGTTTGCGTGCTGGCCAGCGCGGGAACTACGTCCGAGTGCGCCGGAAGCAGCAACACGTCATCGAAAGTGAGCGCCTCGGGAACGGGAAAATGAATCATGTTGGAGTTCCGGGATCCGGAGATTTTTCTATTGTAGGGAGCGGAGCAGGTAGAGGCAAATCGGCAAAGCTCGTGCTTCAAGCAGCTTTGCTTGATCGATCACTCTGGTGGTGCGCCCCGGCGCAGCACGAAGCCAGCGAAGGGCCGCATCGAAGCGAGCGGGAAGCCGCCGGTCTGCCGCGGTTTGTTTTTTCCCGGCAACCGGCGTATAGTTTTTAGCGGAAACTGTTGTGTAGTACCGGGGTTTGGCGAAGCACACCAGTGGGCGAAAGCCCACTTTTTAGTTTGCATCGGCGGCCAGACGGCAGACATCCGGCAAGTTGTTGATGGTATGACGTTTAATCAAGGTTTGGTGCGTGGAATCGCGGAGCGTGTCGCGGCCTCGAGCGGCTTGGAAGTAGTCGATGTCGAGATGCGGGGTGGTGGTAAGGCCCGCATGCTGCGGGTGTGCCTGGACAAGCCCGGGGGGGTCACCCACGAAGATTGCGCCAGCTTCAGCCGAGAGTTCGGAACCATCCTCGACGTCGAGGATGCGGTCAACGGTGGTTCTTATGTTCTGGAGGTTTCCTCGCCCGGGCTGGACCGCAAGTTGACCTGTCTCGCCGACTACGAACGCTTCGTCGGCAGCCGCGTGAAGCTGACGACACGCGAACCGGTAGGCGGGAACCGGCACTTCGAGGGCCGGCTGGAGAGCATCCGTGACGGACGGTTTACGCTCGACCTGAGTGCAGCTCGGCGCAAGCACCGTCCGGCAGCAAAGGCGCAACAGAAACTTGAAATCGAATTCGCCAACGTGGAAAAGGCGAACCTGGTGCCGGAGATTTAGAGGCAGACATCGGACCTCGGCATCAGCGGTCTACCCAGGGTCTCACGTGGTTGTTGAGCGCGGTTGACGTCCAAGGTCCGAAGTCCAAGGGTCAGAATTTTTATGGCAAGCGAGCTCTATAACACCATCGACGCCCTGAGCCGGGAAAAGGGCATTGATCCGCAGATTGTGGTCAGCGCGGTCGAAGATGCGATCGTGGTCGCGACCCGCAAGTACTACAAGACACAGGAAAACTTGCGCGCCGAACTCGACAAAGAGACCGGCAAGATTCGCGCCTTTGCGGTCAAGACGGTGGTGGAGAGCCCGGAGCAGATTGAGGACCCGCTCCTGCAGGTTACTCTGGAAGAGGCGCGCAAAGTTGATCCCAACGTGGAAGTAGGCGGAGAGCTGCAGATTCCCAAAGTCACAGAAGGCATTCTGGGACGCATTGCCGCGCAGCTCGCCAAACAGGTGATTTTCCAGAAGGTACGCGAAGCGGAACGCGACACCGTGTACAACGAGTACATCGGCCGTGTGGGCGAGATCGTCAACGCGACGGTCAAGCGGGTCGAGGGTCCGGATGTCATCTTCGATATCGGCAAGGCCGAATCGCGCATGCCTCGCAAGGAGCAGTCACGTCTGGAATCGTTTGCCATTGGCGAGCGCGTACGGGTGGTCATCGCGCGCGTGGAGAAAGCCTCCAAGGGCCCACAGGTGGTGGTGTCCCGGGCCGCGCCCGAACTGGTCCAGCATCTATTTCAGACGGAAGTGCCCGAAATCTATGACGGCACGGTGGTGATCCGCGCCATCGCCCGTGAGGCCGGAGAACGGACCAAGATCGCGGTTATGTCCAAGGACAAGGATGTGGATGCAGTCGGAGCCTGCGTCGGCATGAAAGGCATGCGCGTGCAGTCGATCATCCGCGAACTGCGGGGGGAGAAGATCGACATCATCGAGTACCACGAAGATCCCGTCACCTTTGCGGAAAAGGCCCTGCAACCTGCCAAGGTGAGCCGCGTGACCGTGCTCGATACGAGTGAAAAGCATCTCGAGGTGGTGGTGGATGATACGCAGCTGTCCCTGGCTATCGGCAAGAAGGGACAGAACGTGCGTCTGGCCGCCAAGTTGCTGGGCTGGAAGATCGACATCAAGAGCGAAGAGGAGAAGCGCCAGGAAGTGGAGCAGCAAATGTCGGCGCTGGTCCAGCAGACAGCAACCCCGCTGGAGAATGTTCCGGGACTAGGCGAGGGACTAATCGAGAAGCTCAGCGCAGCCGGGATCACCACGGTCGAGGCCCTGGCAGATATGACCCCCGAGCAACTGGAGGCGATCGAGGGTATTGGCCCCAAAACGGTGGAAAAAATCAGTTTGGCGGTCAATAATTACTTTTCTAGCCTGGAAGGTGGAGAAGGTGCGGTAGCGGCTGCCGGGGACGAGCTTACGCGCGAAGCCTCCGAAGCGGAAGCAGAGAACTTGCCCGAACCCGTCACCGAAGCTCCTGGGGAGGAGAGTGCGACTCAGGAAGCCGCGGCTGGTGCCGACGCTGAGCCGGGTTCGATCGAAGAGGGGGCTGCTGAGGCCGAGGGCGAGCCGGAAGAGTCTTCCGCCGGGCCCAAGGAATGAACGGAATTGCCGGCGTCGGCCGTGTTCGCGGTCGCGCCCAACGCAACACTGACTCCGTGAGGTTGCTATGAAGACTTAGGAGCGGTGCGGGGCAAGAAGGAGCTGATGAGTAAGATTCGGATCAACGACCTGGCCAGGGAACTTGAAGTCAAGAGCAAGGCCATTCTCGATGTGCTGCCGCAGGTAGGTGTCACCGAGAAGAAAACCCATTCCAGCTCTCTCGAGGATCACGAGGCGGAAAAGGTGCGGGCTCATTTCCGCGCCGCAGCCGAGGCAACCTCGGGCGCCGTCTCCCGGAGCGCTCGTTCCGCGCGGGAAGCCGACGAAATCAAGACCAAGATCGATCTTTCGCACATCTCCAAGCCGGGCGACGTTCTGCGGCTCATCACTCAGAAACAGCAGGCTGCGGCGGCGCCCCCTGCTCCGCCCGCGCGCCCCGTTGCCCCGCGTCCGTCGGTCGAAACCAAGCCGGCGGCAGCAACCCCAGCGTCCCCGACCGTGAGCGTGAGCGCTCCGCCGCCTGCCGCGGCCAAGCCCCCTGCGCCGCCACCCAGACTCATTACCCCGCAAACGGTAAGGCCGGTGGTAAGACCGCCGATGGCTGCACCGCCCCCGGTTCCGAAGCCATCGGCGACACCGGCCCCAACCGCGGCTGCCCCGCCGCCAGTTGCCAGCCCGCCCGCCATGGTGGCTTCACCGGTACCGCCGCCGGTTGCCGCGCCGCCCGCGGCGCCTCCCTCACCCCTGTCGCCCGCTGCGGGTGCGACCGCGCTGCCCGTCAAGCCGGCAGCGCCAGCCGTCCCGCAGCCGCGCATCATCGTGCCGCAGACCGGCCCCCGGCCGGTGTATAAGGCTCCTCCACCCTCTGCTGCCTCGACCGTTCAGGCAGGCGCCCCGAGGCCTGCTCCCGGGCGTCCGGTCCCCGGTCAACCGATTTTTCAACGCCCGCGTCCGCAGGCTCCCATGGCAAGACCCCCGTTGCGTCCCGGCGAACGCCGCCCGATGCATCCCACGCGGCAATCGCCCACGGGGGCGCGTCCCCTGGGTGTCGGGCCCGGTGCGGGGGCGCTTCCACCGCCAGGGCCGTCTCGTCCGGGCAGCCGTCCCGGGGCGCCGGCTCGCCGGCCGGGGCAGCGATACATCCCGCGCGGGGTGAAAGAAGGCCCGATGAAGGGCTATGTTCCGCCGCCACGGCTCTCGCTTTCCAATGAGCCGCAGCCGATTACGCGGAGCATCACCATCACCGAAGGCATCAGCGTGAAGGATCTGGCGGAGAAGCTCAGCATCCGTGCCAAGGACCTCATCGCCCGCCTGCTCGCCCGCGGAGTCTTTGCGACCATCAACCAGACGCTCGACGCGGAACTGGCCAGCGAAATGGCGCGTTTCTTCGGCGCTGACACCAACGTGATTAGCTTCGAAGAGCAAGCACAGAAAGATATCGCGGAAGCCGCCACCGGCGAGGAAGGCGGCGCCGAGGCTGTGCCCCGTCCCCCGGTTGTCACCATCATGGGGCATGTCGACCACGGCAAGACGACCTTGTTGGACGCAATTCGCTCCACCAACGTGGCCGAAGGCGAGGCGGGAGGCATCACGCAACACATCGGCGCCTACAAAGTCAGGATCCAGGACACGGAGTCCCCGGCCTACGGACGCGAGATCGTGTTTCTGGATACTCCCGGCCATGAAGCGTTCACCCGTATGCGCGCCCGCGGCGCCAAGTCGACGGACATCGTGGTGCTGGTCGTCGCGGCCGATGACGGCGTGATGCCGCAGACGCTGGAGGCGATCGACCATGCCCACGCCGCCGAAGTGCCCATCATCGTGGCCGTCAACAAGATTGATAAGCCTGAAGCCATGCCCGAGCGCGTGAAGAAGCAACTCGCCGATCGCGGCTTGATGCCGGAAGACTGGGGCGGCACCACCGTGTTCGTCGACGTCTCCGCCAAGAAGAAAACCAACCTTAACTTGCTCATGGAAATGATCTGCCTGGTGGCGGACCTTCAGGAACTCCGCGCCAACCCCGATCGTTCGGCCAGCGGCGTGGTGCTGGAAGCCAAGCTCGATCGTGGCCGTGGGCCGGTAGCCACGGTGCTGGTTCACAACGGCACCCTGCGGACCAGCGACAATTTCGTCGTGGGCAACGCCTACGGCAAGGTTCGCGCCATGTTCGATGACCGCGGGGCGCAGCTGGAAGAAGCTCCGCCTTCCACGCCCGTGGAAATCCTGGGCATGGAAGGCCTGCCGCAGGCGGGTGACCAGTTCGTCGTCGTGGCCGACCGCGACAAGGCGCGGGGCATCTCGGAATACCGCGAACAGAAGGCGCGCGAAGCGGCGCTGGCCAAGAGTTCCCGCGTATCGCTCGAAGGTCTGGCGGAGCAGATGAAGACCTCTGGCGTCAAGGAGCTCAATGTCATCCTCAAGGCCGACGTGCAGGGTTCGGTGGAAGTGCTGACGGACCTGCTGGCGAAGCTCTCCAACGATAAAGTGCGCTTGAAGGTTCTGCGCTCCGGAGTGGGCGCGATTACCGAGACCGACGTCCTGCTGGCCTCGGCCTCCAATGCCATCATTATTGGCTTCAACGTGCGGCCCGAGCGCAAGGCACAGGAACTCGCCGAGCAGGAGGAAGTGGACATCCGCCTGCACTCCATCATTTACGAACTGCAGGATGAGATCAAACGTGCTATGAGCGGACTGCTCGAGCCCACCATCAGGGAGACCTATCTGGGACGGGCCGAGGTCCGCAACACCTTCCGCATTCCCAAGGTAGGCACGGTGGCGGGCTGTCAGGTGGTCGATGGGGTCATCAAGCGCGACGCCGAAGTGCGCCTGTTGCGCGACAATGTCGTGGTGTTCAAGGGCAAGATCGCCTCGCTCAAACGCTTCAAGGACGATGCCAGCGAAGTACGCAACGGCATGGAGTGCGGCATCGCCATCGCCAATTACGGCGACATTAAGATCGGCGACACCATCGAGGCCTTCGTAACCGAGCGGATTGCGGCGGAAGTGATTGCGTAAGAGCCGTGGGTGCTGGCTGTGAGTCTTCCGGCTCATCACCGACGGCGAACGATCCGCATGATCGCATTCCTCACCCTCGAACTCAGCATCGAAGCGGCGCACTCCCTCAAAGACAAACGGCAAGTGGTCCGCAGTTTGAAGGACCGGTTACGCTCGCACTTCAATGTCGCCGTCGCCGAGCTGGAGGTCAGCAGTGTGTGGAACCGGGCGACCATCGGAGTCGTCAGCATTTCCGATTCCCGTGTCTACCTGGACGGCTTGATGAAAAACGTCGAGCGCCAGGCTACGCGCATTGCCAACAACGGCGGCGCGGAAATCACTGACTCGTTTGTGGATTTTGTCTAGCATCCCTCCGGTGGCTTTTGGCGTCTCCCCCGGCAGCCCCGATTTCTGATATTCTCATGCGTTTTATTCTGAGGTGATCGAGGTGGAGCGGCGCGGACAGAAACATCACCGGGAGCGTCTGGCAGAAGCCTTGCGCGAGGAAATCGCGACCCTTCTCGAGGGCGAACTGGGCGATCCGCGTATCGGCCTGGTGAATGTGAGCGAGCTCCAACTGGCGGCGGATGCACGTTCGGCTCGTGTCTTCGTGGTGGTGGAAGGCAACCCGCAGGAGGCCGCGCGGACCATGGAGGCTCTGCATTCGGCATCCGGTTTCGTCCGACGGGAACTGGCCGAGCGCCTGCACTTGCGGCGCGCGCCCGAACTGTTCTTTCAGCTCGACCGTTCGCCGCAACTGGAGGCCAGACTCGAGGAACTGCTCAGCCGCGCCCGGAAGCGGACCCCAGCCGGCGACAAGCGCCGGAGCTAGCATGATCAGGGAAGTGCTCCAACACATCGAACGGCGTACACGTTTCCTGCTCACCTCGCACGCCCGTCCGGATGGCGATGCGATCGGCTCCGCCCTGGCTTGCGGCCAAATCCTACGCGCCATGGGCAAGGAGGCGACGGTCCTATTGCACGACCCCGTCCCCCGCATCTACCAGACGTTGCCGTTCGCCGATTGCGTGTTGCAATCCGACGCGGTCAATGGCGACTACGAAGCGGCGATCCTGCTGGAGTGCGATAGTATCCAGCGTACCCGCTTGCACGGTCTTCACCGTCACTTTCTCATCAGCATCGATCATCACCTCAGCGGTCGTCCCTTCGCCCATGTCAACTGGATTGACCCGCAGGCCATCGCCACGGCCGAGATGGTTTACCGGCTGGCGCGCAGCGCCGGCGTCAGCATTGTTCCGGAGATTGCCACCTGCCTCTATACCGCTCTCATGACCGATACGGGTTCCTTTATGTTCAAGGGCACCAATGAGCACACCTTCGCCCTGGCTCGTGAACTGGTGCTGGCCGGAGCCGACCCCGTGCACTGCGCCCGCAATATCTACTTCGCCCATTCCACCGCCAAGATGCGCCTGCTGGGCGCGGCGCTCACCAACCTGCACCGGGAGGAGCGCTTGGCCTGGGTCTGGGTGACGCGCGAACAGATGGAACGCAGCGGCGCCAAGGAAGAGGATTGCGAAGGACTCGTCAATTATGCTTTGTCCATCCAGGACGTCGAAGTTGCGATCTTCTTCCGCGAGATGCTGGATGGCCGTTTCCGGGTGAGCTTGCGCAGCAAGGGCGCGCTCAACGTGGCCGAGGTGGCGGAGCGCTTCGGCGGGGGCGGGCACGAGTGTGCCAGCGGTTGTTCCGTTGATGGCCCGCTGGCGGCCGCCGTGGCCCGGGTCATCGAACAGCTTCGTACAGAGGTTCCGGGCTCCCGGTAAAATAGCTCGCCATCTCCACCGGCGGTCGGCATCCATGGTGATTCGGGCGAATCCTCGGCGGTGAGCATCCAGTTGAACCCTCGTACGCGTACGGATTGGCTGCTGCTGGCCGGATTCTGCCTGTTCCTCTTTTTCTACGGTTTGGCGAGCTTCGGCCTGTTGGGTGCGGACGAACCCCGCTACGCCCAGGTGGCGCGCGAGATGCTGGAGCGCCGCGACTGGATCGTTCCCACCCTTGGTGGCCAGACCTGGCTTGAGAAACCTCCCTTGTTTTACTGGCAGGCTATGCTCGCCTATGCTGTATTCGGGGTGAGCGACTGGGCGGCGCGTTTGCCCGGCGCGCTCGACGCGACCCTGCTGGTCCTCGGTGTCTATTTCTTCCTGCGGAGATTGCGCCCTGGGTTTGAACTCGATGGCGCATTAATGGCCGCTTCGACCGCCGCTGTGGTGGGATTTGCGCACGCCGCTTCCACCGACATGCCCCTGGCTGCCATGTTCACCCTGGCCCTGTTGTCCTGGTATCTGTGGTGGGAAACGTCCGGGAGATTCGAGCTCGCTCTGTTTTACATTTTTCTGGCCCTGGCCGGGCTCGCGAAGGGTCCTGTCGCCCCCTTCCTTGCCGGTGTCGTGATCGTCTTGTTCGCCCTGGCTGCCCATGATTCCCGCATCATTCTCCGGACCCTATGGATTCCGGGCATGATGTTATTCGCCCTCGTCGCCCTCCCCTGGTACGTCGCGATCCAGGTTCGCCGACCCGAGTTTTTCCGGGTGTTCATTCTCGAACACAACCTGGCGCGCTTCAGTACGAATCTATACCGTCACGACCAGCCGTTCTGGTTCTTCGCGCCGGTGCTGCTGCTGGGTCTGATCCCTTGGGTCGTCTTCATCGCTGTCGCTCTCTGGGAAACGGTTCGAGCCTGGTGGTCCGAACCCAGAACCGGGTTCGATTCCGACGCCGCTCTGAATGTCTTTCTCGGGCTGTGGCTCGTGGTCCCCGTGCTGTTTTTCTCTTTGTCACGCTCGAAGCTTCCGGGTTATATCCTGCCCGCCATCCCTGCCGGCCCCGTCTTGCTGGCGGAATATGTCCGAAGACGGGTCGCCCGGGATGAGCGCCCGTCCCCTTGGCTGGTCGGATTGCATGCCGTTGCGGCCGCCTCCCCGGTCGTGCCGGCGCTCATGATCCACAGCGTGCTCGTCCAGCATCGCCTGCCATGGAACACAGGCACCATGATCGCTTCCACGCTTAGCTTGATCCTCGCCGTTGGGATCGCCCTCACGCTCGCCAGCAAGCCGGGACTGAGATGGTTGCGCTTCGTCACTCTCATCCCCGTGGTGATTGCCGTGGCGGCGCTGGTCAGGATCGGGGCGCCTGGCTTCGACGCCGATTTTTCCGCCCGTCCCATCGCACGCGAACTGGCTCGCGTCGAGACCACGCCTCTTCCCCTTGCGGTCTTCGACGTGAAACGCGAAACCGAGTATGGGCTGGCCTTCTATTGCAATCAGAGGATCAGTCGTTACGAACTGCGTCAGGTCCCCGCGGAGCAGCACCTGGTCCTGGCCCCCCCGGGCTCGCTGGAGACCATTCGAACGATGGTGGGCGAACGCCGCGTGTCTTTCCTCGGCACCTACCCTCCGCAAGCCCTCGACTATTACTGGGTGGCGAAAGCCAGCCAGTAGCCGTGCGCGATCCGACCCTTTGGTCTTGAGCAGGGTGGCCTCCCCTGTGCCTTGAATTCGGCCTCGAGCCGGCCGCTGTTGGCTTCCCGTGTCCTCCCGGTTTGCTCAAGTGTCAGCAAAGCACTAGACTGCACTTTCACAGCCCCCCGGAACCACTCTCCGGGGAACACGCCTCCGGAGCCCCGTGGAGATCCTCGACCTCAGGCACTTCAATTCTGCCGATCTTCGCCCCTTGCTGGACGACGAAACCCACGTCTGGTCGCGCCTTCTCTCTTGGGACTACACCAGTTCCGCCGACATGATCCTGCGCTATGTGGACGCGAAGATTCTGCCGGGCTATGCCGCCATCGAACGCGGCCGCATCTTCGGCTATGCCTTCTTCGTGTATGAGGGGAGCAAAGGCGTCATTGGCGACCTCTTTGTCGCCAACGGCAAGCGGGTTCCCGAGGCGCATGCCGTGGAGACCCGCCTGCTCACGCATGTAATCGAGACCCTGCAACAGTCCCCGGGAATCCACCGTATCGAGGCTCAATTACTGGCTCATGATGCCGGCCTGCTGGCGCAGCCGTTCCAGGCCCAGGGATTCCGGCGGCACCCCAGGCTGTTCATGGTGCTTTCCCTCGCTCACCCTCCGCGGCCGGCCCCGTCGGTTTTTCCCGATTTTGAAATCCGCCCTTGGCTGGAGGGTGACTACCAGTCCGCGGCTGCGGTCATCACGGCAGGGTATCGCGGTCACGTGGATGCCCAGATCAACGACCAGTACCGTACTCTCAGCGGATCGCTGCGCTTCCTGAACAACATCGTTCGCTTCCCCGGCTGCGGTGTGTTCGACCCCGGCTCCTCGTTCCTGGTGTTGGGGAAGGCCAGCCGTCATGTAGCCGGACTCATCCTGTGCTCGCGCGTGCGGCATGACGTCGGCCACGTCACGCAGGTCTGCATTTTGCCCGAGTACCGCTCCCGCGGCCTGGGAGAAGCTCTGCTCGCCTCCACTGCCTGCGCCCTGCGCGCCCGCGGGTTCACCCTGCTTTCTCTCACCGTGACCGAAGCGAACTCCCGCGCCGTGGAGTTGTACAAGCGATTGGGTTACGAGACCAAGCGGGTGTTCGATGCGTTCGTGTGGGAAGAATAACCGCCCAGCGCTCTCAGTCTTGCAGGATGCGGCCGGCTTCATTGCTCTTGCCGACGATGCTACCTCCGCACCAGCCACATCGCCCAGCCCGCGACGATCACGCCACCCACGAACATGGCGAAGCAGTAGAGCCCGTAGCGCAGCATTTCGCGGGCCGTGTTGCGTTGCGTGATCCCGAAGACCACGGAAGCGAACACCGCAAACAGCACCGCGGCGCTGAAATGCGTAAGCTGAATCGTCATGGTTTCTTGCCGATGGCGATGTGATAAGCGTCGGCCACGGCGATGAAGTTCAGAAGCCCGGCCACGATCAGGTACTTGGTGCCGTAGTCGGCGGTGGCGTGCGAGATCGCACCCTGACCCCAGTCCATGGCGCGTGTCAGGATGTACCATCCGCCTCCGCCCACGTCACCGATGAAGCCCAGGACGTCGAGGATGTCCCCGCCGTTGGGCTTGTAAACCCGGCCCTGCATGGCCAATCCCAACAGGAACATCACGCTGACCGAAAGCAACAGGAGCAGCCCGCGCCAGTAGCGCTTCTGGATCAGGTGGCCCGCGCCCGGGATCAGCCAACCCAGCGCCGGAGCCACCACGGACATCATCGTGGCGGGCACCGCCTCGGTTTTCGAGGGCGACGATACCGCGTTGGCTTTGTCGGTGGTCGAGTTAGCCATTCAGATGGTCACAATCTCGCGTTGAATTTTCCCCGTCACTTCCACTCCTCGCGGCCGCACCAGCACGTTCACCTCGCTGCGCACCCCGAACTCCGGAAGGTAGATGCCCGGCTCAATGGAAAAGCAAGAGTTGGGCAGAATCTGACGCTCGTCATGCATCTCGAGGTCATCCATGTTGGCGCCGTTGGCGTGCACTTCGGTGCCGATCGAGTGTCCGGTGCGATGAATGAAATAATTCCCGTAGCCGGCGCCCTGGATGTGATCGCGTACGGCGCGGTCCACTTCCCAGCCGAGCATCCGCCGTCCGGCGGCGGTCGCGTCCGACACCGCCTTGATCCCCGCATCCCGTGCGGCGCGCACAATCTGGAAAATCTCGCGTTGCCGGTCCGTCGGTGCCTTGCCCACCGCCCCGGTCCAGGTAATGTCGTAGTACACCGCTCCTGCCGTGCTCTTTTTGGCCCACACATCGAGGAGAACGAAGTCTCCCTCGCGGATCGGAGCGGACGCGTCTGCGTGCGGCTCGTAATGCGGAATCCCGCTGTTGGCATTCACCGCCACAATCGGCGGATCGTCGGTGACCAGGTTCTCGCGCCGGAACGCCTCCAGGAACCACTGCTGCATGGCATACTCGTTCGTCCCACCATCGCGGACCCGGCGTCCAATCTCCTGGAACGCAGCTGCTGTCAGGGGATCGATAACGTCGCGCGCCGCGTAGTGGCTTTGTATCTGCTCCTCGCTCCACGTAGCCTCGAACAGTGCCACCAGGTCCGCGGAACTGACCACATTCTTTCCCAGGCCCCGCACCAGGTCTACGGTTCCCGCATCTACCAGCGAGATGGTGAACACGGTGTTATTGGGCGAATACTGCATGGCCACGGTTCGCACCGGCGCCAGCAAGGTCTCGAGGCTGGCGGACAGCTCCTGCCAGCCGGAGTACAGGCGTTTCGATCCGGGCAGCGTGTCCAGATGTCCGGCCTCGATCTTGTGCACCAGCTTCGAGGCTTGGCCCTCGGCGGGAATCAGGTAGAACCAACGGCGCGTCACCATCAGCGAATCGGGCAGGCCAAGCACCCGGTAGGCGATTGGGTCCCGCCGGTGATGATCGTAGAACAGCCACGCGTCCAGCTTGCGCTCGCGCAGGGCAGCCTGAATGGCAGGAAGATTCATGAGCAAAGCACCATTCTAAACAAGGCAGCGGATTTGCGCGAATCGCTCGAGGGCACACCGGCGGGGTGTGCCGCCAGCCGCCACCGCCCTGCCGCGACCAACGCCGCTCGACGCCGAGGGAGCCCGCTGACCTGATCCCGGTGCCCCCGGGCGAACGCCAGCGTGAACCACCGGTCACGGCGAAAAGCTCCGACCCTCGTCAAAAGGCTTGTGTCGCCAGAATCTTCCTGCGGCTGGCTTCGGGGAGGGTCTCGCAGGCTGTGCGCAGCACTAGGCGCGGCGCGCGTCTGCGGATCTTCATCAGGTAAGGGACAGTCCGGCGGGCGTCGGACTTCGCTGCCTCCCGCAGCAGCCACCCCAGGCCCTTCTGCACCATGTCATCCTCCTCGCCTAAGAGGCGATTGGACAGTCGCGTGATTTCGGCAAAAAGCCGCCTTTGCCGCGTGCCCCGGATCAGTGCCACGCAGGCCGCCCGCCGGTGCCACCGGTTGCCCGACTCTGCCCAGAGAAACACCCGGCGCACGTCGCCCTGTCCGGCCGCCAGCATGGGCGCGATCAGGTCATGCACCAGGGCGTCGTGCTCGGCCCAACTGCGAACCCGGGCCAGCCATGACTCGAAGCGGCGGAATTCCGAGTCGCCAAACTTGCCGGTCAACTTCTCCAGCAGGAGAACGGCAAACACCTTGTGTTCGAGAACTCGCCCGCGAAACAGTCGATCCGCCACTCGCAGCAGGAAGTCCTGCCCTCGCTCTCGCAGGATCGTCCGCCGAAAACGCATTGCCACACTGCGCAGTTCCGCGGTATACCATCCCCGCGATCGAATCTCCTCCTTGAAAAAACGCTGGACGCCCTCGGCATGCGGCGCTGAACCACCGTCTTTCAGCACTCGCCGGATGTGGGCCGCGATGTGCTCGGCTGTCGGTTTGCGTTCCGGCATCGGTGTTCCCGTGGTCTCTCCCAGGCCGAGCGAAGGTGATCTTGAGGAAAGCGCATGATACAGGAAAACTCAGAACCACGCAGTGTGGCAGGGCACACCCGCTCGAACGCTAGACAGTCCCCGTTGTCCCTCGCAGCGTCCTGTCATAAATCCACAGCAGCGCTGCCGTAGCCACACCGACGGCCGTCACCACCCACCAAAGGCGACCGGGCTGATGCTGGACTTCGCCGAAATAGTGGATCAACCTCCCGCCAAACTTCCCCCCAATCAGCGAGCCGATCCCGATGGGCAAGAAGGCGAAGCCCATGTAGGTCCCTTGCTGTCCCGGCGGTGCCAGCCGTGAGACATATTCGTAGTACCGCGGCGACAGCGTAAGCTCACCGAGCGCGATCCCGATTAACGTTGCCAAAGCGGTCCACACCGAGGCATGCACCGCCAGCAGCAGCCAGGCCGCTCCCGAGATCAGCGTGCCGAGAATGATTGCGCGGAAGGCCGGCATGCGCTCGGTGATCAGGCTAACGACCATGGTGAATAGAATGACGACTACCGGTCCGGTGGCGAGCAGCAATTCCGTGTCCGCCTTCGGATCCACGTAATTGTGGATGTACAGGGGCAAGATGATGAACTCCTGCCAGTACACGATCCAGTAGCCGGAGAAAATCAGCAAGAACGCCATGAATCGCGGGTTGGAGACTACGGTCGCAAAATTCTTGATCGCTCCACTCAGGGTGAGGAGCGGCTCATCCGGGCGGCGCGGCTCTTTGAACAGCAGCAGCACCGCGAAAAACATGGCGAACACGCTCAGCGCCGCCATGCGGAACACGTTCTCAACACTGAGGTGCCGGTGTACCCAGGACGCGACCGAAGGACCCGCGGCTCCGCCGATGTTCACCAGGGTGTAGTAGATCGAATAACCAAAGGACCGGACACTCTCCTTCGAGGCCCGGGCGGTGGTCCCGACCACGCAGGGCTTCACCAGCGCAACCCCCAGCGCGGGCAGGATCAGAATCGCGGTCACCAGCACGACCAGCGGCACGGCGTTGCGCACCGGTTCGAGCCATGGCGCGCCCACTGACCCGATCAGAAAATAAGAGCAGCTCAGGATCAGGTACGCCAGCGCCAGCGCCCGCCGGAAGCCCATGCGGTCCGCCAGAGTTCCGCCAAAGGCAGCCAGAAACCACACTAGACCGCCGAACAAGCCGGTCAGGCTGCTGGCCCGCTCCACTCCAAAATTGAGCGTCTCGTGCAGATAGCGCGCGAGCGAAGCGAAGGCCGCGTAATAGGAGAGCCGCTCGAACAATTCGCTGATGTTGGCGACCCAGAAGGGCCGCTCGAACCCGGTGCGGATCTCTTCGAACCATCCCGAAAGGTTCAAACTTGCTCCCCGATGGACGTGTCGGACGGGCACGTGTCGGACACGCACTCTTGCCTAAGCGCTCTCTGACTTGCTGCACGGGTGACGTCCCGAATCATCTTGCTCCGGCTGGCCCGGCCGGCAGCCATAGTAACGGAAGCTCCCGGGGCCTTCAAAAGTTTTGCCAAGCACGTAATGCCCGCCCGGTTTGCCGGGTCGTCGACGCGAACGGGTTGCACCGTGCCGGCCAGCGTCACTCCCGCAGCGCGATCGGGGATCGGAATCAAGGGTTTTTCGCCAGCGAGAAAGGGGTCTCGCTCCCCAGCAGGACCAGGAGCAGCAGAACCTGCGGGTTCGCCAACGTCCGCGGCCAGCCGATGCTCAGAATCAGCGCCATCACGAACACGGTCATGATCACATTGGCGCCGATGCAGAACAATCGTAGTCCCTGCACTCCGTATCCGTTCCGCAGCCGCAGCAGGTTGAGCATCGCTGTGAACAACAGTGCCAGACCAGTGCCGAAGATCCAGATCCGTCCGGTGTAGTCCCGCGGAACCAGCCAGCACTCTACGACCGCCAGGAGGAACAAGGCTCCCGCGCAAGCCCGATCAAGAAGTTTCATGGCTTACGCTCTTCGCCCCCGCAAGCGTTGCCCTTCCGGGACGACCGGGCAAGCATCATACGTAACGCTTTCGTCACAACCATTCGTTTCTCAGTCCCCACTGCCCCTCAGCGTCCCCTGGGGTTGAGCTTTGTGTCTTTCCCCGAAGATCGCAGTTCCCACCCGCACACAGGTCGAACCTTCATCGATGGCAACCGCGAAGTCGTGTGACATTCCCATAGACAGAACCTCCATGCTCACCCCTGGCAGCTTCCGCGCGGCAATCGCGTCGCGCAGCTCACGCAGTCTGCGGAAATACGGCCGTGCGCCCTGCGGGTCTTCGCTGAGCGGTGGGATCGTCATCAGTCCCAGGATCTCAAGGTTTCCAAGCCGCGGCGCGGCGGAGAGGATCGCTTCCAGTTCGGCTGAATTCAGAGCTACGCCGCTCTTCGCCGCTTCGCCTCCGACGTTAACCTCGATCAGAGCGCGAAGCTTCTTGCCCAGCTTGCCCGCCGCCTGGTTCAGCCTCTCCGCCAGGCTGAGCGAATCAACCGTGTCTATCGCGTCGAACAACTCCGCAGCCTTGCCGGCCTTGTTGCTCTGGAGGTGCCCGATGAGGTGCCACTCAGCCCCCGCCAGCCCCCGCAGTCCGGCAATCTTGCCGGCGAATTCCTGCACCCGGTTTTCTCCGAACACGCGCAGACCCGCGGCGTGCGCCTCGGCGATCTCGTCCGGCGGAAAAGTCTTGCTGACCGCCATGAGCGTGATCTCCGGGGGCTCCCGCCCCGCATGCACAGCCGCCGCCCCGATGCGCTCCCGGACCCGAGCTATGTTGTCAGCGATTCCCATTCAGCACAAACCAGGGAGGACAGATTCGCGAGCCGGTGTGCGATTGGCGGTTTATCGGTCTGCGCGGGGGGCAGGCAGTTGCGGCCGCGAGATCGGCTTGGGATGATCAGGGTTGGACTCAGACGCTCAGCCCAACGCGATCACATGATGGCCGTAGGCGGCGCCGGGTCCTCCGGACGACCCGCGTTGGCCAGCGGCACGCGAATCATCACGGCGATCAACGCAGCCAACGCGGCCACCGCCAGCCACGCGGGAGGTGTCCACTTGAACCACGCCACATCTTTGCCCGCACCCACCAGGCCGGCGATCACCAGTCCGCACAGCGCCTCGCCGGCGATCAGGCCCGACGCCGTCAGCACGCCGGCGTTCTCCACCCTCGCCTTCTGCGCGTCGTTGAAGCCGCGCCCATCCCTAAGTTTGTCGGTCACCCAGCGGATCACGCCGCCCACGAAGATGGCAAACGTCGTACCCAGCGGCAGATACATGCCCACCGCGAACAGCATCACGCTCTTCACTTCGATCAGGATCATCGACAGGCCCAGCAGAATGCCCACGATCACCAGCGGCCACGCCATGTCGCCGCCCACAATGCCCTTGGACAGCATCGCCATCAGGCCCGCCTGCGGCGCCGATAACGCCGGGCTGCCAAAGTGGTAGGCCTTGTCCAGCACAGCCAGAGGGAAGAAAAGTACCAGCGACGCCACCACGATCCCCAGCAGGTCGCCGATTTCCATTTTCGCCGGCGTTCCCCCCAAAATGTGACCGACTTTCAGATCTTGCAGCATCTCGCCGGCCACGGCGGACGAAACGCAGATGACGGCGGCAACGCCCAACACCGCGGCCACTCCGCCCGTGCCCGAAACCCCCAGCGCCACCATGAGCAGCGCGGCAATGACCAGGGTGCACAGCGTCAGTCCTGAGACCGGGTTGTTGGACGATCCGATCAATCCCACCAGGTTGCCCGAGACCGCAGCAAAAAAGAATCCCAGCACAATCATCACGACCGCGGACACCAGCGCACCGGTCAGTACCTTGGACCCGGAAAGATTTCCTGCCCCGCTGAGGAAGTAGTAATAGAGCACAATCATGGCCACGAAGACCACCGCCACACCGCCGAAGATTGCCTTGGCCGGCAGGTCGCGATCGGTGCGGCTGGTGGCGGCGTGCACCGCCGCCGACTTCTTCAGGTCAGAGACGGCGCGGCCCATTCCAACCGCCAGTTGTTTCCGCATCTTGAAAAGCGTGTAGATCGCGCCCACCAGCATCCCACCCACTGCGATGGGCCGCACAATCGAGTAGTAGATCGCTCCCGCCAGCAGCGGCCAGGAGATGGTTTGTCCCCCAGGCATGGACGCCTGTACATACGGTCCAACCGTGAACGTGAGCAGCGGTACCAGCAGCCCCCAGGCCAGCAAACCTCCGGCAAAGTTTAAAGCCGCCAGGCGCGGACCGATGATGTACCCGACTCCGAGGTAGGCGGGGCTGATGTCAGGCGCGGTGAACAGCGTCGCACCACCGGTCACGGTCGTGGCTACATTGGGATTCGTACTCGTCCTTAGCAGCAACCGCTTTCCCAGCGCGCTGATCCTGACGGGGAACGTATTGTTCGCCCGAAAGACGTTGATGGCGCCCAACAGGTACATGAACGCGCCGAACCCCATGTTGGCGAACAGGACCTTAGCTGCCTGCGAGCCCTGCTGGCCCGCCTTGTGAATCTGCGAGGCGGCCACCGACTCCGGGTATGGAAGCTCCGGGTCCTCGACCATCACGCGACGCAGCAGCGTCACCAGCAGGATTCCCAGCGTTCCCCCGATTACCATCAGGGCAACGGATTTCCAATACTGCTCGCGGGTAAGACCAGGCCACAGCCCCGCCATCACGAAGGCGGGGATGGTGAACACCGCTCCTGCCGCCACCGACTCGCCAATGGATCCCACCGTGCGTGCCATGTTCTCTTCGAGCAGCGAGCCCTTCATTAAGCGCAGCAAGGCCATCCCAATCACCGCCGCCGGGTAGGTGGCCGCAATCGTCATTCCCGCCTTTAAGCCGAGATAGGCGTTGGCGGAGCCAAGAATGGCCGTCATGACCAGCCCAATCAGCACCGCCCGGAGCGTGAACTCTTTCATCTCCATGGTTTCCGGCACGTAGGGCCGGAACTTCTGAGGGGTGGTATCGGCATTCACGCTAGTGGGAGTGCTCATAGAAGCCTCGTAACTGATTCTTGCCGCTGGATATAGACTATTTTCCAGAATTTGCCGCGCCCGCGCACGTTAGCACGTGCCCTTGGGCTTTTACAAGTACGGCGCGGTCTCTGGCCGCACGGGCGGCTGAAGGAATCGCCGGTCAGGAGCTTCGAGCCCTTTCACAAAGATTTCAAAATTCTTTCCCCGCTCTTGGGTTTACAATTACTCCCCAACGGTAGCGCCACCCGATTTCCCACGGGTTCCCGCCCCAGGAGTTCTACGATGTATGCGCTCCGCAGTCCTGCTTTCTGGGCCCACCTCTTCACCCAGTTTCATTGCTACTTCTGCGGGAGTGAAGAAGGTTACTCCTCACGCCGCCGCAGCCTGTTTGAACGAGAGGTGCTGCCCTGGTTGTATTTGCGTCCGGTGCGTTGTGGTGTCTGTTTCCGCCGGTTTTACCTGCCGGCGAGTGTTCCGTTGCGTTCGCGTGGACAGGCTTTGAACAGCATTTCGGATTCGACGCTCCTCCCCCTCATTTCAAGGGGAACCAACCTAGCAGGGAACCAACATCCGGACTCGGCCGCGCCTCCCAAGCGCGTTGCGTAAGACCTCGCCGGGCCGCTATACTGAACCAGATTCGTCTGGTTGGAGCCTCCATGCGCTCTCCCGACGACGGGAGGTCGTCTTCAGCAGTAGCGAGGACCGAACTCGGGCTACGAAGGCCGCAAGGGTAGGCTCTTCTTTCGTTTCCTGGGCAGGCGAGAATGCCCAAGGCCTGTTTGCTGCACTCTTTCCCGCTGATTGTGGGCTCTGCGGTACCCCTTGCTCAAAATTTCTGCCGGCGTGCGCCGGCTGCCTGGACGCCATGCGCCCCAGGCCCGGGTTGCTCCGCTCGAACCCCCGGGGACTTCGCCATGACCATGGCGGCACACGGATGACTTGAGCCAAGTTTTATGTCAGGGAAGTTGGACAACTCGATGCGAGGCATGATCAGCCGGTCGGCGGCGGGCATGGTGCCGGGGTCACCGGCTGCTCACGGGAACGGTCACGTCTTGCACGCGCCGGTGCTGGTGCTGAATGCATCCTATGAGCCCATCAATGTGTGCGCCGCCCGCAGGGCCATCGTGCTCGTGCTTAAAGGCGTGGCCATGGCGGAGGAGGAGAACGGACACTTCCTGCACGCCGCCCGCGTGGCCGTGCGGGTGCCTTCGGTGATCCGCCTGCTCGAGTATCGCCGCATCCCACACCAAACCCGGGCTTTGTCGCGAAAGAACATCCTGCTGCGCGACCGCAACACCTGCCAGTATTGCGGAGTCGTACTGGCATCGAGCGACCTGACCCTCGACCACGTCGTACCCCGCTCCCGCGGAGGCTCGTCCACCTGGGAGAACCTGGTGGCCTGCTGCCATCCCTGTAACCGCCAGAAGGGCAACCAGTTGCCCGGCGAGTCCGGCATGAAGCTCATGCGCGAGCCTCGCGCCTTCAACCTCCACACCAGCCGCCACATCATGCGCCTGATGGGACGGTCGGATGATAAGTGGAGGAAGTATCTGTTCTACTGAGTCTTGAGCCGCGAACCCAGGGTTGGGAGTCGGCCGGACTAGGGCCACGCCCTTGGGCGCTCCAAGCGCGTAGCTAGCGGGCTAGTCCGAAGTTCCACCCTGGTGCGCGAAGAGTGGACTGAAAGCAAGACACTTACCGACAAATCTGCCAGATGCCACTGACTACAGTGAGACGTTGAGCAACTGTAAGGCGTGCTGCTGCGCGGGAGTAGGTCGGGTGATGACCTCAAAAGCAGGAAGCGATTGGAGGCGAGGCTGGATGGTATTCTTGACGATGGTGGCAAGATCTTTGAGCCAGTCTTGGAAACTCTGTACCGGCCAGTCGTTTTCGGTGCGTTTGCGTAGGGCTTTGGTGCGGGCTTTTTCGGAACGGACCGCCGGCGCGACCGGAGACGAGCGCGTCTGGCCGTGCTCTTCATCATCAAACAAAACGGGCGCCAGGGCTTGGCGCATGTGCCATTCCACGTAGTAGG
The DNA here is from genome assembly GCA_035623795.1 of Terriglobales bacterium. GTDB lineage: Bacteria > Acidobacteriota > Terriglobia > Terriglobales > Acidobacteriaceae > DASPST01. Next base: position 23,864 of record DASPST010000049.1, read on the forward strand.
CCAGCAGAGCCAGGAAAACATGCGCGCGCACCCGCTCCGGTAAACGGTGATGAATGGGACGCACGTTCAAATCCACGCTCTTGAGCGAGCGAAAGGCTCGCTCCACGCTGGCCAGCCGCTTGTAGGCCAGCACGGTCTGCTCGCGATTCAACTGCTCCACGGTCACGTTGGTGCGCAGCACATAAATGCCATCCAAAGCCGCGTCGCGCTCGATGCGTTCCGGGTTGCGTTGCCAGATCAGCTCGGTGTCGGTTGAGGTCCAGCGAAAGTACTTCTCCACCTTGCTGGCGGCCAGGGCCTTGCCGACCAGGTAGCTGATCTTGGCCGCACCACGAACGGGTTGGCGCGGGCGTAGCGTGGCGGCTTCGATTTCCTTGAGTTTTTTCTCCGCCGCTGCGATCAGTTCCTGGCGCTTGCGCGCCCGCTCCGCAGCCAACAAAGGGTTGCGACAAACAATCAACCGCTCCCCGGGATAATCCGGGTGCGTGACTTCGGCCAAATTCTGCTCATCAAACAGCGACATCTGGATTGCACCCTGCGCCACCAAGGCCTGAATTTGTGGCGTACGCAACGCCGTTATCCATTGCAGCCCCTCGTGCTCCCGCAGATCCTCTTGGATACGCTTCTGCGTCAGCATGCCTCGATCTCCCACCAGGATGATGCGCTCCAACTGGAAGCGCTCGCGTAGTTTCTTCACCTGCGCCGCCACCGTCTTGGGATCCGCGGTATTGCCGGCAAAAACCTCCACCGCCACCGGGCAGCCTTCGCCATTGGATAACAACCCAAAAACAATTTGCAGGTTGGACCGCCGTTCGTCGCGCGAGTAGCCATACTTGGCCAGCGGACAATGATGACCTTCAAAGTAGGTGGAGGTCAGATCGTACAGCACCAGCGTCCCCGCCTCCAGATGACGCGCTGCCAGCGCGTTCTCCACGCTGGCTTGCCGCTCCACCAACCAATCCATGGCTTCGTACAGGTCATCTTCGTTGACCGCCCCCAAGCCCAACGATTCCCCCAGCGTGCTGTGGCAGGTCTCTGCCCGCAAGGCCCGACTGGTGGCCAGTTTGGAGCCCGGTTCCAGGATGCGGCTGGCGATCAGCGCCAGCACCGCTCGGCGGTTACGGCTGTCCGAGGAATCCAGCAGCCGGGCTAGACCGAGGTGTTCGAGGGTGGTGAGCACCGCCGCCGCCTGTCCGTGCAAACGCGAGCGGATGATGTCGAAGGCCGAACTGGCCACCGACGGAGCCTCGCCCTTCAGCACTTGGCGCAAGGCTTCAATCTGCGCCGCCGGCCAGTGTGAGAGGTTGGCCAGGGTGCGATTGCGGACCTTGCCCCCTTCCCGGAAACTTTCGCGCAGCAGGATGGCCGGAGGGGAATTGCGATTGGGCACGACGGCAACATACATGAGCACACAATCGCATCATGCTGCCGTAATGTCAAGTAAAATATTGCATGTTACATGACTACACAATAGTTCTCAGAATGCGCTCTCATCGCAGAAAAACGCAGTTTTACATGCCGTCAGAGGTGGAACTTCGGGCTAGTGCTGCGGCTTCTGCTGCGCTTGATTGCTGTCCTGCTTGTCGCCAGGCTGGCCCTTTTCGGGAGACGGCAACTGCTTGCCCTCGTAAGTGATCCGGGTTCGGGCTCCGAAGCGCTTGTAGTCGGTGTACTTCACGACCTCGCGGATGTGCACGTCGCCCATCGAAAAGTGCAGCTGGTCGTCCGCCTTGGTGTAGGTGGGGAACCAGTACCGACCGTCGATCTGCTCCCGCCAGGTGGTGAAGCTGGGAAACAGGTTCTCGTTACCCTTCTTCTTGCGGATGTCGGGCACTGTCTTGCCGTAGGTCTTTACGATCTGGAAGTCGCGGTCGTCCACCCAGATGCGTCCCTGGAAGTAGCGCTTCTTGCCGACGATCTGCTTGGGCGCGACCTCGAACACGTAGCAGTGCAGTTCATCCTCCTGCTGCAAGCCCACGTACAGGATGTTGTATTCCGGGATCTCATCGCTGGTCAGCACGAAGGGCAGCCGGTTTTCGATGTCGTCCATGTCTTCCTGGGTCATACCGATACGCACCAGGGTTGACTGCGGGGCGAAGACCACGTTCTTCACCTTGTGCCCCTGATCGTCGAAGGTCACATCGAACACCTCGCGGTACTCGCCATCCACGGTGTTGCCGTCGAGGGTCTGCACCTTTACATCCTGCCGGTAGGTGTACATGTCACGCGCTTCTTTGAACTCTTTTTCTTTGGCGGCGAAACGTTGGATGATCTCGTCGGGGCTGATCCCTTTCGGCTGGGACTTGTCGAGCGGCCCTTCCTGGGCGAATGCCGGCGCCATCCAGAATCCAGCTGCGAGGCACGCCGCTAGTAACCCTTGGAATCGCAGCACAATCTGCATTGGAATAGTGTAGCGGAAATCGGCGCGGGAGGTCAGTGGCTTTCTCTGCCGCCTTCCTACCCCCGGACCCTCTCCGCTCAGGGAGCCCGGGGAGTAGGGAAGCTGCAGTTTCTGCCTGCCTCTTTAGACGAGCGAGATGGCCTCGGGGTTGCCAGAAAATCTGGACTGTCAGGCTTCAGCACGCCCCAGTCGAACAGCTCTTAGCGGATTTGGGCTGGGCACTCAGCGGATGGCCGGCAGCTGCGTGATTTACACTACGGTTTCCTCCCCGGAGGTTCCATGCGCCGTCTTCTACCTCTCGCGTGCTTTACCATTCTTTACATTTCTCCTGCGTTCTCCCAGACAAAACATCCTTTCACCTTCGAAGACATGATGGCTCTCAAGCGAGTCGGCGAGCCCGTGCCCTCGCCCGACGGTAAGTGGGTGCTGTTCAGCGTAGTGGACGTCAGTCTCGAGGCCAACACGAGAATCCCGCATGTTTGGATCGTTCCGCTGGGAGCAACCGTCGGTGGAGCGACGGACATGTCCCCGGTCGGGGGCGAGCATGCCCTGATCCCCGGTCAGGATTCCGACCGACCGCGCTGGTCGCCCGACGGCAAGCGCTTCGCGTTTATCTCCAATAAGGAAAGCGCCTCGCAGGTCTGGGTCACCGAGTTCGACGGTGTCTCCGGTACGGTCTCCCGAACCCACCCGCTGACCGCCATCGCGACCGGGGCCAGCGGTGAACTCTGGTCGCCCGACGGCAAGAACATCCTGTTCGTCTCGGACGTCTATCCCCAGTGCGCGGGCACGGCTGCTGAAGAACAGGACTGCAACGCCAAGAAGGTTGAGGAGCGCGAAAAATCCAAGGTCAAAGCCATGATCTTCGAGCACCTCTTGTATCGCCACTGGAATGCCTACAAAGGTGGCAAGCGCAGCCACATCTTTGTCATTCCAGCGGATGGAGCCCCGGGTGTCCCGCCTCGCGATCTTACTCCCGGCGACTACGACGCCCCCGTGTTCTCTGTCGGCGGCCAGGATAACTACGCTTTCTCGCCCGACGGCCAGGAGATCTGCTACACCTCGAACCACGACCGGGTCGAAGCCACCTCGACGAACAACGACCTGTGGATCGTCCCGGTTCACCTCGAGGCGGACGCTTCGTCCGCGCAGGTTCTGTCCCGGACCAGGAACATCACCGCCGACAATCCCGCCAGCGACTCGACGCCACTGTACTCGCCCGACGGCAACTACATCGCTTACCGCGCGCAGCAGCGTCCCGGTTACGAGAGCGACCGTTTCCGCCTGATGCTATACGATCGGAAAACAGGAGAGAAGAAGAACCTGACGGAAAGCTTTGACCATTGGGTGGGCACCTTCACCTGGGCCGCGGACTCGACCTGGATTTTCTTTACCGCGGAAGAGAGCGGCGCGGCCCCCATTGTGCGGGTCAGCTTGAGTGGCGAAGGTCCTCAGCGAGTGCTGAGTGGATTCTACGACGATCTGGTGTTTACCAGGGACAAGACTCTGCTCTCAACAGGAATGTCATTGCGACACCCCAACGAAATCTATCGCGCTACGCAGTACCCGTTCGACGGTTGTGTTGCCCTTCCTTCCCCTTCTCCGAACTGCAAGGACCCTGGGCAGTTGACCCACCTCAACGATCACGTCCTCTCCCCGATCTCCATGTCGCCGCTGGAATCCTTCTGGTTCGAAGGCGCCAAGGGCGAGAAGGTTCAGGGCTTTCTGGTCAAGCCGCCCAACTTCGATCCCAAGCAAACATATCCCGTGAAGTTTCTCATCCACGGCGGGCCGCAGGGGGCGTGGGGCGACGACTGGTCCTACCGCTGGAATCCCGAACTCTTCGCAGCCAACGGATACGTGGTCGTCATGATCAATTTCCACGGCTCGACCGGCTACGGGCAGAAATTCATTGACGCCATCAACGGGGACTGGGGCGGTGCGCCCTTTGAAGACTTGATGAAGGGTCTGGACTACGCCGAGAAGACCTACCCCTTCATCGATAAAGACCGGGAGTGTGCGCTGGGCGCGAGCTACGGCGGCTACATGGCCAACTGGGTGCTCGGCCACAGTGACCGTTTCAAGTGCATCGTCACGCACGACGGCATGTTCAACGCGACCTCCGCCTGGGGCACCACCGAAGAACTCTGGTTCAACGAGTGGGAGTTCAAAGGCACGCCCTACACCAACCGCGCCCTCTACGACAAGTGGTCGCCGCACCTGGCCGCCACCAGCTTCAAGACGCCGACTCTCGTCATCCACGGCCAGCTTGACTACCGGCTCGACGTCAGCGAAGGCTTCCAGTTGTTCACCACTCTCGAGCGCCTGGGCGTTCCCTCGAAGATGCTCTATTTTCCCGACGAAGGCCACTGGGTGCTGAAGCCGCAGAACTCCCAGCTTTGGTACAAGACCGTCAACGAGTGGGTCGATCAGTGGATCAAGAAGTAACCCGCGTCGCGCGTCGCCCCGTAGGGCCGATTTGGCTGCTCGGGAGGGAAGTCCTGTCGCCAAACTGCTTCAGGTTGGAGTCGCCAGCCCGGCAGCTGGCGATGTCCTCACTGGCGTAAGGGTGTGACGACGGCGATTAGCCTTGCAAGTGCCGTTGCGCCGACAGGTGGGCTCCCGTCAGCAAGAGCAGTCCGGAAAGGAAGGCCCAGAACATCAGGCTGACGGAGAGAGAAAACGGCCCGTAGACCTCGGCAAAGTTCAGCCAAGGTAGGGCTAGGATGTAGGCGTACTTCAGCGCCTCCGAGAGCAGTCCCATGATGACTGCAGCAGGCAGTACGGCACGCACAGGCACCTTGCCGTTGGGTAGCAGCCAATAGACCAGGAAGAAGATGGCAATACTGGAAAGAATGGCGAAAACCTTCATAATCAGGAAGCCTACGAAGCGCACGAATCCGGTACCATGCCCGCGCAGCAGGGCCTCGAGGAGGGCCACGTTGCCCGCTGTCAGGCCGATCGACAGCAGCGCCAGCATGCCGCACCAGAACACCAACCCCAGGGCAATCAGTTGGTTGCCCAGGTAGGAGCGGTTCTCGGGGAACCGCCAGATGCGGTTCAGCGCGACCTCCAGGGGCATGAATATGCCGGTCGAAGTGATCAGCAGGATCACCAGCGAGAAAATCTGTACCCGGTGCCGTGCCTCGACCAGAGCATTCAGGTTGCGGATGAGGAAGTCCTGTCCTGCCGGCACATAATCACGCAACAACTCCACGACCACGTCGTACATCACGCGGGAATGAAAGATGCGCCGGATCAGCGTCATGAGGAGCACTACAAAAGGGAAGAACGAAAGCAGGGAGTTGGCGGCCACGGAAAAGGCGAAGGTGTGCACCTCGGTGCGCAGAAGGTAGCGAACCGTGGAGAAGACCAGCCCTGAATATTGTGACGGGTGCTTCCCGCCTCGGATCTGCCGGCTTTGCGATGGCTCGGCAAACGTGGATGAAATGGATTTTGGCACGGAACTCTTAGTCTCATCCTAGCAAACACTGCGCGAACGGACACGTGACCAGAGGTCATCTCAAGGTGGGACTCCAGAACGGCCAAATACATGAGCATGCGAGGCTTCGCCTATTTCTTTTTCTTGCCAAGAAGCACTGACCTGAATATCATCTGGGGCTCACTGCCGGAAGTTAGGCAGTGAGGTCTAGGTTGACAGTTGTGTGTTGGGTGGTCGAAATTCGCGCCATCATCCCGGGCTTCTGGGCTTCGCGCCGTGTTCTCTTTGCGCGTCGCGAAACGCAGAAGCCTTTTGTGTTGGCAGAAGCATCCTCCCCCGGCGGCAACGCGACCTGGTCTCTCGAACTCCCTTGAGGGGGGGCTCCCGTAGAACGGGAGCTTCAACAAGGGAACCGAGGGATGAATTCTTCGCGCTGAGGCGAAAGGAGTTTCTCTGTGAGAGAGAAGGGAACAGTGAAGTGGTTCAACGGGGCAAAGGGTTATGGCTTTATCCAGCGCTCCACTGGCGAAGACGTGTTTGTCCATTTTTCCGCAATCCAGGAAAACGGATACCGCACGTTAAATGAAGGCGAAACTGTGGAATTTGACCTGCTCAAGGGACCCAAGGGCTTCCAGGCAGCCAACGTGGTTCGCGTCTAGCCCAATCCCCAAGCCGTTCTTGAACCCTCCCGGCTTCCCCCCGGGAGGGTTTTTTCTGAAGATTGCGCATTGGAGAACGGTCGCCTGTCGTGTTGGGTTAACGGCTACTGGCCACGCGCGTAAATCGACAACCAGAAACCACAACTCCCAACCGGGAATAGGAAATTGGAGCTACTGCACCTCCACCGAGACCAGGTCGCCATCCGCTCCCCCGCCCGCCTTGTAGTTGATTAACACCGTCCGCTCCGTCCACTCGCAGGAGAACCCGTCGCTTCCGATCACCAGTAACGCCTTATAGTCCGCGGTGCGCAGCTTGAACGACCTTGCGCCGGAGACGACCGTCAGCACCGCGGCGGGAGGCTGCGAGCAATCCACCCCCACCAGCCGACCTTTCAGAAACTTGGTCGGACGCAGGTCTGGCCCGGCCGCCTGGGCCTGCTGGGCACGCCGCTGCGCTTCCTGATCCAATTCGTCGAAAGGCGACGCCTGCGGTGCTCGGGCCAGGCCTTGCGTCGAAACCCCATACTTCTTGTAATTCGCGAATTCATCCAGTCGTTTCCTGGCGGCCGTCGCAATCTGCGGATTGCGACTGGAGGCCAACTGCTCAAAAATGGTATGCGCGGCATCCCAGTTCTTTGCCGTCTCCTGGATCTGGCCCAGGGTTAACAGGTATTGCTGGTTGCGCGGACTCAGCCCGATGGCCGCGTAAATCGCGTTGAGCGCGGAAGCCGTCCCACCTCCCTCCAACCTGGCTTCGGCCAGCATGTAGTAGGCATCGGCGAAGTCCGGATACCAGTCCACCGTGGCCTTGAGGTCCTGCATCATGTTGGCGAGGCCCTGTATCTCCGTGTTCTTCGCTTGTGCCGACTTGTATTTCAGCAGGGAAAGGTAATAGCGAATCCACACGTCCTGCGGATTCAGTCCGGCTGCCGTTCCCAACTCCTGTGCGGCCTGCTCGAACTCGTTGCGCTGCATGTGCGCCCAGGCCAGGGCGCGGTGCACAATCTCGTTGTCGACGGGCTGGTCATGCTTGTCCTTCAGATCGAGCACGGCGTGCAGCGCCTCGAGACCCTGCTCCCGACGCTCGGGGAGGCGCAGCATCACCTCGGCCAGCCGGGCTCGCGCATCGGCCTCGGACACCGGCTTGGCGGTGATCTGAACGTCGTCCGGTCCCATGGGCGCAGCCATCTGGTGGACGCCGGGAGCCTTCCCCGGCGCCCCAGCGGACGCCGCCGCAGACCGATTCCCCTGGGCAAGGGAATGGACGTAATCCTTCACCGCCTGCGCGAACTGCTCGACGCCCATTCCGTAGGCCTGTTGGATCGCGTCTGCTACCGGCACTCTCCGGTTCTCGACCAGTTCGAAGTAAGTTCCGGTCTCGCTCATCTTGTCGCTGTTGAGCAGGTAATGCATAGTGATCCACGACTGCGCGTAAAAGAGCGTGTGGTGCGAGCTTTCCTGGTAGTTGGCGGTGTCCTGCCGGGTGGAGAACAAGGCCGGGACGGGGAGCCAGGTCTGCCCGCTCAAAAGCTGCAGCGAGGATTGGACGGACTGATTTGTCTCAGCCTGGCCCGTCGGCACCTCTTCGGGGTCGCCGCCGATCTCCACCTGCTTGTTGTCAAGGCGAATCGACGCGAAGTATTCAGCGAACCCTTCATCGAACCAGGTTTCGGTCGGGGGGTAGTTGTAGTTGAGGAGCAGGTGCGCAAACTGGTGAGCGACTGCGCGCCACGGTTCGCCTTCCATGCCGTTCAGAACGATGAACTGGTGATCCTCTCCCGGAACAAAAAATCCGGGCGCTGCCGTGGACTGGGGCGCCATGGCGTAATACTGCTGGTCGCTGCGTGGGGCGTAAACGGTGAGCGGCACGGGCATATTAACCCGCTTTCGCGAAAGCAGTTGCCCGAATATGGCACGCATCTGCTCGAAGCGCAGCACGATCTCCGAGCCTCGCTTCTCGCCCGTATCGGTGATGACGACGAAGTGGGGGGAACGGATCTCCTGCCATTGCGGTTCGCCGGCGAGCAGGATGCTGGGGTGCGCACACACCACGCCCAGAAGAAGGAAGCGTAGCGGAGCACGTTTGGCGCGAATCAGGAAGCGACCCATGGCGAGCCGCGCAAGGGCGGTTAGGAAAATGCTATCACGTGAAGCCCTCCGCGCTCCGAGCAGGGGCTGCGAGCTTTCAATGGCTCACGAGCGACGATTCGGATCTGGGTCTTAAGCTTTTTCGTTCCGAGTTTCCTTCGCCCACAGCCCACCGCGCCGCCAGCGGTCGCCCTCCATCTAAGAGCTAGTCGAGACCTGTTTCAGCGCCCACCTGGCACTCTCTGCCACAACTGGGTCTGCATCCGCTTGCAATCTCTCCAGCTTCCCCACAAACTGACGGTTCCCGCTGTTTCCCATCGCGATTACGGTATTCCTCCGCAGCCCGCTCAGTTTCGCCCGCCGCACCGGAGATCCACGAAACTTCTGGCGAAACTCGTCCGCGGTCATCTCCGCCAGCCATTCCAGCGCCGGATTCACCAGACCTTCACGCGGCTGAAACTCGGGGGCCCCGGTGGCTGGCGCTTTCCGGTTCCAGGGGCAGACATCCTGGCAAATGTCGCACCCGAACACATGCCGGCCCATCCCCCCGCGCATCTCCCCAGGTATCTCCCCGCGCTTCTCGATGGTCAGGTAGGAAATGCACCGGTTCGAATCCAGCTGGTGCGGGCCCACGAGCGCATTTGTCGGACAGGCATCCAGACAGCGGGTGCAAGTTCCGCACCGGTCGGGCGCGGGCAGATCGGCTTCCAGCTCCAAAGAAGTAAGAATCACGCCCAGGAATAGCCACGACCCCATCTTCTGGTTCAAGACGCAGGTATTCTTTCCGATCCATCCCACCCCGGCATATTTCGCGTACACGCGCTCAACCAGCGGCCCGGTGTCGACGTAGCATCGCGTCAACGTCTCCGGCCGGGTTGGTAGTGCCGGCGCGCTGCCGGCCGTCTGGGCAGTATCCTGGCGGCCCTCGCTCCCAAGTTCCAGCACCTTCGCTTCGACCACCCGCAACCTGCGCATCACAGAGTCATGGTAATCCTCCCGGCTCCAGGCGTAGCGCGAGATCCACCCCCGCCCCGAGTCCCCTGGCTCGCTCGAATACGGTTGCTCTGTGTTGTAATTGATCGCGCCCACCACGACGCTGCGGGCCCAGGGCGCTACCGCCCGAAGCGACCTTCGTTGCAGGCGCCCGTCCACATCCCGCGCCTCAAGATATTTCATCTCTCCTGCGCGCCCAGCCGCGATCCACTCCGGAAAATATTCAAGTTCGGAGAAATCGCGCACGGGGGAGATGCCGGCGAGATCGAAACCTGCGGCTCTGGCCGTGCCTCTGACTATTTCGCTGATTTCGTGGATTCCCCGCCCCTCTCGCGCTAGACTCATCGCTCCACCCTGAAGTCGGGAGAATTATCATGAAACGAGCCATCGTTCGTGTGCTCGCCGTGCTCGGCGCTATCTACCTCGTCACCATCCTTTTCGCCATCATGATCCTGATCGGCCGCAAGGGCAAGGTGCCTTCCACCACCATCCTCGAAGCCAACTTCGAACAGCCCATGGTGGAGGACATTCCCGAGACCACCACGGCCAAGTTCTCCCTGCAGGACCGCGCCGTCGTGCGTGACGTGGTCGACTCCCTGGACCGCGCCGGCGACGATGACCGGGTCAAGGGAATGGTGGCCCGCATCGGCGCGGTCCCAATGGGCATGGCGCAGGTGCAGGAACTGCGCGAGGCCGTCCTGCGCTTTCGTGCCCGAAAGAAGTTTGCCCTCGCTTTCGCGGAGACTTTTGGCGAGTTCGGACCAGGCAACGGCTCCTACTACCTGGCCACCGCTTTCGACCAGATCTATCTCCAGCCCTCAGGCGACGTCGGCCTCACCGGCCTGATCTTTGAAAGCCCTTTTATCAAAGGCACCCTGGAGAAATTGGGCACTCGCTTCCACGGCGATCAGCGCTACGAATACAAGAACGCCCTCAATTTCTTCACCGAATCCAAGTACACGGCTGCGCACAGGGAAGCGGTGGAGAGGGTTACCAACTCCTGGTTCGCCCAGATGAAAGAAGGCATTTGTGCCGCCCGCCAGATTCCTCCTGACCAGTTTCAGGCGCTGGTCGACAAGGGGCCCTATCTGGGCAAAGAGGCCCTTGACGCCAGGCTGGTCGACGCTCTGAGCTACCGTGACGAAGTCTACGATCTGGCCCGAAAGAAGGCCGGAGGCGACGCCGAGCTACTCTACCTCGACAAGTATCTCGACCGCGCCGGGCGCCCCCACGAGCACGGCCAGACCCTGGCCTTGGTCTACGGGGCGGGCGGCGTAGCTCGGGGCAAGAGCGATTACAACCCAGCCAATGACTCCCTCACCATGGGCTCGGATACCGTGGCGGGGGCGATCCGGGCCGCTGTGGCTGACAAGGATGTCAGAGCCATCCTGTTCCGCGTGGACAGCCCGGGCGGCTCCTACGTCGCCTCCGACACCATATGGCGGGAAGTCGTCAACGCCCGCAAAGCCGGCAAACCGGTCATCGTCTCCATGGGCGATCTGGCCGGCTCCGGCGGTTATTTCGTCGCCATGGGAGCGGACAAGATTGTCGCCCAGCCGGGCACGATTACCGCCTCGATCGGTGTACTCAGCGGCAAGCTCCTCAGCCGCGGTTTTTGGGACAAGATCGGCCTGACCTGGGATGAAGTTCACAACGGCTCCAACGCGACCATGTGGACCGGCGTCCAGGACTACACACCCGCTGAGTGGCAGCGCTTCGAGGCCTTCCTCGATCGGGTGTATGCCGATTTCACCGGCAAGGTCTCCGAGGGCCGCAGACTGCCCATGGACAAGGTGCTCGCCATCGCCAAGGGCCGCATCTGGACCGGCCAAGACGCCAAGGAACTTGGCCTGGTCGATGAGCTCGGCGGCTTCGACACCGCGCTGAAGCTGGCGAAGAAGGCCGTCAACATCCCGGAGAAGGATGAAGTAACGATCGTGGTCTTTCCCCGCAAGAAAACGCTGTGGCAATCCATCCTGGAGCGGGGCACCGCCGAGAACAGCAACCGAGAAGCCGTCCAGGCAGCGACCGGCTTGAATCGTCTCCTGCGTATCGTGCAACCTGCGGTTCGCGAGCTGCATGCCCTGGGCATCGATGCCGAACATCAGGGGGACGACGTTCTGCGCATGCCTGTTGCCCAACCGGTCCGATGAGAGGGCTTGCCGCGACCCCCGCCCGGTTATGCAGCTAGAAGTGAAATCTCCTTGACGGGGCATCCGCCCTGCGGGTGTTTCCTGACCGAGCAGCGAGAACCCCCCGGCTCCCACCGACCATGGTCCGGGGGAAAAACATACCTCGGGATAACCAAATGGGTGTTCGCGTCATCAAGTTTTGGATGGAGTGGTTCATGTCCCTGGTGGGGACAATCCGGGAAAACCGCCACCGGGGGGATGCCAAGCATGTTCTGATCGTGTTTGTTGCGGTCGTGGGCCTGCTTTTTGTTTGCGGTGTTCCCCCGAGGATTCCCCACGCTCTCGGCCACTCAAACCTGGTCGCGCAAGCAGGCCATGGTAATAAGCAATACTTTGACCATGAGGATTCGCGGTGGGCTCCCCCTCCGAGTTCCCCGTTGGCCGTGCCGCCTCTTACGGCGTCGTCCCGCCCGGTTACGGCTACGGAGCCGCTTGTTGAAACCGTAACCAACCGTCTGCCCTACAACCGCCCACCTCCCTTGGCTTAGGTCGTTCGATTCTCCTTTCCCGGCACAGCTTGCTTACAGGGATGCCGTGACGAGCCTCGCTCTCTGGCGCTCGGCTGCGCCATCCACGGTTCGTTAGCGGACGAGGAAATGAAGTCCAGGAGGAAACCCCCATGGCGGGAAAAAACGGAAAGAGCTGGAGAGAGTTGTGCACCGCGGCCCTCGAGGCAAGAGATCCCGATGAGCTGCTGTTAATTCTGTGGGAACTGCACAAGGCCCTCAAACGGGAAGAACAGATACGTCGCGATCTCCGGGAGGCGGGAGGGGGCAAGCCGCCTCAAACCACGGTTTCCATGCCCTTCCCGCACTCTGCTTCGGGAACCCGCGATCCCGGACGGGCGTTGCCCCAGGCCGGTCGCGGCCTGCGCCGGTCAAGTCCCGGGCCGGGATGAAAGAGTGAAATCAATGAACCTCCTAAGAGTTCTCTGCGTCGAAAACCATCCCCAATACATGGGCGCGCTGAAGGAAATGCTGGAAGCTGCAGGCTACGAGGTCATGGCGGCGACCACCGGCCTTGAAGCCGTTCGCCTGCTGGCCACTGCGCACATAGACGGCGTCCTGCTGGAATACGACCTCCCCGATGCCACCGGAAGCTCGATCCGCGCGGAGATGAAACACGTCAGGCCCGACGTCCCCATTTTGTTGTTCACCGGGGTCGGCAACCAGACTCCGTTTCTCTTGCGCTTTTTTGACGCCCACTTGCGGCATTGCGAGCGGCCGCAAGCGGTCTTGGAGGAGGCGTAATCGTTCGCATCGTCACCGGATGGGAGGAATCATGAGAAACATCACAAAAGCAGACATCCAGCGCCTTCAGGCCAAGCTGGAAGCCTGTCGCGAGAAGGCGTTCCGGACCCTGGTTCGTCTGGGCAACGAGGCCCGTGAGATGGATGTGGAATCGCCCATGGACATCGCAGATCGGTCCGTCGGTCATCTGGTTCGGGAGTCACTTTATCTGCAAGGCAGCCAGTGCCGCAACCAGCTCCGCAGCGTCGAAAGTGCGCTGGAGCGCATCCGCGAGGGCACCTACGGGAATTGCGGAGTCTGTGGCGAAGATATCCAGCCCCGCAGGCTGGAAGCATTACCCTGGACCAATTGCTGCCTACGCTGCCAGGAACAAAGGGAGCGACAACTCGAAACCGGATCCTCGTCGGGGGAGCCCCGCGTGGCCTGGGGGCGGACGGCATAACTCCAGGCCGGGCTCTGACGTCTTCCGGCGTCCCTGCGCCGAGTTCGAGATGGCGGACCCGGTAACCGCTGCAACCGGGAAGCCGGGAAACAGAAAAACCACGGCGCCGGAGTTGCTTGCGGATCAGCCGGACCGCGCCCGGAGGCGACGCGCTAGGTTGGAACTGCGGCGGTTGGCACGTCCAGGGTCTCTCCGGCAGGCGGGATTGCGGCTGTCGGGCCCATCGACTCTGCTTTCAACCAGCAGCCGGCCTGTGGTTTGTGCTCTGAGGTCAGCTCGACCCCTGAAGTCCGAGGTGTGAGGTCCTGAGAAGTTTGACCTATCCAGGCCCGGCTACCCGCTGCCTCTCAGATCCCCAGCTTCTTCACTTCTTCGTTGTAGTACTTGCGGTACAGGATGTCCCACTCCTGGCTGCCTTCGAGAATCGTGCGCTTCTGGCTTTCGATCTTCTGCCGTGCCGTCTGGTCGATCTTCGCCTCCTGGGTCAGCAGTTCTTCGAGGATCTTGCGAGTCTCCAGCCGGATGGTGTTGCGGTCTTCAACGAAGTCCACCTGCGGCATCTCCGCCAACGCGTCGGTAATGACGTGGGCAACCTTATTCACTTTGTCGCGGCTCAATCGCAACAGAAAACCTCGCGGTGGGAATCAAAACTCCACGTCTCGGGTCTTAGGGAAACTGTGACGCGGCGTCGCGCGGGCGCGCTCGCTGACCGGCGACCGACGACTCAGGCCCGCCCCCCCTACAACACTGCCCTGTACTTCCTCACCAGTTCCGTCTTCACCTTACGGAACATCTCCTGGTAGTTTGCCCCGGTCCGGCGCATCTCGTCGGAGTAGGCCTCGAGAATGACGCGCACCTCATCGTTGATCCGGTCCTCCAGCGACAGCTCCTCGAGCATCGCCAAGTGCACTCGCTCGGTTGCCGCAGCGGGATCTTTGGTTTCGATGAACTCACCCGCGATCAGTTTTTTCGTGAGTTCGCGAGCCAGGAAGCCCACATAGTCCTTGGAGAAGAGCATGATCGATCAGAAGCGCTGTGCGAAACCAATAGTCTAGCACAGGCCCACGGAGCGCCCGGCCATCGCAGGGAACGCTTCTCCGGACTCGCTCTTAGGCGCGTCTACGAAGGCTGCGAGGGTCGGGTCCGCCCCAGAGACCATTTGAGAACTGCTTCCCTCCCTGAAAAAGGCTTACAATTGCATATTCACTGAGAGCCCTGTATGCCCGCCGCCTCCGAGGACCTGACCAGTCTCAAGGACGACATGATCGCCTTCATCGAAGGCCATGGCATGCGCCGCTTCTACGGGTATGTGGACTACGAAGAAGTCCAGTGCATCATGTGGAAGAGCGACGAGGAGCATCCCGACGGCTGGAAAGACTTCGTCGAACTGGCCAAGTCCGCCGGTGTCACTTTCCTCACCATGGATTCCTGGGGGCTCAAACGTGAGGACCTGGAAGAACTGATCCAGCGCATCTCCAGCGCAGAATATGACAGCGACGAGGATCTCGAAGATGCCCGTTGGCTGCGCACCTATGTCGGCAAGACTGGCTTCGTACAACTGGGCTGGGCCTACCAGGGTTCGGTCTTCCTTTATGAAGCCAGCACCGAATGGTATGACCGCTACCAGCGCCTCTTGGACCTGGTCGAAGACTTCGGCGGCATCCCCATCGACGAATCCGGCCCCGATGAAGACGAATAACCCTAATCGGCTGCACCGGAGTGGGACTCCTGTCCGCCTCCTAGGGTGCCTGGGTTTTTACCCGCCAAGACCGACATGGTTGGTCGATCGGGGCGTGGTCGATAGACCGAACGCAGTCGTGACCCGGAGGTCAACAACCGCGGTTTGGATCAGTTCTTTTGGCAACTCCGGGAGAGAACACAGCGGAAGCAGATTTGTGCCGGCGAAGCGATCGGAGCTGCGAGAGCTGACAATCTACCCGATCTTCCAAACACTATAGAATGCACTGTGAATTGCACTTCGTCGTGCGTGATTGGCGCGGCTGATTCATTCTGGAATGGATGCAGTGGCTCACTAAGTTCGTCCGCCAAGCAGAAGTCGACGCTCTCGCCTGGTCCCTATGCTCGACTGAGGCGCTGGGATTGAAGGGCGATCCTCGCCTCGCCTCCATCCTTGCCCGCCTCCTGGTCATGCGGGGCCTGGGCGATCTCGAATCCGCCACGCGCTACTTACTGCCGTCACTCGGCCAGCTGCACTCACCCTATCTCATGTCCGGCATGAGCGCAGCGGTCGAGCGCCTCCATGCGGCCATCGAGCGCAAAGAAGGCATCCTCATCTACGGCGACTACGATGTTGACGGTACCGTGGCCGTCGTCATCCTCAAGACCGCCATCGAACTCTCCGGTGGTGGCGCCGATTTCCACGTCCCGCATCGCATCCGCGAAGGCTACGGCATGCAGGACGACGTCATCGAGCGCGCTGCCGCCGCCGGCATTCGCCTCATCATCAGCGTGGACACCGGCATCCGCGCGTTGGCCGCCGCCGAAACCGCCGAACGCCTCGGTGTCGACCTCATCGTGACCGACCACCATCTTCCCGGCCCCGAAGGCGTACCCCGAGCGCTGAGCGTGCTTAATCCCAACCAGCCCGGCTGCGAATATCCCTGCAAGGCGCTGTGTGGCGCCGGCGTCGCTTTCAAACTTGCCCAGGCCCTGATGGAAAAGCGCATTCCGGATAAGGATCCCAACCGCCGGCTGATGTCGTTCCTCAAGATGGTCGCCATCGCGACCATCGCCGACGCCGTACCCCTCACTGACGAAAACCGGGTCTTCGCCAAGCTCGGCCTCGATGCGCTGCGCCGCGCCGTAAACCCCGGCCTCAAAGCCCTGCTTGAAGTGGCGCAGGTCCCCGCCACCCGCCCTCCGACCTCGATCGAAATCGCCTTCCGCATCGCGCCGCGCCTCAACGCCGCCGGACGCATGGACGTCGCCCGCGACGCAATCGAACTCTTCAGCACCCGGGATCCTGCCCGCGCCAAGGCAATCGCCGCCCGCCTCGACCGGCTCAACGGCGAACGCCAGGACGAAGAGCGCCGCATCCTCTCCGCCATCGAAGACCGCTTCGAGCAGGACCCTTCTCTGCGTGACGCCCACTGCGTCGTCATCGACGGCGACGGCTGGCATCGCGGCGTAATTGGCATCGCCGCCACCCGTGTCGTCGAGCGCTACGGCCGCCCCGCGCTGGTGGTCTCCCATGGCAGCGGGGAGGCCCACGGCTCTGGCCGCTCCATCAAGGCCTTTCACTTGCTCGACGCGCTCGAATCCTGCCACGACCTGTTCACTCGGTACGGCGGCCACGCGCACGCCGTCGGCTTCTCCCTTCCCTCGCAGAGCGTCCCCGAACTGCGCGCCCGCCTGGACCAGTATGCCCGCGTGCGTCTTACTCCTGCCGACTTCGAGCCCTGCCTCCACCTCGACGCCGAACTCCCGCTCGACGCCGTCACACCCGAACTGTACCGCGTTCTTGAGCGGCTGGAACCCTTTGGCCAGGGCAATCCCGAGCCGGTCTTCGCCGCCCGCGCCGTGCGTCTGCTGGCTCCGCCCAAAATTCTCAAGGACAAACACGTTAAGCTGAAGCTGGCCGCCGCGCTTGAATCCTCGCCCCCGCCTGCCGGTCGGCAGAACGAGATGAGCCGCGAAGCCGTTCTCACCACTCCGCGCTGTCATCCGGATGGCGCCGCCATTTCGCGATTCGAATCCCGAGCCGCCATCGAAGAGCGCGCCCGCCCCATGCCTCCCCGGGGCCAACCGCCAACTCGTGGCAACTGGAGAAAGAACGTCACCTTCGACGCCCTCGGCTGGCACATGGCGGAATGCCTCGAGGAGGCCAAGCTCCTCGCCGGCGATACCCTCGACATCGCCTTCACCATCGGCCGCAACGACCACCCCGATGCTGGGGGATTGGAGCTCTCCCTGCGCGACTTCTGCGCGAGCGCGCTCAAGTCGGTTGTGGCCAAAAAAAATCAGTTCTAGGATGGGTTCCTGCGCGGCCTGTCTCGGCGTGGGCTCTGCGTTAAGACAGGGGCCGGCCCTGCGTTTCTCGAGTTTGGTTAACGCTCGGCACCGGGCGTCTGCCATCCACAATCCCCCGATCTTGACAGCCAACGGCTGCCCTGTGTTTTCCTGCCTGCCGTGGTTGCCTTTTTAACGTCCTGCCGCCCTCTGGCGTTACACTGAAATCAGTGCCCTTCGAGACTCGCATCCTGCGTCGCTGGCTGGCGTTCGCCGTGGTCGTCCTCGGCGTGGCCATCGCAGGCGTGTATGTCCACATTCGCCGTCAGACTCAGGATGTTCTGCACGAAGTTCCCGGCAAGATGGAACTGGACATTCAGCAAACCGCCGAGGGCTTCCGCGTTTCCAAGTCCGATCACGGGCGCACGCTCTTCACCATTACGGCGAGCAAGGCAGTTCAGTTCAAGCAGGGCGGCGCCGAGTTACATGACGTCAACATCCTCCTCTATGGCCGCGACTCCAGCCGCTACGATCACATCTACGGCAATGATTTCGAGCTCGATGCTCGCACCGGCGACGTCACCGCAAAAGGCGAGGTCCTCATTGACCTGGAGGCCAACCCCAAGGGCCTGGTCAATCCCGACCAGTCTATCCCCACTGAACTGAAGAACCCGATTCATCTCCTCACCCGCGACCTGGTCTTCAACCAGCGGACCGGCGATGCCTTCACCCGCGCCCGCGTCGAATTTGAGATGCCTCAGGCTAAGGGCTCGGCCAGGGGCGCGTATTACGCGGCGAAGGACAATGTGCTCACTCTCGACGCGCGCGTGCAGCTAGTGCTGAGCGGCGCCTCGCCCGCCACAGTGACGGCGGCCCGCGCCGTCTTCACCAAGAACCCGCACCAGATTGTCTTGGATCGCCCCCAGCTCACCCAGCGGGCGGAGCAGGTTCAATCGGAGAAGGCTGCGCTTTTCCTGCGCGACAACAACACGGTCGAGCGTATCCTCGCCACCGGCGACGTGCAGCTGGAGACAGTCGGAAGTTCGCCTGCGCACCTTCGCGCCGAGCAGGCGGACCTCCTCATCGGTGACAAGAGCCTGCTCGAAAGTGCTGTACTGACCGGCAAGGTCGAGCTTCATGCCGAGGGTCCCCGCCCCTTTCTGGCGACTGCCGGGCGCGTCACCCTGGATTTTTCCGGGAGGAACCAGCTTCGCCGTGCCCACGCGGCCGAGAATGTGAAGCTGATCGAGCGTCCTCCGACCTCAACTGCCGCCCAAAGAGAGGCGCAGACGGTTGCGGTCTCCGCCCTCGCCATGGACTTTTTTGTCGCCGGGGGACGGCATCTGGAGCGGGCCCTGACCAACGGCGCCGCCGAGATCACGATCCTGCCGGCTCCATCTTCGCCTCAGCGAACCGTGATCACGGCCGGCGAGTTTGAGGCAAAGTTCGACGCGAGCGGCCGTCTGTCCACGGTGCATGGCGCTCCCGGCGCCAGGATTGTCAGCACAACTCCCGGCCAGCCCGACCGCGTCAGCACTAGCCAGGCTTTGCAGGCAGCCTTTACTCCGCACGGCGAGTTTGACTCCGTCCTGCAGCAAGGCAACGTCGCCTACTCAGACGGAGAACTCCAGGCCTGGGCCGAGCGCGCTCGCTACACGCCCGCCGACCAGATGCTCGTCCTCACCGGCTCTCCGCGCATTACCGACCAGGGCATGACCACCACGGCTCGGATCCTGCGCATGAACCGAGCGACCGGCGATGCCTTCGCCGAGGGCGACGTCAAGAGCACCTACAGCGACCTGCGCGAACAACCCAACGGCGCCCTGCTCGCGTCCGCTTCGCCCATCCACGTAACCGCTTCCAGAATGACTGCGGGCCGCACTCCCTCCGTCGCCATCTACACCGGAGATGCTCGGCTGTGGCAGAACGACAATGTGGTCGAGGCGCCCACCATCCGATTCGACCATGACCGTCGGTCAGTCGTAGCTGATGGCAACGGTCAGCCCGTCTCTACGGTGCTAGTGCAGGTGGACAAGCAAGGCAATGCCACCCCCGTTTCCATCACCGCGACCCGACTTACCTACACGGATGACGAGCATCGCGCCCACTTCGAAGGCGATGTTTTGGCCAGGGGAGCCGACGTCAACATGACCGCCAAGATGATCGATGCCTTTCTCCTTCCCCGCAATCAGTTATCTAGAAAACAAGCACTTAGCGGCCCAGGACAGCTGGATCACATCGTCGCCGAGGGCGATGTTGTGGTGCAGAGTCCGACGCGCCGCGCAACCGGAGAAAAGCTGGTGTACACCGCCTCGGCCGACAAGTTCGTCCTGACCGGCGGGCCGCCTAGCATTTTTGATGCCGAACACGGCAAGATTACGGGCGTTTCGTTGACTTTCTATAATCGCGATGATAGGGTGCTGGTCGAGGGCAGAGAGACCTCCCCGGCAGTCACACAAACGCGAGTGGCACGTTAAATGCATAGCCTGGCCACCGACGAGATTGGCAAGACCTACCGGGGCCGTCGCGTTGTAAATGGCGTCAGCCTGCGCGTCCAGCAGGGTGAAGTCGTTGGATTACTTGGTCCTAACGGCGCCGGCAAGACCACATCGTTCTACGCCATCGTCGGTCTGGTACCTCCCGACACCGGCCGGGTACTTTACGACGAGGAAGACATCACTGAGGTGCCCATGTATCTGCGGGCCCGTCAGTATGGCATCAGTTATCTCCCTCAGGAACCCTCGGTGTTTCGCAAGCTGACCGTGGAGGAGAACATCCTCGCGGTGCTGGAGGCGCAGTCCATTTCCTGGCACGAGCGCCGGGAAAAAATGGAGAAGCTGATCGAACAGTTGGGATTGGAGCATATCCGCCACAACCACGGATACGCCCTGTCAGGCGGAGAGCGGCGCCGGGTCGAAATCGCCCGCTGCCTGTGCATCAATCCCACGTTTATTCTGTTGGACGAACCGTTTTCCGGGATCGACCCCATTGCCGTCCTGGACCTGCAGAAGATCATTTCCGATCTCAAGGCCAGCGGCATCGGGGTTCTGATCACCGATCACAACGTACGCGAGACGCTTTCGGTCACGGATCGCGCCTATATCATCAACGAGGGGCGCATCTTCCGCACCGGCACCCCGGAGGCGCTGGGCAGCGACCCCGAGGTCCGTCGCGTCTACTTGGGCGAGAGCTTCTCGCTGGTGTAGTCGCGGGCGCTCTCGCCCGCAAACGCTTTAGGCAGCTACTGTTGCCGCGAAATGTGGGTGCAACGCGAGCACGGTGGCGTGGAAAGCATGAAGGGCTGGACTCGAAGCTTTCTCTCCCCAGTGATTGTTCGCGTCCTTAGCGGTTGATTCTTGGCCGGCACACGGCGAATGCGTCCACGGTACCAACGTCACATCCGGTCACCGCGCCGATGGTTGAAAATAGGAAAGTACTAGCGAACTCATGGTTTTGTTGCAACACAAACTGAACGTCAGGTTGTCCCAGCGGCAGATCTTGACTCCGGGGCTGGTTCAGATGGTGTCTGTGCTCGCGCTGAACAAGCTCGAGCTCAAGGACATGATCAATGCCGAAATGGTCGAGAACCCTGTGCTGGAAGAGTTGGAAGATGCTGTCCCTCTGATCGACGATGTCGGCCGCCGCGAGGAGGAGCGGGATCGGGTCACCTCCGCCACCACGGAAGAAAACCCCATCACCGCTGTCGAAAAAAAGGATCCCTTCGAGGAGATCGATTTTGACCGTTTTTTCCAGGACTACCTCGATCCCGGCTACCGCAGCCCGGGCGAAATGGAAGACATCGAGCGGCCGTCGTTCGAGAATTTTCTCTCCAAGCCCGGCAACCTGACCGACCATCTGACCTGGCAGCTAGGGGCGATCTCGGTGTCGCCCGCCGTCCACGAAGCCGCTGAACTCATCATCGGGAATCTCAACGAAGACGGCTACCTCATCGCCTCTGACGAGGAGCTCATGGGCGTAACTCCTGCCGCCGCACCAGAAGTCGATGCAGTTGCGGCCGAGAGCGTCCTCCGGGACGCCGCCGCCCTTGGCCTGGATGCCTTGGCGCGCGGAGAGGGCTCGGTTTCAGCAAGCGCCTCTCCGGACTGGTCCACGCCTGCGGAGCTCGAGTCGGGCGAGATCGGGACGGCCCCCGAAGCAGTGACGGCCGCCGCACCAGCTCCCGCCCTCCAGTCCACGGTGCCTTCCGCTCCGCGGCCGGCGTACCAAGCCTACTTCACGCTGGCCGAGCTGCACGAAGCTCTCGAACTGGTGCGCCAGATGGATCCGCCGGGCGTGGCCTGCCGCGATCTGCGCGAGTGCCTGCTTTATCAGTTGCGCTACATCCACCAGCAACATGCCCAACACCGTGTCAACGGCGACGGTACCGCCCAGGTTGTCGCCGATGCGATCGCCCTCGTCGATCAGCATCTGCGTGCCCTGCAGCTCAAGCAGTACAAAGAGATTGGCCGCGCCATCAGCCGTCCGGTGGAGGCGGTCGCGACCGCGCTGGAATTCATCAAGACGCTCGATCCCCGTCCTGGCCTGCGCTACAACAAAGTGCCGGCCCGGCTCATCGAGCCCGACGTCGCCTTCGTCAAGCATGGCGACGAGTGGCTCTGCCTGATGAATGACGAGGATGTTCCCCAGCTTCGCCTCAACCCCGCTTACAAGCGCCTGCTCAGCCGCGATGGCAACGACAAAGAGACCCGCAACTACGTCAAGGAGCGCTACAAGAGCGCCATTCAGCTCATCAAGAACATTGAGCAGCGCAAGCAGACCATCATGAAGGTGTGCTACTCCATCCTCGCCCGCCAGCGCGACTTCCTCGAGCAGGGCATCGATCAGCTTAAGCCCATGATGATCAAGGAAGTGGCGGAGGAGATCGGCGTGCATCCTTCCACCGTGAGCCGGGCTGTGGCCAACAAGTATGCGCACACCCCGCAGGGTGTGTTCGAATTGCGCTACTTCTTCTCCGAGAGCGTGCAGGGCCCGGAGGGAGGCAACACTTCCCTGTTGATCCTCAAGCGGCGCGTCAAGAAGCTCATCGAGGACGAAGACCCGTCGCGGCCGCTGACCGACGAGCAGATCACCCGCATCCTGCAGTCCCAGGGCATCCAGGTCACACGCCGAACCGTCGCCAAGTACCGCGAAGACATGCGTATCCCCAGCACACACCAGCGCCGGGTGAAAACCTAACCCCGGCAGAAAGGAGAGCCGTCACCACGGACCATGCCACAGCCTGGCTTGACCGTGGAACCTAGACACGAAAGGTCCCCCGCCACTGCAACACCGGTTGTTTGAGCCCAGATCATGGAGGGACGAAACCAGGAGGGCGCTCAATGAACGTCGAGTACACCGGCAGGCAGTACGAAATCACACCCGCTATCCGCAAGGAGGTCGAAACCGGCCTCGCCAAGATCCGCAAAATTCTGGGAGACAAGTTCGAGACCAAGGTCATCCTGGCCGTCGAAAAGCACCGTCACAAGGCGGAAATCACTATCAGCCCGCGCAATGGCCCGATCGTCGGCCTGGCCCAGGCCAACGACATGATGCTGGCCGTCAACGAGGCCCTCGAACACCTGGAGAAACAAGCCCTCAAGTACAAAAGCCGCATCATCTCCAAGAAGCGCAAGTCGCACAAGAAGTGGAACGGCAAATCCGAACAACCTGAGGTGCAGGCGGCCATAGGGCTCGCGGAAATCGCCACCGTACCGGTAGTCGTGCACAAGTATCCCGCCGTGGCTAGGACCACCGAGGTACACCTGGAGTACTCCACCGAGTCTGTAGCGCTGCGCCCCATGACCCTGGAGGAAGCGATCAAAGAATGTCACCTCCGCGACCGTGACGTCTTCGTCTTCCGCGACCCCAAGGGCAAGGTCATGGTCCTGCACCGGACTCGTGACGGAAGAATGGAACTGATTGAAGCGCCGTAGAAGCGGCTTCGGGCCCCGGGGTCAACAAACCGGATAGTCTGGGCGCATGGCGTCGGCCAGATCCGACCCTAATCTTGCGAAGGGTGAGGCCGGCGCTTCACGTCTCAGCATACCCGGGCGCAGCACCGCTACGCCCGGGTCGTAGATCAAGGCTCATTCGCCGTTTCTCGTTCTTATCTTTTTGCGGCGCTCGGTCGACGACCCCATTCGCCCGCGCAAGTCGTGATCAAAGCTTGGGCTGCTCGAGCCTGATCGTCCCTGACAAGATCGAACAGTGCTGGAGCGAAACCGAGGCGACTGCCGTACTTTGTATCCCTCTCACCGCTGTCCATCGTGAACTCCGGGTGGGCTGAGGGGAAGCATAAGCGGCAGGGCGCCGGGCGAGTGGAGGATGGTTCGTGCCGCGTGACCGATTCCCCCGGCGTGAAGAAGACATCTGAAACGATGGCTCGCTCAGTAGGCACTATCGCGGGCTGTCGCGATGATCCACCTTAACCCGGTAACCGGCCTTACACAGGTGCTTGCCGACTTCTTCTGCGATCATTACTGAGCGGTGCTGCCCTCCGGTGCAGCCGAAGCTGATGGTGAGGTAGCTTTTGCCTTCACGCACGTAGTGCGGCAGCAAATAGACCAGCAGGTCCGAGATCCGGTTGATGAACTCCCGGCTCTGGGGGAAGGAGCGGATGTACTTGGCCACGCGCGGGTGGCGCCCGGTGAGGGCGCGGAACTCGGGCACGAAGTGCGGGTTGGGCAGGAAGCGAACGTCGAAGACCAGGTCGGCATCCTCGGGAACGCCGTGCTTGAAGCCGAAGCTCACGCAGGAAACCAGGATGTTCTTGTCAGAGGACTTCTTCTGGAACCGTTCGGTCAGGTAAGCGCGCAGTTCGTGAACGTTGAACCTGGAAGTATCAATGACGGTGTCGGCAATGGCGCGAATGGTCTTGAGGCGGCGCCGTTCAGCGCTGAGCGAGGCGCGCACCGGCGCGTCGGCGCCCAGGGGATGCGGGCGGCGGGTTTCGCTGAAGCGGCGGATGAGCGCAGCGTCGCTGGCCTCGAGGAAAATCACGTGGGTGGGGATCATGCGGCGCACCGACTTGAGGATCGCCGGGAGCCCTTCCAACTTGGCACCTTCCCGCACGTCCACAACCAGAGCCGTGCGCCGGATCTCCGGAGACTGCACGGCCAGCTCCGCGAAGCGGCGGATCAGATCGACCGGGAGGTTGTCGACGCAGTAGTAGCCGAGATCTTCGAAGGCCTTCAGGGCAGAGGCCTTGCCCGATCCGCTCATACCGGTGATGAGGACCAGTTCCGGTCCGGGCCGGAGGTCGTGGATGGGCTTTCCCTTGGACGCGCGCTTCTTGCTGGCTGCCTTACTCGGCATTCGGAAGTGAATGTTAGCAGAGATCCGATACGGCATGAGTGGGGGGAAGGACTTGCAGGCCGGGGAGATTCTAATCCAAGGGGCGCTCCCTCACCCCCGAACGCATGCCCATTCGCGGCAAAGTCAGATCGTTGAAGTCAGATTGCGGATTGCGGAAGCGCCGGCGGCCAGTGTCAACGGAACCCAAGGGTCGGCTGTGACTGATTCTAAAGACACAGGGAAAGACCGAGGGAGGAAAGCGGAGGTTGTGGGAAGGCGCTCCCCAACCATCTCCCTCGCTGGTACTCTAGTACGCTAACCGCAAGTCGATTTTCGCTGCCGGAGTCGGGCAGTGCCGGTAGCTTGCCGGGTGGGACAGCGGCCTTACAGTCTTAGCCAACGCCTGGCTGCAAAAGACGCGGTCAGACGACCCGGGGCAAACGATGAAAAGCTTCGATGAGCTGACGGAACGCGAGGTGCTGGCGCTGGCGATCTCGCTGGAAGAGGAAGACGAACGGGTCTACGCGGATTACGTAGAAGGGTTGCGCCAGGACTTTCCCGCGTCGGCGGCGGTTTTTGACGGGATGCGCGAAGAGGAGTCCGGCCACCGGCGGCGGCTGATCGAGCTGTACCAGCAGAAGTTCGGCGAGCATATTCCGCTTATCCGGCGGCAGGATGTGCGCGGCTTTGTGCAGCGAAAGCCGGTGTGGCTGGTGCGGCCCCTGGGCCTGGATACGGTGCGCAAGCAGGCCAGCGCGATCGAAATAGAGACGCGCAGATTCTACGAGAAAGCGGCACGGCGCACGCAGGATGCCAGCATCCGGCAATTGCTGGACGACCTGGCCAGCGAAGAACGGCATCACGAAGAGCGCGCCGACGAACTGGGCAAGGCAAAGCTGGGCGGCGAAGCCAAACACGCCGAAGACGAAGCGAACCGCCGTCTGTTCGTGCTGCAGATCGTACAACCCGGCCTGGCGGGCCTGATGGACGGATCGGTCTCGACGCTGGCGCCGGTGTTTGCGGCTGCCTTCGCCACACGCAACAGCTGGGACGCCTTCGTGGTGGGGCTGGCGGCTTCGATTGGTGCCGGCATCAGCATGGGCTTTGCCGAGGCGCTCTCCGACGACGGCAGCCTGACCGGTCGTGGCCACCCCTGGCTGCGCGGGCTGGTGTGCGGCGCCATGACCGCGCTAGGCGGGATTGGCCATACGCTGCCCTTCCTGATCCACGACTTCCGGGTGGCGTTCGGAATCGCCGTGGCCGTGGTGCTGGCCGAATTGGGGGCGATCACCTGGATCCGCAGCCGCTACATGGACACGCCAGCGCTGTCCGCCGCCGTGCAGGTGGGCCTGGGCGGAGTGCTGGTCTTCATGACGGGGATTCTGATTGGAAGTTCGTGATTCAGAAATTCAGCATGATGGCATAGGACTCCTCCCTCGCAGAATGTGAACACCTCGGGACCCACCCTTGTGCCCATCCGGAATCTCAATTTGATCCACTGCTAGATTTATGCACATCGGAGGGCGCTGAACGCCCTGTGTTCGGAGCCCGCGAACGTCGGGCGGGCCGCCTGAATCGATTTGTTAGCCCGCGTGCAATGCACCGGATCGGATATAGGGCAGGTGGAACCGGCACCGCAGGAAGGCACGGGGGCTCAGGGTCTGGCCGCAGGAACGACGACGTAGACGTATTCGAGCAGCTCGGTTCCGGTGTTGAGCACATTGTGACGGGTGGCGGGAGGTATGTAGACCGCCGCGGGGGCGGTGAAGGCACGGTCTGGTTCGCCGGCGATCTGCGCCCCGCCACGCCCGCGCAGGATCACAAGCTGCTCTTCGTTCGTGTCGGTTGAGTGCCAGCCGACGGACGCGCCCGGCGTCAGGCGTACGAACCCGCTGCGCATTCCGGCAGTCTGGGGGAAACCGGTAAGCAAAGCGCAGTCTCCGGTATCGCAGTGCAGTGCCAGTACGAGGGGGCTTCGGCGTTCCGGCGGTGACCCTGGGGCGAGGAACAGCGGCGGATGGTACTCGGCAACCAGAGTAGCCGAGAGGAGGGCGGCGAGCGCGACGAAAGTTTGGGCTCGTTTCACGATGAACCTCCGGGACCGTTTTCCCGGGGAGGATCTTACAATGGAAAGAACTTTGTTCCGGGCCTTCGCAGTTGAATGCCCGATTGTAGTGCGGGGGCACTGGGTATCGGCATGAGTGACGGGAATGATCAGGATCAGGAGCTGCGGGAGCGGATTGCTGGTTTCTTCCAGGCGGAAGAGGAGGGGCGGAAGCCGGTTCCAGCGCAGGAGGTCGAGGCGCTGGCCACGGCTGCCGAGAAACTGGAGCAGATACTGGCGGATGCGTTAGCGGAAGAGCAGGCGCGCCGGGAGGCGGCGCAGGCCGAGGAGGTGCGATCGCTCGAGGTGGCTGCAGGGAAGCTGGAGCAGATGTTGCAGGGGGCGGGCAGGAAGGAGATCCGAAAGCGGGGTCGAAAGTGCGAGAACGGCTGAGGCACCGGTCTGGGGTGGCGAGGGGTTGCAGGTCTCCGCTCCGTGGCCGCACATGACCGGCTCAAGCGGCAAGGAAGTTGGGGAGGAAGGTTGCGCCCTCGATGTCGGCCAACTGCTCCTCGGTGAGGATTAGATTAATAGGGCGCACCGGCGGTGATCCCTGCCACTTACAGGCGACCGGGATCGAAGGCTAGACGGCGCGGGCGATGCGATCGTATTCCCCTCCCCCTTCGTCGGCGAGCAGGACCCAAAGGGTATAGATGCCAAGGGCCGTGCCCAGCGGGGGGTGGAAGAGCGCCAGGATGCCCAGGAGCAGGGCCGAGATGCGAGCCCAGTGCTCGTGCCGCATCAGGCCCCGGCCGGTGAGGACGCCTCCCACCCCGATGAGCAGCAGCACGGAACCAACCAGGGTCAGCACGGCGGGACCGAACATGTGGACCATCCGGTCGCCTCCGAACATGACAGAAGGCAGGGCGGTTCTCATCACCAGCACGACCGCGGCCTTGAGCAGAAAGATGACACCGAGGATCATCCAAGAGATTCCGAGTGGCCGCAGGTGGCGCTGCAGTCGGGTCTGGGCGGTGGGTGCGACAGGGTCACCGATCAGCTTGCCGCAGGCGGGGCAGGCGTTGGACCCGGGTTTCAGTTGGGCGCCACAGCGGTTGCAGAACATGGCAGCCTCCCGAGGCTTTGCCGTCATTCTAGGATACGGGTGCGGCAGGGAAAAAGTTGCAGAGCTGCGCACGGTGAAGCGTCGAGTTACCAGCGGCTTCTATCGCTTCTGGGCAGGGACGGGGTACTGGCGGAACATCTTAGCAACAGCTTTTTCCACGGTTTCCGCGGACTTTTGTTTCTGGGATGGGTCGAGGGTGCCTTTGGCGATGCCGCGCCATTTCAGGGTCTTGCTGTGGGGGTCAGCGAGATCAACCACTAGGGTTCCGGTCTGGACATAGATCGCGGTGCTGGTGCCCGGGCGATACATGGCCGTCGTCCACCAGGTGGTGGCATAGAGCGGGGGAAAGTAATAAATATCGGGGGTAACGGTGACTCGCAGGTCGGAGTCGGTCGCGCCATAGATACTGACGATGAGATCGCTGCCGCTGGCTACTTCTTTGAGGCCGCGGTCCTGGAGTTCCTTGTCCACCGAGCCGATGATGATAGCGGCCAGCACGGGGCGAGCATACGTCTCGTTCTTGATCCAGGTGTAGGTTTTGTAGCGGGAGAAGTCTTCCTGCTTGTTGTACTCGACGGTAACCTTCTGGGCCTCGAGAGGCCAAGCGCAGAGCAGAAGCGCAAGGCAGGCGAGGAGACGGCTGATGGCGGGGGTATGTGGCACGGCAAGACTCCGCAAGACTCCGGGTGTTGAGTATACGCGGAAAGTGGAAGGGGAAAGGAGGCGGAGCATTCGCCCCAGACGCGGGCGAGGCCCCCTGCTTGTGCCGTGTCTCTGGTGGTACATGGTCTTTCTGGGAATTGAGTGGCATGGCGAGTTAGAAGAGAATCGGGCTGAGGTGGTGCCGCCAGACCACGGAGCACAGGCTTGCGACGTCTGTTGACAATTGCGCTGGTGGTGCTGAGCGGGTCGGGATTGGCCTCGGCCAGCGACCTCGCCCTGGTCTCGAACAAAGGGAACGGGGTTACCACCATCACCATGGCCGAACTGGTGAGGATCTGCAAAGGTCAGACCGATCGCTGGCCGGACGGGAGGCCGGTGGTGCTCCTCATGCGGGACCCGGCTTCGCCGGAGATGAAGCTGGTAGTGGAGAAGGTCTACGGCACGACACCGGAAGCGGTCAACGCTCTGATTGTGGCGGCCAATCACGGCCGAATCAATCATCCGGCGGTGATCGTGGTGAACTCCGATGCAGACGTGGTGAAGCGCGTGGCATCGACGCCCGGGGCGGTGGGATTGGTGGATGTCTATTCCATTAACAGCGCGGTAGAAGTGGTGAAGATTGGCGGCAAGTTGCCGCTGGGGCCCGGCTATCCCCTGCACGGGAATTAGCGGGCGGCGCGCCGCCATTCTGTCCAGTCAGTCCTCCAGGGATCGGAACGCCTATGAACCGAGCAGCGCCGGAGCGGAAGCCGAGTGTGCGCAACACGCGGCGGTACCCGCGATTCACGATTGACGTGCGCATCTCGGTGGAGGTTTTTCGGGAGGGTACGGTGAGCTATTACTGGGGCCGATCGCGGGAACTGGGCCGGGACGGGATCGGGGCCACGCTCACCGGCGAACTGGAGGTGGGAGACGTCGTGTCGCTCGAGTTTTCCCTGCCGGTGAGCCCATATCCGGTGAAGGTGCGTGCCATCGCCCGATACCGCGACGGACTGTATTACGGGTTTGAGTTTCTTGCCATGAAACCCGAACAGCGGGCCCTGGTCGAACGGGCTTGTGCGATGCTGGCGGGGGAATAGGGCGTTTGTTTTTGAGGTGCCCAGGTCCAAGGTCTGGGATCTGAGTTGGCTTTGCTTCTGAATCGAATTACCTCCGTAATTTTCTGGTAATCAGGGAGAAAGCTAGAATCGCCGTCGGACCGGTGTCTGGGAAAACGATTGCTCGCCCTCCCAGGCCGGCTCCGAAAGGGGATCGGCTCATGGGTGACGGGGTCACCCGACCAGCGCAATCGGAGGAGTTACTGCGCGCCAAAGAGCTTAAGGAAGCGCTGGATCGCGGGGCTCCGCCTAGGTTGTTTCCGCCGGCAGACAGTGCAAGAAGCCTCGAAGAGGGGAGCAGCGAACAGGCCGCGATTCACCAGGCCTTTCTGGAACGCCTCGTAGAGTTCTCGCCGGACGCGATCGCCATCCTTGACCCGGATTTCTGCCTGAGGCAGATCAACAACAAATTCACTGAAATATTCGGCTTCCGGCGCAAGGAGGCTCTGGAGCAGACCCTGGACTCGTTGGTGGTCCCGCCGGACCGCATGGCGGAGGCGAACTGGATCAGGGAGACCGTCCGGCAGGGACAAGGAGTGACACTGGAAACCAAGCGGCGCCGCAAGGACGGCACAGTGATGGATTTGCTGGTTTCCTGCGTGCCGGTGCTGGCCGGGGGTGAGCTGGTTGGCGCCTACGTACAGTGTCGGGACATCCAGGAACAGAGGAATGCGGAAGCGCTCAGTTCGGCGCTGTACCGGATCGCAGAGAAGACCTCCTCGGCCGGAGACCTGCAGGCTTTCTATGCAGCGGCGCACAACATCGTGGCGGAGTTGATCTACGCGCGAAACCTGTATATCGCGCTGCTCGATCCGGGGACGCAGCAGCTGAGCTTTCCCTACTTTGTAGATGAGGTGGATCCTGCGCCCGGTCGCAAGCGAATGGGACGAGGGTTGACCGAGTACGTGCTGCGAACGTCCCAGCCCCTTCTGGCGACGCCGGGGGTGTTCCAGCAGCTGCTTGAGGCGGGCGAGGTCGAGCTGATCGGAGCGCCGTCGGTGGACTGGCTGGGAGTGCCGCTGCGGGTGGGCACGAACACGTTCGGGGTGCTGGCGGTGCAGAGCTACGACGAAGGCATCAGGTTCGGAGAGCGGGAAAAGGAAATCCTGCGGTTCGTGTCGCAACAGGTAGCCAGCGCGATCGACCACAAGCGGAATGAAGAGGCGCTGCGGCGGTCGGAAGCGCGCTACCGCTCGCTGGTCCACAGCGCGGTGTACGGCATTTACCGGTCCAGTGTCGAGGGGACGTTCTTGGACGTGAATCCGGCGCTGATCACGATGCTGGGCTACGAGTCCGCGGAGGAAGTGCTGCAGCTGGATGCCAAGAAAGATGTTTTCCTGGCGCCGGAGGAACAGATAAGGCTGATGGACGAATACCACGAGAAGGGACGGCTGGACGGGATCGAAGTGAGATGGAAACGCCGGGATGAGACCGCGATCACGGTGCGGCTGAGCGGCCGGGCGGTGACGGCCGGGGACGAGCCGGACAAAGTGCTGGAGATCATCGCGGAGGACGTGACCGAGCGGCGGGCGCTGGAAGAGCAGTTCCGCCAGGCGCAGAAAATGGAAGCGGTGGGACGGCTGGCCGGGGGTGTGGCGCACGACTTCAATAACCTGCTGCTCGTGGTCAGCGGGTACACGGAAGTACTGTTGGAGGCGCTGAAGCCGGAGCATGATCTCTACCCCAAGGCGCAGGCGATCCAACAGGCGGCAGACCGGGCTACTACGCTCACCCGACAACTGCTGGCCTTCAGCCGGAAGCAGATGCTGGAGCTCAAAGTGGTCGACCTAAACGCCATCGTGTCGGACATGGAGCGCCTGCTGCGACCGCTGATCGGGGAAAACGTCGAGCTTACGACCCGGCTGGTGCCCAACGTGGGACCTACCCGGGCGGATGCGGGGCAACTGGAGCAGGTGATCATGAACCTGGTGGTGAATGCCAAAGATGCGATGCCGGCGGGAGG
The DNA here is from genome assembly GCA_035623795.1 of Terriglobales bacterium. Classification (GTDB taxonomy): domain Bacteria; phylum Acidobacteriota; class Terriglobia; order Terriglobales; family Acidobacteriaceae; genus DASPST01. Next base: position 55,486 of record DASPST010000049.1, read on the forward strand.
GCGGATCACGATCCAGACCAGCCAGGTTAGGTTCGACGAGGGCGCGCGGCTGGAGCACCGCCTGGTCCCGCCAGGCGATTACGTGATGCTGTCGGTGAGTGACACGGGCACGGGGATGGATAAGGAAACGCAGTCGCGGATCTTCGAACCTTTTTTCACGACCAAGGAAAAGGGCAAGGGGACGGGGCTGGGGCTGTCGACGGTGTACGGCATCGTGAAGCAAAGCGGCGGCTATATTTTCGCGAACAGTTCCCCGGGCCAGGGAACGACCTTCCGCATTTACCTGCCGCGGGTAATGGATGCTGCCGCCCACAGCGGGCCGGTGAAGGCGGCATCGGCCGCAGGCGGAGGCTCGGAGACGGTGCTTCTGGTGGAGGATGAGGAGTCGGTTCGGCAACTGGTGCGCGAAACCCTGCTGGCGCGCGGATACAAGGTGCTGGAGGCGGATAACGGCGAGGCCGGCCTGCGCCAGGTCAGAGAGCAGCGGGGCGCCATCGACATCATCATCACCGACGTGGTGATGCCGGGCATGAGCGGGCGGGAGTTGGCCACGCGGGTGACGGCAGACTGGCCGAAAATCAGAGTGCTCTTTCTCTCCGGCTACACCGAGGATGCCATTATTCACGATGGCGTCCTGGAACCGGGAACGGCATTCCTGCAAAAACCGTTCACCCTGCAGGCCCTGTCGCGAAAGGTGCGCGAGATTCTCAGCGGTGAGCGGATGACCAACTAGCTGGTCGCCCCTGGCTATTGGTTTTCGGTGCGACCTCGGATGACGCTGTCAGCCGGAGCGGCCCTGGTACTCTCGAGGTGCCGCGGGCGGCTATTAATCGAATCACTTGCGGAGTTTCCAGTACAAATCCTGCTCCTATCAGGCCCGACACAAGGCGGACGAACGGTGCCCGCGCTATACAGCAACTTCACTCGTGCAACTTTTAGGGAAGATCTGCGTCCTATTCTAGAAGGGGATTGGCTAGAGCAGTCCAGCGGGGCGTTCAGCTGCCGTTGGCTGGCTCGGTGGCAGAGATCACAGCGCGGTAACGAATGCCTAGGGGGTCTCGTTTCATGTTAATCAAACAGGCCGCGGATGTCCGTTCTTCGGAAATTACACCTAAGAGGCTTTACCTGAACCGGCGGCAATTTCTGGCCGGAACGGCAGGCTTGGGCGCGGCGGCGCTAGCTGGGGAGTGGCTGCGGGATGTGGTTGAGCCGCAAGCGGTGGCCAGCGCGAATGCCAAGATCGAAGGGGTCCGGACGAGTCCGTTCTCGACGACGGAGAAGATCACGCCTTACAAAGACGTCACCAACTACAATAACTATTACGAGTTTTCGACCGACAAATACGAGCCCGCAGGCCTGGCCCGGGACCTGCGGACGCAACCCTGGAGCGTGAAGATCGATGGTCTGGTGAAAAACAAGCAGACGCTCGATGTAGACACGATCATCAAGCTGGCTCCGCCGGAGGAGCGAATTTACCGGCACCGCTGCGTGGAAGGATGGTCGATTGTGGTGCCGTGGATAGGTTTCTCCTTGAGCGTGCTGGTAAGCAAGGCGGAGCCCCTGGGATCGGCGAAGTTCCTCGAGTTCACCAGCCTGGCCGATCCCAAGCAGATGCCGGGCGTTAGAAGCCGCGTGCTGGACTGGCCTTACCTAGAGGGATTGCGGATGGACGAGGCGATGCACCCGCTGGCCTTGCTTTGCTTCGGTATGTATGGCGAGGTGCTGCCGAACCAGGATGGCGCGCCGCTGCGGATCGTTCTGCCGTGGAAGTACGGGTTCAAGAGCGCGAAGGCGCTGGTGCGCATCCGCTTCACCGACAAGCAGCCGCTCAACAGCTGGCAGAAAGCGGCGCCGAACGAGTATGGGTTCTATTCGAATGTCAACCCGCATGTGGACCACCCGCGCTGGAGCCAGGCCACCGAACGACGGCTCGGGGAGTTCTTCAAGCGGTCTACACTGATGTTCAACGGGTACGACCAGATAGCCAGTCTGTACGCAGGCATGGATTTGAAGAAGAATTTCTGAGAGGAAGAACCCGTCACGCACAGGCGGAGGCACAGAGACTTGAAGAGTGTCCGATAGGTTGTCACTCTGAAAGCTACTCTTCCTCGCCTGAAGGCGAGCGATGGGCCCAGGTTGCGCCGCTGAGAGGTACGCCCGGATACCAGTCGTGAGCTGTCCGGCAGCCGGCTCACGTTCGGGCTCGAATCCATTACCGATGAAGATGCGCTTGCTTAAAGTCGCGGTATTTCTCGCGTGCCTTGTGCCGCTGGGGCGGCTGGGGTGGAAGGGGTACGCGGGGATGCTGGGGGCGAACCCGATCGAGGTGATCACGCACTCGACGGGGGACTGGACCATGATCCTGCTGCTCGCGACTTTGAGCCTTACGCCGCTGCGGAAGCTGACGGGGCTGTACTCCCTGATCCGGTTGCGGCGGATGATCGGGCTGTTTGCATTCTTCTACGCCTGCCTGCATTTCACCACCTACATCTGGCTCGACAAGTTTTTCGACTGGCACGCGATGCTCGCCGACATCGGCAAGCGGCGGTTTATCACCATAGGTTTCCTGGGATTCGTGCTGCTCATCCCGCTCGCCGTGACTTCGACAGCGGGGTGGATCCGGCGGCTGGGCGGCAAACGGTGGCAGCGGCTGCACCAGTTGATCTACGCAACGGCGCTGGCAGGGGTCATCCACTACATCTGGCTGGTCAAGGCGGATCTCCGCAAACCGTTACAATACGCTGCCCTACTCGCGGTGCTGCTCGGGTACCGGCTGGTGGTGTGGGCACAAGCACGGATCAGCGCCAGCAAGGGCGCGGCGCATACGGCTGAAGTGATCGGGTCATCCGGGGACCGGCTCATTGGGTGACCGGGTGTCGCCGACGGTCGTTCCGGAGATAAAGGCCGACTTTCCCAACGCCGAGCGGCGGCACGCCCCGCCGGCAAGATGCCGGCGTGAGGCCCAGAATCCTCAACAAGAACGGCGGAACTAAGGGCTCGCTACCAGCAGCAGGTGAGCGGCGAAGTCGACGGCGAGGTGGGGCATTTTGCCGATGCCGGATTCGACCGTGCCGTAGCTTCTGCCCCGTTCATAGTCCGTGACCTGGTACCGGCCAGGTTTCAGGCCACGTAACTGCAGTTGTCCCCTCCACGGCGTATTTTCCTTCGGCGCGAAGAATGCGTAGTACATCTTGCCGTCTTTGGCGATGGCGTAACCCTCGGGGATGTCGTAGCCATAGGTGTACAGGCCGAGGAAGGTGCCCTTCGAGAGCATCTTCTGGTTGTAAAGGGCGATCCACTTTTTGGTTGCAACTTCGCGCTGCTGAGCGGTGGCGCTGGAGGAGTGCGGGCCTGGCTCCAGCAAGTCGAAGGGGACGCCGACCACGCCACCCGTTCCGATGATGGCGGCGAAATCCTCGCCGGACTCGCTCCGCGGTTCGCCGACGGGGTCGAAGGGCTCACGGTCATCGCCGTAGACGGGGGCTTCGGGACCGAAAAGGGCCTTGTACATCTTAATGCGGCGGCGGAGCTGTGCAGCGTTGGCGGTCTTGCCCACCACGATCTGATCATTGAATCGCAGCGAGGCGAGCGAAGGGGATGCGCCGCACGGGCATTCCTGGATGACGCTCCGGGGTTTGAGGACCCGTGCCGTCTGGCAGATCACCTTGTAAAGGTCGGCCAGGGCATTGACGGAATCCTGCGGCGAAGAATGGTGGTGCGCGGGGTTGTAGCAGCGAGGAACGCGAGCGACAGCGTCGAGTTGCAAGCCGTCGAAATCCCAGTCGCGAATGAATTGTTCAACCAGCTGTCCGTGGTAGGCCAGGACGGCCGGGACGGCGGGGCAGAGCAAGGCGAGGCCGCGCTGGGTGCGGGCGTGTTGGCCATCTTGATCGAGGACGAGCCACTCGGGATGCTGCTGGACGATGTTCGCGATGGCGTGCGATCCGGGCTTGCCCTGACCATCTTCGACGCCCAGGGGCAGCCAGGCTAGATGCAGGAAGAGACCTTGCTTGTGGAACGCGGTGGTCAGTTGCTTGATGGCGTCGCCGGGGTAGGTGTCCGGGCGGGGTTTCCAGTCGCCGTAGGCATCGAACCAGCGGCCGTCGAGAGTGGCGCGGCTGATGCCGAGTTCCTTGAGACCAGCAATAGCACCCAGCATTTGAGCAGGCGTGACCCCGGACTCGTATGCGCGGCCCGACCAGCCGGCGGAGTAGGCCTCGGGTGAGGGATTGGCCAGGGTCGATCCTTCCTTCTGCAGCACCCCGGACCACATGCGGAGGGCCTGGTAGAAATCGCCGGAGTAGACGGCAAGAAAGCTGCGTGGAGCGGAAAAGGTCTCTCCGGGCTTGAGGATGTGGCCGGGGATATTGAGCTGGGCGATGATGCGTTCGTCGGGGGCGATTTTGAATTGGAGCGAGCCCGGGAGAGGAATGGTTTCTACGTGGCCGATGGCTTCGCCTACAGAGCCAGTCCAGAACGCGACCATGGGGATACCACCAGAGAAGCGGCCCTGGACGAGCGTGTCTGGATCGTTGGGGGATGAGAAAGTACGGGGCAGACGGAAGACGTCGTCCGTAGCCGAGTCGTAGCGCCAGCCCTGGAACGTCCACATCTCCCAGGGGCGGGCAAGGGAATCCGCGATGTGGGCGTTAAAACGATGTTGCTGTTCGATGGCGCGGTCGATGGGAAGATCATCAGAGCCGGTGTTTTTGTAGGCCACGGTGGAGAGCAGGAGATTGGGAAAAGCGTCATAGGCTTCGAGGGTCAGGATGGCCTCGATCGTGGTGCCCGAGGGCCCGAGGGGATGGCCAGGAATCTCGACCCGTTTGCCGGGGCCGAACTGCCCGACCGATTCCAGAACGCTCGCCTGGTCGAAGGCGAGCGTGAAGTGGAGTTCCTGGTCATCACGGATGACGTAGTTGCTGTCGGTGGGGGTGCCAAGCCTGGGCTCGTCAAGAGTCAGGGGGTGTTCAGCCCGCAGGAGCGAGGCCTGGATGTAGCCCGAGGGCTGAACGTTAAATTCCGCCGAGGAGGTAGTCAGGATGACCGGGCCGCCAGGCTTGACCTCAACCTGGATAGCCGAGGGCGTGAAAGGGACAGCTTTAGGCTTGGGCCCCTGGCGGGTACAACCGAAGGCGAGGGCAAGAGCGGAGAGGACGAGAAGGTAACGTTTCACGGGAATACGCCTTATTTTAGCGAAGCCCGATTGCGGAAGTCAGAGGACAGGCTTGGGGCAGAAGTGACCAGCCAGAACACGCGAGCCCGTTCGACGAGTACGGCGTCGATGCGGACCGGAGTGTCAGGCGGACAAGGGCGCGGTCACGCCACTTGCCAGACGGTGTCGAGGACCGTGCCGTCGACCCACTTCACGATGGCTACGGGACGGTCGCCGGACTTGGCGCGGGCGGGCTTGCCGCCGCAGATTTTTTCGACTTCGGACTTAATGTCCTGGATCGGGCGGATGGGGAGCCTGGACGCTTTGACGACGTCGAGCAGGTCCTGGCGGAGCGGGTTGATAGCGATGCCGCGTTCGGTGACGACCACGTCGACCATCTCCCCGGGTCCGGTGAGGGTAGTGACTTCGTCGACGATCACCGGGATGCGGTCGCGGAACGAGGGGACGGCGAGGATGGAGCATCCCGCAAAAAGGCAGTTCTGCCAGCCACCGATGCCGTGCAGAAGGCGGCCGTCGGAGTGCGTCACGACGTTGGCGTTGAAGTGGACGTCGACCTCGGTGGCGCCCAAGACCACGGCGTCGACCATGGAAGCGAAGTTGCCCTTGCCGTGGTAGTTGTAGGAGGTGAAGGGCGAGGTAGCAACGTGGCGGGGGTCGGAGGCGATCGAAGCCACGCCGTCGAGGTCGAAGGTCTGACCATCGAGGATGTAGTCGGTCAGTCCGTCCGCCAGAAGTTCGACCAGATATTTCGTGGAGCCTCCCCGGACGAATCGGGCTCTTACCCCGTCTTCTTTCATGAGGTGGCGGAGATAATCGACGAAGGCAAGAGCGATGCCCCCGGCTCCGGCCTGAAAGGAGAAGCCGTTCTTCATGATGCCGGCCTCACGCAGGAAGCGGGCAACCAATTCGGCGATGCGCAGGCGGTCGGGAGAGCGGGTGATTTGCGTGGTGCCAGAGACGATTTTTGCCGGGTCCCCGATGGAGGCGACTTCCACGACATAGTCGACGTTGTTGCCCTGGATCTGCCAAGGGAGGCAGGGAAAGGGGACGAGGTGATCGGTGACCACGATGACGGAGTCGGCGTAAACGGAGTCGGCGAGGGCGAAGCCGAGAGATCCGCAGGCGGACTTGCCATGGGAACCGTCGGCATTACCGAAGGAGTCGGCAGTTGGAGCGGCAATGACGGCGACATCAACGTGAACTTCGCCGTCCTGGATGGCTTGCCAGCGTCCCCCATGAGAGCGCAGCACCCCCATGCCGCGCATCTTGCCTTGCGTGCAGTAATCGCCGAGGGGGCCGTTCAGGGAGCCTTCGATGTGGTGAATGACACCTTTCTCCATGAGGTCGATGGCGCCTTGCTGTGAGGGGAAGGAAGCGCTGGGGAACCAGAGGAGATCTTTTATGCCCATCTTGGCGGCAGCTTCGAGAGCCGGGAGCGCGACGCTGTCTCCGTCGCGCAGGTGGTGATGGGTGGAGAGGACCATGCCATCGCGCAGGCCGCACTTGCGCAGGGCGGTTTCGAGATCCGGCAGGCGCTTGTCGCCATTTTCAGGGTAGTCCTTGCTGGAACGGACAGGCGGCGCCTGCTTGCGGCCACGAGGCTGATACTTGCCGACCCCGAGGTAGGGGATCTGCGGCTTGCCGTTGACCATGGTGGGGACGCGGCGCTGAGCAGCGTTGTGAGCGAGTTCTACGCGTTCGGGCATGAGTCAGATCTCACAGACATCTTCACCATCGAGACCCAGACGGACCCACCGCTTGTCGAGGCTGGATTCTCCATGGTTGAGGCAATGCCTGGCGCTCGCCAAGGGCACGAGGGTGCCACGCGCCGGGCGAACTTCGCCGATGAAGTCCTGATGACCGTCCTGGACAAAAAAGCGGATTCCTGGCTGCTCTCGCAAGGACAAATCGACAAAGGATGCAGATCGATCATGCCAGGCCCATGGCTTTGGCGCGGGCGACGAGTTTCAGGGCGCGCTGGACGACCGGGGGGTCGATCATCTTCGAGCCGAGGCTGACGACGCCCTGGCCGCGTTGGGTGGCTTCCCCGAAGGCGGTGACGATCTTCCGCGCCTTTTCGATCTCGGCCGCAGACGGAGCGAGGGCGGCATGGATGACCGGGATCTGCGCGGGATGGATGCATCCCATGCCTTCGAAGCCGAGAGCGCGGGCGTTCTCAGCCCAGCGCCTGAGACCGTCCATGTCGGCGACATCGCTAAAAACCGAGTCGATGGCCTGGATTCCCGCGGCGCGGGCGGCGTTGACCAGGCGCGTGCGGGCATAGAAGGATTCGCGGCCTTCGGCGGTTTTTACCACGCCTAGATCGGCGGTGTAATCCTCGAGGCCGATGGTGAGGGCGGCGACGCCGTCGGTGGCGGCAGCGATGGCGGCTGCGTTTTCGATGCCCGCGCCGGATTCCAGAATGGGCATCAGCCAGATGGGGCGGTTGACCTGGTGCCGAACCTTGAGCTCATCAATCATGTTGTGCACCTGTGCAACCTGCCCGGGGTGCTCAACTTTCGGGATGAGGATGAGGTCGGGGGCTTCGGGGACGATCTCGGCCAGGTCTTCCAGGCCCAGCGGGAGCTGGTTAATCCGAACCATGCGTTCGCAGGCGCCGAAGTCAACGGCTCGAAGCGCGTTGCGAACCAGGATGCGGGCGGCGTCTTTCTGCGCGTGATGAACCGAGTCTTCGAGGTCGAGGATGATGGCGTCGGGCGCATGCAATGCGGCGTTGACGAAGAACTTGGGCTCGGTGCCGGGCAAGTACAGCCGCGAGCGCCGCAGGCGGTCCTTGGCAGAGGGCGGGGGTAGCGCGATCTTGTCAGGCAGCGCCTTCTGGTTGCCAGCCAAGCCGGCACGGCGGGCCGCGGTCTCCATGCGCGCCGCGATGACGAAAGGAAGAGCGCCCTCGTCGTGGATGGCGACGCGGGCGTTCTGGACGCCCAGGCCGTCGAGAACCTGGCGGGCCTGGGCCAGGATGGCGTCACGGTAATAGGCGGCGACACGCGATTCCAGGCCGAGCTCGATGCCTCCGGAGTCGCGTGGTTCGATGGCGACGTGGACGTCGGAGCGGATGTCATTGCCCCAGCGGCCGGCTTCGGCGGACATTTTGGTGGCCGTCATCGGATGAATCTCAGGCACAAAGGACACCAAGAGTCACGAGGTATGCACTATGTTACGGCATTTGACTCGTCAGCCTGCATATTCTTTGTGGTTCATCCAGGTAACCACAGAGGACCCAGAAAGCAGCGGGAGTCTCGGACCACAAAGGAAACAAAGGTGAGGCCAGCGCCGGAACCATGAATAGGGCAGCTCCTGGTCATTTCAATTTCTCCAGAATGGCGTCGGTCATTTGCGTGGTGGAGGCTGCGCCCTGGCGGATGGATTTGGCGCCGCCGGGTATGCGCATCATGTCATAGGTGCGGACTTTGCCTTCCTCGACCACGGCGGCGACGGCATTGCGGATGCGGTCGGTTTTGGCGGTGTCGCCCACGTGCTCGACCATCATGGCGGCGGAGAGGATCATGGCGATTGGGTTGACGATCGGAGGATTCAGTGTGGCGTATTTCGGGGCGGAGCCGTGGGTGGGCTCGAAGACCGCGACACTGTCGCCGATGTTTCCCGAGGCGGCGAAACCGAGGCCGCCGACCAGTCCGGCGAAGGCGTCGGAGAGGATGTCGCCGAAGAGGTTCGAGGCAACGATGACGTTGTAGTCTTCAGGATTCTTATTGAGCCACATGAGCTGGGCGTCGATGTTCGTGCTCCAGAGTTGGATGTCGGGGTAGCTCCTCTGCACCTCCTTGGCGACTTCTTCCATCATCCCGGAGGTTTCGCGGACGACGTTGGGTTTCTCGCAGATGGTGACGCCTTTGAACTTCTTCTTCTTCGCGTATTCGAAGGCGGCGGTGATGATGCGACAGGCGGCCGGACGGGTGATGATGCGGACACTCACCGCGATGTCGGGTCCGGGCACGGCAGCGAAGGGTTTGAACTTGGCATGGGAGTTGAGCGCATTGCGGACTATCTCCGGCGGGTTGGTCCATTCGATGCCGGCATACATGCCCTCGGTGTTCTGGCGGAAGACGGTGGTGTTGATCTGGGGCTCTTCGAAGCCGCCGTCCGTGCGCTTACGGATATAGTTGAGCGGATTGCCGGTGAAGCCAATGCAGGGACGCATGCAGATGTCGAGGTTGAACGTCTGGCGCATGGTCACGATGGGCGAGTAGTAGACGTAACCCTTGCCCCGGAGTTCAGGGCGAAGTTCGGCCTGGGCTTCTTGGTTGGGCTTGGAGGTGATGGCGCCGAACAGGCCCAGCTTATGTTGGGCGAGCAGAGCGATGGTGCGATCGGGGAGGGCGTTGCCTTCTTTGCACCAGCAGTCCCAGCCGATGTCGGCGTGAACATAATCGGCATCGAAGCCGACGGCAGCGAGCACCCGCAGGGATTCGGGAAGGACTTGGTTGCCGATGCCGTCTCCGGGCATGGTTACAACGGTGTGCTTGGACATTTATAAGCTCCTTAGAAAGCCGTTTGAATCAGGGCCACACCGAAGAAAAGGGATGAACCATAAAGGGCGGCCGGGGACACGACCGAAAAGGTACTCCCTACCCTAATCCCAGGCGTTTCGCTACCAGGTTCTCCACCCCGCCAGCGATGATCAAAGATTGTGGAACACTGCCCAGGGCGGGGAACGCGAACTCTTCGCCGCGCCAGGTGATCGCGCTGCAGGTAAAGTCGACGTCGATCACGTCGCCGGGGATGATGGTTTTTTCTTTCGCGGCGATCTCACCCGCCAGCCGCGTGTTCAGGCGTTTCACCAGCTCGGGGACTTCCACGCAGAGGAAGCCGTTATTGTAGGCATTGCGCAGGTAGGTCTGGGAAAAGCTTGCGGCGACGACCAGAGGGATTCCCTTGGCTTTAAGGCAAGTCACGGCCTGCTCGCGGCTTGATCCGGTTCCGAAGTTGAAGCCGCTGACAATGATGTCGCCGGCCTGGGTGCGGCGGGCGAATTGCGGATCGTAGTTCTCCATTACCACCTTGGCCATCATCTCCTTGTTCATATCGTCGCGGTAGGTATAGTCCTTGCCGTAGATGGCGTCGGTGTTCACGTTGTCCTGCGGCATGAAGACCAGGCGGCCTTGCAAGCGCTCGGGGAAACCGCTGAGAATTTCGACTTTTTCTGCGCCGGCTCCTGCGGGGGCAAGTTCGGTGTAGACGCGATCGGGCTCGCGGGCGGCAAATTCGTGCGGGCCGCAAATGCATCCGGCGACGGCTGAAGCAGCGACCACTTCAGGGCTGGCGAGGTAGCACTGGGCGTCGCGGGACCCCATGCGGCCTTTGAAGTTGCGGTTGGTCGAGGAGATGCCGACTTCGCCCTTTTCCAGCAGGCCGACGCCCAGCCCGATGCAGGGACCGCAGCCGGGCGGCAGAGCATGGGCTCCGGCCGCGAGCAGAGTCTGCCAGGCGCCGCGCTTCTCCGCCTCCTGCTGCACCCACTGGCTGGCGGCGCTGAGATAGAACTTCACCGTGGGGGCAACCTTCTTGCCGGCGAGGACTTTCGCAGCGGCTTCGAGATCTTCGACGCGGGAGTTCACGCAGGAAATCAGGTAGGCCTTTTGGATGGCGACTTTCCTCTTCTCGATCTCGGCCAGGGACTGCATGACCTGAACCGTGTCGGGTCCCGACACGTGGGGTGCAACCTGGGAGAGGTCGAGCGTGATCTTGGCGGCATAGACGGCGTCGGGATCGGGACGGGGAGCGGTCTTGGCCCAGGTCTCTAGGTCTTTTTCCGTGAACCGTTCCACACCCGCCGTTTTGAGGTGCTGGTGGACGCCTTGGAGGTAGCGGATGGTGGTGGGGTCGACGGGGAACCAGCCGACCAGAGGACCCCACTCGGTGGTCATATTGGAGATCGAGAGGCGGGCGTCCATGGAGAGGGACGCGACGCCGGGACCGGTGAATTCGACGGCGGCGTTAAGCACTTCGTCGTGGTTATAGAGACCACAGAGGGTGATGATCACGTCCTTACCGGTGGTGCCTTCCGGGAGTTTGCCTTCCAGCGTAACTTGAATGGAGCGGGGAATCTGCCACCAGAATTCTCCCGTGGCCCAGACCGCGGCTGCGTCGGTGCGGACAATGGGGGTGCCGAGCGCGCCGAGCGCGCCGTATATGTTGGAGTGGGAATCGGAGGCAACCACGAAGGAGGCGGGGATGACGTAGCCGCGCTCGACCATGATCTGGTGGCCGATGCCGGAACCGGCGGGGTAGAAATCGACCCCGTGTTCTTGGGCGAAGGCTTCGATGGAGCGGTACTTCTTGAGGTTGGATTCGTCCCGGTTCTGGATGTCGTGGTCGAGGGCGAAGACGAGTTGCCGCGGATTGTGAATCTTCTTTGCACCGATGCCCTTGAACTTGCTCATCACGGCGGAGGTGTTGTCGTGAGTCATGACGCGGTGGGGGCAGACGGAGAGGAAGTCTCCTGCGCGCAGGGCGCGGTTGGGGCCTTCGGTCATGTGTTGCTGGGCGACTTTTTCAGTGATGGTTTGGGGCATGGAGATCTCCGCCTGTGCTACCCGAGCGCCCTCCGCCAGGGATGAAATAGATGATGCCACCGGGGGCGTACTAAATTCCTTGGAGCAACACGCATGCAGCCATGCGAAGTGGGAGGCCGCCGCGTCTGGCGTCCCCGATGGGAAAGGTCAAGGTGATGGAACCAAGGATAAGCAGGCCGGGAACAAGGTGCAACCGCCACCGCAGTCAACGCGCGTAGTTGAATGTCCTCATAAGGGCACAACCGGATGCTTCGGCCAGCGGAAATTTGCAACATGCAGCCGAAGGCTTTGGTTTGTGGGTGCGTGTCTGTCATGCGTGATTTGTGGGTGGTTCCACTTCCCGGCCGTCCCTTCGGAACCTGAATATCCCTGCCAAACTCACCCGGCGCTGCCGCGCTGGGGTTCCCTGGCTACGCCCTTCCCGGGGCTCGAATCTGGTCGGCACGGACGAGGCCGTTTCATGCCCCCACTGTCTGCCGTTATCTTCTGCGCCTTGTTGCTCCTTGTAATTTCGGTTTGGATCGAGGCTTTGTTTTCGCTGCAAGACTCACTTTCGCGGCGGCCGTTTTGCTGCCTCCGTCGGCTTTCATCAGGGCCATGAGTTTCGAGGCCGAGCTGATTTTTTCCAAGTTCCAGATGGCATCTTTCAGTTTCCTCTGGGCCGGGGGCGATAGGACGCCGTCGGCCAGGGAGGAGAATTTTTCTTCGATTTCCTGGTCGGTGAGCGGGTTGCGCGGGTCGCCCTTGGGATAGTCGAGTTGCTCGGTGAAGTTGCGACCGTCCGTGGTAGTTAGGTTGACGATCACGCGCTGCAGCGCGGGAAAGAGTTTTTCGATTTCGGGGTCGGCGATGACTTCGACCTTGCCGAGCTGGGCGCGGATGGTAGGGTCCATGATCTTCCACATCTCGAATTGCGCCGGAGTCACCTGGCGGTCGACGAGAGCTGCGGCGATGACGTAGGGCAGAGAGTGGTCCGCGGTTTCTTTGGTGTGTGGGTCGTACTTGCTGGGATCGGAGAGGATGTCGGCGGCGCGTGCAAGGGAGCGGATCTGGATCTTCGCGACCTGGTCGGGATGGAGGTCGTGTTTCTTGACGAGGCTGAGCACGGCGGAGCCGGGCGCGTGGGTCAGGGCCTCGGTGGGAAAGAATTTCATGCCGCATTGGGTGATGCGCCAGGACTCGCCCAGGCCGTCGGTGAGCAGGTTGAGTTTCCATTCAGGACCGAAGCAGTGGACCAGGCCTTCTTTGCCGTCGATGACGTGTTCGGGGCCGGTGTAGCCCTTCTCGGCGAGCAGGGCGGCGAACATGCCGCTTTGCGTAGCCATGGGATCGACGGTGTTCTTCATCATGGTCAGCTTACCGGCAGTGACGGCCCCGAGGGTGCAGTGGCAGCTGGCGGAGATGCCGACGGCGTGCTGGATCTGCTGCCAGGAAAGGCGTAGTCCGCGTCCGGTGACGAAGGGCGAGACGAACGCGGTGAGGGTGGCGTGGTGCCAGCCGCGCTCGCGGATGCCGGGGAAAGCGGCTTCGCACAGGCGCATTTCGAATTCGTGGCCGAGGACGAAACCGACGATGAGTTCACGGCCGTCGGCCTTGGCGCGCTCGCAGGCCGCCAGAGCGCCGGGAAAGATGTCGGAGGGATGGGAGGGGTCCTGCTTCCAGTAGATGTCGTTGTAGTCCATGCAACGGATCATCAGCGCGTTGGCGAGCGCGGCGGAGACGGGATCGATGCGCTTGCCCGTACCGATGACGGTGGCGGGGCCGGGTCCGGCAACTTCGTCGAGCACGCCGAGCGCGATCTTGACGTCGTGCTGCCGGTACCCGCCCAGAGCGCAGCCTACGGAGTCGAGCAGGAAGCGCTTGGCATGGTAGACGGCGTCCTGGGAGAGATGCTTGTATTCAAGGGAGGCGGCCCATTGGGCCATCCTCGCGGTGATGGTTCCTGGGCTGGCTGGGGTTTCCTTAGCGGACAAGGTGGCTCCTAAAGACAGTCGCTGGATGATCGTCGTCGCTGGTCGTTGGCAGGCAGAAACAAGCCGTGGGTCGTCCAGGGAGTGCTCGGGCAGGAAGTACAGCTCGCGGGGCGCGATGGGGAAGGCCGAGACCGAAAACCAGTCCTTCGCGTCGCTGCGAATGGCAACCTTGGAGGATGCGGCTCTCAAGACGGGCATTGGCAACGTCTGGCCCACTCACGTGCGTATGGACGAGCCTGGATGCGGCGGTCACTTCTTCACCTTTACGTTCTTTGCATTTTTGAAGGGCAGGTAGGCCATAAAGTCGGCGTGGTGGACGATAAAGGCTTCGGTGGTGCGTTTGACCTGATCGCCTTCGGCGGCGTGGGCAGCGATGATGTGGCAAACTTCGTCAGGGACGCCGCATTCGAGCGCCAGCGCCACTCCGGTGAAGGGGTGACGGAGGGCTTCGCCGCGCTCGCTCTGACGGACCTTGCCGTCTGGGCCGAGCTCGTATTCGAGGAGCTTGCCCACATCCGCAAGGACGGCGCCCGCGATGACCGTGTCCAGATTCACCGGCAGAGCGCGGCCCATGAATTCGTTCATGGCTTCGGCGCTCTTGCGCGCGATATGAACGACGCAGCGCTTGTGCTCCATGAACGTGATCGGACAATTGGGGATCAGCAGTGTGAAGGGGATGCGGTTGAGGTCGTCGGGCCGGAGTGGACTGCGTTCGAGAGCCTTAATCCAGGTGAGCGTGACTTGCTCGCGGAGATTGGAGTCCTGGATCCAGTGGATCTCAGGCCAGAGTTTGTCGACGGCCGCACGCATGCATGAACTCCTCCGCTTACTCTAGCTTAGCGCTAGGCGTGCGAGGCCGTCGAGGGTTGCGGCTCTGACGGGCCTTGACTGCCCCGACTCTGGTTTCAAAGTGGAAAGGTTTCAAAGAAAGACTTCACGCACAGTTGTGTGTCCAGCGAAGGCTGGCATGTTCAGCAGGGAACAAACCTGCCGGGGCAAGAGTCGGAGGCCCCGTAGCTTGGATAGCAGAGAGGAGGAAAACCGAATTTCTGAAGCCTATCGACGGACGATCTCCGTGGGAGACGTGCGAGTCATCGGGCCGTAATGAAAATGAACGCGGATGTGGCCTCGAACGTGAGAAGCTCCGAAGGCCGAGCCTGCAACTGTAGGGTGAAGGCAACAGGGATAGCCGAAATCTGACCGATGCGGTTATCTCACTTCGGCGGGGTGGAAGCGACGGCACGATGACAAGGACATGCCGAGCAACTGGAGAAGCCCTCCTCGCCCCGGCGCGAAATCGCTGGAGCAAGGTAGGCCCTATAACTGGGGAACCCGGGAAGTGGGCTGAAGGCGAGAGGGTGGCGGATGGGTCCGCAATAGCGATGAAGCCGGGCAAATGCCGGGGGAGCGAAGGGACCCTGCTGTTTGTAACGACTCCGACAAAACGGGAGGCAAGGGTGGATGACAAACCCACCCATTCGTTTGCAGGACCTGAGGAGGAGCATAGACGTCAAGGCGAAGGCTGAACCGTCCTGGCGTTTCTGGGGGTTGTACGTCCATGTCTGCAAGATGGAGACGCTACGCGAGGCGTATACGCTGGCCAAGAAGAACAATGGCGCTCCGGGGGTTGACGGGGTGACGTTCGAGGCCATCGAGGCGCAAGGCGTGGAGGAGTTCCTCGAGCAGATACGGGACGAACTGATCAAACGTGCGTATATACCGCTACAGGCACGACGGCGGGAAATACCGAAGGACGGAGGAAAAGTTCGTGTCCTGTCGATTCCTGCTATCCGTGACAGAGTGGTGCAAGGCGCGCTCAAGCTCATATTGGAGCCGGTTTTCGAGGCAGACTTTCAACCGGGGTCGTAGGCGTTTGCGCTCGACCGGCAGGGAGAGGCGGTCTTTGAGGGTTTGCTCGGGAAACGGCAACAGCTTTAGCATAAGCGGGCGTCAGGGCTCCACGGCCGTTCACTCGGGGCGGGCTCCAGCGCTGAGGAATACCGAAGTGCAGATTGCAGAATTCAGCTTGACGCAATGACCGATGGCAGCGAGCTCCGAGGATGAGCAGGAACCCTGTGAAAACGCGCCCTATCAGAGATAGTACGCTTTCTTTTTGTGGGATGATCGTGGCGGCGGCAGCGATGTTCGTAACGGTTTCGTGGAGGTGTGCTGCACAGGAGGCGAGCGAAGAGGCGACGCTGGCGTTGGCGCCAGCGACATTGCCGAAGGCATCGCCGAAGCATCCGTACCGATACCAATTTGTCGTGGAGGGCGGGACTGCGCCCGCCAGGTTCACCATCGTAAAAGGGGTGCTGCCGGCGGGCATGAAGCTGAGCCCCGAGGGAGAGTTGAGCGGCAGTCCCGCGATCCTGGGGGACTACAGGTTCTCCGTGGGCGTGCGGGACAGCAGCCGGCCGCCGCAAAGGGTGAGCCGCGAATTTGTCCTGCACGTGGTCACGCCGCTGCTGCTGAAGTGGTCTAAACAAGTGCAAATCACGGGCCATCGGGCAGACGGACTGGTGACGGTTTCGAACAGTACGGAAGATGATTTCGATTTCACTTTCATCGTGCTGGCGGTGAATGAGTATGGAAGGGCGTTTGCGATCGGATACCAGCATTTTCCTCTGAAAAGCGGCGCGGATGAATTCGAGATTCCCTTCGGCGACACGCTGCCGCACGGCAGCTACGTGGTGCACGTGGACGGAGTAGCCGAGGTACCGGTGAAGGACCGGATCTACCGGGCACGCCTGCAAAGCAAGCAGCTGGAAGTCACGGCGGGCCCTTAGGGCGAGACCGTCGCCGGGCCTTTGGTTATCGGCTGCCCAAGGGTGTGCCTTGGCCAATGAATACCAACATTTCCCGGCAGGCGGTTGGGTGGCGGTCGGAAAAAAAAGACGCGAGAAGCCGCGTCTAAAATGTATAGTTTTGGGGGAGCCTGCCGCAGACATTAAGAATCCCGAGGTGATGTTGATCTCATTCCTCTCGGCCAGTAGCTCGCTTTAGACCCTTGCTGACCTGCTCTCGCCGCTTCCTTGCGGGTCGCAACGCGCGATCATCGCTCGGGCTCCGGGCTCACCGCCAACCGGACAAACCAG
>DASPST010000050.1:0-27307 GCA_035623795.1 Terriglobales bacterium
GCGGTGTCGGTGAAAGCCCAGCAAAGCACTTCGACTCCGGTGGCCTGCCGTCCCTCTCCGATGTTAATCATTCGGTCGAACTGCGCGGGTGTCATGGCAGCAAACTGCTTGGCACACCAGTCAAAGGAATCATTAAGGAACTTGATGACAGTCTTCTTGTCGTAGCCTGAGGGCACCGGCAGCGGCTCGATGTCGGCCACGTTGGCAAAAGCTTCCGAGTTGGACTGGGCGAGGTGGCTCATCATCTCGCCAAAGCTCATCTCCTCAGGATTGGGTTTGAAGTTGTAGTACTCGGCTGGCATGGCTTCGGCGACCGCTAAAGTAAATTCCTTACTGACCTGCCAGTGCTTGGCAAAGAGTGCCTTGAAGTCATTCACAGCGGCCATTGCCGGAACGCTCGCACCACCGAGGAATGACACCGCAAGCAGACCTGTCAGTATCGATTTCATGAGATTCTCCTCCTTCGATGTGCAGATCCCTTTGGGTTGGAAAAAGCGAGGGGAATTTTGCATCGGAACCGATTTCGGTCGAAGTTTGCTCGATAAAAGGCATTTTGAGGTAAACGCCTGTTGACAACAGTTGACTGTTCTTCATGGAAACACCGAACTGAACAGGGAACATTTTCAAGCAGCAGTGCTAATCCTACCGAGTGAGTTCAAGCACCGTAATCTCCGGCGGCGCACCGACGCGGATAGGAAATCCAATCGTACCGATTCCGCGATTGACGTAGAGTTGCCCACCGCCCTTTTCGTACCATCCCCTCGTATAGGTATAGCCGAGACGGCTGAGATTCAGGCCGCGACGCACGAACTCCAGCGCCAACTGCCCACCATGAGTGTGCCCGGCCAAGCTTAAATCGATGCCCAACTGCGCCGCGCGATCGAAGCTCTCGGGATTATGGCTCAGAAGAATGTTGACTCTATCCCTCAAAACCAGTGGCTCTACACCCCGAAGATAATTTTCCCGCGGAAACGTCGGACATTCGTGGCAGCCTTGGAAATCGACGCCGATCAAGTTGACGCTCTCGCCCCCCGATCGAATCGCGGCCGTCGCGTGACGCAGAATCCGAATCCCCGCATTGCCTAGGATTTGGGTGATCGAGTCCTGGGTCCGCGTGTAAACCTCGTGATTGCCGAGGCAGCCGAATACGCCGAAGGGCGCACGCAGCGGCGCCAGCGCTTGCACCACTTCGCCTTGGGCACTCGCGTCCCAGGTGAGGAAGTCACCGGTCAGCGCGATAAGATCAGGCCTCAGTCCGTTGGCAATCTCTGCGCAGCGGCGAATCTGCTCCCCGGTCATGAAGGGGCTGATGTGGAAATCGGAAAGCTGGACAATCCGGAATCCCTCGAAGGCTTTGGGCAAGCGCGGCAATCGGATGCGTTGCCGGGTGACCTCCACGTCAAGCCGTTCGTAGATGAGCCCATAGCCGGCGGCTACGAAGGGAGTAGCGCTCACCAACACGGCGGCACGCTCAAGAAATTGACGGCGACTACGCGAGGCCGGGGGCGAGGCACGCTCTTCCGCCTTCAAAGCGTCACGAGCTGACGTGGCATTGTGCATCGCCCGGTAAACCCACACTCCTACACTTCCCACCCGATCTAGCGTCCAGAATGCAAGCACCAGGAAGAAGCCCGCGAACGATCCCACGAACCACCACCAGAAAGGCGCTTCCAATAGAACGCTGCGCAGCGTCAATGCAGTCGAAACGTGCGTGCTATTCCAACTTAAGCTATCCCAAGTGACCAAGTTATAAACGAACAGCATTGGCCAGATCGTGCCGGCGATAGCTCCGAGCAAGTTGCGACGAGGCTTTCCAGGAAGGAAGCGCTCGCCAACATCGACTACGCGGCGAATCCAGAACAACTGGCTGGAAATAAACATCACCAGCACTGCGAACCAGATCAGGTCGGAGACGCGCCCTTCCTCGTCCGGGTGTATGAGGACGAACGCAGCATACGCAAGGAGCAACGAAATAGCGATTCGGCGCCTGTAGGCTCTGACGAGATTGAGCAGCCTTTCCATCTTCGTTATGGACGGACGACGCGTCGGCAGACGAGCAGCAAGCACTACTTTTGCTGATATAGGGCTGCGCGTGTAAACGTCACGCTCTGGCCAACTCCAATACGGTAATCTCCGGCGGCGCACCGACGCGGATAGGAAAGACAATGCGGGTAGTGAGAGATGGTGGCATCAAGCATTGGTGCGGAATCTTACGTGGAAGAGGGGGGTAAGTCAATGAAGACACGTAGGTTGGTCCAATACAGAGCCGTCAGTTGGCGAAACATCGCGATTAAACTCATCAACCGCGACTCGAAACGGTTTTCTTAGTGCTTACGTTCTGTACTACGGTCGAGGCCGGGCGCGCTCAACAATTCGCAGGAGGAGACTGGCAAAGAAAAGAGTTTCGGCAACTTCTACCGGGTCGGTAGGAAAGTGCCGATGGCTGCCCGGATTCTTGTAGTAACCAATAGCTCCAGAGAAGAGATTACGCAGGCCCAGTTGCTCTGATTCTGGAATTTCTTTGTCGGTAAGTGGTCCGACTTCGACCTTAAACGCCTCATTCATCAATGGCACGCCGAGATCATTGGCGGTGAAGCCGCCCGCCTCGCGGACTAGAACCTCGACTTCCTTAAAGGCGTTGAAGATTGCGATCTCGTATTCACCTCTCAGGAACGCAGCTTTCGATTCCCGCTCAATCAAGGCGTGTAGCATTCCGGAGAGCAAGTTGGCACGTCTGTAAACCTCGAATTCGTCTCTGGATTTTATTTCCTTGGCTTTGCGGCTGAGAATTGCAAAATCAGGCGCCCCGGGCCTTGGGACGATCAAGCATTCCCGTTGAAGCCATGCCCACCCTTCCGACAAGACGCTCATGACTTCCTGTCGAAGTCGCGTGTAAGGAAGGGCCTCGGAACTTGTGAAGTTGTGATGTGCGAGGTTCTGAAATGTGCGTGCCTCGTCCCAGGAGTTGACTATTTCAAGAATGACCCAAGCAATCTCTTCGGGCGAGAGTTGGAGGATAGGTTCTGGATCAGGAAAAAAGGATATTAGCGTTTTACTCACAAGGTGGATGGTATCAAAGGCGATGCCTCAAACGTATTCCCGCTAAAAGCGGCTAATCGTACCACTCCCGCTTCCCAACTTGGCGAAATATCAATTTCACCAACTACGCCCGACTGACTCGGTGCTCGTGACCGTGTGGATTCATGGCGAGGCGAGGGACTGGTTTTGGGGACTCTGGATCTGTCCTACAGTTTCGATGGCCGTCGTCCATAATTTGTCCATCAATATCGCCCGACTGAGCCCGAATGAAGCCGTAAAATTCCTTGTTGGGCACGGCTGCCCCGATTTCGGTATGCTGTACGCCCTGTGCTACGATCAACCATGCCACGTGACGTGCACTCCCTTGCCAGCATCATCCTCGCGGGCAAGGGTGCCATGACCGCCAAACAGCTCAGTGAGTACCTGGGCATCTCCTCTGTGACCCTGCTGCGCCGGGCACGCGCCGGTAAGCTGCCCAGCTTCCGAGTCGGTGGCTCTGTCCGATTCGACCGCGGTGCAATCTGCCGGTGGCTGCAACAGCATGGCGTGCAGTCTCTCAGTTGAATACGCCATCGATGATCCTACGCGCCTGCTCACCCTCAGCATGTACAAGATAACGAGCCGTGGTCTCGATGTCCGAATGACCTAACCAGCGTTGCACCGTCACCAGATCCGCGCCACGACGTAGACACTCAGTGGCAAATGTGCTCCTGAACTTATGGAGCCAGAAGTCGTCCGGATCCAGCCCGGCTCGTGTCGCGATGCGCTTGCACACTTCCAACAGGTGAGTGCGGTGCTTCTGGGGTTTACCATTCTTATTTGGGAACACCAGGGTACCAGTGCTCTGCTTACGCCAGCGAGTCAACGATTCAATGAGCCGGGCCGCGGCTGGCACTGTCCGTTCTTCATAATCTTTGAGCCCGTGTTCCGGCTTAGATCGTGCGGCTACTGTCCTGCGTTTCAGGTCCACGTCCGACCACTCGCAGTACACGACCTCGCTCTTACGGAAGCCGGTCATGAGGAAGAACTCGAAGAGCACACGTTCAGAATCCTCGCACTCTGCGAAGAACTGCTCCAGTTGCTCCTCACTGTAGACCTCGACCAGTTTCTTTGTGACGCGTGGTCGGTCGTGCTTATTGAGCGCGATACCAGATGCGCGGAGGAACGTGATCACTGCGGCGTACCGACTCGCAATCGTGTCCGCGCTGAGTCCCTGGTCGCGCAGATACGCCTGGAACGCGACTAGGTCCGCGGCTGTGATCTCCTGCATGCACCGTTTCACGCCCAGCGACGATGTGAAGTTCTCCAGGGCGAGGCGGTATGCCCCATGCGTACCAGACCGCCGCGTCACGCGCTTGTCCCGCAGGTACAGCGTAACCGCGTCGTCGATGCGCGTACTCCGATCACTGGGCACGACGGTCACACCGACGTTCGCCGCGTTGAGTTCTGCTTCCTTGCGCAGTCGCTGTCCGTGTGCGTCCTGGGCGTCCTTGCCCATGACGACACGCCTGCGCTTCTTCCCCTCGCGCCATTCCAAATAGTACGAGCCCTCAGGATGGTGTTCAGGTGTACCGGCGACTATCACCCAGTCTGGTTTGATCCGACCGTTGGCCGCGAGCACGACCTCACAATGCCGCCAGCCGCGGGCAGTGCGTACCCGCTTGGTGACGTGAGCCCGTTTATTCACGCAAGAATGGTACCAATCGCGGTACCAATGTCAACTTAAATCGCGGAAACCCGCATGAATACTGAGTCTTTCTGAGCTTTGGTGCCGGGAGGGGGAGTTGAACCCCCACGAGGGGTGAACCTCGGCGGATTTTGAGTCCGCTGCGTCTGCCAGTTCCGCCATCCCGGCGCTATAGCCAAAGGACTTTTACCAACAGGTTACTTGAACAGACGAGGCGTTGCAATTGCCGCTCAGCGCTGTGCAACCTAGAGATTCGACCTCGTTTTTGCCACCGATCCAAAACGGACTAAGTGTCCGCTTCGTTTGCAAGGCTTCACGATTCCCGAACTTGGTTCAAATGATTGATGTAAAAACATTTTTATTGATCAATTTTAATTTTCCATCTGAACCGAACAACGAGAGTGTGTAATCAATGTGCACGTTCCCAAGGACCTGTACGCACCCTTGCGTTTGGATCTCATTCCCGAATCGGACCGTCGCCCGCGTCACGGTCTGACCGACATGGTAGGACTGGGCCGTGGAAAGCGTGCTGATAGACGATGAGGAGCTACAGGCGTTGGTGCGGGCGGTCCTGCAGTCGCAGGATTCGACACCGGAGGTGTTTGCTCTGGCGCTGCGCTACGACCAGGCGGACCAGGTGGATTGCCGCAGGCTATCACTTCCTTGAGAAGCATTTCATCTGATGCAGACTTGCCGGGCCCAGACCCTGGTTCTTGTCTGGGGTCGAGGGTTTCTTCTGTTTCTTGGCGATCGCCCGCCCCACGTCAGGCAGAAATTCCTTCACAACGCCGAACCCCATATTGCTCGCCATGGTGATGCCGAAGCTGACGGCTCCATCTCCTGCGGAGTGCTGGCTCGGAGGCTGCCAAAAGCGCGATAGGAAAGCACCAGCTGCCACTCCACCCAGTTGAGAAACAGACACATGCCGGCTTCCATCATCGTGCCGAGCAAGAACGCCGCTAACCAGCGCATACCCGCTGCGCGACCACAGGCCTTTCTTGCCAGAATTGAAGTAGCGATTATCCTCATGTAAGGCGCTGGACAAACCGAACGTCACTGTACGTTGGATTGAATACTGACCCAGGATGTTCGCAAATCTCTTGCCGTATCCGGATGCTCCCTGCTCCCACTCTCCTGGCTTGTCGTTCCATTGATCAATTCCTGCGGAGAATCCAGCCTTGACGTAACCCAAAGGGTTTACCATCGTCTTAAAGTAGAGATGAGTTCGTTCCTTCTGAGTCAGGGGCCGAAAGTCGCTAGCTTTCATTGTCCCGGCCATGTTCAGATAATTGAAGAGATAGTCGACTCCTTTGGCAACAGGGCTAGATTTCTGCTCCTGGGGAGGGGAATCCTGGTTTTGTGCCGATACCAGCCGTCCCAGCATGAGAACCAAAATGGCTTTATGGAGCACTCGCCTCAGTGGTCACCTTAAAACCGGCCAACGGTGGTCAGGGCAAAACCGCCCAACGAGAGTGGCCGGGACTTGTTGTTTTTACCCCGCCGACTCCTGTGGCGGCAAGTCTGTTTTTGTGCGCCAACTGCGCGGCCCGCATTTGAGCACGTGTCCGTGATGAAGCAATCGGTCGAGCATGGCTCGGGATCGTGCCGCTAATACTTACACTGATTCCAGTTTCACTCAAAGGTCACCAATTGCCAACCGGGAAGTTAACTGACTTCGCGACAGCTCCTTCTGAGTCGCGCACTCGGAATGCTCCCGGGGGACCACGTACAGTAGGGGGCCTGCTGATCTCTGAGCCTATTTGGGCGCCTCGCTCGCGAACTGCTTTAGTTGAGCTTGTACGGGAGCGATTTTGTCCTTAAGGGCTTGCGCATCCACCTGAGATTGCCGAATCATTTCGCTCGCCTTGCTCACGTTTGCAGGCGACAAGTCGGCAGCGAGGAATGTTTGGACATCGTGCAGACTGGTCATAAAGGGCTGCAACTCGCGTCCAACGTCGCTAAGATTGGCGGTGAGTTCATCGTGGTCTTTGATGGCCTTTGACCGCCGCTCGACACTGGCTTGTTTCAGTTGCGGACTTGAAATCTTGGCGATGGATTCGTCCCAAGACGAAAAGTACTTTTCCTTGTTGGATTGCATTTCGTTGATGTCGGAGGTTGCGTGTTTCTGTGCCTCCTCAAGGTTCTTCACTTCCTTGGAAAAGGACTCGTACCGTTTCTTCAAGTTCTTGCCCTGGGCTCCGCTCAGGGCAGATAATGCAACCTCGGCTTTATCGAGTTGGGCAACGTATTTGTCGACATCCCTTGATGTCTTCGCCGTTCTCTTTCCCAGTTCCGCCGATTGTTTAAGAGTATCCGCGGAAACAACTAGCGCTGATGCCGAAGTCAGCACGAAACCGAAAAGAGCGACTGTCAACGATGTTCGAGCCCGTTTGCGTGGAACCATTTTTTACCTCCCCAGCACCCAGCCGAATCAACGCCCCTTAGTCATCATGGAGTGACCGTGGTGGCTCTGCGTTGATTGTTACACCAACTCACAATGTAACAGCCTTGCGTTGCGCGGTTGCGCCCGGCAAGCTGTGGATCGCACCCGCGAAACCCACCAAAGACGCGCCGTCAAAAATCAGGTCGATGCCGATGATCATGCCGACGAAGAATGTGCTCGCTGTCTGCCAGATGATCATCAGGTAGATGCCGAGAGCGACCGAGATCAGCCCAGCAAACAGCATCCATCCCCACCTGGGGAACTGAATCACACTGGCGCCTACTGCTCGGAACAGGCCTCCGACGATGAACAGCGCCGCCAGCAGCAGGGTCACACCTTCCGCGCCAGCGTTCGGGTGACGAATCAGGAGGTATCCAGTCACTCCGCGGATGATGGCGTTCAGCAGGTACAGGAAGAACCCATGCCAACTGAAGGCGTAAAACGAATTGACGAGCCAGAGCACTCCACTGATCACGAGCACCCAGCCCAATGCCAAAATCGAAAAAGTGGTTGCCGTCTGCGATTTCACGACACACGCGACACCGAGGATCATTAGCAGAATGCCAAACATGAGAAACCGGCCCCAGGACTTTCGGACTTGCTCGAGGCCGGCGACGAAGACATCAGAAAAGCTGCTCATTGTTTTTCTCCTTTTTCCGCACTACCGATTCGGCAGCGCGATTTGAGTTGACCTACCGCAAGAACACTTCCGGAGCGTTGGCGGGAACGGCGAGCCGCGTACCCGACTTCGGATCCGGGTTGAACTTGTTGAAGACAGACGGATTCTTCCGGAAGTGCTGCTCCAGCGCGTCGATCCGATTTTGATCATTGGGGTGGTCCGACAAGAGCTGGGGCAGCTCATCCGGCTTGGCGTCCTTGAAATCCTGGAACAGCCATACCAATCCCCAAGGGTTATATCCGGTGGCGGCGCACACGTCCGAGCCGGTGATGTCGGCCCGCGATTCCACATCCCGCGAGTAGCTCATGGAGTGCAGCGCCCCGAGAAGAGCGATAGCCAATACGTGCGCGGCGGAAGGGCCCAGTAGAATAGCAGCGCCGACCTCTCGCCTCGCTATCCGTTCTCGCTCTTCTATTAACTTCATCGTGTCGTGATGGATGGTGTGGGCGACTTCGTGACACAAAGTCCCGGCCAGTTCCTCAGTATTTTTCACGAAATAAAGAAGCGAATCGACAACATAGACATTACCGCCCGGAGTGGCGAACGCGTTGGGCTGAGGTTCGTGAACCAGATAGAAGTGGAAGGGATGGTTGTATTGAGGTTGCGCTGCACGCGTAATGGCCTCGGCAATCGGTTTCAGCTGATCGTATAGAGGGGACGATTCGATGATCTCGCCTCTGGCTTTGAGTTCGTTGAAAACTTCCTGACCCAATTGCAGCTCTTCGTCCTGATTCTGCGCTTGAGCCGTTAATCGGGTTGCGTTCACGACCCACGTGAGACACAGTGCAGTAGCACTGATGGACAAGATCGCTTTACGACGCATTTCAAATGTATTCATGGGTGGTTTTTTCCCTCGATCTGCACTGGTCTTCGCGGCGTATTTCTATCAAACCTGCCTCATTCTGGCTCGCAGGTACGTTGCCATTGTGAGCTCGTCTGATGCCACGTCTTCCGCGCCCGAACAATAGTCTGGTCTTGTGCGGACATTCGATCCTCCACACGTTTGCGAACTGCTTTTCAAAAGGGAGGTCTGTTGACCTCCCTTAGGGAACAGGTGTCGAACCAAGCTGAGGGTATCGCATTACGACGCCTTTGCCTTCGCAGCCGCCGCTTTCGCCTTGAGCACCTTGGCCTTTGCCTGCGCCTCACGCTCTGCCGCCTCACGTCCTTCTTTGGCCTTCTGCAACTGGTCCTGGATCTTTGTATCCAGTTTGTTGATCTTTTCCTGCAGCTTTGCTTTCCAGTCGGCACGAGCTTGCGCATGCTCTGCCTTCATCTCGGCCAGGTCGGCCTTCATGGCGTTGACGTTTTCCTCGTGAATTGTCTGCTTCACATCAGACAAGGCGCGACGGAACACGGTCCCTCCGATCGCTTCCATGCGGGTGTCGACGGGCCTGGTCCAGTCCTCTTCAATTTCGGCGACCAATGCAACTTTTTTTGGCGTTATAACCTTGTTGACGTCCTCGATGAAATCCACGCCGATGCGTGCATTGTTCAGGTCGACCGCTGCGCCGGCAACAGTCCCTGTGGCAAGGCCGATGGCGACACCGACCGGCCCACCCAGCAGCCCGATCAAGCTTCCGAATGCCGTGCCGAGCAGGGTTCCAATCGGTCCGTAGTCGTCTTCTTGCTTTACAGTTGTGGTGCCATCGGCGTGCTTGGCCAGCACCGCGTAGGCGTAGACGCTGATACTGCCCTCGCCATCGAGCTGAATAAGCGCCCTCTTCCCTTCGTAGGCTTTGGTTTCATTGTCAAAAACCACCACTAGCATTCTGTCCATGACACTGCTCCTTCGAAAATGATTTCTCAGGTTGCTACGGTGGCCGGTTCGACGGTCACCTTCGGCCCGAGTCGTTGTAGCCTTTTCACGAAGCACTGCTGCAGTTCCGAGTTCGTGGTGCCCTGGCCGGTCTAAAGCACAATTCTTCCTGCGGATGACAGCCCCGGTAGCCTTGCCGGCATGGAATGCACGCGAAATGGAATGCAGTCAGCCATCACGGTGAACTTAAAGTGCACTCAGGTTGCCACGCCAGATTGCGCATGTATTCTTCGAAAAGGTACACAAAGCGTTGATTCGACTGAATGCAGTTCTCAGGCCCGTCTTGTTGCTCTCGTCAGAACGGCGAGATTTCGTCAGCTGACTGATGAGCCAAAAGACTAGGCCAGGATCAAGATCTGCGATAATGGATGTCGACCGGCAGGTGCCCGAGGACCACGCCCGTGGATACGCGGATGGAAGCAATCGGCGGAAGTGTTTTCCGACGCGCGGCAGGAGATCTTTCGCCTGTGGTGAGATGGTCGCCCCGAGCGCGCCTAGGGTACTGATTACCGGTGCCAGCGGCACTGGGAAGGAGATGGCGGCGCAGTTAATGGGGACGAAAGGCTTGGAGCGCCGCGGCATGAGATCGGCGAGATGCCGGCGGGAACCCCGGCTAAGCTGCTGCGCGTGCTCGAAGACCGCAAGCTCGGCCGTCTGGGCAGCGACGTGCAACCAATCTGTGCCGCGTTGCTGTCCTCAAGGCGTCCTCATCAAAAGCCGCCAGTCCTACAACTTCGGTTTACGAAAAAAAGGCGCAGGCATCGATGGTTTCAATCTCCGCCTGCGCCATCTTGCCCTTGGCACGGGGCTGCTACTGTTTGAGGTATGGCTTTGACATTTGTTTGCCTGTACGCTGGTCGTTTCTTTAGGCTTTTTCGTTACCCTTCTGTATAGTCGCGATCTGCTCCATCTCTCGGTTTATGGGTTCCTCTTCGCCTGTTGGCAAGCGCGGAGGCTAGCCTAAGCTGCCTTTCTGCTCAAAACGTTCTCGACCTTCTTCTGCTGATCCCGGCTCA
This sequence comes from Terriglobales bacterium, assembly GCA_035623795.1. Taxonomy (GTDB): domain Bacteria; phylum Acidobacteriota; class Terriglobia; order Terriglobales; family Acidobacteriaceae; genus DASPST01. The sequence continues at coordinate 10,684 of DASPST010000050.1, forward strand.
GCGTGGTGCTCAGGATCGTGCCACCGTAGCCCCGGAAATGATCGGCTACGATGTTTGGGTTGGCGGTGCGCAGGAGTGCGTAGATCGCCGAGTCTCCGGGCTGGATCATCGCCCCGACCTGCTTGACAAAATCATCGGGGATGCCGAATTCATCCTTCCACCACGTGGCGTCGACAGCACCAGCCCCGGCGCCCAGTGCACCTCCTGCGGCAGCCCCCGCCGCGAGCGTCCCTGCCGCTGCGGCGCTCGCCCCTCCGGTGAACGGAATGGCGGCCAGGGTGAGCCCTATCAGTGCGCCTATCAGACCGCCCCAGGCTGCCCCTTCACCGGTGGTCATTTGGTAGCTCTGGTCGACGCGCAGCTTGCCGTTGTAGTCACGGTAAGCGGCGACTGCGTCGTGAAGGTCGACCACCCAGTCATCATTCATCGATTGCAACTGGTTGAGTACTTCCGACGCACGGTACATGTCTTTCTTAAAACCAACCACTATCAGTTGTGCCATGATTGTCCTCCTTCTTGTGCTGTGCTTGCCAATTTGATCGTGAGTTTTCCTGATGCTTGCGGCTACGCAGCACGGATGTTGTCAATTTCCTTCTTGAGAACATCCGTGTCGGCCTGCAATTTAGCCTTTGCGTGCTTCTTTGCCCTGGTGATGGCAGCTTCGACCTTGGCTTGGACATCGGTAGCCGCCACCACCACGAGTCCGCTCGTACCCTCATCGAGCAACTCACCCAGTTCCTTGAGATCGGATCGCTTCATGCCCCTGGCCACATGCCCTGCGACAGCACCGACCGTTGTCCCAACCGCACCGGCCCCGATCATTCCTGTTGCCAGCCCGATCCCGGCGGCAGGAAACAGGGCGACTACCGCGCCGACCGCCAACCCGACAAGAAGTCCTGCTGCTGCACCGTGACGGGTCGGCTCTTCTACCCGTTTGACGATTACGACCTTCCCGTCCGCCTTGCGGGTGAGCACTGCGGCATCATAAGTGTCGATGATCCCGAGATCGGTATAAAGTTTGCGGACGGCATCGTAGTCAGCAAGGGCGTCCTTTTCAGTGTCATATTGATTGGCAAGCACAACAAAGGTATCCAGTGACATGTCTCCTCCTCTCGGTACCTTTCGAGTACGACTCCGCGAGCGAAACAAGCGCGGGTGGCGGGGATCGCCATTTTTCTTGCTCAGCAACCGGGGGGCCGAATTCTTCAGGCGCGGCAAGTACAGCTAATGAGCCTAGTTAACAGGGGCAAGCCGTGCGTTACGAGGGTAACAGTACTGGCCAGCATCTCGTCAGAACGGCGAATAATCGTCATAAAGACGCGGCGAGCTAGAGGGCGCCGAAGCCGCAGCGATCAGAACGCGCGAGTGGACCAGGAATAGTTGTAGACGTAAATCATAAGAAAGAATGTCGGAATCAACGTGGAAAGCCTCCAGTATCAAGACAGATATGAAGCCGGCAAATTCCTGGCTTCTAGGCTGAATCAGTTCGCCAATAGAAATGACGTGGTGCTGGTGGCATTGCCTCGTGGCGGCTTGCCCGTTGGGTTGCGAGATGGCCAAGGCGCTCGGTGCGCCGTTGGATGTCTTTGTTGTGCGCAAGATGGGGGCGATTGCATCAGGCGGCGTAATCGTGTTGAACGAGGATCTCATTCGAGCCCTGGAAATTCCTTGTGAGGTAATACGGCAAGTCGAAGCCGTGGGCTGGCAACAGGTTCATCCATGCTTCTATCCCATGTTGGCAACACTTGTCGCCCGACCATTCGAGGAGCAGGCCTGGATTTATGAAGTGAAATACGATGGATCCGAATCCTTGCGTATAAAGAAGGTTCGCGTGAAGGTGCATCCGGAGGAGGAGTTCGTGGTTACGGGCTCTACGGCTCCCGCTGGGTCACGGATCTGCTTGCTCGGCGTTTACAGCGGAGACCAATTACTTTACGTCGAAAAAGTCGGGACCGGCTTTTCAAGACCCACTCTGCGGTCGCTTTATCAGCAATTCCAGCCGCTCATTCGGAAAAACGCCGTCGCTAGTCGACCCGCCTGACGAAGCCGGCACGTGTCTTTATCCCACTCGGCGGGGTGGCGGCTTGTGCTTTCGTGTTGCCCTTTTGGCAGCCTCCGAGCCAGTCTTCTGCACGAGATGGGGGCGTCAGCTTCGACGCTGAGAGGTTTTGGGTTACGAGGCCTTGGCCTTTGCAACCGCCGCTTTTTGCTTGAGCAGCTGGACTTTCGCCTGCGCCTCACGCTCTGCAGTCTCACGTCTTTCTTTGGCCTTCTGCAACTGAGCTTGGATCTTGGACTCCAGTTTGTAGATCTTTTCGTGCAGCTTTGCTTTCCGGTCGGCATTAGCCTGGGCTTGCTCGGCCTTCATCTCGGCGAGATCGGCCTTCATGGCGTTAACATGTTCCTCGTAAATTGTCTGCTTCACTTCCGAAACAGCGCGCCGAAACACTGTTCCGCTGATTGCCTCCATGCGGGTATCAACCGGCAACGTCCACTTCTCATCAATTTCGGCAACTAATGCAAACGTGCTTGGCGTTAAGGCCTTCTTGACGTCCTCGATAAAATCCTCGCCGACAAGAGATTTGTTATCGTCGATCGCGCCGCCGGCCAAAGCACCCGTGGTGAAACCGACGGCCACACCGACAGGTCCACCCAGCATCCCAATCAGACTTCCAAATGAGAGACCGAGCAGCGTCCCAATTGGGCCAAACTCGTCCTGTTCCGTCAGAGTTGTCGTGCCATCAGCGTTCTTCGCCAGAACCGCGTAAGCGTAGACGAAGACGCTGCCCTCGGCCTCGAGCTGCATGAGCGCCTTTCTTCCTTCGTAGGCTTTGGTTTCGTTGTCAAAAACGACTACCAGCATTCTATCCATAATGCTTCGCTCCTTTTCTTCTGTATGGTTCTTCTTCCCTGCCTTCGTCAATGCAATGCAAGCACCATTAGTAAGTCCTTCAAAAGAATTGCTCCGCAGTCCGCCGCTGGGCCAGGGAAACGTAATGGGAGAACGCAGTCGGCCCCCTTATCATTCTTTCCGTTCTCCTTCGCGCGTATCCGTACTTTGCTTGAGAGTCCGGCGGAACAAGCTCATAGAGCTGGGGAGTGATGACATGCCCTATAACGATTCTGCCTCCATACGCTGCTGCCAATGCGATGGCATGAGAAAGAGCCATCTCGGAAGATGAGGAACAATCCGTTACGAACAACACGTTCTTGAACGTAATTGGTTCAACTGCAGGGACACGAATCATATTGTTGTTTCTCGCCAAACTGCAATGTGCGCGGGAACACGCAAACGAGACCAGCAATTCAATGACCACTGCTTCCCGTGCGTAACCAATCATCTGCACGGAATAAAGCCTTAGATCGACTCGCTGAAGATTCCTGTGCGTTGTTGGAGCCTTTGCCCGACGCGGCTTCCAGCTCGAAGGCGCTATTCTTGTCAGGGCTAGCCGGAAGCGTACAATTCGCTCCTGAGATCGAGTTTGCGGGGCTATGATCGGATTATCGGAATGTCATCGCGCCCCGGCCGACTGCCCATCAGCCGGGCTCGCATATCGCGCCAAAATGAGCCTTGCTATGGGTTGGCGCACATCGCTCACATGCCCCAGCCGACATCGCTGCTCGATTTTTCTGATGTCGGAAGCCAGGCGATGATCGTAGAAGACATTCGCGATCCATCGCGAAAAGTCTCCGTGGCGCGCGTGATCGCCGACGCAACTGGTTGGACAGTCCTGTAGCAATGCTGCAAACTGTTTTAAAGATCGCGCATTACAGCCGATCGGTTTGTCGTCTTTGGTGAACACGAATTCTTGTCCGGGTACGACATCAAAGTCGAAATACTTTTCCCGGTGCCGAACATGCGTGGTCAGGCGAGGCAGCAGCTTCACTCGCCGAAGTTGTGCTTCAGCTTCCTTTGTGGCGACGACAGCCTCGTCCGTGCGCAATTCGCCGAGAATGGCTGTCGCTCCTGGATCCACCTTCCTGTACTTGGCCATTGCAAGCAATGTTTTCATCTCGTGAGCGTTAGTGAGTCGCTTCGCCACAACAACCTCGATCGCGTCTCGGACGTTGGGGTGCAAATCGGAGGGGCGATACGTGACGATCGTATAGGCGCCCAACTCCATATCCAAGAGTTGCTTGATATTTGGCTCATGAAGGAAGTAATGAGCCTCGTCCACGACGATCCGATGGGGCAGCCCCGTCATGCGGCGGAGCGACGCCAGCATTGGCAACAGTGCCTTCAAATACTCCGCCTTTTCATGGAGATGTACGCGCGACAGATCCACCACAACACTCAAGTCAAAATGCTGGAGAGCGCGAGCCACGTCTGTCATCGCAGGCGGCTGGTCGGCGGCTTGCAACACAACAACACCAGGCAGCGACTCCAGCCCGCCATAGTCACCTTCCGGATCGATGACACAAAGGCTGTAGCCCTGTACGATCATTTGTTCGCAAAGAAGGCCAGTGGCCCAGGATTTGCCTGATTGCGTTTCTCCGACGATCAGAATATTGCGCCCGCGGATGTCACTCGTGAGTGCTCGTCCGTCCTGCTCTATACCTACGGTAAGCCGATGCCGGCCGAGTCGGCCAACAGGTAACTTCGTCTGAGCTGCCGCCCGCCGAATGTAAGCGGCAACGGCGCTCGGGCCATCGCCGTTCACCACCTCATCCGCCTCGGCCTGCAGCATTGCACTACCCCAGCCGACGGCGACGGCTAGCTCACACTGCGCGAGGAGGTCGTGGTCGTTTTCTGCATCTCCGATGGCAATCGCGTTGTGCGGCGAAAGACGAAGGATATTCAGCGCGTCTCGCAGGCCGGTGCCCTTGCTGATCGCTTGTGGGAGGACCATGAGGCGGCTGCGGTTGAACAGGATTACGAGCGGCAGTCGCCGCTCTCTAATCGTCGCGAGGATTGCCGGCCCTCCGGAAGCGTCCGCCTCGACGATGCACTGGCCCGACTTGACTGTGACTCCGCGCCGCCGCAATTCGTCAAAGAAGACTTGCGGCGGAGGATGACCAACCATTCGCGTCAGGCCGTTACCAAAAGCGAGAACTGCCCCATTCTCTGCAACTACGGCATCCACGAAATTGAGATCTCCCGCAGCACTCCGCAGATCCGAGAGGATTCGGCCGGTTACGATGACGACAACAATCCCGCGGGCACGTGCCTCGGCGATGGCAGTCTTCACGTCAGGGGATAGCACGCCGTCTCGTGCAATCGTCCCGTCATAATCCAGCGCCAACACGCCAAATTTCATGGTGGCTTTGTTACTGCAGCTCAAGTCGATGCTCGGCTTTCGCCATCCGATACTGCAAGACCTCTGCCACTGCAGTGGCTGCCGTGAGCGTTCTGAAACGGAGCATGTTTCGCGTTTGTACAGGTAAGATCCAGAGTACCTGAATCGCCGGAGCGACGCTATTTCGACACTGGCCGCGAGCCAGATATTTCACGCTGTGCACCCCGCGCCTCGGAACCGGTCCGGTCCACGAGGCTTGCGGTGGACACAATGCCGTCGTCTGCACCGAGGATGGCTGCGCGCAACCATCCAATCCTCTGACTTCGGTGCCCTTCAAGGTGTCGCATGCAGTACTCCTTTTTGCCTTCATCGGAACTGAAGCAACATCTAGATCAGCACTTTAGCCCTTATCGCTTTTTCGCGTTTGCAATCATCTTGCCGCGGCAACACAACTTCAATGCGCGCTAGGTCCAGAAGCCTCCAAGGGTGGCCGTGATCGTGCTCTTGTGTATTAGCTTTGGCTGAATCCAGCGATATAGGGTGGGAAGGACCTAGGCAGTCGGAGCGGGGCTTTGAAATGATAGGTAGAGCTAAAGTTGCGTTCGTTGTAATGGTGTTGTTCGCCTTGGCCGTCGCGGTCCTGATCCTTCGTCGGATCGCCACCACGTTGCCTTCAGGAACTGACGCGAAAGATGCGAATCTCAGGAGATTGGAGCCTCCTTGCAATTGGGGACCCTCCCGATTCTTATCTTTCCAACGAGCTGAGGCTTTGGCCAGCCAAATCGTACGCGCCGAGGGCGATCCGTTTCTGGATATCGGCGATGCTTTGTAGAAAAGAACCCTCGCTAGAGGGCTTGGGCGCAATAGTCAACCTATGGTGCTCCATAATTCTTGTCCTTTCTCCTCAGGGTTAAGTCGATATCGATGTCGGGATTACGGACCGTGATTGCCACGAACTTTGAATCCCGCGATGACCTCTAACACGCCACGAACCAAACGGACTGCACCCATCGTTTGCGGCAAGAGTAGGCGCACGAAGAAGTTAGCCAGTTTCGGACGGAGGCCGACCTCATATCAGGAAGGAGTTATGCGGCGATATCACGTCAAAACGACGATTCAATTCGCAAACAAATCGCTACGTGAGATTTGCAGTTTCCGAATTTTCGAATTCAGCGTCGTCCGCTTCAGCCCTAGCTTTACTGCAGCAGTAGCAATGACACCGTTCGCTTCCCGAAGGGCGCGGAGGATGATATCTCGTTCCGAAACCGCTAAAGTTTGGACGTTTTCATGAGATGGCGGCGTGCCGCTGCGCAACCTGAGTTCGCCAAGAGGAACATTGAGTGTCGTCCCTGGCGACAGAATCACTGCCCGCTCAATGACATTCTCCAGTTCACGAATATTGCCTGGCCAACGCCAATGGCCTAGGGCCCGCATCGTTTCTGTCGGAACTCTCTCGATCCGCTTCCCCATCCGCTTTGAGTATTTGCTCACGAAGAAGCTAACCAGCAATGGGATATCGCTGGGCCGATCGCGCAAAGGGGGAACGTGAATCGGGAAGATATTGAGCCGGTAGTAAAGGTCCTCGCGAAACGTGCGCTGATTCACCATCGCCTCGAGATTCCGATTGGTGGCCACAATCAGCCGCGCATCCACTTGAATCGTGCGGGTAGATCCAAGTCGCTCAAACTCCTGTTCCTGCAGAACGCGCAGCAACTTTGGCTGCAGCTCCAGGGGAATGTCCCCAACTTCGTCCAAGAAGAGGGTTCCTTTGTCCGCCAGCTCAACCCGACCAATCTTTTGGGCAATTGCTCCAGTGAAAGCACCTTTTTCGTGACCGAACAATTCGCTTTCTAGCAGTCCCGTGGGAATGGCAGCACAATTCAGCTTCACCATTGCCCGTCCGCGGCGACTACTGAGGTTATGGATGGCCCTGGCGATCAATTCCTTGCCAGTACCGGTTTCCCCAAGAATGAGGACGGTTGCGTCGGTCGGGGCCACAACTTGGAGCGTCTTTAGAACAGCCTGGAACTCCGAGCTTTCGCCGACCATGTTTCCCAGGCTCTGATCGAACGGGGTTTCGTCCTCCAAGCGAGACATAATACACTGCCGGATGGCATTCAACAGTTCTTCATCGTCGAAAGGCTTCGTCAGAAAATTCACGGCACCGGCTTTAACGGCGCGCACTGTCATTGGGATGTCGCCGTGGCCGGTTAGGAATATGATGGGCACCTGAACATCCGATTTGGCAAGCTTCTTTTGCAGGTCGAGTCCGTTGACGCCGGGGAGATTCACATCCAGCACCAAACAACTTGGCAGCTTCGGCCGCGGTGCAGCCAGGAACTCCTCCCCTGACGCAAAGGTCTTCGCCATCATTCCGGCGGAGCGAATCAAACCTGCCACTCCCTCGCGCGCCGATCTATCGTCATCCACCACGTAAACCAAAGCTCCTGGGGCATTCATGGGAGACCTCCTTGGTTTAATGTCGTGTTTCAATTGCTCGGTTTCCATTTCGAAGCCGCGTGGACGGCGTCGAGCAATTCGTCTTCACTGAATGGTTTGGTCAAGTATGCAACGGTCCAATCGGGAGAAGCCTCCGACTTTGCACGTTCGTCATATCCATGTGCCGTCATGAAGATAACCGGCACTTTACGCCTGCTGGCCACCAAGTGACGCTGGAGTTCGAAGCCACTCATTCCTGGCAGGCGCACGTCCAATATGAGACAGTCGGCTTTGTGACCATTGACTGAGCTCAAGAAGTCCTCCGCTGAGGCGAATACTTTCACCTCCATGCCGACGGACCGGATCAGGCTTTGAAGCGATTCACGCACCGAGATATCATCCTCGACCACTGCAATAAGGGGTTCCATTTGAGACTTCCATTGATGGGATAACAGCAGGGAAGGGAAAAATCTATTACATCTTGGTGCTACATCGGCCCGGAGCTCAACCCGATCCTGCGACCGAGTCAAGCTCGTAAGTCATTGATCTCAGATCCGTGCAGACCGCTTAGGGGAGCGGATCCCAAGGCTTTCCGCCATCCTCACCAGATCCGCCAGAGAATCGGCATGCATCTTGCGCATGACGCGCCCGCGATGAATCTTGACCGTGAACTCGGTTATTTGCAGTTCGGCTGCAATTTGCTTGTTAAGAAGCCCAGAGACCACCAGCTGCATGACCTCCTGCTCGCGCGCAGTCAGCGACTCATACCGATCTTGCAATTCGCGCATCTCGGCGTTCTGCTGCCGGCTCTGCCGATCGCGTTCCACGGCGTCATGGATTGCCTCTAGGAGTTCCTGGTCATCGAAAGGCTTAGTCAGAAACTCAATGGCTCCCGCTTTGATCGCTTGCACGGAGGCTGGGATATTGCCATGGCCTGTAAGGAAAACGATGGGAATCTCGAGCTTGGCCTCGATCATCCTTTTCTGTAAATCGAGCCCGCTGAGACCCGGCAATTGTAAGTCCAACACTAGACAACTTGGCGCCTCGGGGCCCGGACGCGCCAGGAATTCCTGCGCAGAGGCGAAGGTTTCCACCTGTAAGCCCGCGGACCGGATCAGACTGCTCAGTCCCTCCCGCGCCGACGGATCGTCATCGACAATCGCGATAACCACGTCAGGCTGCGGCATGGGACCCTTCTTCGCGCCTTGGAAGTGTGAAGTGGAAGCTCGTGCCTGGACCGTCGTTGGCCGCAGCCCACAACTGCCCTCCATGGGCCTGCAGGATGGAACGGGTGATCGACAGTCCCATGCCCATGCCACTGGGTTTAGTGGTGTAGAACGGGTCAAAGATCTTGGGCATCGTGTCCGGATCGAGACCTACCCCCGAGTCTTGAACCGTCACTTGCACTTGGTCCGAATCAGTGTTCCGGGTAATGACCGCCAGTTCTCGCGCCTGCTCACCTACAATGCTCATCGCCTCGATCCCATTCATGACTAGGTTGAGCATCACCTGCTGTAATTGCACCCGATCACCGAGAACAGGAGAAACGTCGTCCGCAAACTCCGTTCGGATCGCCACTCTGTTTTTCTTCGCTTCGTCGCCAACCAGGGCGAGGACGTCGCGGATCGTCTCATTCAGGTCCAGTTTTTCTCTGGCCGCCTCAGCCTTTCTTGTCATAGCCCGAATTCGAGAGATGACCTCGGCGGCTCGCTTCCCGTCGCGGACAATCCGACGGGCAGCTTCCCGAGCTTCCTCCAAGTTAGGCGCATCTCCAGCCAGCCAACGCAGGCAAGCGCTGGCATTACTCACCACGCCTGAGAGCGGCTGGTTGACTTCATGTGCGATCGAGGCGGTCAACTCGCCCATCATGCTCACCCGGTTGATATGAGCGAGATCGGCCTCAAGTTGCCGTAACTTCTCGCGCTGTTCTTCCGCTCGCTTGAACTCCCGGTGAAGGTGCCGGAGGCGCAACTGGTAGGCCGCCCACAGCAAGGCCAGAAACGCGGCCCCGCATAGGGCGCGAAACCAATTCGTCTGGTAGTAAGCCGGAGCGATGGAGAAATCCAGCTTGGCAGCGGTTTCATTCCAAACGCCGTCACTATTCGCCGCCATCACGTGAAAGCTGTACTTCCCGGGAGGCAAATCCGTGTAGAAAGCCTGCCGCCGCGTTCCAGCATCGTGCCAATCTCGGTCATAGGGGTCAAGCCGGTAGCGGAATTTCACTCTCTGTGGAATCAGGAAGGTGGGCGAGGTGTAATCAATCTGGAGATCGCGCGGATGCGGTGGGAGTCTAAGATTTTCGTTTGCGTGATATTCCTTTCGCTCAGCAATGACCGATTCGATGTATGTAGCAGCTGGCAGCGCTCTTTGACTGAGCCCGGACGGGTCGAGCATTTGCACCACAACGCCGTTCGCAAACCACACGCGTCCATCAGGAGAGTACGCCGCTGAAGTAAAAGAAGGTGCGTTTGGCCGAGCTCCGTCCAAGACATCATAGAGGCGAGTTTGAACCATTGCCTCCGAGTTGGCCCACCATTTCTCAAGTTCGGAATCCGGCAACTCGACTACGCCACACTGGGTGTAGAACCACCAGCGCTTCTCTTGGTCCTGAATGAAGGAGATTACGAAGTCGCAGGGCAGCCCATTTTCCGTGGTCATTCGTCGGACTTTACCCTGCCGCAGTCCAATAAGGCCGTTTTCTGAGGCAGCAAGGACAGAGCCGTCTGCTTCGGCAACAATCTGATGCCTCGCAGGACTACTATTGGGCTGTAACGAGAATTTCTGTAAAGCTCCATTGCGAAAAAGTGCGAGTTCCTTGTTTAGAGTCGCTATCCAAATTCCGCCATGCGGATCCGCTGTGATAACACGGCCGGGAGGAAATTGTGGAGCGGGGAACTGTTCACGCACCTGGAAATCGCGGATGCGCACGAGCTTTCGCGGATTGCCTATGCACTGTGCCCAAACATTTCCATCCGTGTCTTCTGTCAGTCCGATCACCATGCCCAGCGGCTGATGTTTTGGTTCGGGAATGCGATGGAAGCGCCCCTCCTTGAATAGATAAAGCCCATCATCCACTCCTACCCACAGGTTGCGAGCGCGATCTTCCATTAGGTAGGTGACCTGATGACCCGGAAGACCGCTGCCCGTCCGGATGGAGGAGACAGCCCCGTTCTTAATCCGATCGAGCGACTCAGCGTTCGCCACCCAGACGGTCCCATCTTTGCTGGCGAGGACCCCGGCCGCTGCATCTTTTCCCAACCCTTCTAGGGCTGAAAACGTGGTAATACGGGGATCGCGCAAGCTGTCGAGTCCGTTCGTAGTGGCAACCCAGACGATTCGTTCTCTATCTTCGAAAACGGTGAAAACCGTATCGCCAGACAAGCCTTCGGCCTGGCCGTAATGGTCCACAACATTCCCACGAATACGAAAAATGCCCTTGCCTGCGGTAGCAACCCAGAGATTGCCGTCCGCGTCGAAAGATAAGTCATCGACGACGACTTTACTTCCATCGAACGTTCGCGTCCTAAATGGTTTGACGGTGCCCTCGATCAATCGACAAAGCCCCAGCCCCGGTCCTTCCGCAAGTATGCCGACCCAGAGAGATCCGTCTGGACCCAGTGCCAGTGTGTCGATTCCGTGCTGTCCAATATTGGATTTCAGCGCTTCGATTGGATAGAGGTCGGACATGCCGTTATGCCAGTGAACCAAAGTCGTCTGCCCTCCCAACCAAAAACCACCCTTCCCATCGGGCAATAAGGAATCGATGGGGGAGATCGGTATTCCATCCGCTTTCCCGAAACACCTGATAGCTCGATCGCTCACATGGCAGAGGGGCGCAGTTGTAGCGTTCGAGGTGCGCGCAAACCACAAGGAGCCGTCAGGACCCATGCTCACGCGGGGCGACTGATCGCCTTCCGACTCGAACCTGGAAGTGACAGCCCCATTATTCAGGTGAACGATGTCCCGCTCTGTTACGATCCAGAGCCCGCCTTCGCCTTCGCCGAGAACGACAGCTGTTGTGTTGATCGAAGCACCCTTGCCAGCGATCGACCAAGGAAGAAACCGCACACCATCAAATCGGTATATGCCCTGGGACAAAGATGAGAACCAAAGAAAACCGTCCGAAGTTTGCGCAATGGAAGACATGCTCGATGGCAGGGAGCCATCTTGTATTCGCCAGGAGGTGTGCAAGTACTGGGTGATACGTTTGTTCGGATCGAGCGCGTGAGCCGAATCCGCGGCCAGTAACAGGTAGCAGAGACAGATGCCTAGCATGACCATAAGCGCAGTGCAGGGCGCGCTAGAACAAGGAAGGAGCCAGTGCGAAGCCCTTTCTCCCATAGTTGTGCTCAGTCCTTCCCGTGCCGATGGGTCGTCATCGACAATCGCGATAACCACGTCAGGCTGCGGCATTGGATTCTGCTTCGTGCCTTGGAAGTGTGAAGTGGAAGCTTGTGCCTGGGCCTTCATTGGCCGCAGCCCATAGCTGGCCTCCGTGGGCTTGAAGAATGGAACGGCAAATAGATAGTCCCATGCCCATGCCGCTGGGCTTGGTGGTATAGAACGGTTCAAAGATCTTGGGCATTGTATCCGGATCGACACCTATCCCCGAGTCCTGAACCGTTACCTGCACCTGATTCGGGTCGACGTTCCTGGTGGTGATCGCCAGTTCTCGCGCGTTCTCACCTACATTGCTCATGGCTTCCATACCATTCATGACCAGATTGAGCAAGACCTGCTGCAACTGTACCCGATCGCCGAGAACAGGAAACACGTTGTCCGCAAACTCTGTTCGGATCAAGACTCTGTTTTTCTTTGCTTCGTCGCCAACCAGAGCGAGAACATCCCGAATGGTTTCATTCACGTCCAGCTTTTCACTCGACGCCTCAGTCCTCTTTGTCATGGCCCGAACGCGGGCGACCACTTCGGCGGCTCGTTTGCCATCGCGGACAATGCGACGAGCAGCTTCGCGGGCTTCCTCTATGTTCGGCGTCTCCCCGGCCAGCCAACGCAGGCATGCGCTACCGTTGCTCACTACCCCTGCCAACGGCTGATTAACCTCATGTGCAATGGAGGCAGTCAATTCACCGAGCATGGTCAACCTGTCAAGGTGCGCGAGCTCCGCCTCGAGCTGCCGTAACTTCTCGCGCTGTTCTTCCGCCCGCAAACGGTCAGTGATATCGCGCGCAACCCTTAACAGGAATCGGCGCCCACGATGCAGGAAGACGCTTGTGCTCACTTCGACGGGGAACAGCGAACCGTCCTTTCGCCGATGCCAGTGTCTGTCGAATGCGGTTTCGCCCGCGGCCGCCCGCTCTGCGGTTGATTCCATCCCAGCTCGATCCGAATCCAAGTGGAAGATATGGGGCGTGTTCCCAATCAGTTCCTGCCGAGTGTAACCAAGGCTGTCGCATGCCTGCCGGTTTACGTCAACGATGGTTCCTTGGTCGAAATCGAGCATGAGAAAGGCATCTGCCGCGTGGTCCACAAATGTGCGAAAGCGCGTCTCACTCTCGCGCAGAGCTTCTTCGGCGCGTTTGCGTTCGCTGATGTCCCGTGCCAGAGCCAAGTGGAGCTGACGACCACCATGCTGGAAGGGTCGCACACGCACCTCGACCGGGAACACGGTCCCATCTTTTCGCCGATGACGAGTTTCGAAGGTGCTGGCCCCCCCGGCCTCGAGTCGCTCCTGAATCCATTGCAATGGTGCGCCATTCGCGTCCGGGTAGAAGTCATGTGGAACCATCCCAATCAGTTCCTCACGGGTGTACCCGAGGCTTTCGCATGCCTGCCGGTTGACATCGAGCACCTTGTGCCGCTCTTCATCTTGCACGAATAATGCGTCGGCCGCGTGGTCCACAAATGTTCGGAAGCGCATCTCACTCTCCCGCAGAGCTTCCTCGGCCCGCTTGCGCTCGGTGACGTCGCGAGCGACGGCGAATACGCCAACTACCTCGCCGGACTCGTCCCGATAGACTGCGGCGTTGTACGACACCGATATCACATTTCCGTCCCGATGCCGCAGCTCCAGCGGGTAATCTCGCACCCAGCCTTCCCGGAACACTTGCTTGTAACCGGCACGTGCCTTTGCCGGCTCGGTGAAGTAATCGCAGAAATCGCTGCCGATGAGTTCGCCGCGTGAACGCCCCGTGGCCGCCTCGGTTGCAGCATTGACATCGGTGATCCTGCCGTCTGGACCGATCGTCACCAGCGGGTCGAGACTGGCTTCAATGAGGCCCCGGTTATAAGCGTTGGCCAGTCGCAGAGCTTCCTCGGCCCGCTTGCGTTCTGTGATATCGATTGCAGTGCCTACAATTGTAACGACTTCTCCCGCGCCATTTAGGACAGGGTGCCGGATCACCTGAATATGTTTGGCCGCTCCGCTGGGTGGCACGATCCTGAACTCGCTCGGGGTATCTACTTTTTCGCGGAGCAACTTCTCAAAGTCCCTCTGCACTCTGTCCCAATCCTCCGGCTGGATGAATCGGGAAACCGCTTCCCTGGGCTGTAGACTCTGTTGCGCATCGAGCTCAAAAATCCGGAGGCATTCCTCCGAAATGTAAACGTACTTGTTGCTGGCCACATCGAAAGCAAAGCTGCCTGAGTGGCTCAGTCTTTGCGCTTCCGCCAGGTAAGCTTCACTTTGGCGCAGCGCTTCCTCGGCGCGCTTGCGTTCCGTCACATCTATCGTGGTGCCGACGTATTCGGCGACTTGTCCGTTTTGATTGAGAACTGGATGGCCGAACCAATGGATGTGCTTGACGGTTCCATCGGGCAGCACGATCCGGTGCTCATGCTCGTATTCCATGGGCACAAGCGCTGCCTTCTTGGCCAGTTGATGCATCCGTTCGAGGTCCTCAGGGTGGATTCGTTGCCAGAATCTTTCCCCGTTTGGCACACCTTCCTCCGGGTTTAAGCCAAAAATCCGGAACATCTCCCCGGACCAGTAAAGCGTCTCGCCAGTGGCGGGACTCCAAGCCCAGCTGCCCGTGTGGCTCAACCGCTGCCCTTCCGCCAAATAAGCCTCACTTCTCCGTAGCGCTTCCTCGGCCCGGTAGCGCTCCGTGATATCGACCGAGGAGCCCACGAATCTAACGAGATCTCCGGCCTCATTCAGGACAGGGTGCCGGATGGCATGAATGTGTTTGACTGTTCCGTCGGGCAACACAATCCTGTACTCTTCGGATGTATCCAGTTTTTCGCGGAGCGACTTCTCAAAGTTTTTCCTCCACCTGTCCCGATCGTCGGGGTGGATTCGTTGGAAGAGTTCTTCACCGGTCGCCAGCCTCTCCCGCGGATCAAATCCATAAATTCGCAACGTTTCCTCGGACCAGTAGTCGTACTCGCCGGTGGCCGCGTTCCAGCCCCAACTACCTGTATGGCTCAGCCTTTGCGCTTCCGCCAGATACGCTTCGCTCTGCCGCAGGGCTTGCTCCGCCTGTTTGCGTGCGGTCCGGGAACGCAGGGTGACGATACCGAAAGCCAGGTCGGCAGCCAGTTCCTCAAGAAGCAGAACTTCCTCCGACGTAAAAGCATTGGGCTCGGTTGAGTAAATTGTGAGAATGCCGAAGGTCTTAGCGTTATCGTCTTTAAGCGGTATGGAGATGGCAGAACGATAACCACGCTCCACAGCGGCCTTTCGCCACGCGAAGTTAGCATCAGTGGCGAAATCCTGACTGCAACTTGTTCTTCCGGTTCGGATGGCCATTCCGCCGGGGCCGCGACCGCGTACGGTCTCTTCAGACGAGCTGATCTCAGCAGCCGCAAGATAACCATCTTCGACGCCGAACCACGCGACGGGACAAACGCTCTTCACATCGTCGTCCTGGGCGTATCCCACCCAGGCCATTCGAAACCCGGCTTCTTCACAGACAATGCGGCAGATTTGGTCGATGAGGCTCTGCTCATCGGTGGCGCGCAAGAGTAATTCGTTGCAGTTGCTGATCGCTCGGAGTTTGCGATTCAACTGGCGTAGATTTGCCTCAACACGCCGCCGAATTCTGCCGAACCAAGACAGAAGCGCGGCGAACGCTATAAAAATGATGAAAAGCGGGATCTCCGACCGATAGATGTAGATGGTGCGGACCGGTTCCACGAAGAACCAGTAAAAGCTGGTTATCGATAGCACGATCGCTAACACCGCAGGTCCTGGCCCTCCATACCAGGAACTTATGGCCACCGCGAACAGCAGCAAAAGCGCGGAAGGGACGCGAAAGCCGAAATGCTGAAGGAGTAGCGAAGCCCCAAGTGCGACACCGATGGAAACAACCGCAAGCCCGAAGCGTTGGAGATAATTCACGGGCAACACCCATGCTCGAGGGGTTACAGACTCATTCGTGTCGATGCCTGACGAGTTCATTTGCCCCACTACCGATTTCCGAGTTCCAAGTCGGTGAATCTCAGGTCGGCCGGCTGGCTTCCAGCATGGGCGGCTCTGTCGAGGAATTCGTCACTTCTATGGCGTCACGTTGCGCAGGACGGCTTTAATGTGACGATGCGTGTAATGGGCACAGAGCAACGTGCTTATATTTCACTCGATTTGAGCGCAGGTCTGTGATTTCCGTCACAGCGTCGGATGAGGTCATTGCCACCGACCCGGAAAAATTCGGGATTAAACGCACGGCCTCACGCTCCGCAGACTGCAGATCTTTCCCAGCGCCCGTTTCTCCTCTTGGAGTCGTCACTCTGACCAAGTATCGGCGGATTGATGAGCTGCGATCGCAATGAGTCCCCTTCTCCATTATTCCTAAGAATCTGATCTCCCGCGCGTTCCCTAAGAATGTCGTGCTTAAGAAAGATCGGCCCCTAAGGGATCACGCAAAAATAATAGTCCATTCAGAGTCCTAACTCGCACATTTTCAGCATGAAGCAATAATGTAGAGCAACCCGCCCCGCAAGCCCGCAGAATGCCGTAACCAGCGGTTGCAGACGGGGATACGCGCGCCCAA
>DASPST010000063.1:0-16847 GCA_035623795.1 Terriglobales bacterium
TGCAGTTAGTTGGGCTGTCACAGGCGTGAGCTGGGCAACTGTGGAGCGTAACGCACTGAGGATAGCCACGATGATCCTGCGACCGCTGGCGGTTAGCTGGTAACGGTGTGTGCCAACGATTTTGGTGATCAGGGCGTGAGCCCTCAGTAGACGAAGTTTGCGGCTAATCCAGGCAGACTGGCGTCGTCTCTGTTGTTCGTCGTCGGCAGTCTGGCAGAAGAAGATGGGGCGGAGATCGCGGTTGCGGAAGCCGTGGATAGCGAACTCGCCGTGGTTGATGGCGGAAAGGAGGCTTCGGTCATCGGCTACGAGGATGCTGGAGCAGGGGACTCAAATGCCGTCCCCTGCTCCAGATCTCATCCCCGGCTAGTGATGTACGAACTTCAATGGCACGTGTGTCATTTAAAACTGTCTCACGTTGTGGGTTCACCCCAAAACGCACTCTCTCGGCTGGGTGGGCACAGTTCTGGGCACAGTGGAAAAACACGATTCCCCGAGCAGCCATTGGAATTGATGCTAAACGGTACTAATACCGAGAGTTAAGTGGTGAGCGCGGAAGGAATCGAACCTTCAACCTAAATGAGTGGAACTACAGCTGGCGGAAGGCGAAGTGCATGTGTTTCTGGAGCACCGGCAGATGGCCAGTTGGCCGTGCCCAGAATGCGGAGCGGGCTGCCAGCTCTACGACCATCAAGAGGAACGGCAATGGCGCCATCTCGACACCTGCCAATATCAAACCATTCTGCATGCCCGGCCGCCACGAACGAAATGCGCCGAGCATGGGGTCCGGGTAGCGAAATTGCCGTGGGCCGAGCCCGCGAGCCGCACGGCTCCCGCACTTCCGCAAGAATCAGATGTTGCAGCACCTTTTCCTGTGCAGCCCGCTTTGCTTTCCGCCGCGAATGCGAGTAGTACGGCGTCATGTCCATCTTCGCATGGCACATGATCGCCTGAACCACTGCGGGGTTTTCCTGCTCGTCCATGAGGAACGTCGCCAGAGAATGACGTCCGAGGTTGTGGAAGCCGAACCGCTTCACGACTTCGCCGTCGCGGTCGTAGGTCACGCCATCCTCAACTTTGATGCGCCCGCAGCAATACCAGCAGGGCGAATGTAGTCTTCGACCAGTTGTGATGCACTGCGGGCTGCTCACCATGCAGGTTCTCAGACGGAAAAAAGAAGTCGTCGTCATCCGCGTACATCGTCTCCCGCCTCCACGCTGCCAGTGCGTCGAGCAGCAGTTGAAGGGTTTCGCGACTGGCTCGGCCAGAAAAGCCGGTATTGGATTAACAGAAGCAGACCTCCGACCTGTCGTACCTGCCCGCTGGTTTCCGCTACTGGATACTGAGGATGACAGCGAACCAAATTAGGTTAGAAACGGCATTGTCCTCAAAAGTACAAGCATCGCTTCGCCCGGACGGGCAAAAGTGCCTGTGCGCCAAGCCAGACCTCGGCAAGGACGAAATCCTCATCACATACGATGGGCCGATCATAGATCACCCCACTCGGTATTCCATTCAAATCGACGATCACAAGCACATCGAGGGTACGCCGGAATCCAATGCCTACCTGGACCACAGTTGTGCTCCCAATGCCTACGTGGACTGGGCTGGCGTCTACCTCCGGGCGCTACGAACATCGCCGCTGGCGAAGAGATCACCTGCAATTCTCTGACCCCCGACTGGGAACTTCATGAGAGGTTTGCCTGCCATTATGGAGCCCCGCACTGCTATGGTGAACTGAAGGGGCTGAAGTACCTCGATCACGACGAGCAGAAGAAGCTGCTGCCTTTTCTGCCGGATTTCATGAAGCGCAAGGTCTGCGCAGTAGAGTAGCGGCCGCGTTGAGTCTTAAATCCAGACTGGCAATTCGTTTCTTACTAGCATTAGGTGTGTTGGGAGCTTTGTTGTTCATTCCCGCTGGCTCTTTGAGGTTTTGGCAGGGTTGGGTCTACCTCCTGATTTGTTTTGTCCCCGGTCTCCTCGCTTTTACCTATTTCTACAGACACGATCCACAACTGATCGAGCGAAGGATGCAATTCAAGGAAAAGGTACGCGAACAGAAGCGAATCATGGTGTTCGTCTACATCATGTGGTTGATCGCCTTTGTGCTTCCCGGCTTCGACGTTTCCGTATGCCTTGCGAGCGTTCCCACATTTCGAGCGATAGGACACTTTGGCTGATTGGCCCTATCTTATTTATTTTCAGGAACAAAACGCTGGTTTATACGGGTCAGACAGACGACAATTGTCCCCTCTCTGTCCCACATTTCAAGCGACAGGACACTTCGGCTGATCGATGCGAGCGACGGTTTCAGAAATAATTCTGAAATCACCTCCTGCGCCGCCCGAGGCGAAGCTCGCAACCGCACTCTACACACATAAACCTGTGCCGATGTCCGTATGCCGTGCGAGCGTTCTTTCGCTTGGCATCATCTGAGCATGGATGAGAGCAGTACTTGGTGCGTTTAGCAGGTAGCGGCTGTTAGATAACATCCGTAGCCCACACCTCTCGTTCTAGCATTGGTTGGTCGCCAACGCCTCGTAGGCCGCCCCTAGTACGGGTGCGTCTTCGTTCAGCACAACAGAGATGGGAATCCGCGCCAGTTCACTGCTGAGCTTCGCTTTGTCACGGAAGATGCGTACAAACGTCCCGTCCTTCATCTTCGGCAAGATCCTCAGAGCAATTCCCCCCGCGACATAAACCCCACCGAAGGGTAGAACTCGCAACGCCATGTTTCCCGCCTCGGCACCGTAAGCTTCGGTCCACATCTGAAGAGTCTCGACGCAAGCGGAGCATCTCCCTTCCAGTGCCTGCTGCGTAATCCGCGCGGCCGGATCGACCGAGGGATCGTCAAACCAGGCATGCTGTACCCCGGGAAAAACGATCTGATGGATGGCGCGGAACCCGCGCCCGGAGACGATCTCCTCACAACACACCCGTGGCATTCTCTGACGCAGGGAGTGCACGAGCAGCAACTCCCTGTCATTGCGCGGGGCAAAGTCGGTGAGGCTCGCTTCGGACGGGAACACCTGGTAGCGGTCGCCGTTCCAAAACAGGAACGCTTCCCCGAGGCCAGTTCCCGCCGATATCAGAGCTTTGGGGGCGCGGGCTTGTGGGGTGCTCTGGTTGAGTGGCAGGAAATCATCCCGAGAGAGGTGTTCCAAACTGGCGGCAGCCGCAACCAGATCGTTGAACAGGAACGTACGATTCCACTCAAGGCCCAAACCTTTCGCCAGCGCACCCCTGTCGACGATCCAGGGAAGGTTGTTGGTTACCACGCGATCTTCAATGAGAGCACCCGCACAGGCGAACGACGCCCAACTGGGTTCTTCCGTGATCCCTGCTTGCCTGGCACGCGCCAGGAAATTCCGTACGAGTTCGACCGTGTTCGCGAAATCCCGGGTTCCCATGCTGAGGCGGAATAAGGGGTGTAGAGCGGGGCCCTGTTCCGAAAACAGGATCAACGTTGTTTTCGTGCCTCCAATGTCACCGCCTAACAACACGCTGGAACTCTCCTGGGCGCAACTTCCGCAGTATACCCTTCCGCTTCACACCGCGACCGCCACGACTCCTCGAGAGTACGATGATGTGCCGGGCGGTCGATAAGGCAAAGAAACACTGCGAAAACGGCGACCGGATGCAGTCGAATTGTCTTCTCCCCACCGATGTCGTTCCCCACACACAGAGTCGAGGCAGGGGGATCGAAGTCAAGAGTTGCGCGCCTGCCGATCGAATGGATTAGTTGGATGGCGTCGGCCGATAAACCTTAATCCAATGGTTGCGCACTTCGGGGCTTATTTTGCGACCTTGCCAATCGAAGACGATGAGGCCGGTTTGCTGCTTCGGCATGTGGCAGTCCACACAATGCTCCGCGATGGGTTGTCCCAGCGCGGGATGGGTCTCCAGTTTGTGGCAACCGAGACAGTACTCCGAAAACGCCGCTGGAGCCTTCTCTGGCGCGTGAACATCGTGGCACGTTAGACAAGTCATGGTCGAAGACTGGAAGCAGCGGCTCTTCTCGAGCAATTCGATCTGACTGCCGTGGACGTCGATGACCGCGTCCGGATCGGGTTGGGACAATTCAACGTACTTCTCCAGAGGTTCACCCGGTAGATAGGAGAAAGATGGGACGAGCGACAAGCCCTGCCCGGCATGGCACCAGGCGCAGAGATCCATCTGCTGCTGGCGCGAAAATCGTGCCGGATCCAGAATGCCCGCAGCAGATGGGACATTGGCAGATTTCGAAGCATAGCTTTGGGCATGTCTCTGCCCGGGGCCGTGACATTTTTCACAGGTGATGCCTAGGATAAAACCCGTCCGGCGGTAGCGGTTCGGGGGGGGAGACAACGATTCGAATTGGGTTCCATGGCACTCCAGACAACGTGGATTGACCGGGCGATCGAAGTAGGCAACGCCGTCAGTATAGCCGGGGCTGTTTACCCAACCAACTTCCCTCCAATAAGAAATCGGCAGCTGAAAAAGCAGCTCGCCCTTCCAGAATAAGAACGTCTGTCCCTTGCCGCCCGACCCAACGACCAGTCCAAAGCGCTCGCTGCGCGTCGACGTGTAGGGCTCAATTCCCTGCACGGCTGTCTGGAAAAAGCCATCGCTTCTGGCTTCCATACGGAAGTACAGATTGGGATTCTTGGTTTTGAGAAGGTTCCTGGCGGGACTGAAATCGCCCAGAATCGAATCCTTGGACGGGAGCCGGGAAGTCAGGTAGTGGGCAGTCCTGTGGTAGCTCCCGGCCCTCTCCTGGTGGCAACCGGCGCAGGTATCGTCTCCGGCATAGTTGTTCCTCCCATTCGGCGGTTGGTCTGCCGAAGGAACCGACTGGCTGAGGGAGGGGGTGGGAGCCGCTGCGGGACGGTTCTGCGCTCTGGCGCCCAACACTAGGAGGATCGCAATGGTCACCGTCGGCTTGACGCGGAGCTTCATCCTGTCGACCGGGCTCCAGGGTCGGTTTACTTCCACTTTCCCTGGCCCTCCACGATGCTGATGTAGCGATCGATCGGAAGATCGACGAATCGCTCTACCGATCCGCCCGGAAGTGGCCACTTAATTTCCAGCCAATCGACCTTCGTGTGTTGACCTAAGCCGAGAACCACGCGCGGGTCGTGGGAAGACAGGAAACTACCACCGCCAACCTTCATGCGGTACCGCTTCACATCACCCGCCTGATAGCTAACACGAGCACCAATGGCGTCCCGGTTCGATTTCGTCCCGACCAGATTGATACCCAGCCAATGGTTCGGTTCGGCAGCACGGTTTTGCATCAGAAGTGGTGCGCCGTCGTTGATCGCCACCAGAACGTCGATTGCCCCGTCATTGTCAAAATCGCCGATGGCCAGCCCGCGCGCCGAGAGAGGCCTGGCGAACAGGGGGCCGCTCGCCGCGCTCACGTTCTGAAATGTTTTTCCATCTCCATGAAACAGCAACATCGGCTCCTGGTAACTCACGTCCTGATGCAAGAGCTGAATCAAATCGTCCGGATTGCCGTTGGCCAGAAGCAGGTCCAGATTGCCGTCATTGTCATAGTCGAAAAACTTCAACCCCCAGCCGCTCATCAAGCGAGTAGCCGAGCCAATCCCTTTCGGTCCAGCCTGATCGTCGAAGGTCTCGTCATGGTTGTTTTGGTAGAGCGAGAACACTTCGTGGTCGATGTTGGCCACGAACAGGTCCATCCAACCGTCCTGATTGATATCGGCCGAGTCCACGCCCATCCCGGAGCGCGGCCGCCCCGCCTCGCTGTAGGCGACGCCCGCCGGCGCGCCGATTTCCTCGAACTTGCCCCCGCCTCGGTTGGCCAAGAGGAAATTTTGCACCGTGTCGTTGGCGACGAACACGTCCATCCAGCCGTCGTTATTGATGTCGGTCGCCACCGCTCCCCATGCCTTGCCCAGTTGCTTGCTGATTCCCGAAGTCTTGCTCACGTCGGTGAACGTCCCGTCGCCGTTGTTCCGAAACAGCCAACTCGCCGTAGGCCTGTACAGCCGCGGAATACAATATCCGGGTTTGTTGTTGGCTTCGCAGGGAAGGTTCTTGGATTTGTCGAAATCGACGAAGCGGCAAACGAACAGATCGAGGCGGCCGTCATTATCATAATCAAACCAAACGGCGCTCGACGACCATCCGGGCGCCGCCACACCGGCCTTCTCGGTAACATCGGTGAAAGTACCGTCACCGTTGTTGTGATAGAGAATGCTCCGACCATATTGGGTGACGTACAGATCAGGGAAGCCGTCGTTATCGTAGTCGCCTACGGCCACGCCCTGGCCATAGCCACCGCCCGCCACCCCAGCCGCGAGCGTCACGTCCGTAAAAGTCCCGTCGCGATTGTTGCGATAGAGCGCATTGCGGAGTGGCGGATGGGGAGTAAAGAAATCACATTGCCCGCTGTTCACCAAGTAAATGTCCATCCAACCATCGTTGTCATAATCTAGGAAGGCGCAACCGGCGCCCGTCGTTTCCGGCAAATATTTTTGCGGCGATTTCCCTGCGGTGTGCTTCCACGAGATGCCGCTGCCGGCAGCGGTAACTTCCTGGAAAGGATAGGCCGCTTCCGGCAACACCCCAGCTAGTCGCGGGATCGGAGGCAGTGCGAGGCTGGCTGCGCAGGCTCGGAGAAAGCGACGTCGGGTGAACGAAAGAGGTCTTTGGGTCAGTGACTGTATCACAATGTCTTGACGTGGCTGGCGCCCTAGTTCGGGCCGGCCCCGGACTGAGGGTTGTCTTCTCCCGCCGCGCCTTTCTGGGTCAAACGCCGCTGGATGGAAAATTCCTTGGCGCTGTCTTGCTTGCGGCCAGTGCGATCGTAGGCGATGGCGAGTAAATAATGAGCGGAGGGATTCTCCGGCTGTAGTTGGACGGCATTTTCCAAAGGCTGGATGGCCTCGGAGAATCGCTTCGTCGAAACCAAACAACCGCCGAGTCCGACAAAAGCATCGCCAAAACCGGGGTCGAGTTTGGTAGCTCGCGAAAAATGAAGCATAGCCTCATCCCATTGTTCTTTCTGCTTGGCCAACTCGCCCAGCACGTATTCGGCTCCGGCGTTCGAGGGGTCGATGCGCAGCTCTTTCTCGAACTCTTGCTTGGCTTGTTCGGCGGCCTCGGGTCCGAAACCCGGTTTGGATACCAGAATGCGACCTAGGCGATAGTGGAGGCCAGCTAGATTCGGACTCTGCTGCAGAATTTGCTGGTACGCCTTGGCCGCCTCGTCCCACTTTCCCTGAACCTCGAGGGCTTCCGCATTGAGTTCGAGAGCTTGATAGGAATTGGGCGCAATCTGGGCAAGTTCCGCCGAGGCACGGGTCGAGAGATCAGAGTAGGTGTGGACGGTCAGGTAGAGAACGTCGGGATCATCCGGGAATTCGTGGTTTAACAAACGGAGAAAATCAAGCGCTGCGTCGGGCTGGTCGACGAACATGGCACAGCGGACGCCGGCAAAGCCGGCCTCGCGCTTGAGATCTCGGTCGGCTACTTGCGCCCCGGCTTTTTTCAGAGGTGGCAAGGCCTCTTTGCAATGGCCGGTCTTGGCGAGCTCCACAGCCTTGCGGGCGGTGGCAGACCAGTCTGCACCGGCCGCAACTTGTTTCCCAGCCTGGCGGGCGGAGAGGGGCGGGGAAAGCGCTCCCAGTAGAAGGGAGAGTATGACAGGACAAAATAGAACTCTAAACATAAATAAGGGCAAGCGCGGGGAACAAACGCTCGCCCTAATCATACATCGGTCAGAAAGTGAATTTCAGCGCGAACTGAATGTTGCGTTCTCCTTGCGAAGCGTTGATCTGGCCCATGATGCCCGAGGTGAGCGCGAAGGCGCTTGGACCCCCGGCGAAATCCAAGACAGGGTGGTTAAACAGGTTGATAAACTCCGACCGGAATTCGAGTTTCTTTGTTTCTGTGAACGAGAAAACCTTGTGCAAGCTCAAATCCACATCGGAGTAATGTGGACCGCGCAACGAGCCTATGCTGCAGTTGCCGAATGATCCGGAGGCTGGCGTGCTGTAGGTGCTAGGCGACCACCATTGGATGTAAGCGGAGCCGGGCACATTCACCTTCTGCTTGAGATAAATCGGAGACCCGGAGCAATTGGGGCGGGAAACGTCGAAGAGAATACCCGCTCCATTGGATCCCGAAGTGTCACCGAACCCGCCCATTATCGGAGTGACCGCGTAGCCCGTGTGCCAGGAGACGACGGGGGAGACTTCCCAACCTCCGACGATGCCATTCACCACCGGGTTCATGTCATGACCGAACTGCCGGCCGCGACCAACCGGTATCGCGTAGCTGGCGAAAGCCGTGAGCGCGTGCGTGGTGTCGTAGTAGCAGGGTCCCCAATCGGAACGAGGGTCGTAGATGTTCTGCCAGCCCGGCAGCCCCATCGATGTCTGGGTTCCATTCCCGCCCCAGCTGGATGTCCCGTAAAAGCCCGGCGAATTGCTCAGGCACTTGGAAAACGTGTAGGAGACCTGGCCGGTCAACCCGCTCGAAAGGCTTTTCTTGAGCACAGCCTGGAGGGCGTTGTAGCTCTGGTTGGCGTTGGACGCCGGACCTGCGGTGTAAAGGGGGAACGCGTTGGGAGGGATGGGGGCCGTGTTCGAAACCACTCCTCCCACGTAGTTTGTCGGCAGGACCTTGGCGCCGACCACTCCCGGCGGAGTTACCGACCCATCGCTGTTGACCAGTATGCCTTGGGCCCAGTCCATAAGGTTCAGCAGGTGGGTGGCAAACGAACCTACGTAACCGAGCTGCAGACTTGTGGTGTTGTTGAATTGATGTTGCACCGCGAAGTTCCATTGCGCTTCGTTCGCGGGCCGGTAGTTTTTCGGCCAGACTTTTACCGTGGAAACTCCTCTGGTCGGTCCCGTGAAGCAGGACTGAGTCACTTCCG
Organism: Terriglobales bacterium; assembly: GCA_035623795.1. GTDB lineage: Bacteria > Acidobacteriota > Terriglobia > Terriglobales > Acidobacteriaceae > DASPST01. Next base: position 8,891 of record DASPST010000063.1, read on the forward strand.
CACAAGCCGGTGTGGTCTGGGGGAACGGATCGCTAAGCACACTCGTGGAAGTGACGAACGAGCTGATCTTGGTCAGCGGCCAATTGGTCGTGAGATTCTGATTGGAGCCTCCTCCCTCCAGATACGACGTCGTACCGATGGCCCCGCGGAAGACAGTTTTGCCTCCCAGCCCAGCCGGGGACCAGGCGAATCCGATCCGAGGTTCCCAATCTCCAATACCCAGGTAGTTGTCGTAGAGCGCATTGTTATTTTGGGCTTGCTCCATGACACCTGTGAAGAGGTCGAAATTGACCTCACGGTTGTGGATTTCGTAGCGCGGAGTGTGGTCTTCAAAACGAAGACCCAGATTCAGGGTCAACGTGCTAGTTACACGCCAATCATCTTGCACAAACGCCCCATAGATATTGCCGCGCAGGCCAAATTCAGCTAAACCGGCATCACGCCCCCCACCTCCCAGTAAACCCAGCCACAGGTCTGCCGCGCCGTTACCGGTTAGCGATGAGGCACTGATGGAGCCGAGAGACCCGTTGTTGCCGGGGTATACGTAATTGAGCCGATCCCGCCAGTACTGAAAACCGGTGCTGATGGTGTGGTTGCCGTGGTTGATGATCAGAAGTTCTTCAATTTCACCGCTCCCGGTGTGGAAGGTCTGCTCCAATCCGTTCGCCCCGAGTGAAATGGGGCCCCCGGCGAGGATCGGCAGACCGGGCAGAAACTCGTTGGAGTTGGCAATGCCGATCTGTTCCCCCAGATTACCCGCGGCCGGGTTATAGTCGGTTTGATTGTACTTGACATCGACGATGCCGAAGCGAGCCTCATTGAGCACGTTCGTGCTGAAGGTATGGTTCCAATTGACGATCCCGCTCTTGATGGGCTCGGTGCTAGAGGCACCGGGATCGGCTAGCAGAAAGCCCGCGGAAAGCGGGTTGTTGATATACGCCTGCGACCAGCGACCGAAAATATGATCCCTTTGGGAGGCGTTGAAGTCGACCTTCGCGTCGCCCTGGTTGCTGTCGAAGGTGTTGTGAAGCGAGTTGTAGTAGTTGGCGCCGTTCACCGAATTGATCATAACGGCCTCGGCCGCCTTATATTCGGGAAGATTGACCAGGTTGCTGATCACCGAGTCGATGGTCAGGCCGGCGTTGGGCAGATTGTTGAACGGGATATTTTTTCCCGTCGTCGCATTCTTGAGTTGTATGCCAGTCCCCCCTGAGCAGACCCCGGCCAGGCTGAACGTGCCACCATTCTGGGTACAGAGCTGGCCAAAATCGCCGGACACCTCACTGGGGGTGAAGATCGAATAGCCCTGCTCCGAGCTTCTTACCGAGCGAAGGCCCTGATAATCGACAAAGAAGAACAACTTGTCTTTCACGATCGGGCCGCCGAGAGCCCCCCCGAACTGGTTCCAACGGATGGTCGGTTTGAGCAGAACCCCGTTGGGATTGGAGATGCCAGGTGTGAACGTTCCCCCCTCGGCTAGTCCCGCCGACCAGGTGTTGGCATTAAACGCGTCGTTGCGAAGGAATTCCCAAACCGAGCCGTGAAAACTATTGGTTCCCGACTTGATGCTCGCACTTATGACTCCACCTTCAAAATCGCCGAACTCGGCGGAAGGGTTCTGGGTGATGACATTGAATTCCTGAATCGCATCAGGGGCGGGTTGGTACGCAACCTCGTTATTATTCTTCTCCTGGTTTACGACTCCATCCAGGTAATAGGCATTGGCCTGTTCGCGGTTCCCGTTGATCAGCGGGCGGCCCGAACTGGGCATGGTTTGGGCCTGGACTAAGCTTTGCGGGTTGGGGTTGGTGGCACCCGGAACCAGCAAGGCTAGCTGCAGATAATTGCGGGAGAGCAGCGGCAAGGACTCGGTGGTCTGGGCGTCGATAAGGGTGCTGACCTGCGTGTCTTGCGTCTGCAAGATAGGTGCGCCAGCCGAAACCTCGACGGTCTGGGAAACCTCGCCGAGCTTCATGCGGAAGATAATGTTGGCAGTCTGGTTAAGGACGAGCGTGAACGTCGGATACACGGACGTCTCGAAGCCAGCCGCTGTCGCCGTCACCGAATAGTTCCCCACCGGCAGGCGGTTGAGGTTAAAAATGCCGCTGTCGTTCGTCTGCGCCGTCCAGGTGGTTCCGCGATCCGTGTCTTTGGCAGTCACGGTTGCGGCCTTAATGGGTGCATCGGTGGGATCAAGAACCGTACCCGTAATGCCCGCGGTCACTTCCTGTCCCCAGGCTATTTCGAGCGTCCCAAACAATCCGAGTAACAACCCAAGAGCGAGTCCGCGCCTGATCGCTTGACCCATAGAGACACCTCCCACAAGACATCTCTGGTTGCGAAAGCCTGCCATCGGGACGATGGCGTGCCTACCCCGCTAAAAAACGTCGTCAATTGCTATATAGTAGATCACAGGGCACCGTCAAGAAAAAAATGCGTTACGGGCAAATTTCCAGCTACCCTCTGGCCTATAGCACATTGCAACAGAGCCACACATTCACAGCCTGGGGGCGTTAGGAGCTGTGGAAAACCTGTCGTGTCAGTGCTACAAGAAATAGGATTTTGACCATTTAAAATCGGTATTTAGTGCTATGGTATAGTGGTCAGGGGTTTTAATAGGTTCCGAAAACCGTAAGGATAACTTGGATGGATCCCCGTCCGCTCTATAGCATGCATCACTCAAGCGCAGAGCAGGGACAGGGGACCGGCGATTTGGGCGGATTTTGGTAGCTCTATATCAGAGAGCCGATGAAGCCTAGGCAGGACGCCAGATCTCGAGGGCAGCTTTTCGCAACCGCACGACTTCCGGAGCGCTCATGGTAGACAGCAAGAATGGAATGCCGGCCTACAGAAAAATTCAAGCTTCCATCATGAAGCGTATCGACCAGGGAGAATTGAAGCCCGGCGACGCGGTCGAATCGGAGCGGGAGTTGGCGAAGATTCATGGCGTCAGTCTCATGACGGCTCGCCATGCTTTGACGGTACTGGAGGGGGAGGGAATGGTCCAGCGCAGACGCGGAGCGGGAACCTTCGTGGCGCCTCCCAAGATTCACTTCAACAAGCTGATGGGTTTCACCGAGTTGATGGCGGCACGAAATCTCGCGGCTTGCTCAAAGGTTGTATCTTCTGTCTTGGTTCATGGCGAGCAAGAGATAGCGACACGGTTGGGCTTGATAGACAATGCTCCTCTTAACAAGCTTGTTCGACTTCGCCTTGGTGCAGACCAACCCTTTGCACTGGAAACCTGCTATTTACCAGCGCAGAAGTTTCGCCGGCTCAGTCGCACTTCGTTGGCGCGCGGCTCTCTGTTTTCCACCCTGGAACGTGATTATGATATCCAGCTCGCGTACGCGGATGAAGAAGTCGACGCCGCCGCCGCAGATTCCACGACCGCGCACCTCCTTCAGGTACCACGCGGGCATCCCCTGCTCCGCATTCGCCAGGTCATTTACTCGACCAAAGGGAACCCCACACTCTATGTGGTAGGTCTCTATCGGTCAGACCGGTACAATCTGTTAGTTCGCAGGTTTCGATGAAGTGACTGCTGAGCCACCCAGACGCCTCCGTTACGGCGAAACAGGTGAGGATTTACGGGCTGGAGCGGGTAGGAAGGCACAACACCCCCAAACCCTCCAGGTGTCGGATCTCCCCGCCTTGGGCTCCACCTGACAACCTTCGAATGGCCTCTGCAATTTCCGGCAGAGCGCGCAGTTCAAAGCAGAGGCACGCCGGGGAACAGAGATGCCGACGACCAATGTCTCACTCGGCGACAACAAACGTTTGTTCGTGCCAGGAACTGTCCCTTTTGTCCCACATTTCGAGCCATAGGACACTTTGGCTGATTTGGCCCTATCTTATTTATTTTCAGGAACAAAACGCTGGTTTATACGGGGACAGACAAGTGACAATTGTCCCCTTTCTGTCCCAAATTTCAAGCGACAGTACACTTCGACTGATCGATGCGAGCGACGGCTTCAGAAATGATTCTGAAATCACCGGCCGTCTATCGCCTGCGCCGCCCGGGGCGAAGCTCGCAACCGCACTCTACACACATAAACCTGTGCCGATGTCCGTATGCCTTGCGAGCGTTCTTTCGCTTGGCATCGTCTGAGCAGGGATCAGAGCAGTACTTACTGCGTTTAGCAGGTAAGGGACTGGAACAGTTCGCACACAGGCTCGTCTGCAACGGTCCCGTCTCGGCAACGTGGGGCAGTTCCGTAGATGCTGCGGAGGTGGGTTGCAGCAGACTCCAGTGACCTGGCGCAACCGGGATTCGCCCGTGTTTGTGGATGAACTGTGCTCGCAGCGTGGGGCTACACAACACTTCAGGGGGAGCCAGCATGGTCGGCGGTTTCTTACGTTGCATCGTTTCTGTAATTCCCATTTTGCTCAGCACTGCTAAGCGGTAGGGGACTTCCTCCTGTCCGGGGTTTTGGTCTTTTTCATTGGATCGGCTCCACTTCATTGGGCTTGTACAACCTGACCCTGCGCTGGCCGTCGGGGGTTACGTCGCCCAGGTCTACATCGCAACGATTAACGAATACGTTGACCAAAGTCCCATTTCCTGCCGGACAGCTTACGCGTCGTCCGATATATGTCAGCAAGCGATGATGTTTGCCGGGGCCGAAGATGCGTTCATAGCGAGCAGTCCAGGCCGGAGCATTCCCCGGTTCGGGCAAGTCTAAGTAGGGGCCGGGTTTTGTCTCGGTCGGTGAAGGTTGCCGGCCCTTTAGGTTCGGAGTCGCGGACAAACTTGCCAGTGCCCGTCGTGCTACGGCCAGATAGTCAGCCATGGGCTGTCTCCTGCGCGCCATTTGCGCTATTTGCGCCATTTGGATCATGTAAACCGCGCGTATCGCGCAAACCGCGCATTGTCGTGAGTGCGTACCAGCGTTCGGTAGGCCGGATTTGATCCTCTTGCTCACGACTGCGAACCGTCCGCGCAAGCCCGTACTCCTGGAGCACACCCAGTGCTCGGCCAATCTCGGCAGATGGCTTTGTGCCTATGGAAGTATTCTCGGATTTGGTTTCGGGTCAGACCCTCGGGATGCCTGCGTAGAGCGCGGAGGATTTCGTCTGCCGTGGCATCTCCAATTGCGTCTCCGAAGATGAACCGCGCCGAGTCCTCGCAGTATTGCCAAACCGCCAGGGCCGCCATTAGGTGTTCCGCTCGCACTAGCTCAGAGCAATCCAGCAAGGCGTAAAATGCAGGCGATGCGCATTGTTTGCGCTTCGGAACGGGATGTGACCGCGCCGAGCAATCCCGGCTTGCCCTCGCTCAGATCCCCATACACCTCACGCCAGATTGCACGGGCGTTATCGTCGCGCTGAATCCGATGCACGTTGCGTGCGAAAGCCATGGCTTCCTGCACGCCCTTGGTGACTGGAGTGAGATCTAGGGCGTGTAGATTACCGCCTTCGGGCAGAAGCTTGGAACGACGCGCACACACCCACAGAAACCGGTTCCCGAAGCCGTTGGCCGCTGCGGTATCTGTAAGCAGGCGCCGCAACTCATCCTTGGTGATATGCGCTACGATAGAAATATACGCATCAGTCGCTTGGGTCGCTTGGTTCTTCGTGAGGATCCGGAGGTTCCCGGTATCCCAGGCTTGCCGAATGATAGCCGAAAGTGTGTTTGAGTTGCGCTCCGCGACTTGAAGCACGCGGGCAAACTCGGGTTCGACCACCAGCAGCCGCTTGTCTGCCACGCCAGGATCGGATTCCACATCCTCATAGCGCACTACGCGACCATGTTCACGTACTGGAATACGCTCTTGTATCCCATCTCTCACGGCCCAAATAAGACCTTCGCCAGTGGCTAGCCCGCCCATCACCCGCGTGCGATACCACTCCCCATCAACGGCAGCCAGGATGTGCTGTATTTGTCCTAGGGACGTGCCCTTGCGACCCTTTGCCGTCTGGCCAACTACGACAGCGTACAAATTGCAGGGGTGCCGATCCGCCTCCGCTACGAAGTGCGCTTGCCGGCCAATCACATTGCCGAAACCCACAAGGAACTGGATCAAGAGTGCCGCAGGGTCGGCTTCGGAGTGGGGCTCGATCGTGCGGACAATCTCGCCGGCTAGTCCATACAGGGCTTCGTGTTTCAGCACGTCAGGCCAGTTGGGGCGAGCGAGGTCTTCTACGGATGGTGCCGGCTCTAAATCCTGCTCGCTGTCAGGTTTGATTCTTATGTCATCGCGAAAGCCCAGTTCCGCCGAGGTTGGAATTACCTCCCGCAGCAGGGCGGGATTCTGTTCGAATAGCTCGCGACGGGCGTAGTCCTCGCGGGTGCTCATGCCAGCACCTCGCGCCACTGCCCGGAGTCAGTGGGAACACCGCCTGAATTGTGGACAGCAGCGGCCATCTCCGCGCGTGTCCGCCCGTCGGCCAACACGTACCGAATGCGTTGAGCCATGGCGCCCCATGACAGCAGCACGTAGGCGGGCAGCAGGTACTCATCGCGTAAGATGTAGGCAGCTTGCGCCCGTTGCCATTGTGACTCTGACCAAGGGCCGGGAGTTGCCAGTACGCGGTCACAGTAGTGGATGCGGTCGCGGCACTCGAGCCGGAGGACACGCTCACTCTGAGCGAGCTTGTCGGCTGCAAGATCAATGCGTTCGAGCCGCCGTTGCTCAGTGCGGAACGTCTCAGCTTGGCCACTGTCGATCGGTGCGAGCGGGCCTAACTGACGGGCGGCTACGCGGAAGTCCACGCGGTCCCTGTCCATAATGAACTTAACTATGTCGCCGGACGCGCCGCAGACGAAGCACTTGTACAGCCCGCGGTCCAGGTCTATCGAGAAGTTCTGGTGTTCAGCACGAGGGTGGAAAGGGCAGACGGCTCTCGCCCGACTGCCGTGGCGCCTAAACCGCTGAGTGTTAGAGCGGAAAAATTGCTCCGCAGGCGGGAGCAGTTCGCGGCGAAATGATCGGCTCGGGGCAGTTATTGTCCACCCCCTCGCTTACTCCCCCGTCGCGAGAGTTTGACTTCCCGACTTCTTAGCCAATCAAGGACAGCTTCGCGTCGGTACAGGGTGGTACGGCCTATGCGAGTAAATGGGGGTCCGTCACCCGCCAGATTCATCCGGTCAATAGTTCTGACCGTTTTGCGTAGTTGTTCCGCAAGTTCTTTTTTTGTTAGGTAGTCACAGAGAATGTTGCTGGTGAGTAGTTGAGGCTCCACGTTCCAGGTTGTCTACTTGTGGTTCAGGCAGAGCGCATAAACAGTTTACTGGACTTTTTTCCCCGCGTCAAAGACTACGCCGCCAATGCCGCCAATGCCGCCTAGGTAGACTCTAACCGATAGGCTAATACGCACAATGTCCCGAAATCCGGATCTTGGGAGGAGTTCATCACACTAAGCATTTTTGAGAACGGAAAGCCTCCTCTCGGCACTGATTCTGTCTCAATGCGGACACAGCGCGGACATGGCTGGAAACGAGCAACCACACTTCACTTAGGATATATCCAGAAGAAGCCTGTAACTTTGCGGACATAACGTGGTGAGCGCGGAAGGAATCGAACCTTCAACCTACTGATCGAACGCCGAGTACGTGAAATCAATGGTTTCAGCGACTTCCGGGCGTTCCAAGTAGGCAATCTTAGGCAAATTTAGGCGCGATTGCTACCACGTTGCTACCACGTTTTCGGATGAAGCGTCATTGGAGCGCTCAGTAACCGCTGTTATCTCCCAGCCAATTTCTGACGGGGCACGATCTTGCTACGGCTCTGGTTCTTCGGCTTCGATTTCCTGTCCAATCCCCAAGTTGCGAAGACGAGTTGAGAGACGCCGAAAGTCGGCTTTCGAAGTGTGCAACCAGTCAGCGGCAGCAGCGTGGGTCGTCTTTGAACTGCTCTTTCATGTCGGCGCTGCGTTTAGCGAGTTCCAACCATGACCACATTCGCAGAACCATTTGTTTTCCTTTCGTGGCGACCAGCCACAGAGTGGGCAGCGG